>JBJMNK010000092.1:0-31951 GCA_045804265.1 Gemmatimonadaceae bacterium | reverse complement strand
TTCTTGACCGTGATCGTGTATCGACTCGACGCATGACGATACTCGAGCGTGAACTCTGGCCATGTGGCCGGGATGCAGGGCTCGATCGCGAGGGTGTCGCCGCGCTTGTGGAAGCCGAGGATTGCTTCGAGACCGACCCGATACATCCAGCTCGCGGAGCCGGTGTACCACGTCCAGCCGCCGCGGCCGAGATGGCCGGCTGCGGTGTACAAGTCGGCGACGACGACGTACGGCTCGACCTTGTAGCCCTCGGCGTCGGCGCGGGTCGACGCGTGCGTGAGCGGGTTGATCATCTGGTATAGCTCGAAGGCGCGATCGCCGCGCCCCTGCAGCGCGGTTGCCAGCACCGCCCACAGCGCGGCATGCGTGTACTGCGCGCCGTTCTCGCGGACGCCGGGCAGGTAGCCCTTGATGTAGCCGGGGTCGTGCGTCGTCTTGTCGAACGGCGGCGTGAGCAGCATCAGCAGCCGCGCATCGTTGCGGACGAGGTGCTCCTCGAACGACCGCATCGCCTGCTCCTGCCGCTCCGGGATCCCGGCGCCACTGATGACGCTCCAGCTCTGGGCGATCGAGTCGATCTTGCACTCGTCGCTGCTCGACGAGCCTAACGGCGAGCCGTCGTCGAAGTAGGCACGGCGGTACCAGAGTCCGTCCCAGGACGTCTCCTCGATCGCGCGGACGTAGGCGTCGGCCTTCGCCCGGAAGTCCTTCGCCTCGGCGGCGTCGCCGCGCGCGTCGGCGATCGCGGCGAACGAGCGCAGCGTCGTCGTCAGGAACCAGGCGAGCCACACGGTCTCGCCCTTTCCCTCGACACCGACGCGATTCATCCCGTCGTTCCAGTCGCCGATGCCGATCAGCGGCAGCCCGTGCGCACCGACGGTGCAGGCGCGATGCAGCGCGCGCCGGCAATGCTCGTAGATGGTGCCGGTCTCGCCGCTCTCCTGCGGCAAGTCGTACACTTCGTGCTCGTCGGGGTCGAGCTGGCGCATCGTCAGGAACGGCGCCGGCTCGTCGAGCACCGACGCGTCGCCGGTGATGCGAACGTAATGATCGACGACGTATGGCAGCCAGGCGAGGTCGTCGCTGAACTTCGTGCGCACGCCGCGCCCGCTGTGCGGGTGCCACCAGTGCTGCACGTCGCCCTCGACGAACTGCCGCCCGGCCGAGCGGATGATGTGCGCCCGCGCCAGCTGCGGCTCGGAGTAGACGAACGCCATGCAGTCCTGGAGCTGGTCGCGGAAACCGTACGCCCCGCTGCTCTGGTAGAGCGCGGTCCGTCCCCACATCCGGCACGACAGCGCCTGGTAGAAGATCCAGCGGTTCATCATCGCGTCGAAGCTCGGCTCCGGCGTATGGACAGCGATCGTGCCGAGCCGCTCCTGCCAGCTCTTCACCGTATCCGCGAGCGCAACGCGTGCGCCGCGCGCGTCGCGGCGTGCCGCGACCGCGCCCTTCGCCGCCTGTTCCGTTGCCGCCGCGCCGAGGATGACGACGACATCGCGGCTCTCACCCGGCGCGAGCTCGATCGCGCACTGCAGGGCGGCACAGGGATCCATCCCGGCGCCGACCGTGCCGGTCAGCGGTGTCGCGCCGCCGGCGAGCGCGAACGGCGCGCCTAACGATCCGTTCCGGCCGATGAACTCGCGCCGGTCCCCGGTGTGGCTGGTCACCTGCTCGCTGATCGCCGCGAAGGCGACCCACTGCGCGAACACCGGGTCGAAGGTGTTGCGGGCGAAGATCGCCCCCGTCGCCGGGTCGAAGGACGTCGTGACCTGGTGCTGGCTGTGCTCCCGCGTCACGCCTAACGTCCACTCGGTGTACGAGGTGAGGGTCAGGTGCCGCACCCGGTCGCCGCGGTTGGTGATGCGCAGCGTCGAGATCTTGACCGCGTCGTGCTGGTCGATGCCGACGGTGAGCTGCGTCGCGATCCCGTCGCGCACGTGCTCGAATGACGAGGCGCCGGCGGTGTGACGGGCGACGTACGGCTCGCTGGTGCGGATCGGCGCCGGCGTCGCGCTCCAGAGCACCTGCGAATCGTCGTCGCGCAGGTAGATCACCTCACCCGGCGCGTCGCTCACCGGGTCGTTCTGCCACGGCGTGAGCCGGTAGAAGAAGCTGCTCTCCGCCCACGTGCACCCCGCACCGCGCTCGCTGACGATGAAGCCGCCGCGCTCGTTGGCGATCACGTTCACCCATGGCGCCGGCGGCACGTTGTCGCCGGCGACGCGGATGAAGTAGTCGCCCTCGCGCGTCATCCCGCCGAACTCGTTGTCGAAGCTCAGCTCGGGCGAGGCCACCGAGGCGGCCAGCACCGGCACGCCGGCCGATGGCGTCGGCCGGTCGCCGTGCCTGGCGGCGCGCGGCGGCTCGCGGCCGGCACCGTTTCCGTCCGCGTAGCCTAACGCGACGTCGGGCATCGGGTGCCGCGGCTCGCGGACCACCGTGTGCAGCCGCGCGCGCTGCAGCGCGAGGGTGTCCGACGGCGACTGCTGCGCCGCCGCCGTGCGCGGCGGGGCGAGGTCCTCGCCGAACAGCTCGAGCTCCTCCAGCTCGGCCTTCGACTTCGATGCGTCGAGGATGCGCGCCAGCGAGCGCCCGTCGCAGGGAATGTGCACGCGCGCCGTCGCCCGCAGCATGCGCAGCGCGTCGTCGCCGAGGATCTCGGCGCGGCGCACGAACACCCCGCCCGGTCGGTCCACCATCCCGGCGTCGCTCGACGCGAAGATCGCGGCGGTGATCCGGTCGTTGAGATCCTGCAGATAGGTCGGCGCGTGTGCATTGAGCACGACGAGATCGACCATCATCCCGCGACGTCGCCAGTAGTGGTGGGCGACGAGCAGCTGCCGCAGCGTCGGCATCCCGTCCATCGAGTCGATCCGTGCGAGCAGGATCGGCCAGTCACCCGACAAGCCCACGCTCCAGAGCAGCGGCTGCGAGCCGCGGTTCTCGATGAGCTCCGCCATCGGCGCGCGCAGCGCCGAATTCGGGTAGAAGAGGTGTCCGGCCAGCTCCTGGAACACCGCCGCGTCGGTCGGCGTCATGCCGAGCTCGCGCAGCTCGACCTGCGTCGAGGTCCACGCCAGGTCGAGCGCGCGCTGCGCCGCATGCGGGTGGTGGTACCGGTCGGCGAGCTGGAACGCGCGCTCGCGGCTGTCGGCGACGATCGTCGTGAACGCAACCGACGCCGAACGTCCCGGCGCGACGCTGACGCGCGTGCGCAGCGAGAAGATCGGGTCGAGCACGGCACCGGTCGTCATCGACAGCGGGCCTTCACCGTCGAGCGCGACGGGATCGCGCGTGGTCCGTCCGCGTCCGATGAACTTCGCGCGGTCGGTCTCACACGTCGTCGCACCGACGCGATCCTTTCCCGCATCAGCGACGTGGACGCACCACAGCGACTTCTCATTGGCCGAGCGTGGCCGCCGCGTCGCCGTGATCGCCGTACACCACTCGTGCCACTCGGTCTCGACGAAGAGGTTCGCGAACGCCGGGTGCGCGCGGTCGGCGTCTGGTGAAGTGAGGACGATCTCACCGTAGCTTGTCAGCTCGATCTCGCGGGTCTCGGTGCTGTTGTTGGTCACCGTCACCCGCCGCACCTCCGCTGAATCGTCAGGCACGACCGCGATCTCGGTGCGTGTCTCGATGCCGTTGTCGGCGCGGTGATAGGTCACGCGATCGGTGGCGAGCAGCGCGCGGTACCACTCCGCCTCGGTGCACGTCGGCTGGTACGCAGCAGACCAGACGCGGTCGCTGGTCGCGTCGCGTACGTAGCAGAACTGGCCGGTGTTGTCGCGCGTGCCGTCGGCGCGCCAGCGGGTGATCGCGAGGTCGCCGTACCGGCTGTAGCCCGCGCCGCAGCTGCTGACCATGATCGTGTACGGCAGGTGGCCGAGCAGCGCGATGTGCGGCTGCGGCGTATCGGCGGCGTCGATCTGCCTGACGGCGGGACGCTCGAGCTCCGGGTCGGGGAGCGCCTCGTCGGGCCGCGCCTCCTGCGGCTCCTGGAGGACGAGGCGACGCGGGATGCGCTCGTGCAGCAGCAGCTCGGCCGCGCGCACCAGGGGGTCGGCGTGGAAGCGGCGCTGCCAGAGGCCGTCGCGCAGCGCGTTCGCCAGCGCGATCAGCCCCATCCCGATGTGGTGCGCCATGTAGGTCTTGACGAGCGCGTACCGCTCGCCGGGATCGGGGCGCGTGTAGTCGAGCGCGTCGAGGAAGCCGTACCTGCCTAACGCGCCGCGCCGCTCGAGGCGGCCGAGGTTGCCTAACGCGCGGGCCGGGTCGACCAGCACTGCCAGCGCCGTGGCGTAGGGGGCGATGACCAGGTCGCGGCCCAGGCCGCGCTTGAGCGCGAGGTTGGGGATGCCAAAGGCGCGGTACTGGTAGGTGAGGTGCCGGTCGCGCAGGTTGTACGCGCTCTCGCTGATCCCCCACGGCACGTCGCGCTGGTCGGCATAGGCGATCTGCCGTTTTACCGAGCCGCGATAGGTCTGGTCGAGGACCGTGAAGGGAAACGACTGCATGACGAGCACCGGCATCAGGTACTCGAACATGCTGCCGCTCCAGCTCACGAGCGCCGTCGCGCCGTCGGCGTGGGTGAGCGTGCGGCCGAGCCGGAACCAGTGCTCCACCGGGATGTCGTTCTTGGCGATCGCGACGAAGCTGGCGAGCCGCGCCTCGGAGGCGAGCAGGTCGTAGTACGACGCGTCGCGCGAGTGCGTCTGCAGCTGGTAGCCGATCGAGAACAGCTTGCGCCGCTCGTCGAAGAGGAAGCGGAAGTCCATCTCCAGCGCGTAGGCGTAGGCGCGCGCGGCGATCGTCTCCAGTCGCGCCACCAGCTCGCTCGCATCGGTGGAGGTCGCGGCGACCTGGCGCAGCGACGGATGCTCGACGGCGACGGGCGCGCTCTTCGACGGCGTCCGTGAGCGCGTGGGGCCGAGAGCGGCGAGGCGCGTCGCCTCGTCGTCGAGGCGGTTGGCGGTCCAGTCGAGCCACTCGATCGCCGGGTCGAGCGACTCGGCGGGTAGCTCGGCCGCGCCTAACGCGAGGCGAGCCTGCTCGAGGGGCGCGGCGACGCCGGCGATCGCCGCCGGATCGGGCGCATCGCCGTGGATCGCCGCGAACGCGGTGCGCGCCGCGCGGACGAGCTTCGCCGCGTCGGCGACGGCGCCGAAGCTGAGCGGCGTGTCAGCGGCGCCGCTCGTCGCCAGCGTCGTCAGGCGGTCATGCGCGATCTGCAGCGCCGCGGCCAGCGCTCGCCAGAGCCGCGCGCTCGACACCGGACGATCGGCGATGTGCAGGCACGACTGCCTGAGCGCGATCAGGTGACCGGCGAGGTTGCCGCTGTCCACCGTCGAGATGTACGCCGGCTCGAGCACGTTCAGGTCGTGCAACTCGTACCAGTTGTAGAAGTGGCCGCGATAGCGGCGCATTCGCTCCAGCGAGCGGAACGCGCGCTCGAGCCGCGTCGTCATCTCCTCGATCGAGATGAAGCCGAGCTCCGCTGCGGTCGCGATCGCCATCAGCTGGAGCCCGATGTTCGTCGGCGATGTCCGCATCGCGACGACCGGGGTCGGATCTTCCTGGAAGTTGTCCGGCGCGAGCCAGTTGGTGTCCTCGCTGACGAAGTGATCGAAGAAGCGCCAGTGCAGCAGCGCGTAGCGGACCGCCGCTTCCTGATTGGCCGCGCTCAGCCGCTGCGTGAGGAGGAGCGCCGGCTTGCTCAGCGCCTGCGCGACCGATGGCGAGAGGATCCAGAGGAGGATGGTCGGAACGGAGACGAGGAGGAGGCGCCCGGCCGCGATGCTTCCGCTGGCCGAGGCGCGGTTCGATGCGCGCAGCGCGACGAGCACCCAGGCCGACGTCGAGACCATCGCCAGCACGACGAGTCCGATGGCGACGGCCGGCCACATCTTGCGCCAGACGCCGCCGCGGTCCGCGCTCGTCATCCGCTCGACCTGCGACGCCGTCTGCCACTCGAGCAGCTTCCGCCGCGACACGAACAGCCGCCAGAGCGTGCGTCCGATCGCGTCGGCGCTCACCCACGCCTGGTGAGCGAGGAAGACGATCGCGAGCGTCAGCTGCTGCACGCTGGTGACGGCGTCGCGGCCGACCGCGGCGTAGTACGCCCGCCAGCTCTTGTCGAACGGCGGGCGCACCACCGCCAGGAAGAGCGAAACGATCCACGGTGCGGCGATCGCGCCGAGCGCGACGAGCGTCCACCGCACCGGCGAGCCGGGGAAGAGCGTCCAGGCGGCGACGAGCAGCGCCAGCTGCGCGATCTCCGTCAGGCTGCGGCGAAGGTTGTCGAGGATCTTCCACCGCGAGAGGACCGAGAGCCGGTTGCGCTCCGGACCGTTAGGCCCGGGGACACGCGGCGTCAGCCAGTCGAGCAGCTGCCAGTCGCCGCGGATCCAGCGATGCTTGCGCCGGGTGTAGGTGAGGTAGCGGGTCGGGTAGTCGTCGTAGACCTCGATGTCGGTGGCGAGGCCGGCTCTCGCATAATTTCCCTCGATCAGGTCGTGCGAGAGCAGCGTGTTCTCCGGGAAGCGCCCATGGGTCGCGCGCTCGAATGCATCGACGTCGTAGATCCCTTTCCCGGTGAAGCTCCCTTCGCCGTAGAGGTCCTGGTAGACGTCGGAGACCGCGGTGGTGTACGGGTCGACGCCCGGATGTCCGGAATGGATCGCCGCGAACAGTGAGCGGTGCGCGCTCGGGAGCGAGACACCGACGCGCGGCTGGAGGATGCCGTAGCCGCGAACCACCCTGCCTAACGTCTCGTCGTAGACGGCACGGTTGAGCGGGTGGGCGATCGTGCCGATCAGGTTCGGCGCGGCGTCAGGCGGGAGGACGGTGTCGCTGTCGAGCGTTATGACGTAGCGCACGCTGCGGAGGAGCACGACGTCGCCGATGACGGTCGTGAACGCCGACCCCGGCCTGCCACCATCTGATTGCCGGAGGACTCGATTGAACTCGGCGAGCTTGCCGCGCTTGCGCTCCCATCCCATCCACGATCCCTGCTGCGGGTTCCAGAGCCGAGGGCGGTGGAAGAGGTAGAAGGCCGTCTGGTCGCCGCCGGCGTAGCGCGCGTTGAGCGCCTGCACACCCTGCACGGCCGCGGCGACGATCGCCTCGTCGCCGTCGCGATGCTCGGTGGGCGAATCGGTGAAGTCGCTGAGGATCGCGAAGTGGAGGTTCGGCTCGCGGTTGGCGAGGTACTGCACCTCGATCGTGTCGAGCGCTTCGCGCACCGCCTCCACCGACCCGAAGAGCGTCGGGATCACCACCGCGGTGCGGTACTCCGCCGGCACGCCGAGCTCGCGCGTCAGGTCGAGCTTGGGCAGCACGCGGGGCGGCAGGAACGCCGCGACCAGCTGGTTGACGATGTTCACCGCGATGTCCATCGCCGGGAGCAGCGTGAACGCGAGCAGCAGCGAGGCGATGTGCTGCGACGGCGCGTCGGCGACGCGAAGGACCGTCAGCAGCGCGAGCACGGTGACGACGATGATCCCGCCGACGAAGATCAGGTTCGGGTGATGCAGCGCGGCGCGATGCACGCGCTCGCCCCACGTCGGCCGGTAGCCGGTGACGCGCTCGAGCTCGGCCCTGCCGTCGTTGATCAGCCAGAAGCCGACGTGCCCGTGGCGCTCGTCGCCGGGTGAGACCTCGCGCGAGCGGCGCGCCAGCTCGATCGCCGCGTGCGCGACGTCCTGCTCGCGCTTCTCCGTCCGCCGCGCGATGCGCTCGACCACGTGCCGGTAATGGTCGCGCGTCTGGAAGGTCATCTGCGTGTAGTGCCCGGTCGGGTCGCCCCGCAGCACCTGCTCCATCACGCTCTGCCGCTCGACGAAGACGCGCCAGTCGAAGCGCGCGATCGCCCGCAGGCTGGTGATGCTGTTCGCCGTCATCACCTGCGTCAGCGCCATCCGCTCGGTGGTACGCGCGACCGCTTCCTCCGACGTCGGTCCCTCCTCGGCGATCCATTGCTCGAACCAGAGGAGCGCGGGGAATGACTGCTCGGACAGCCGCAGCTGGTGCAGCAGCCGGGCGACGAACTGCGACGTGAGCGGCGGGGTGTTGCGGACGAAGTCGTCGAGGGGGCCGCCTAACGTTCCGGCGGCGGGACGCCCGTTCGACAGCAGGCGCGCCGCCCACTTGTCCGCCAGCTCGATGTCGTCGAGGCGCTGGATCGTCCGCAGCGCCATCCGCCGGACGCTCTCGATCAGCCCGAGCCGCAGCATCGCCGGCATCGCCCACAGCTCGCCGACCGAGAGCGTCGTCCGCTCCTGGTAGGCGCCGATGAACAGGTTCACGTTCTCGAGATCGATCCGCGCCTCGGTGTGCGCGATCAGCGTGATCCCGATCTCGTACACCCGCGGGTACCCGGCCAGCGTCCCGGTCGCCAGCTCGGGGAGCTCGCGATAGTAGCCGCGTGGGAGACTCTCGCGGACCTCGCGGATGTGCTCCTGGACGACATGGAAGTTGTCGAGCAGCCAGTCGCCCGCCGGCCCGACGTCCGTCTCCGCATCCGACGCCGCCGTCAGGCGGTTGTGCGCCGCCTCGAGGACCGCCCGGGTCTCGTTCAGGCGAACAAGCAGCGGCGTCTGTCGCAGCCGCTTCGGCTTGGCGACGACCCGCTGCGACCGCGCCAGCTCACGCGCACGCGTCGCCAACTGGTCGGCGCCGAGCAGCTCGCCGCGAATCGGGCCGGCGAGGAGCTCGTCACGCCCCTGTGAAGCGCGCGGGAAGATCCGCGTCAGGAGGGGTGCGCCGGGGGGGACGTTTGTAGTCAATTCAGGGCTACTCTGGGGTCAACAGTGCGATGAAGAGATGATCGAGACTCCGATGGAGCAATGAGAGCTGAGCGAAAGCGCCGGGCGCAACGGCAACTGCGGGTGTGGCGGCAACCCCAATCGTTGTTTCGTCGCTCGTCTCTCCTCTCTCGATCGGAGCCTCGATCATCTCTCTATCGCCGGGTCATAGCGAGTCTCGCGCCGCGATCTCTGGGGAAATAAACTCTCCGCGCGCTGCAACGCTTCCCCCCGGGCTGTGCGCGCGAGGGGCCGGATGGCATCTTTGGGGCTCATGCGATCGACCGCGCCCACGCCGCGAGCCCCTGCCCGGGCGCGCTTCACCCTCCGCGTCCTCCAAACGGGGGCGATCCTCGTCGTCCTCGCGGCGCTTCCGTACAAGCAGTTCGATCTCGATCGCTTCTTCGTCCCGAAGGAGCTGGTGCTGCACGCGACCGCGCTCCTCGTCTCGCTCGCGCTCCTCGTCTCCGCGAGCCGGCTGTCGCTCGCGCGCGTCGACCAGTTTCTCGCCGGCTTCCTCGGCGTCGGCATTCTCTCGGCCATCTTCGCGACAAATTGGTGGTTGGCCGAGCGTGCGGCGGCGGTCTCGCTGTCGGGCGCGGCGTGCTTCTGGGCGGCGCGAGCGGTCGGTCGAGCGGGATTGGGACGCCGGCTCGTCGGCGTCCTCGCCTTCGCGGCGGTGCTCGGCGCGATCACCGCCCTCCTCCAGGCATATGGCGTCCGCACCGAGTACGTGAGCCTCAATCGCGCGCCCGGCGGCACCTTCGGCAACCGCAACTTCATGGCGCACCTCGGCGTCATCGCGGCGCCCGCGCTCGTCCTCGTCGCGCTCACCGCGCCGACGCGGGCGTCGTTCATGCGCTGGTCGGGCGGGATCGCGCTCGTCGCGGCCGCGCTCTTCCTCTCGCGTAGCCGCGCAGCGTGGCTGGCGCTGATCGCCTGCGGTGTCCTCGCCCTGCCGTTAGGCATCGTCGCCCTCCGCGGCGCCGGGGCAGGGCTTCGCTGGAGTCGAGCCCTGCTCCTCGTCGTCGCCGCCGCGGCCGGGATCGGCGTGGCGCTCGCGCTCCCGAACACCCTCGACTGGAACAGCGAGTCGCCCTACCTCGACACGGCGAAGAGCGTGGTGAACTACAAGGGCGGCAGCGGGCACGGTCGGCTGGTCCAGTACGGCAACACGCTGCGCATGTCGTCGCATCACCCGCTGCTCGGCGTCGGCCCGGGCAACTGGGCGGTGGTCTACCCCAAGTTCGCCTCGCGCGACGACCCGTCGCTGGCGAGCGATGGCATGACGGCGAACCCGTGGCCGAGCAGCGACTGGATGACCTTCCTGTCGGAGCGCGGGCTGGTGGCGTTCGTGCTGCTCGGCTTCGCGCTCGTCTCGCTCGTCGCCGACGGGCTGCGTGGGCTCTCCGCCGACCGTGCGCCCGCCGATCGACTGGTCGCGGCGACACTGCTGGGAACGATCGTCGTCCTCCTGGTCGTTGGTAGCTTCGATGCCGTCCTGCTCCTTCCGGTCAACGCGCTGATCGCCTGGTCGCTGCTCGGCGCACTCTCGCCCGAAGGCCGCGAGCGCGCGGTCGTCGAGCTCCCTGCCGTTAGGCGGATCGGTGCGACGCTGCTCCTGCTCGCGATCGGCGCAGTGGCGGTCGCGCGCAGCGCGACACAGGCGTCGGCGATGGAGGTGTTCAGCTCCTCGAGCCGGGCGACGGTGCTGGAAGCGGCATCGCGGTTCGATCCGGGGAGCTACCGGATCCATGTCCGCCTCGCGGCGGCCTGGATCCGCCGCGGCAACTGCACCCGCGCCAAGCCGCACGCGCGCGCGGCGAAGGCACTCTTTCCCAACGCCGCGGAGCCGAAAGTGCTATTGTCCCAGTGTGGCGCCCGATGATGGGTATCGCCGCGGATCGTTCGCAGACCATCGCCCGCCGCCAGCTGCCCGCATGACCGAGCGCACCAACGTCCGCCACGCCGAACTCGACGACCCTGAGCGGCTCGCCGCGCTTCGCCACTCGGCGCTTCTCGACACGCCGGCCGAGGAGGCGTTCGACCGCCTGACGCGGCTCGCGACCGAGATCCTCGGCGTGCCGGTGTCGCTGGTGTCGCTCGTGGACGGCGACCGGCAGTTCTTCAAGAGCGCGATCGGGCTGCCGGAGCCGTGGGCGAGCCGGCGCGAAACGCCGCTCAGCCACTCGTTCTGCCAGCACGTCGTGCGCGGCGTGATGCCGCTGGTCGTGAACGATGCCCGCCTCGATCCGATCCTCTCGTCGAACCTCGCCGTCAGCGAGATCGGCGTCGTCGCCTACGCCGGGATCCCGATCGTCGACAGCGGCGGGCACGCGCTCGGCAGCTTCTGCGCGATCGACTCGAAGCCGCGGCAGTGGACCGACCACGAGATCCGGATCCTGCGCGAGCTGACCGCGCTGGTGGTGTCGGAGATCGAGCTGCGGGCGTCGCTCCGCCTCGCCGACGAGCTGGCGGCGCGGAACGTCGAGGTCCAGCGAGCGTTAGGCGAGAGCGAGGCGAAGTTCCGCGGCATCTACGACGGTGCCGGCATCGGGATCACCATCACGACCCCGGATGGGATCATCCTCGACTGCAACGCCGCGTACGAGGCGCTCACCGGCTACCGGTGCAGCGAGCTCATCTCGCGCAGCTACGTCGCGTTCACCCACCCCGACGACGCGATCGTGCAGGAGCGGCTGATGCGCGAGCTGGTCCGCGGCGAGCGTGAGAGCATCCGGATCGAGAAGCGGTACCAGCGGCGCGACGGCGAGATCGTCTGGGGACGGCTGACCGCGACGCTCGCCCGGCACGGCGGCGGCGAGCCATGGTTCGTCGTCGGCATCGTCGAGGACATCACCGCCCGCCGCCGTGCCGACGAGGCGCTGCGCCTGCTCGCCGAAGCCGGGGCGGTGCTCTCCTCGTCGCTCGAGCTCGACGAGACGATCCAGCGCATCGCGCAGCTCGCGATCCCGGCGTTAGGCGACGCCTGCGTCGTCGACCTCTTCGAGCCTGACGGCGGCTCCCGCACCGCGGCGGCGCATGTCGATCCGTCGCAGCTGGCGCGACTGCGCGAGGTGCGCGAGCGTTTTCCGCTCAACTCCGCCGCGCTGCGCGGCCCGGCGAGAGCCGCGGTCGCCGAGCGACGCGTCCAGGTCATCGACGTGTTCTCCGAGGACGTGCTCGCGGCGATCACCGACGAACGCGATTATCGCGCGCTCCTCACCGCGCTCGACGTGCGCTCGGCGCTCTACGTCCCGCTGCTGCAGGGGGCGGAGGCGATCGGATTGATGACGTTCGGCTCGTCGTCGCACCGCTATTCGTCGAGCGACGTCCCCTCGATCGAGGAGCTGGCACGCCGTGCCGCGATCGCCGTCGAGAACGCGCGGCTCTACGAGTCGGCGCGCCAGGCGACGCGCGGACGTGACGAGGTGCTCGCCGTCGTGTCGCACGACATGCGGAACCCGCTGCACACGATCCTGCTCGGCACCGGTGCGGCGCTGGAGATCCTCCCCGGCGACTCGCCGGTGCGGAAGACGCTCGACTCGGTGCGCCGGGCCGCGCTGCGCGGCGAGCGCCTCATCCGCGACCTGCTCGACGTGACGAGACTCGAGAGCAGCCGGTTGCAGCTGGAGCGCGAGCCGGTCGCGGTCAGCGAGTTGCTCGGCGAAGCCGCCGACAGTGTCGCGGCCACCGCGCGCGAGCAGGGGATCGCGATCACGGTTTCGGTCGACGAGACGCCTGACGCGGAGACGCGCGTCCTCGCCGACCGCCATCGCGCGCTGCAGGTGCTCGACAACCTCCTGTCCAACGCGATCAAGTTCACCGGCCGCGGCGGCGACGTCACGATCGGCGCGCGGCGCGTCGACGGCGAGGCGCGGTTCTGGGTCTCCGACAACGGACCAGGGATTCCGCTCGAGCAGCAGCAGTTCATGTTCCGCCGCTTCTGGCAGTCGCGCCGCGCCGACCGCCGCGGGATCGGCCTTGGCCTGACGATCGCGAAGGGGATCGTCGACGCGCACGGCGGCCGGATCTGGATGGAGAGCGAGCCGGGGCGGGGGACGACCTTCTGGTTCACGCTTCCGGTGTCCGAGCCGCCGGCCGAGACGGACCGCGCGCGCCAGGCGGCACCCGCCGCGCCGGAGCCGGCCCGCGCCGAGCCGCGCGCCTAACGGTCAGCCGGTGTTCCGCAGTCCCTGCGCCACGCCGTTCAGCGTCGTGGCCAGCGCTTCGGTTACCCGCGCGGCGGTGTCCTCGTCGTCCTTCGACTTCCGCTTGCGCTCCAGCAGCGCGATCTGCAGCACCGAGAGCACGTCCACGTACGGGTTGCGCACCGCGATCGCCGCGCGGAGCACCGGGATGTCGGCGATCATCTCCGGCGTTTCGCGGATGCGCAGCAGCCACTCCACCGTCAACGCGAATTCGGCCTCGAGCCGGGCGAACAGCTGCTCGTCGCCGCCTAACCGTTTGACATAGGCGCGGGCGATCTCGAGGTCGGTCTTGGCGCAGACCATCTCGACCTTCGCCAGCATGTCGTCGAAGAACGGCCAGATCGCAGCCATCCGCCGCAGCAGCGCCAGTCCGTCGGCGCTCGCACCGACGTCGGCCAGCGCGGTACCGACGCCGAGCCACCCGGGAAGCATCAGGCGGATCTGCGTCCAGCCGAACTGCCAGGGGATCGCGCGAATCCCCTCGATCCCCTTCTTCGCCCCGGGGCGGTAGGCGGGGCGCGAACCGAATCGTGCGCCGGCGAGCTCGCCGACGGGTGTCGCCTCGAGGAAGAGGTCGAACAGTTTTTCGTTGTCGTGCACGAGCTCGCGATAGAGCTCGAGTGACTTCGCCGACAATGCGTCCATCGTCGCGCGGAAGCGCTGCACCTCGCCCGGCTCGATCCCCGTCCGCCAGTCGGTGAACTCGTGCAGCAGCGTCCCCGACAGCGTCACCTCGAGCGTCCGCTCGGCTATCGGCGCGAGCCCGAACTGCTGCGAGATGATCTCGCCCTGCTCGGTGATCTTGAGCGAGCCGCCCCCAACGTTAGGCGGGAGCGCCGCGAGCGCACGGTACACCGGCGAGCCGCCGCCGCGCCCGACGCTTCCACCGCGGCCGTGGAACAGCTTCAGCTCGATCCCCGCGTCGCGGAACACGTCCTCGAGCAGCTGCTGACCGAGGTACAGCGCCCACGACGACGCGATCATCCCCGCGTCCTTCCCCGAGTCGGAGTAGCCGATCATCACTTCCTGCCGTCGCCCGCGCGCGGCGAGCTGTCGCGAGTAGACCGCGTCGTTGAACAGCGTCCGCATCACCGCCGGCGCGTGCTCGAGATCGGCCAGCGTCTCGAACAGCGGCACCACGTCGATGCGCGACACCGGCGGCTCGGCCGCGAGGTCGACCAGCCCCGTCTCACGCGCGAGCAGGAGTACGCGTAGCAGGTCTTCCGGGGTGCGCGCCATCGAGATGATGTACGTCTGCGCCGCGGCCGCGCCGGATTCGTCCTGGATCGTCGCCATCGCGCGCATCGTGTCGAGCACCCTGACGGTGCCTTCGGCCAGTGGCAGGCGCGCGCCGACGAGTGGACGACTGCCGCGCAGCTCGCGACGCATCGCCTCGCCGTCGAAGTCGGGAAGACCGATGTGGCTGGCGATGTCGGCCAGCGCAGCGACGTGCGAGTCGGCGTGGTCGCGGACGTCCAGCGCGTAGCCATGAAAGCCATTCGCGCGCACGAGCGCGAACAGCGGATCGAAGCTGGTGCGACACGCCTCGGACGCACCGGCGATGATCAGGTAGTCGCGAACCAGCAGGAGGTCGCGCTCGAACGCGGCGACGTCTTCGTAGGCTGCAGGCTCCGGTGCCTCACGTCCCGCGTCGCGCGACGCCACCAGCCGCCGCGTCGCATCGAGGCGCGCGGCGACGAAGCTGAGCTTGAGCCGCAGCGGCTCGTCGGAGTTGCGACGGTGGTTCGTCTCCCAAACAGCGGGGAGCGCGGCCTGGTCGGACTCGAGTGACTCGAGCAGCTCGCGCGTCGGCGGCGTGATGTTCGAGCCGATCGAGAGCTTCTCCACCAGGTCGTCGATCCCGCGCCGGTAGCGGCCGAGTATGACGTGGCTGGCGCGGCGCGCGGCGGCGAGCGTGGTCTCGGGGGTGACGAAGGGATTTCCATCGCGATCGCCACCGACCCACGAGCCGAAGCGGATCGGCACCGTCAGGCGCAGCGTCTCGTCGGCGCGCCCGAACTCCTCCTCGTACGCGCGGACGACGGTATCGTGCGTGCGCGCGCTCGCGTCGAGCAGCCGCGTCTCGAGGTACCAGAGCACCGTGCTCACCTCGTCGAGCACCGTCGGCCGGTCCTGCCGCACTTCAGGAGTGAGCCACAACAGCTCGACCTCGCCCTCGAGCGAGTCCTCGATCGCGCGACGCTCGGCCGCCGAGCTGAACTCGCGACGGAGCAGGAGGTCGGCGACGCGCGCCTGGAGCCCGAGCAGCGTCCGTCGCGTCGATTCGGTCGGATGCGCGGTCAGGACCGGCCGCACGTCCAGCTTCGTCAGTGCCTGCGCGACCTCGGTCGCCGAGCGTCCCATCTCGCGCAGCCGCCGCATCGTCCACCGCGCCGACGCCGGCTGCGGGTTGTCGTCATCGCGCCGCAGGTACGTGTTGCGGCGCCGCACGCGGTGTACCTGCTCGGCGGTGTTGATGAGCAGGAAGAAGAGCGTGAAGGCGCGGGCCGCGAGGGCGGAGAGCTCGATCGGGAGCTCAGCGACGCGGGCCACCAGCTCATCGAGCGTCGGCGCATCGCTGCTCCCCTGGCGCCGGGCTCGACACGCTTGCCGCAGCTCTTCGACCGTGCTGAGCGCGTCGTCCCCCTCGAGACGCTGGATGACGCGCCCGAGCGTCCCGGCGAGCCAGCGAATGTCCTCGTGCAGCGGCTGGTCTTGCGGTCGCGACGGCGGAGCGGTCATGATGCGCAGGGGTATCTGGCGTGGACGTCGGCGGGGATCGGGAGAATCTAACCGCCACTCCGCATTCGGCACTCCCTTTGCTTCTGTGCAAGGCAGCGGCGTCGCAGCACGCGACGCGAAAATTCTTCCTGTGGACGTGCAGCATGCAGCTCCCGCAGCTCCCGCAGCTCTCGCATCCCCGGCGCGCACTCGCCCGGTCGGCAGCCGCGCCGCTCCCCGACGGTGCCACCTTCGTCGGGATCGCGCTCCTGGTGATGCTCGGCGATCTCGTCACCAAGGCGATGGCCGTCGGGCTCTGGAGTGGTGAGCGCTACCCGCTCGTCGGGAGCCACCTGCTGATCGAGGTCGTCCACAACCCGCTCGGTGCGTTCAGCACCTCCTACGGGGCGCACACCTTCGAGATAAACGTCGCTGCCACGCTGGCCGCGGCGCTGCTGGCGATGGTGTACTGCCCGCGGCTGACGCGGTTCGACGCGCTGGCACCGAGCGGGCTCGGGCTGATCACCGGCGCAGCGTTAGGCAACCTCGCCAGCTTGGTGACGTCGCCGGGCGGCGTCCCCGACTTCCTCGCGGTGGCGCACGGTCAGGGATCGGTGCTCGTGCTCAACCTCGCCGACGTCGCCGCGTACATCGGGCTTGCCTGCTGCGCGCGGATCGCCTGGTCGGTGCTGCGTGCCGCCGTCGCGACCGCGCGCGGACACTAGCTCGGGGACAAAAACGCACACGGGCGCCTGACGATCGTCAGGCGCCCGTCTGCTTTCCTGGTCCCGCGGTTACGGCTTCGGCTTCGCCTGACGCGTACTGCCGGAGCTCGACGAGCCCGAGCTCCCGCTCGACGTCGAGCCTGAGCTGCCTGAGCTCGACCCGCCGCTCGAGCGCGGCCTGGTGTCGGCCGTGCTCGATGAGCCTGAAGAGCCGCCGCGCGTGTAGCCCTGGCCGTTCACGACTCGTCCGTGCTCGCGTCCGGCCCCACCGCCGTTAGGCTGGCGAATGTAGACGACCGGCGGCTGATAGAGATAGCCGCCATAGCCGTAGCCATAGCCGTACCCCGAGTAGCCGTTGTATCCGTTGTAGCCGAGGCCGGAGTAGAGGTAGGGCGAGTAGCCTAACGTTCCGTAGCCGTAGGGATAGCCCGCGTAGCCGCCGCGGTAGCCGAACGGGTCGGGCGGCGGAAGGGTCGTGTAGATCGTCGAGCCGCGTGGCAGCGTGCCGGCCACGCGCTGCGAGCGATCCATCGCGAACACCTTCGGATAGGCGAGGGCGACCATCAGGTCGGTGATCCGCCCCGGGACGCCGGCGTCGGCGAGCGCCGCCAGCCGACCGGCGTCGACGGTGAAGTGATCGCCACGCTCGACCAGCCACGCCTCGACGACGAGCGTGTCCACGCTCTTCACCGCATCGACGATGTCGGCGCCGGTCAGCGCGCCGGCGAGCGCCGCCCGGGCGGTGGTGACGCGAAGCGAGCTCGCGTTAGGCACCTGCGTGCTGTCGAGCACGAAGCCGGCCGGGGGCGCCGCGTTCTGGTACCGCGCGATCCGCACCGACTTCGCCCCGCCGCTCGCGACCTCCTCGATGTCCACCAGCTGGCCGTCGCCCGACATGGTGAGCATCCCGTTCGACTTCTGCGTCAGCCCACCCGGGCACGCGAAGCTCGACGCGACGTAGATGCGGCGACCGTCGCTGGACCACGACGCGCTCTCGTTTCCCGAGCAGCCATCGCGCTCGCGCACCGTCGCCTGCCCGCTCGCGTCCACGACCTGGCGCGCCGTGACCTTGCCGTCGCGCGCGACGGTGACGAACTCCACTGCCGCCGCGCTGCTCGACGGCACGATGCACAACGTCGGCGCGCCGGCGTCGCGGGCCCGCTGGTCCATCCACGCCGAGTAGCTGTCGCTGGACGTCGCGGTCACCGGCTGCCAGCAGCCGAGCAGTCCCTGCCACCGTGCGTCAGCCTTCGCGCCCTGCGCGGTCGTCTGCGCGCTCGCTTGCGCAGTCGCTTGCGGAGTCGCCTGCGCGCTCAGCGGCGCACTCGCCGCCAGCGTCGCCGCGGTCAGCACGGCCGCGAGCGCGAGCGTCCCTCGGGTCTTCGCGATCATCATCATGGCAATCCTCTCAGAACCTGACGTTGAGGCCGACCGTGACGCCGAACTCCGACAGGTCGATCCCATCGAATCCGGTGAAGTCGGTGCCGAGCTGCGTCTTCGCCGACGTGTAGCGTGCTTCGCCGGTCAGGGCGAGCCGAGGCGACAACGAATAGTCGACGCCCGCCACCCCGTATGCCGTCGGCGCCCAGCCCGAGGACTGGAATTCGTCGTTGAAGACATCGTTCGTCTGGAAATCGATGAAGTCCCCGCCCTGATGCAGACGATACCACGTGGCACCGCCCCCCGCACCCACGTAGGGCACAATCTTGTTCGGGATCCAGACGAAGCTCCCGATCGTTCGCCCCTTCGGCACGAGATAGAATCGCGCCCCCGCAGTGAGCGGCACCCGCGTCAGGCTGGTCGTCTGTTCGATCGGCAGGTTGTCGGTGCCGACGAAATGCCGGAACTCCGACGCAGACTTCTTCCCCGACACCGCCACGCCGAAGTCGAGATCGACGCGCGACGCGACGCCGATCAGCAGATCGCTTCCGATCGCCGGCGACCGGAAGTCGCCCTTGTTCAGCGTGAACTGATTCTCGAGGAACGAATACAGATCACCCCGTGCCATCGCCGCGGCGTACCCGCCCCGCACGACGAACGCCCCGACCGGTTTGCGGAAGAGGAAGCCGTCACCCGCGCTCTGTGCATGCAGCGCCGGCCCGGCGACCAGCACCGCTGCAGCCAGCGTGATAAAGGAGACAGTGCGTCTCGTGAACTTCGCCATGAAAATCTCGCGGCAGGAGGAGAGAACCTAACGGTACACACTCTGACGGCGAACGTTCCGTTGCTCGTTGGTCGTTGGTCGTTGCACGTGCCTCGTTCCTCGTCCTCGTGACGAGGAACGAGGAAGGACGAGGGACAAGGAAGGCGCGGCGGCCTAAGGCCGCACGCTGACGGGGGACATGGGACGTGGGGGAGTAACAACCTGGGACATGGCACGAGGAAGTGGCGCCATTAATCGAGGTTCCGCTTTACGAGGGATGAGGAAGTACGAGGAACGGGAGACGAGGAAACTGGGCGCGGGTCCTTGTTCCGTTTTAGGAGGGAGCAGGAGGGACAAGGGAGCACGAGGAACAAGGGAATACGAGAGGCGAGGGACTAGGAGCGACGATGAGCGGCACGCGAGACACGGAAGAGCGGCGGCGTCGCTCATCCCTCGTCTCGCACGGGCGCGAACCAGCAGGAGCAGGCACGCCACTCGCTCGTTCCTTGTCCCACATGCCCCCTCGTTCCTCATAACGCGAACCACGGAACAAGGGCGCCATTCCCTCATTCCACGTCCCCCGTTGCAACTCCCCCACGTCCCATGTCCCTCGTCCCGCTCGTCCCGCTCGTCGCGTGAGGCGATGGCGGATTCCTCGTCCCTTCTCCACCCCTGGTCACTTGTACCTCCGCGTCCCCGCTCGCCCCCGCAACAGACGACGAACAAGGAACGAGGAACACCCCCTGCATAGGACTCTCCTTGTCCCCCATCCCGGAGTCTCTCATGGAAATCAATTGGCGCCATGACGTCGATCGCGTCCTCGCTGATTCGTCCTCCCAGCACAAGCCTGTCCTCCTCGACTTCAGCGCCGCGCCGATGTGAGGTGGTTGTGCTCGGCTGGATGCCGAGGTGTACCCGGATGAGCGTGTCGCGCGGCTCATCACGGAGAACTTCATTCCCGCGCGCCTGCACGTGAAGGACCAGGCGGCCGATTTCCAGCGCTTCGGCGAGCGCTTCGACGCGCAGTGGACGCCGACCGTCATCATCATCGATCCCCAGGGCGTCGAGCGGCATCGCATCGAAGGGTTCCTGCCTAACGATGACTTCCTCGCCCAGCTCATGCTCGGCCTTGGCCACCTCGCCTTCAGGAGCGGCGACTTCGCCGCCGCCGGGCGCTGGTTCAGGAAGGTCGTCGACACCCTCCCGCGCACCGACGCCGCGCCCGAGGCGCAGTACTGGGCCGGCGTCTCCGACTACAAGGGCTCCGGCGACCCGAATGCGCTCGGCGCCACGGCGAAAGCGTTCGCCGACCGGTACCAGGACACCACCTGGGCCAAGAAGGCATCGATCTGGGCCTGACGCCCGCAAAGAGCCTCTGAGGCCGCGCCGGCCGCCAGGGGAAATCATGCCTAACGCCCAGGCAGTAAGCGATAGGCAGTAAGCAGGAAGCGGACGGCGTCGAAGTGGCGCCGTCCGACCCCCGACCCCGCTACCCAGCCGTATTTCCTCGCTCCTCTCTCATCTCTCGATCGCGGTATCGCTCATCTCTCGTCGCAGTGTCATAGCCAGTCCCGCTGCGCATCAACTCGCGTATTGTGTCTTCAGCACGATCTTGTTGCACTCATCTTCCTTGTGCGTGAAGATGTCGAAGCCCGCTGGCGCGTCCTCGAGGCTCATCGTGTGCGAGATGACGAAGCTCGGATCGATCTCACCCTTCTGGATCCGCTCGAGCAACGGCTGCATGTAGCGGTGCACATGGCACTGGCCCGTCTTGATCGTGAGCGAGCGATTCATCAGGGAGCCTAACGGGAACTTGTCGGCGAAGCCGCTGTAGACGCCGATGATCGACACCGTGCCGCCGTTTCCGCAGGTCATGATCGCCTGGCGCAGCGCGGCGATGCGGTCATTCTCCCAGCGCATCGACTGTTTCGCCTTGTCGTACATCCCGTGCAGCCCGGGCGCGTGCGACTCGAGGCCGACCGCGTCGATGCACGCATCCGGACCGCGGCCACCGGTCAGCTCCTTCAGCCCCTCGATGACGCTCGTCTCCTCGTAGTTGATCGTCACGTCGGCGCCGGCGGTCCGCGCCCGCTGCAGCCGGTACGGGAAGCGGTCGATCGCGATCACGCGCTCGGCGCCCAGCAGCTTCGCGCTCGCGATCGCGAACTGTCCGACCGGACCGCATCCCCAGACGGCGATCGTGTCGCCCGGCTCGATGCCGCACATCTCGGCGCCCATGTAGCCGGTGGGGAAGATGTCGGTCAGGAAGAGCACCTGCTCGTCGGTCAGGTCGCTCGGCACCTTCAGCGGGCCGAAGTCGGCGAACGGGACGCGCGCGAACTCCGCCTGCCCGCCCGCAAATCCGCCAAGCATGTGCGAGTAGCCGAACACCCCCGCCGGCGAATGACCCATCATCTGCTCGGCGATGTGAGCGTTAGGGTTCGAGTTCTCGCAGATCGACGTCATCCCCTTCTTGCAGTTGTAGCAAACACCACAGGCGATCGGGAAGGGGACGACCACGCGATCGCCGACCTTCAGCTTCTTCACGTTCCGTCCCGTCTCGACGACCTCGCCCATGAACTCGTGGCCGAGGATGTCGCCGTGCTCCATCGTCGGCATGAAGCCGTTGAACAGGTGCAGGTCCGATCCGCAGATCGCCGTCGAGGTGACCTTGATGATCGCGTCGTGCGTGTTGAGGATCTGTGGATCCGGCACCGTCTCCACCTTCAGGTGCTTCGCGCCTTCCCAGCAGTTTGCTCGCATCGTGTGCTCCGTCCGAAGTCGTGGGCCAGGCGACGGCGCGCCTCGCGCCGTCGCTCGATCGTCTCGTTATTTCCTCAGCTCGGGCTTCAGCCGCTCGCGCGCCGGCGGCTGCGCCGGCTGCATTCCCTCGACCGCGGTCGGGTCGGAGATGGTGATCTCGCCAAGCTCCATCATCTGCTTGAACCGCTTGAGGTCAGCGCTGAGCGCCGCCTCGGGGATCTTCCTGAACATGTTCGCGAGCTTCGCCCCGACCGCGCCGCCGCGGGGATGGTATTCCATCTCCAGATGCACTTCGGTGCCGCGGTCGCCCGGCGCCTTGATGAACGTCACCGAGCCGAGGTTGTCCACCGCTTCGTGCTCGAGCGAATGCCAGGCGATGTACTCGTTCGGCCGATCCTCGATCGTCTCGGCGTCCCACTCCGCCGTTAGGCCTGTCGGCGCCTTCGCCTTCCAGTGCGAGCGGCCGTTCTCCGTCATCTGCACTGACTCGAGGTGCCCCATGAATCGCGGCAGGTTGCCGAGGTCCTGCCAGAAAGCGTAGACGTCCTCCGGCGACGCGCCGACGGTGATCTGCGCTGCGAGGCGCACCGTCCCGTCGTCGGCGGGGGAGAGCTGGAAGCTCCCTTCGTCGTGCCCCTGCGCCGGCAGCTTCTCGCTCGCCAGCTTCGCTCCCTGCATGATGTCGAGCGCGGTCACGCCGAGCACCGCCACCGTCGCCGCGAGCAGCTTCGCGCTGTTGTTGTTCTCGTTCTCGTCGCGCATCCGCCGCGCGAGGAACGCGAGGTCGATCGTGTCGCCGCCAACGCGCGACCAGAGCCAGTATGTCGGCTTCGGGCGCGTCAGCAGGCCGAAGCCGGCCGCGAGCTCACGCACGCCGAAGCTGCGCAGGGTGCCCACGTACTCGTCTTCATCCTCGATCCCGATCAGCTTCGCCACCGAGCGCGGCGCGAACAGCTCGGCGAGCCCGAGCCCGACGCTGAACCAGCCGAGGAACTTCGTGGTGCCGTCCTTCCAGTCCGGCGTCTCGCTGTAATGCTCGGGTGCGTCCTTCCACTCACCCGACCCGCTCGACGCGGAGCGCCCTGCGCCGTCGGTGCCGTTCTGTCGCCTGGTCGGTATCTGCTGAGTCGCCATCTGCTCTCTCCTCGGCTGGGGCTGCGGAGCCGGCGGTCGTCACCGGCCTGACCGTTAGGGAGGGAGCATTTTGCAGATGGTGTGCCCACGCGGGAGTCGCAGCGCGAGTCGCCCGGCGCGTTGCCGCGCCGCGAGCGAGGTCAACGATCCGGGTCGCGATTCCCCGTCATGACGCAGCTCGCGACCACGGTCTTCGCCGGACCGTGCGCGTGCAGTGCGCCCGTGTTCGCTCCCCGTCGCACCAGCAGCACGTCACCAACCGGCCGCTCACCCGTCGGGTCGGAGGGTGAGCTCACGACGCTGTCTCTCACGACGAGCGCGGTCGACCCGCCGCCGTCGAGGTTGAGCGCATCCCATGCGCCAAGACCGAGCATCGTCTGCGCGAGCTCGGTCAGCGTCATCCCGACGCTCGCGGCCTGGCGTCCGTCCACCGCGACGATGAGCAGCGTGTCGCCGCCGCGAGTGATCCCGATCGCCGAGCGCGGATGGCGCGCCGCGGAGAACTTCGGTCCCGTCCCTTCCACCGAGTCGGCCTGCGCGGCCACGCTCACGCCGCCGCGAACGATCCGCGGCCATCCGCCGACCAGCGCTCGCGGCGTTCCGCCCGGCGCGAACGTCGCGACCACGGTCACAATGTCTCCCGCGCGCAGGCTGGCGACGGAGCTCGCCGTCGTCCCGGCGCCGACGAGCAACGCGCGGCTGCTGCTCGTGTCGGCGGTGCTGTCGCGCGAGTCGGCGCGCACGCGATAACGCAGCGTGTCGCCGCTCGAACGAATCCGCTCGAGCGGAACCGCGACCGAGCGAACGCTCGCCGGGAAGCGCGGCGCGCGTCCCATCCATTCGGTGTAGAGCGCGACGGCGCCCGGCACCGGCGCGCCGTTGATCGTGCCTAACGTCCAGCGACCGCGTGCCGAGCGTACGCTCCCCGTCAGGCGGAACTGCTCGATAGTCGGCCGGCCGTCGCGCTCGATCGCGACCTGCGAGTGTACGTGATGCGCGCGATCGAACGGCGACTCGGTGACCGCCACTCCTTTCACGATCTCGCCATCGACGACGACGTTGTTCTCGCTGATCCCCGTCCCGCCCTCGAGATCGAAGAAGCCGGCGTTGATCACCGCGACGACCTGCCCGCCGTCCGCGTTCAACCGGTGCGAGATCGCGCTCGGCCGCTCGCGGCCGATGAAACGATCGCACGCCCGCGCGGCGTCGATGCTGAGGTCGCGGCGAGCGAGGTCCACCGTCAGGACGTGAATGATCCACGGTCCGCCGGCGCGCGCGATGCGGCGCAGTGTCACTCCGGGCACGACGGTCTGCGCGCTGCTGTCCGCTACGAGTGGTCGCGCGGCCGCCGCATCCTGCGCCTGTGACGACCTTGGCGCGACGAGCGCCAGCCCCGCGGCGATGAGCGCGATGATCCCGCGCGTCATCAGCCGCGTGCTGGCGCCGTGATTCCCTTCGACTCCGATGCGATCAGCCCCTGAACGCGTTCAGGTAGTTGAAGCTCGACTCGATCGACGCGAACGATCCGCCCACGCCCTCGGCCGCGTTGTCGTGTTCGACGAAGAAGTGCCTGATCCCCGCCTGCGCGCGCTTGGCGAAGATGCGCTTCCAGTCGATCGTCCCGCTGCCGACCGGCGCCATCGCGTTGTCCGCCCCGCCGCGCGAATCCTTGACGTGCACCAGCTCGAAGCGGCCGGGCTGTTTCGCGAACCACGCGACCGGATCCTGTCCGGCCATCGTCGCCCAGTAGAGATCCATCTCGAGCTTCACGAGCGCCGGGTCGGTCTCGCCGACGAGGATCTCGTACGGCAGCGGCCCACTCCCGGTCGAGGCGAACTCGAAGTTGTGATTGTGGTAGCCGAGCTTGAGCCCCTGCTTCGCCATCTCGGCGCCGATCGAGTTGAGCGACTTCGCCAGGCCGTGCCAGTCGTTGCGCTGGCTGGGGTCGAGGAAGGGGACGACGACGTATTCGTGGCCGATCGCCTTCGCCGTCGCCGCGACTCCGGCGGGGTCGGCCTGCATCATCTGCAGCGGGATGTGCGACGACGGCGCCGTTAGGCCGTTCGCGTCGAGCATGCCGCGGATCTCGGTCGGGCTGTGGCCGAAGTAGCCGGCGAACTCCACTTCCTTGTACCCGATCCGCGCGACGCGGGCGAGCGTGGCGGCGACGTCCTTCTGCATCTCGTCGCGGACGGTGTAGAGCTGAACGCCGATCGGGCCGAGCGAGCTTCCGCCGGCGATGGCGGGCGAGGTCGTGGCGGCGGTCCCCGCTGCCCCGGACGTCGACGGGTTCATTGCGCATGCAATCGCACCGAGCCCGCTGGCCGCGATCGCGGCGCCGCCCAGGGTGGCGAGGAATGCGCGGCGATCCTGCGCGGTCGGTGGTGATGCTTCGTCGGACATGTTCCCTCCGTGAGAGTCGGCTCTTGCGGCGCGAACATGGCGATCGTGCCACGCCCGCGCAATGCATCTTCCCGGCCTCGCGGCGGACGGGAGCGAGAGGTACGTTATGCGCCACACTCACCCCAGAGCCTGCGCACATGAACAGTTTTTCCGCAGCCCTCCTCACTCGCGCCAGCATCGCCGTGGCCGCCGCGACTGTCGCCGGTGCCTGCACGACGAAGGCCGCGTCGAGCGACAGCGCGACGTCCTCGAGTACGACGAACACCGCGACCGCGATGACCTCGGCCACGACGACCGCGACCAGCATGGGCGCTGTCGCCGACAGCGCGAAGGCCGGCAACTCGACACGTTCGACGCCCGACACGAGCTGGCGCACACTCGTCGGCGGCAACGCGACGACCGCGTCGTGGCGCGGGTACAAGACGCAGAGCTTCCCGACCAACTGGAAAGTCGTCGGCGACACGCTGACCAAGGCGGGAAGCGCCGATGACCTGATCAGCCGCGACGAATTCGGCGACTTCGAGCTCACCTGGGACTGGAAGCTCGACCCGGGCGGCAACGCCGGGATCTTCTACCGCGCCAGCGAGGAGTACGACAAGATCTACTGGAGCGGCACCGAGTATCAGTTGCTCGACGACGCGAAGCACCCCGACGGCAAGAGCCGCCTCACTTCGGCCGGCGCCGCGTACGGGCTCTATCCCTCGCCGAAGGGGTTCGTCAAGCCGGCGAACCAGTGGAACACGTCGCGGATCGTTGCCCGCGGCCCGCACGTCGAGCACTGGCTCAACGGGCACAAGGTGGTCGAGTACGAGGCATGGAGCGCCGACTGGAAGGCCAAGGTCAAGGCGAGCAAGTTCTCGGCGTACCCGAACTATGGTCTGGCCAAGCGTGGCCATATCGGCATCCAGGGTGACCACGATGGCACCCTTTCCATCCGCAACATGCGCATCCGGGAGCTGCAATGAGCCGCGTCAACCAGACGGTGTCCGCCGTGCCTAACGCGACCAGTGGTGCCCGCGGACGTCTCGCGGCGATGATGTTCCTCGAGTACTTCGTGTGGGGTGTCTGGTTCGTGACGATGGGGACGTACCTCTCGCACACGCTCCACTTCACCGACCAGCAGGTCGGTCTGGCATACGGCGCGACGGCGATCGCGGCGCTGGTGTCGCCGTTCTTCATCGGCGCGATCGCCGACCGGTTCTTCGACAGCGAGAAGCTGCTGGCCGCGCTGCACATCCTCGGCGCGGTGCTGCTGTACGTCGTGTCGCTGCAGAAGGAGTTCTCGACCTTCTACCCGCTGCTGGTTCTCTACGCGCTCTGCTTCATGCCGACGCTGAGCCTGACGAACTCGATCTCGTTCCACCACGTCACCGATCCGGGGCGCGACTTCCCGCTGATCCGCGTGCTTGGGACGATCGGCTGGATCGTGGCCGGGATCCTCGTCGGCAAGGTGCTGCACGCCGACGCCCTCGCGACACCGCTCCGCCTCGGCGCCGCCGGGTCGCTCGTACTCGGTCTCTATTCGTTCGCCCTGCCGCATACCCCGCCGAAGGGCGCGGGGCGCGGATTCAGCGTCCGCGACGCGTTAGGCCTCGATGCCCTGTACCTGCTCAGGGACCGCTCGTTCCTGATCTTCGTGCTCGGGTCGTTCCTGCTCTGCGTGCCGCTGCAGTTCTACTACGCGTTCACGAACCCCTTCCTCAACGAGATCGGCGCGCCGGAGCCGGCGTTCATCCAGACGTTCGGCCAGATGTCCGAAATCTTCTTCATGCTCATGCTGCCCATCGCGCTCCGGCGCTTCGGGATCCGCGGGATCATGCTCGGCGGGATGCTCGGCTGGGCGCTCCGCTACTTCGCCTTTGCGAACGGCAACATCGGCGCGGGGATGTGGATGATCTACGCCGGCATCCTGCTCCACGGCATCTGCTACGACTTCTTCTTCGTCGCCGGCCAGATCTACACCGACGAGAAGGCCGGCGAGCGGGTCAAGGGCGCGGCGCAGGGGCTGATCAACTTCGTCACCAACGGCGTCGGCTACTTCATCGGCGCCTGGGTCTCCGGCCGCGTGGTCGAGACGTACCGCACGACGGCACCCAACGGCACGCCCTCACACGACTGGCACGCGATCTGGACCGCGCCAGCGTTAGGCGCGCTGGTGATCGGGATCATCTTTGCGTTCATCTTCAGACCCAAAACAGCGGCACACCCGGACGAACCAATCCGTCCAGCTACGGCGCCGGTCACGGCGTAAGGCCGACTCGTCAGGGTTCAACACGGCGACGAGAGATGAGAGAGGCTCCGATGGAGAGATGAGAAAGGAGAGACGAAACAACGATTGCGGCTCCCGGCACACCCGTCATTGTCGGCCCGCCTGGTTGCTTCTCTCCTCTGTCATCTCTTGATCGGAGTCTCTCTCGTCTCTTATCGAAGTGTTGACAAGAGACTAGGCGAGACGCTCTCAGCTCAGACGCCGATCACGAACCGGATCCCCCTGAAGCTGGCGTCCCCGGGGGCGCTGCCATGGATGCGCCGGTAGTAACCGATGCTGACGCCAAGTATCGCGCCGATCTGCGCTTCGACGCCGACATAATTCTGGCCGGGCGCGATGTCGGTGGCCCGACCGTACGTACGCAGGCCAACGAGCTGTAAGCGAACCTCGACCGCCTTCGGGGCTATCCCGATGACGCCGACGCCAACCTGACCCGCGCTCCGGCCGGCCTCCAGCTCGAGCGTGGTGCCAGTCTGCTCGTCAGCCGTGATGCGCGATAAGTGCGCGATCCCGGCGTAGACCGACTGGTGCTGCGCGGAGCCGAATCGCACCCCATACAGCGGCTCGTACGCGCGAGCACTCTGCGCTGCCGCGAGCGACGGCCCGGCGAGCAGGAATGCGCCGAGTCCGGCGCGCCGAACCGACTTCAACACTGCGATGAGCGGAAGTTCGTGCACCGAGTCGGCTTCAACACTGCGATGAGCGATGAGAGAGACTCCGATAGAGAGATGAGAGCCGAGAGAATCAACTAAGCGCAGCGGCAAGGGCGGCTATGCCGGTAACCGCAATCGTTGTTTCGTCTCTCCTCTCTCCTCTCTCGATCGCGGTATCTCTCATCTCTCATCGCAGTGTCATAGCCAGTCCAGGCGCAACGCTACAACTCCCAACCCTTCCGATATTCACGCGTCAGAAACGCGTTCGCCTCCGGCACGTTCGTCACCTGCATCGCGTTCGCGTCATAGTAGATCTTCGCCCCCTCACCTGCGTGCAGCGCGACGAGCCCGAGCAGCATCGTCTCCGTGAGCGCCGACGCGTACTCGAACGGCGCGCTCGCGGTTGCTTCACCCTTGCAGGCCTGGGCGAAGTTCACTTCATGCGGCACGGCGATGCGCGGGACGGTGCGGGCGACGGCGTCGGCCGCCGGACGTAGCGACTCGGGGTAGATCGTCGGGTTGTCGCCGTACGTCTCGTAGGTGAGGATCCCCTTGTCGCCGACGAAGATCCCGCCCCCGCCCGGTGGCAGCACCAGCGTGTCGGGGTAGAACGGGACGCGCGGGGGAAGGAAGCCGCCGTCGTACCAGTTGAGCTTCACCGGCGGCTGGTCGCCGCGGGCGGCGAACTCGTAGTGCACCGTCGTCGCCAGCGGGTACGACGCGATCTCGAACGGCAGCCCGCCCCACGGCGTCGACGACGCGTTGACGCTCACCGGCTGCGTCAGGCCTAACGCCCAGTAGGGCTGGTCCACCAGGTGCGCGCCCATGTCGCCTAACGCGCCGGTGCCGAAGTCCACCCAGCCCCGCCAGCTGAACGGGTGGTACACCGGGTGGTACGGCCGCTCCTTCGCCGGGCCGAGGAACAGGTCCCAGTCGAGACCCCGCGGCACCTGCTGCGGGTTCTCGGCCATCGCCTTGAGCACCGCGTTGTCCACCGTCCGCATGTTCCAGCGCGGCGGGGCGGGATTGGCCGGCACCGCCGGCTCCGGCAGCGGAGCGTTAGGCGGTGTCTGCGCCTGCCCCTGCGCCGCGGCCGCCGCGCGCTGCGCCGCCTGCTGCGCGATGTCCTGTCCCGGGCGCGGGATCCCCTGCGCCCAGTAGCGCTGCGGACGGTCGGTCCAGATGTGCACCTCGCGCACCGGGCCGATCACCCCGGCGCCGATCCACTCGACGATCCGGCGTGTCCCCTCGCGCGAGTGTCCCTGGTTTCCCATCTGCGTGACCCGCTTCGTCTCGCGCGCCGTGCGCGCCAGCAGCCGCGCCTCGTACACCGAGTAGGTCAGCGGCTTCTGCACGTACACGTGCTTCCCGGCGCGCATCGCCGCGACCGCGACCGCGGCGTGGGTGTGGTCGGGAGTGGCGATCACCACCGCGTCGACCCCCTTCTCCTTGTCGAGCATCTTCCGGAAGTCGGTATACTTCCGCGCCTTCGTGTACGCGTCCTTGAGCCGTACCGCCTGCGGGTCGGGCGCCGCGCCGGGCGCGGTGCGCAACCGGTTCGCCAGCTGCCGCTCGACGTAGCCGTAGTCCACGTCGCAGAGCGCGACGATGTTCTCGTCGAGCAGCTGCGCCAGGTTCTCCATCCCCATCCCGCCGAAGCCGACGAACGCGAGGTCCAGCTTCGCGCTCGGCGCGATGTAGCCCTTCCCGCCGAGCACGAACCGCGGAACGATCATCGCGCCGAACGCGACCATCGCGCTGTTCTCGATGAAGCCGCGGCGGGTGTACTGTTTATCCGACATGACGTCTCTCCAGTATTGAGTGCTGCCTGACGCGGCGGAGTTCGGAGGCAGTCCGCGAAGGGGGCGAGTCCGCCGAGCCTGACGTGGCGGAGTCCTGAGGCGCTCCTCGAATCCCCCGGCTTCGCCTAACGTGGTCTCCAGGTTCCCCGCGCCACCGCCGGCCGGAAGGCGTCGTTGCCCGGGGCGGGGAAGTCGATCGTCCGCCCTTCCTCGGCGCTCTGGTAGGCGGTCATCAGGATCTGCACCACCTCGACGCCGTCGGCGAAGGTGAGTCGCGGCTGCTCCTTGCCGAGGAAGGCGCGGACGAAGTGCCGGTCCTCCCCCTCGTAGCCATACGCGATCGGCTCGCTCGGCACCACCGGCATCACGCCCTGCTCGGCGTTCTGCTTCTCGACGAGATCTTCGCCGGCATTTCCCTTCACCTCGCGCGAGAAGAAGAGCTCGAGCCCTGAGTCGAGCGAGTTCCAGCGCATGGAGTACTCGGGACCGAGCAGCTCCGCGGACAGCCGCAACCCGGCCCCGACAAAGCTCCATGACGTCGTCGCCTCGCCCAGCACCGTCTTCCCGTCAGCCGTCTCGAACTCGATCATGACGCTGGCGAAGTCCTCCGACGGCTGCTTCGTGTAATCGACGCCCATCGTCTCCTTCAGCTTCGCTGCATATTCCTTGCGCGACCACTTGAGGCTGGCGATGTGGGCGGTGATCCGCTTCGGCTTGACCGTGCCTAACGGTTGCTTCGGGTCGGTGAGCAGGTGTCGCACGAGCAGCGCCGAGTGGCACATCATGTCGTTGAGCACCCCGCCGCCCTGTGACTCGCCCTTCCAGAACCAGGGCGCGTGCGGCCCCGAGTGCTCCTCGGCGGCGCGGGCGAGGTACGGGCGACCAGTCGTCGCCGCGCCGCGGGCCCAGATCAGGTTGCGCCCCGCTTCGACGTGCGGCGCGAACAGCTGGTTCTCGAGATACCCCGTCTTGAGCCCGACGCGATCGACCAGCTCCTTCACCTTCTTCGCTTCGGCGACGTTGCGGGCGAGCCGCTTCTCGCAGGCGATTCCCTTGAGCGTCCCCTTGCCGCTCTCGATCGCTCTCACGATCTCCTCGATGTTCTCGATCCGCGCCTGGTTCGGTCCCGTCACCCAGAGCGCTTCGATCTTCGGGTCGGCGATCATCTCGGTGATCGAGCCGTAGGCCTTCGCCTCCCCGACGTCGAGCTTGCGGGCGAGCGCGGCCGCCTCGCCGGCGTTCTTGCTGTTGGGGCTCCAGATCCCGAGGACGTCGGCGTCGCGGACGCCGGGCCAGGCCTGGATGTGAAAGCGGGCGTTGAAGCCGCTGCCGACGAATCCGACTCCAAGTCGTGCGTTAGGCATTGATCATCCTGTTGGTGGTCCTCACGAGCCGCGCTGCGCGGCGAGGGCTGCATCGTACTCGGCGTAGCTGACGCCGAGCTTCCGGAGCGCGGGCTCCGGGCACCCGTTCCAGTTCGGGTTGAAGACATTTCCGACGTACTGCAGGTCCTTCCATCCCATCGCGCTCGAGTAGAACCCCGATGCGATCGAGTCGCGGAAGCGATTGAAGAACGCGACTCCGGCACTCATCTCCGGCGGCGCCTTCTTCGGCCAGGCGATGCCGTCGAGCACCGTGCGCCGCTGGGCGTCGGTTGCGCCGGTGAACGTCGTGCCGAAGCGATGCCGGCACTCGGTGTCGAGCCAGGCCAGCCCGCCGCGCATCGCCAGCCGGCTCGCATCGCTCGTATCCTCGTCCATCAGCATGAAGTCCACGAACTCCGGCGCCTTCGCGTCGGTCGCGCTCCCCGATCGATCGTCGCGCGGGATGATGTAGTCGGCGAGCATGCGCACCGTGCGCCACTCGCGTGCGGTGAAGAACTTCGGCACGTAGGCCGCGTCGGCGAGCGACGGCAGCTCCTCGACGAAGCGCGCCGCCTTCTCGACGCCGTTGACGTTCCAGCCTAACGTCGCGAACACCGGCGCCAGCCCCATCACCCGCAGCGCGTCGCGGCGACCGAGCGACGCCGGCGCGTCGGGCGCCTGCCCCGGTTCAGGCGCCGGTGATGCCGGGCGCTCGGGCGAGGCCGGCGTCGCGTCGTAGATCGTGCTCGTGTCCTCGTCCTCGCGCGTGAACGGTTCGCTGTCGCGTTCGTAGTCGCTCACAGGGCTCCTGCCTTGCGCTGTTGCGCGATGTGGTCGCTGGTGCGCCAGGCGAGGGCGAGGATCGTCCACGTCGGGTTCTTGTCGGCCTGCGTCACGAACGGTCCGCCGTCGGCGACGAAGAGATTGCTGCAATCGTGCGCGGCGCAGTTGGCGTC
>JBJMNK010000091.1:0-32608 GCA_045804265.1 Gemmatimonadaceae bacterium | reverse complement strand
GGCGCAGGTCGAGCGCATTGATGATGTGATCGCCGTTCCGATCCTGGTAGATCGGGACGCCGGAGGTGTCGCCGATCTGGTGATACACCAGGAAGGAGTTGATCGGCACGCCGGCCTGAAGCACCTGGATGTTGGTGCCGACTCCGCCAGCGATGCCACCCGTGAGGATCTGCGTCACGCCCGGGCGCCCGATGGTCAGGAGCTTGTTCGTGTTCGTCGCCGCGTTGAAGTTCGCGTCCCACGTGAAGCCGCGGTTGTCGCTATCGAACAGCTTCGCGTCGAGTGCGAACTCGAAGCCGTGGCCTTCGAGGCTGCCGATGTTGGTGAGGACGTGGTTGGTGACGCTTGCGCCAGCCGCGGTGGGAACGTCGAAGAGCAGGCGGGTCGTCTTCTTCGTGTAGTAGTCGACAGTGCCGGTGAAACGATCGCTCTTGAAGCCGTAGTCGAAGCCGGCGTTCCACGAGGTCGTCGTCTCCCAGGTCAGGTTCGGATCACTGCCGCTCGGACGGATCGTGCTCACGTACTCGTTCCCGAACTGCGGCGCCGCGGTGACCTGGCCATAGGTGTATGACTGATAGCCGAGGTAGTTGCCCGTGGGCATGTTGCCGTTCTTGCCCCACGCAACGCGGAACTTGAGATCGGAGAGCGGGAGCCGGTCCTTCAGGAACGGCTCGTTGATCATGCGCCACGCGAAGGCCGCCGACGGGAACACGCCATACTGATGGCCCTCGGCGAACCGCGACGACTTGTCGCCGCGGATCGAGCCGGTGAACAGGTAGCGGTCGTAGAGGCTCAGGTTCGCGCGCCCGAAGCCGGACACCATCCGCGTTTCGTTGAGCGAATAGAAGGGGCGTGCTTCGTTCGCCGACGGGATGCCGTTGATGCCGAGCAGGTTGGTGCCGAGTCCGATCGCGTTGAACGACGGATAGTCACCGCGGAACCGCTCGGCGGACCAGCCGCCGGTGATGTCGAAGTTGCTGCTGAACATCTCGAACTGCCGCGCGTACTTGGCGAACGCGTCGAGGACAGTCTTCTGCTCCTCGTTGATGTTCCGGTAGATGTTGCCCGGGTTGCTGCTGGTGATCTGCGAGTAGACGGTGGTCGGCGTGAAGGCGCTGCGGTCGGCGCGGTTCATGTCGTAGCCGCCGCGGAGCGTCGCCGTGAGCCCGGTCAGGAACGGCACCTCGTACTCGCCCTCGATCTCACCGACGCTGCGCAGCGTCGAACCCTGGTCGGTGACCTGCGACAGGATCGCGAGCGGGTTGTTCGGGACGCCGGTGATCGCCGCGCCGTTCGTGCCACGGAACTCGAAGAACGTCCCCGAGTCGGTGACGATCGGCTGCGTGGACGGAAAGGCCACGGCGTTGCCGAGCACGCCGTTAGGCGTGAACAGGTCCTTGGTGTGCGCCCCACGCACGTTCGCGCGGACGTTCAAGCTGTTGAAGAGGCGGTCGCCGTAGTTGAAGGAGAGCGACGCGCGCTGGGTGTCGGTCCCGCGCAGCACGCCGGTCTGGTCGAGATAGCCGAGGTTGAGGCGGTAGTTCATGTCGTCGCGGCGGCCGGCAACGCCGAGGTTGTGCTCCAAGCCGGTCGCATCCTGCTCCACCGCGCGCAGCCAGTTGGTGTTCGCGCTGCCAAGCATCCCCGAGCGGTAGTTCGCGTACTGCGCGACCGCGGCGCGGAATTGCGACGCATTCACCATGTCGGGACCGCCGGTCACCTTCGACGTCGAAGCCGTCCCGGTGTAGTTGAAGCGCGGGGCCGTGCGGCCGGACTTCGTCGTGATCATCACGACACCGTTCGCGCCGCGCGATCCGTAGATCGCGGTCGACGATGCATCCTTCAGGACCGTGATGCTCTCGATGTCCTGCGGGTTGATGAAGTTGAGCGGGTTGCGCCCGGACGATGCGCCACCGGTCATCTCGAGCGGGACGCCGTCGACGACGTAGAGTGGCTCGTTGGAGGCAGCGCCATTGAGTCCCGTCGACGTCCCGCCGCGAATGCGAATCGAGATCCCGCCGCCGGGCTCATTGTTGTCGACGACCTGGACGCCGGGCACCTTCGCCCGGATCAGCTCCGTGGGGCTGACGACGCGTCCGGTGTTGAACTCGCGAGTCGTCGTTACCGCCACTGACCCGGTGACATCTTTCGCCTGCGCGGTGCCGTAGCCGATCGACACGACCTCGCCGAGCACGGCGGCACTCACGTTCAGGCGGAAGTCCTGCGTCGTCGTTCCGCCGCTCGACACGACTACGGCGTTCGCCGAGTCGGGGGAGAAGCCGATGCGCCGGACGCGCATCCGGTAGGTGCCGGGATCGGCGACGATCGTGTAGCGACCGTCGTCGCTGGTGACTGCGCCGCGGCCGGTGCCCACGAGCGTGACCTGCGCGCCGGCGACGGGTCGGCCGCCGTCGCTCGTCGTTACTGCTCCCGCGATCGTCCCGGACTGGGCCAGGACGGAAGTGCTCGCGATTGCCGACGCGAGCAGGCTAACGAATGATTTCCGCCACATCATGCCTCCACATGGGTAAGGACCAACTCGCAGCGGCCGCTCAGAGGAGGGACCGGATGCGAACGAGCATCGATCATTCAGGGGGAACACGGCGCGCCGTTGCGGGGATGGCCGGCGCAGGTAACGCTACTCCACCCGGCGCGGCATGCGCCGGGGACGAGATCGGGGAGCGTCGCGTGCGGACTGGGTTCGACAAGCGGTCATACCGCCAGGGTGCACATGACCGCGGAACGCGATCAGACGCCTACGCTAATGTGCGTGTCACAGGGGGTCAATACGGAGAAATCGGTCAACGGAAGACGAGCGACATCCATTCGACATCGACCCGCGGGACGGTCGTTTCCCCGCTACGGAGGGAGAGCTGAACGCGTTCGATCGCCGACAGCCTGAGGCTGTCGCCGCTCCCCCCGCGTCCGCTCGGCGCGCCCACCCAGTAGTTCCATTCGCCGGGGAAACCTTCGGGCAGCGACACGTAGCGCGCCGGGTGGAATTCGCGGAGCGGCACCACCTGCTCGGTCCAGGCGGTATCGGCGCGCACCGGCGCGCTCCAGCTCGTGCCATCGCGCTCGACGAGCGTCACGTGCACGATGTCGCCGGCCGTCGCACCGCGCAGCCGGACCTTCAGCGCGGTCGCCTGCCTAACGGTCTCCCCGCGGGCGGCGATCCGCTCGTCCACCACCAGCGACGCCGTGTAGTCGTCGGGGCCGCGCCCGTTGATGCGCGGCAGCTCGAAGTGGAGCACCGGCGCGCCGTCGGCACTGGAGCTGACGACGCGATAGATCCCTTCGCGCCAGCCGTCGCCGATTCGCGAGAAGGCGAGCCGCGGCGCGTCGTCGCCGGCGTTGAACAATGTGAGTGGCGTGCCCGGCGCGACTACAGACGCGTGCCAGAAGTCGCGACCATCATAGTTCCAGTCCCACGGCCGGTCGTGAGAGCCTTCGGGAAAGGTCGTCGCGACTCCCCGGCTCACGACGGTGATCGCGTAATCCACCGGCCCCGCACCGATCGAGTCGGCAGCGATGGCCACCGAATATTCGTACGGGCCCGACGAGCGCATCGACCAGCGGCGGAAGAAGCGCTGGTCGTGTTGCCGCACCGACAGCACCACTGAATCCGGGGTGACGCTGTCGACGACTCGTGCCGACAGCGTCGCCGATCCGCCGAGCACGAGCTCGCCGGGCGGCCGGTGCACCACGGCCACCGGCATCGTGTCGCTCGGCGGTGCGTGATACTCGCTCATGCCGATCGCGCCAAGCGACGCGGGCAATGTCTTCGCGTCCACCGGGCCGCCGCTGCTCAGCACGTACACGCCGGGAGTCACGATGACACTTCCGCCGTTCGCCTGCCTGACGTTAGGCAAGGTGCCGCGGGTTACGCCTGGGACGCCGGCGAGCTGCTGCACGGTGAACGTCTCGCCGAGATCGGGGAGCGAGATGCGCATCGGCCACGCACGCGCGATCGAGCGGGTGACGATCTTGTCCGCGCGCTGCGGCTCGAAGGGATCGCGCACCGGGACAGCATCGGGATAGACCTCGAGCCGCCACACGCCGCGGCGAACGCGGTCGAGAAAGTAGATGCCTTCTCCGTCGTAACGCACCAGCGGCGATGATTGGTATCCGGCGATACGTGTCAGCCGCGCCGCGTCCGGTGCGGCGATCGTCGTCGCGCCGGCGTTGAGGTACGCGTCGGTCGCGGCGAGGACTCCCGAGTTCTCCTCGTAGCTGACGTGAAAATCGCCGAAGCTGGTGTTGGCGGGATAGCTGCCGTACGACTTGCCGCGTGGAAGCCGGCGCATCGCTTCGGCGGCGACGATCGCGCTCATCGCCTTCCGCGGCGTATACGCGAGATTGACGTAGTGCGTCTGCCAGCCGAGGTTCCGCGACGACGTGGCGAGCATGTCGTAGGCGAACATCGCGGCGAACTGCGCCCCGACCGAGCGCATCGTGCGCGCCATCGCCGGATACATGTACCCGGTGCGAAGGTCCGGTGAATCGAACTCGTAGACGATGCGCGGAAGCTTCGCGACTCGGGGATCGCGCATCGGATCGTAGCTGTCCACCGTGCGCAGGTAGTTGCCGCGCAGCTCGTGCCCCGAGTTCAGCCCGGTCGGATACCAGCCGAACGTCATTCCCTGCACCTTCGATTTCGCGATCGGCGTGGCCATCGCGAAATCCTGGCTCAGGTTGTGGAACGTGATCGCCTTCGAGCCGGTGCTTCGCACCGCGTCGACGAGCGTGTTGATGTACGCGACCGATCCGGCGACGTCGGCGCTGTGATGCGTCGGCTCGTTGATCATCTCGACGAAGATGATCGACGGATCATCCTTCAGCGCAACCCCGGTATAGGGATTCACGTGTCGCAGCAGCTGCTGGATGTAGTTCACCTGCGCGGCGATCGCGGCCGGGTTTGTCCCGAGCTCCGACTTCCTGTAGAAATTGGCGAAGCCCGGTGGCGTGGTATCGCGCGTCGCGTCGGGCCATGTGCTCTGGTACGTCGTGATCGGCGAGAGCAGCGTGTAGATGCCGCGTTCGCGCGCTCGTGCAATCAGGTAGTCCATCAGGTCGAGATGGTCATTCGCGATCAGGTTGCCGGCGTGATCGCTGTTCTCCCAGTCGCCCCAGAACGAGATGCGCAGCCCATCCCACCCCATCCGCGCCCACTGCGCCATGTCCTCGTCGATCAGCTTCTTCCGGTCGGCGCCGAGGTATCCGGCGGCGCGATAGTCCGACGCCGAGGGCAGCGTGTAGTTCGCGCCGAAGAGCGCAAGCTCCTTCCCCGAATCCTTCCAGCGAATCACCCCGGCGCTGTCGACGTACACGGCGCGCGCCGGCGGCATCGATGGTCGCTGCGCGAATGCGGGGATGGCGGCCAGGAACGACAGCAGCAGACAAAAGGAACGCACGCGGGATCCTGTGTCGTGTTTTCGACTAGTGACAGTTCGCTGATGACGCGCTATGCTTGAGGCGCGGTGCACGATCGCCGATGATGGCCTCGCGTGTTCACACCCGACCTCGCACCGCTGGTCGATGCCATCATCAGGATCAATGCCGATCACCTTCGAGATCGACGGCACCATCGTCGTGCTGCACCTGACGGGAATCTATCCCCCGTCGGAGCTTCGCGCGGCGTTCGTCGCTGCCCTCGCCAAGCCACGCGAACGCCCGCTCAGCGGCATCATGGTGGACCTCCGCGAGTCGGAATCACTGATGACACGGACGCTCGGTGACATGACCTCGATCGTCGGTTTCCTCGCCTACCACGCCACCGCGTACGGGAACCGGGTCGCGCTCGTCGTTGCCGGCGACACGCAATACGCAGTCATCCGGATGGCCGCGGAGGATCTGCACACCGCCGGGATCGCCGCGAGCGTTTTCCGTGACGCCGGCGAAGCGCTGCGCTGGCTCCGGCCGTCGACGCCACGGAGCGCGTCGTTCGACGCCAGCGCGTCCCGCTAGCAGACGGACGCGCTCGCGTCGTCGTCCCGCACGCGGTAGGTTAGCGCGACTGGCGCGCCGGACATCGGCGGTGCCGCGATCTCATTCCGGAGCGTGATCGCATGCAGCTGCCGGCGGAATTCAAGCGTGCCCTCCCGACGCCCTGCCGCTTACCGTATGCGCGGCCGCGTGGCTACTCCGCCCGCTCGACTGCGCCTCCTGCCGCCTGCCAATCGGCGAAGCCGCCGGCGAAGTCGATGACGTCGGCGAACCCATTCGCCCGCAGCACGCTCGCCGCGATCGCCGAGCGTGAGCCCGACTGGCAGTGGACGACGACCGGCCGGTCACGAGGAATCTCGTCGACGCGGTCGGTGAGGTAGCCGAGCGGAATGTTCGCGACGCCGGGGATGTGCCCTTCCATCCACTCAGCGCCGCCGCGGACGTCGATGACGGCGAGCTTGCCGCGCCCGATCCGCGTGGCGAGCTCCGCGCCGGTCACGCGCGGAACCGCACCGAGAGCGCGCGCCGATCGTGACCACTCGTCCACGACGCCGAGTTCGAAGTGGCCGGCGATGCGATCGAGCCCGATGAGCGAGAGATCGTGAGCGATCTCTTCGATCGTTCCCGCACTCGATGATGAAGTGATCACGTGAAAGTCGCGATCGTACGGCACGAGCCACCCCGCCCAGGTGGTGAAGCTCTTGTTGAGCGGGATGTTGATCGTGCCGGGCACGTGGCGCCGTGCGTACTCGGTTGCGGAGCGCGTGTCGACGACGAGCGCTCGCTCCGCGAGAAGTCGCGCCAGCTCACTGGCGCCGAGGCGCGCCGGCGCACGTGAGCCACCAAGGATGGGCGGGCCCGCGCGATTGATGCGCTTCATCTCGGCGAAATACTTCGGGGGGTCGGGCTGACCCGCGAGTACCGCGTCGACGAACTCGTCCTCGTCGGCGACGGTGAGCGCCCAGTTCGCCAGGCGCTCGTAGCCGAGCGTCGAAGAGGGTACGGCGCCTAACGCTTTCCCGCACGCCGACCCCGCGCCGTGCCCGGGCCAGAGCTGCAGGTAGTCGGGCAGCGTCTTGAAGCGCTGCAGGCTGCGGAAGAGCGATCGAGCCCCGTCACGCATCGTCCCGGCGACCTTCGCTGCGCGCTCGAGCAGGTCGGGACGGCCGACGTCGCCGACGAAGATGAAGTCGCCGGTGATCGCACCCATCGGCCGATCGGTGGCCGCCGTGTCGGTGACGAGGAAGCTGAGGTGCTCCGGGGTGTGCCCCGGCGTGTGCATGACGTCGAAGCGGATGTTGCCGACCATGAAGCGGTCGCCGTCGTGCAGCAGCGTTGCGTTCGCGCCGGCCGCGAACTCGTACTGCCAGTGCTTTCCACCCTCGCCCGAGAGGAGCAGCTGCGCACCGGTACGCGCCGCGAGCTCGCGGCTGCCGGAGACGAAGTCGGCGTGGATGTGCGTCTCGGTGACATGGCTGACGCGCAGTCCTTCCTCGGCGGCGGCGCGCACGTACTGCTCGACGTCGCGGTTCGGGTCGACGACGATCGCTTCGCCGGTCGCGGCGCAGCCGATCATGTAGCTCGCCTGCGCGAGCTGGCTGTCGTAGAATCGCCTGAGGAGCATATCGGTACTACTCTATCACCCGTTCGCGCGCGCTCAAAGCACATCCTGACATCCCGGGCGCCAATCGCGGCACAGCCTCGATCACACCGCGGCGCCACCCAGCAGCGTTCCCGGTCAGTGATGGATCGGTTGATGCATCCGGGCGCGGTCGCGCGATCATGAGCCCGGAACCGGAGCCCGCGGGGCTGACGAACGGTGGCAAGCGACACACTCTCAGACAGGGGGACGTGATGAACAGGACCATGCGCACCCATGCAGCCCCGGACGCTTCGCCGAGGCAGCTCCGCTCGCGCCTGCTCTCGTGCGTCCTCGCGTTAGGCATGTTCGTTGTCGCCTGTCGCACCGGCGAGCAGAAGACCGCCGGTGCGACCGCCGCCGGAACCCGGTGGCACAGCTACAACCGCGGCTACGACGGCCAGCGTTACGCCGACATCGACCAGATCACCCCCGCGAACGTCGGGACGCTCGCGCCGGTATGTCAGGTGAAGCTCGGCGAGGAAGGACCGTTCCAGGCGGGGCCGCTCGTGCTCGGCGACACGCTGATCATCACGACGGCGCGCACCACCGCGGCGCTCAATGCGACGAACTGCGCGCAGATCTGGCGGCACGTGGACGAACCGAAGGGCACTCCGCCGATCTCGGTCAATCGAGGTGCGGCGTATCTCGACGGACGAATCTATCGGGGGACCCCGGATGGGCGCCTCTACGCCCTCGACGCGAAGACCGGGGCCACGGTATGGGAGGACTCGATCGGAAACCCGGGAATCGGCGAGTTCGTGAGCAGCGCTCCGGTCGCCTGGAACGGGACGGTTTTCGTCGGACTTGCGGGCAGCGACTGGGGGATCCGCGGGCACATGATGGCGTTCGACGCCGCGACGGGAAAGGAGAAGTGGCGATTCTATACCATCCCGATGGGGAGCGAGCCGGGCGCCGAGAGCTGGCACATCCCGGCGACCGCGCATCGTGGCGGCGGCGCGCAATGGACGTCGTACGCGCTCGACACGGCGACGAGCGAGGTGTTCGTGCCGGTGGCGAATCCCTCGCCCGACTTCGCGCCGCAGTCGCGCCCGGGCGACAATCTCTACACCAACTCGCTCGTCGTGCTCGACGTCGCGACTGGAAAGCTCAAGTGGTATTACCAGCTCCGGGCCAACGATGGCTTCGACTGGGATCTCGGCGCGGCTCCCATGCTCTACTCGGCCGGCGGCAATGCGCGCGTCGCGCTCGGGAGCAAGGACGGTTTCGTCTACGCGGTCGACCGAGGGTCGCACAAGCTCGCATTCAAGACCGCGGTGACGACGATCGCCAACGCCGACAGTCAGCCGACGCCGAAGGGTGTGACCGTCTGCCCCGGACCGTTAGGCGGGGTCGAGTGGAATGGCCCGGCGTATGACCCGAAGACGAACATGATCTACGTCGGGGCGGTGGACTGGTGCGCGACGTACACCACCACGACGGGCACGCCGACCTACAGCCCGGGTGGCGTCTATATGGGGACGAGCTACGTGCCGCCGGCCGGCACGAGCTACAGCGGGTGGCTGACGGCCCTCGACGCCGGATCCGGGCAGGTCAAGTGGAAGTTCCACGCGCCGCAGCCGATCGTCGCCGCGGTGACGCCGACGTCGGGCGGTGTGGTGTTCAACGGCGATCTGGGCGGCGATTTCTACGCCTTCGACGCCGAGACGGGCAAGGTGCTGCTCACCCTCAAGACGCCGGGGGCGATCGCCGGCGGGATCGTGACGTACGTGGTCGGCGGCAAGCAGTATGTGGCGACGACATCGGGCAACATCTCGCGCAGCACCTTCAAGACCGGCGGCAGCCCGACGATCATCATCATGGCGTTAGGCGCGAAGGGGGCGCCGGCATCGAGTGAGCTCCCGGCGGTGAAGCCCCCGGCGAGCTCGATCGACCCGGGCGCTCCGCCCGCCGATTCGGCCACCCCGCCGACTAAAGGAAAGCCTGGAAACGCCGGACCGAAGGCGGCGACGAAGGGGAAGACCACGTGACCGTCGATCATCACGGGAACCGGATCGTGACCTCTCCGCGTTAGGCACCAACGCATTCCGGGGCTGCATTGTAAAGGCTTCGTAAGCCCGGCGCGCATGGCGAGTCTTCCAGCGGCTCGCGACAGCTTCTATTCTACACGAATGTCCAAACTGCTCTTCCCGCCGTTCTCGTCGAGCGGCCCGTGCATCGTCGTGCCCAGCGCCCGGCGCAAAGCGATGCTCCCCGCCGCACTCGTTGCGGCACTCGTCATCGCTGCCTGCTCGAAGTCGGCACCGCAGCAGGCGCCGCCGCCGCCGGAAGTGCAGGTGATCACCGTCGCGACCCATCCGGTCACGAACGTGATCGAGCTGCCGGGACGCCTGCAGGCGGTGCGCACCTCCGAGGTGCGGGCGCGCGTCGACGGGATCGTCCAGCGCCGCCTCTACACCGAAGGCACCGATGTCCAGGCCGGCCAGCCGCTCTTCCAGATCGACCCGCGGCAGCTCCAGGCGCAGCTCAACGCCGCCGAGGCGCAGCTGCGGCGCGCCGAAGCGACGGCGGCGAACGCGGCGCAGGACGTCAACCGCTACAAGGGGCTGGTCTCGCAGCAGGCGCTGAGCCAGCAGGAGTACGACGCCGCCGTCGCGCGCCAGCGCACCGCGCAAGCCGACGTCGCGCAGGTCGAGGCAGAGATCTCCGCCGCGCGACTGAGCCTCAGCTACACCACCGTGACCGCGCCGATCTCCGGGCGCGCCGGGCGGGCCGAAGTGACCGAGGGCGCGCTGGTGAGCGCCGGCGCGGCGACGCTGATGACGCGCATCGAGCAGATCGACCCGATCTACGCGAACTTCGCGCAGTCGAGCGCCGACCTGCTCAGGCTGCGCGAGCAGATGAAATCCGGATCGCTGCAGCTGGCGACGCTGCGCCGGGTGCCGGTGAACCTCGTCCTCGAGGACGGCACGCAGTACCCGCAGCCCGGACAGCTCGACTTCGTCGACATGAGCATCGACGAGGCGACCGGCACCGCCGCGCTGCGCGCGCTCTTCCCCAACCCGCAGCGCACGCTGCTCCCCGGACAGTTCGTCCGCGCCCGGATCGACGCCGGCGTCAGGCCTAACGGCGTGCTGATCCCGCAGCGGGCGGTGACGGTGACGCCGCAGGGCGCGAACGTGCTCGTCGTCGGGGCGAAGGACATCGTCGAGAGCCGTCCGGTCACCGTCGGCGCGCTGAACGGCGGGTCGTGGATGATCCAGAGCGGGCTCGCGCCGGGTGAGCGGGTGATCGTCTTGGGATTGCAGAAGGCGCAGCCGGGACAGCCGGTGCGCGTCGTCGTCGCATCGCCGGTCTCGGCGACGACGCCGAACGTCAACGCCGACGCGCCGTAAGGCGGCACGATCATGGGTCCACGCTTCTTCATCGATCGCCCCGTCTTCTCGTGGGTGATCGCGCTGGCGATCGTCTTCGCCGGCTTCATCGCGCTGCGCAGCCTCCCGATCGAGCAGTACCCGACGATCACGCCGCCGTCGCTGACGATCAACGCTGCTTATCCGGGCGCCGACGCGACCACGCTGTCGACCAACGTCACGCAGGTGATCGAGCAGGAGCTCAACGGCGTCGAGGGATTCCTCTACATGTCGTCGTCGAGCAGCTCGAACGGCACGGTGTCGATCTCGGTCACCTTCCGCTCCGGCACCGACATCAACGTCGCGCTGATGGACGTGCAGAACCGCCTGCGCCGGGTGGAGGCCCGCCTGCCGCAGGAGGTGCGCCAGCAGGGCGTGCAGGTCGTGAAGGCGAACACCGGCTTCCTGATGATCGTCGCGCTCACCTCGAAGAGCGGCGCGATGCAGACGCTGGAGCTGGGGAACTTCGCCGTCACTCGCGTCGTCGACGAGCTGCGCCGCGTGCCCGGTGTCGGCGACGTGCGCTCGTTCTCGTCCGAGTACGCCATGCGCATCTGGCTCGATCCGGCGAAGCTGGCGACTTACAACCTCGCGCCGTCCGACGCGCTGGCCGCGGTCCAGGAGCAGAACAGCCAGTCGGCCGGCGGAGCGTTAGGCGACCGTCCCCTGGCCGGCGGCACCGAGATCAACGCCGCGATCCTCACGCAGAGCCGCTTCACGACGCCGGAGCAGTTCGCGAACATCATCCTGCGGGCGAATCCCGACGGCTCGGTGATCCGGCTCGGTGACGTCGCACGCGTCGAGCTGGGCGCGCAGAGCTACGGCTTCGACCTCGAGCTGAACGGCGAGCCGGCAGCCGGGATGGCGATCCAGCTCGTACCGGGGGCGAATGCGCTCGCCGTCGCCGACGCGGTGAAGAAACGGATGGCCGAGCTGAAGGTCAGCTTCCCGCAGGACATCGAGTGGAGCGTCCCGTTCGACTCGACGCCGTTCGTCAGCGCGTCGGTGCGCTCGGTGGTCGAGACGCTGATCGAGGCGATGGTGCTCGTCTTCCTCGTGATGTTCCTCTTCCTCCAGAACTGGCGCGCGACACTGATCCCGACGATCGTCGTGCCGATCGCGCTCGCCGGCGGCTGCCTCGGGCTCTGGCTCCTCGGCTTCTCGATCAACGTGCTGACGCTGTTCGGGATGGTCATGGCGATCGGCATCCTCGTCGACGACGCGATCGTCGTCATCGAGAACGTCGAGCGCATCATGACCGACGAAGGGCTCTCGCCGTACGACGCGACGGTCAAGGCGATGACGCAGATCACCTCGGCGATCATCGGCATCACGCTGGTGCTGGTGGCGGTGTTCGTGCCGATGGCGTTCTTTCCCGGGACGACGGGCGGGATCTATCGGCAGTTCTCGGTGACGCTCGCGGTCTCAATCGCCTTCTCGGCGCTGATGGCGCTGACGCTCACCCCTGCACTCTGCGCCACGCTGCTCAAGCCGGTGACGATGCACAACGGCGAGGCGCGGAATCCCGTGACGCGCAGCGCGTCGCGCTTCTTCGGCGGATTCAATGCCTGGTTCGCGCGCACGACTGGCCGCTACCAGCGGCTGGTCGGGTTGATCCTCGTCCGGCCGCTGCGCTTCCTCGCGATTTACGGACTGCTGATCCTCATAACGTTCTTCCTGTTCAAGCGCGTTCCGGGCAGCTTCCTGCCGACCGAGGACCAGGGCGTTGCGTTCACCGCGGTGCAGGCGCCGCCCGGCGCGACGACCGAGCGCACCAACCTCGCCATCGAGCAGGTGAAGGCGTTCTACCGGTCGCAGCCCGACGTGACCCGCGTGATCTTCGTTCGCGGCTTCAGCTTCTTCGGCCAGGGACAGTCGAACGCGATGGCATTCATCAGCCTCAAGCCATGGGACGAGCGGCCGGGGGCGGCACACAGCTCGCTGACACTGATCAACAAGGCGTTAGGCGCGCTGATGCAGGTCAAGGAGGCGATGGTCTTCACCCTCAACCCACCGGCGATCCAGGGGCTCGGGGTGGCCAGCGGCTTCAGCTTCGTCCTCGAGGACCGCGGCGGCCACACCTTCGACGAGCTGACGGCGGTGCGCAACAAGATGCTCGCCGCGGCGACGGCCAGCCCGCTGCTGATCGGTGTCCGCCCCGAGTCCCAGGCCGACGCGCCGCAGCTCAGGGTGCAGGTGGACCGGATCAAGGCCCGCGCGTTAGGCCTGTCGGTCGCGAGCATCAACTCGACGCTGGCGATCGCCTTCGGCAGCGCCTACGCGAACGACTTCAGTCGCGAAGGGCGCATCCTGCGGGTGATGATCGCCGCTGACGCGCCGTACCGGATGACGCCGCAGAACGTCCTCGACCTGAAGGTGCGGAATGCCCAGGGCGCAATGGTGCCGTTCGGCGCATTCACCACCGTGAACTGGACGTCGGGACCGCCCAACGTGCAGCGCTACAACGGCTATCCGGCTACCACGATTTCCGGAATGGCGGCGCCGGGCAAGTCGACGGGTGAGGCGATGAACGAGATGGAACGGCTGGCCAAGGCCAACCTTCCCCCGGGCTACGGCTACGACTGGACCGGGCTGTCGTTCGAGGAGAAGCAGTCGGCGGGGCAGATCGTCGTGCTGATGGGCGTCTCGCTGATCGTCGTCTTCCTCCTCCTCGCCGCGCTCTACGAGAGCTGGGCGGTACCGCTGTCGGTGCTGCTCGTCGTACCGTTAGGCGTGCTCGGCTCGGTCCTCCTGACGATGCTGCGCGGGATGTCGGCCGACGTCTACTTCAACGTCGGGCTGATCACGATCATCGGCCTCGCGGCGAAGAACGCGATCCTGATCGTCGAGTTCGCGATCGAGGAGGAGGCACACGGCAAGAGCACCATCGACGCGACGATGGCCGCGGTGAAGCTGCGCCTCCGCCCGATCCTGATGACCTCTCTGGCGTTCGTGCTCGGCATGGTGCCGCTGCTCGTCGCGCGCGGCGCGGGCGCGGCCAGTCGCCAGGCCGTCGGCACTGGCGTCGCCGGCGGGATGCTCGCGGCGACGATCTTCGGCATCTTCTTCATCCCGCTCTTCTACCTCGCGGTCCGGCGCTGGGTCAGTCGCCGGCGACCGCTGTCACCCGAGGAGCTCGCGCATCACGAAGGCCACATCACCGCGGAGCATCCCGCGCATCCGGAGGCGGTGCCCGCGCGTGCGTAAGCTTGCTGCCCTGCTCGTTCCCCTCGTCGCCGCAGCCGGCGCCTGCGGGCACCTCGCACCGCGACACGTCCGCCCCGAGCTGCCGACTCCACCGGCGTACATGTCGTCGTCGGACAGCGATGCGACGATCGGCACGCCGGCGACGGCGATCGGTTGGCGCGAGTTCTTCCCCGACCCGCGGCTCGACGCACTCATCGCGGCCGCGCTCGTGCACAACCGCAACCTCGCCATCTCGGTCGCGCAGATCGAGCAGGCGCGCGGACTCTATCGCATCCAGAACGCCGACCGGATCCCCGCTGTCGACGCCAACGCGGCCGCGACCCGGTCGCGCACCAGTGCGCTCGCGACGGGGGTGCCTAACGCGCAGTCGGTGACCGGCAATCGCTATTCGGTTGGCGTCGGCGTCCCGGCATTCGAGCTCGATTTCTGGGGACGCGTGCGCAACCTCACCGAAGCGGCACGCTCGCGTTACCTCGCGACCGTGCAGGCGCAGCGCGCCTTCCGGCTCTCGCTCATCCAGGACGTCGCCTCGGCGTACCTCGGCGCGGTCGAAGCGTCCGAGGAGATCCGCGTCGCCGAATCGGCGGTGCAGAGCCGGCGCGAGGGCGTACGCATCGCCAAGGTGCGGCTCGACGCCGGGATCACGTCGGGGCTCGACTATCACCAGGCCGAGACGCTGCTGACGCAGGCGGAAGCGACGCTGGCGAGCCTCCGGCTCTTTCAGGCGCAGCAGAACAACCTGCTCTTCGTGCTCGTCGGTGGACCGGTGCCGGATCCACTTCCCGCCCCGCTTCCGCTCCAGCAACAGGTCAACCCGGTGATGCTCGCCGCGGGACTGCCGTCGCAGCTGATGCTGGTGCGCCCCGACGTGATCGCCGCCGAGGAGCAGCTCCGTGCCGCCGAAGCCGACGTCGGTGCCGCGCGCGCCGCGTTCTTTCCTTCGATCTCGCTGACCGGCAACCTCGGCTACGCATCGACGCAGCTCGACAACCTCGTCGGGCAGGACGGGCTGACCTGGAGCTTCGGGCCATCGATCTCGCTGCCGATCTTCAACCGAGGGCGACTCACCGGCAACTCGACCGTCGCCCACGCGCGCGAGAACATCGCCGTCGCCGACTACGAGCGCACCATCCAGGTCGCGTTCCAGGAAGTGTCGAATGCGCTGGCCGGCCGGCGCTTCCTCGCCGAGCAGGTCGCGGCGCAGGAGCGGGGGACGATCGCGCAGCGGCAGATCGCCGCCCTCGCCGCGACGCGCTATCGCGAGGGAGTCGTCGGGTACATCGAAGTGCTCGACGCCGAGCGAAACCTGTTCGCGGCCGAGCAGGCACTGCTCCAGCTGCGGCGAGTGGAAGCGGACAACCTGGTCGCCTTGTACATCGCGCTCGGCGGCGGGACGAGTGAACAGCGGGCGGCCGTGGAGCGTTAGGCGGCACCGTGGTGCGTTGAATCAGAGAGCAGTGCCGCGAGGAGAGTATCGCAACGCCGGGCAAATACCGTCCTGGGAAGCGGGCAAACGACAAAACGGCATGCTTACAGGAGGCACAGAGGGCACAGAGGAGGTTTTGTAAGACCACTCTGTGCACTCTGTGGCTCCTGTAATAATCACAGCAGCTGGAACTGCAGCGATTCTCGGATGGTGCGACGAACTCTGTGTCTCCGTTGGTAATACCAGCAACAGGATCACAGCGATTCGCAGAACGTACGACCAGCCGCGCTCCGGCACAGCCGTTCGCTCACCCCAGCCTATCGCACGTGCCTTGACGCGCGACTATTGTTTGACGGTCCCGCAGTTCCTTTCAATCGAGATCTTCGAAGTGGCTTAGCGGCGGCTCGGTCGTGCCGCCCGTGAGGCGTGCATGTTCGTGAAAGATTGGCGAGCTGTTGCCGCGACCGCAGCGGCGCTGCTGATGCTCGGGGCGTTCGCCTGCAAGAAGAAGGAGGCGTCGGTCGAGGAGCTGTACACCACACGCATTCTCGGCGTGAGCTACCTGCAGCGCAATCAGCTGCCGGAGGCGGAGGCCGAGTTCAAGAAGCTCATCGAGCTCGCGCCCGACGATCCGCTTGGCTACGAGAATCTCGGGCTGACGTACCTGCAGGCCGGGCGGCTCGACGACGCGGAGAAGCAGTTGCGGCGAGCGCAGAAGCTCGACCCGGCCAACGCCGACGTCGGACTCGCGCTCGCCCGCGTGTATTCGCTGACCGGCCGCGCAGCCGACGCCCGCGCGACACTCGAGAAGCTGCGTCAGGACAGCACGAAGAACGCGCACGTGCTCTACGCACTCGCCACCCTCGACGCGAAGGCGACGGACAGCGCCTCGGTGCGCCGGTACGAGGCGCGGCTCCGCAAGGTGCTCGAGGCATCGCCGGCGAACCTCGTCGCGCGACTGGAGCTCGTGGACGCACTCGCGCGCGGTGGCCAGGCCGACAGCGCCGTCAGGCAGCTGGAGGAGGTACGACGCATCCCGCCCGAGCCGCCGAAGGAAGCGCGCGCTGCGCTCGACAGCGCGATCCAGCTGCTCCGCGCCGGCGGCACCGCGGCCGCGCGGCCGACGCTCGACCGTCTCTTCTCGCTGATGGAAGTGACGACGCCATACCAGGCGTCGCTGGAGGAGGTGCGGTGGATCGAGGGCCCGATTCCCGGGCGTCCGGTGATCGCGTACGCGCCAAAGTCCTTCATCACCGCGAGCGGGGTGCGCGCGAAGGCGGCGACCGAGGTGGCGAAGTTCGTCGAGGCGACGGACGAAGCGGGTATCACGCGCGGAGGCGGCGGCGCGGGTGGCGCGGGGGTCGGCCCGCTGCCTGACGGGTCACGGCCCGGGGAGACGTCGCCTAACGGTTCCGCCGTGCTCACCGGCGCGCTCGCGACCGGCGACGTCGATGGCGACGGCACCGACGATCTCTTCGTCTCGAGCCTGTCAGCCGACCAGAAGCCGGTGGCCAGGCTGTACCTCGTGCAGGGCGGCTTCGCGCGCGACGCCACCGCGCGCACCGGGATCTCGCTGCCGCAGGGCGCGACGTTCGCGACCTTCGCCGACGTCGACAACGACGGCTGGCTCGACCTGTTCGCGATCGGCGGCGACGGGCGCGGCCACCTCTTCCACAACTCCGGCAGCGGCACCTTCACCGATGTCAGCGCGAAGGCGGCGATCGGCGACGTGAAGGGCGCGACGAAGGCGCTGTTCGTCGACGTCGATCATGACGGAGATCTCGACCTGCTGCTCGTGGGCGCCACGCGCACGATCTATCGCAACAACTCCGACGGCACCTTCACCGACATCACCGCTGCCTATGGCCTCACTCCCGGCGCAGCGAGCGACGCCGCGTTCGGCGATTTCGACGGCGACGGCCGCATCGACCTTGTGATCGCAAGCGCGAGCAATCCCACTGCGCTCTATCTCAACGGCGGCGCGCAGCGGTTCAGCGACGCGACCGCAGCCTCGGGGCTCGACGCGTCCGCCGGCTCGAGCGCGGTGGCCGTCGGTGACTTCGACAACGACGGACGGCTCGACATCTTCACCGCCGGTGGCAAGGGGACTGACGCCGCCCTCTGGCGCAACGTCGGCGGCGGCAAGTTCGTGCGTGACACTCGCTCCGCGGCAGTACTGCAGCTGCTGCGCGGCGCGACAGCGAGGAGCGCCGCGTTCGTGGACTACGACAACGACGGCTGGCTCGACCTCGTCGTCGCGGCGAATCCCGGCTCGGCGCGCAGCGCGCCTGACGGCGCGACGAATGGCGCACCTGGCGGCGCGGCCAACGGCGCGCCGCGCGTATTCCTCTTCCGCAACGACGGCACTGGCGCGCTGCTCGATCGCTCGTCGCTCATCCCCGCGGCAGTCCGCGGCGCCGGGGCATCGTCGATCGCCATCACCGACGTCGACGAGGACGGCGACGAGGATCTCCTCCTCCTCGATGGCACCGGCGCGCCGAGGCTCCTCCGGAACGAGATGGGGAACAGCAACCTCGCCGTCAACGTCGAGCTCAAGGCGCTGCGGACCGGAAGCGGGAAGAACAACGCTTTCGGCATCGGCTCGCGCGTCGAGATGCGCGCGGGCTCGATCTACCAGACCCGCGTCGCCTCCGGGCGGGTCACGCACTTCGGGCTCGGCCCGCACCTCAAGGCCGACGTCCTCCGTATCGAGTGGCCTAACGGTGTGCCGCAGACGGTCTACTTCCCCGGCTCGGACCAGGACGTCGTCGAGCGCGAGATGCTCAAGGGCTCCTGTGCCTTCGCCTACACCTGGGACGGCACGCGCTTCCGCTTCGTCACTGACGCGATGTGGCGCAGCGCGTTAGGCATGCCGCTCGGCCTGATGGGCAGCACCAGCGCCTTCGCGCCGGCCGGTGCGTCGCAGGAATACGTGCGCATCCCCGGCGACGCGCTCGCGCCGCGCAACGGGCGCTATGTCATGCAGCTCACCGAGGAGCTGTGGGAGACCGCGTACGCCGACGAGGTGAGGCTGGTCGCGGTGGACCACCCCGACTCGGTGGACGTGTTCGTCGACGAGCGCTTCGTCCCGCCGGGGCCGGTGAAGCTGAAGCTGCATCAGGTCGGCGCTCGTTTGCTGCCATTGTCGGCGGTGGACGAGCGCGGCAACGACGTGCTCCCCGCCCTCCGCGCGAGCGACGACGTCTACGTCTCGAACCTCGTGCCGACGGCGTACCAGGGCGTCGTCGAGCCGCATGACCTGATCATGGACCTCGGGCCCCGCGCGGGGAGCGCGAACAGCGCGCTCTTCCTCCGCGGCTGGATCTATCCGACCGACGCGAGCATCAACGTCGCCCTCGGTCAGCAGTCGGCGATTCGCCTGGCCGCGCCGTCGCTCGAGGTGCGCGGCGCGAATGGCAGGTGGCAGCTCGCCATCCCGAACCTCAGCTTCCCGTCGGGAAAGGACAAGACGCTGGTGATCGAGCTCGCGGGAAAGTTTCCGACCGCCGATCATCACGTCCGCATCCGCACGAACATGCAGATCTACTGGGACCAGGCATTCGTCGCCCGCACGCTCGACGCGAGCGCGGTGAAGACGACGACGCTCGCGCCGCTGTCGGCTGACCTGCACTATCGCGGCTTCTCGCGGATGTATCGCAAGGGCGGCCGTTATGGTCCGTACTGGTTCGCCTACGACGACGTGACGAAGGACTCGCCGTGGCGGCCGATTACCGGCGCATTCACGCGCTTCGGCGACGTCCGCTCGCTGCTCGGCAAGGGCGACGACATGTACGTGATCATGGCGCCGGGCGATGAGGCGACGCTCGAGTTCGACGCCAGCTCGGCCGCGTCGCTCCCCGCCGGCTGGAAGCGCGACTTCGTCCTCTACACCGACGGCTGGATCAAGGACTCGGACCTCAACACCGCGTTCGGAACGACGGTCGGTCCGCTGCCGTATCATGCAGTGAAGGCGTACCCGTACGCGGCTGGCGACGCCTATCCTACCGATTCGGCGCACCAGCGCTACCTCCGCGACTCTGACACGCGCGTGGTGACGGATTCGGTATCGCGGCACTGATTTCCCGGCGCTATAATGCCGGGGTGCACCGCCCACGTCCCCCCGTCCGGCGCGCCATCATGGCCGTGCCCTTCCTCGCCGCGCTGCTCGTCGCGGCGACGATGAACCGTGGGCCCGGTCGCGCCGCGGCCGACGCGGCGCACCCCGGATTCACCCTGCAGGATGAGACCGCCGCGATCGGCATCGACTTCGTCCATCACCGGGCGAGCTTCGATCGCAAGATTGCCGGGATCGAGCCGCACGTTGCGGCGGTCGGAGCCGCAGTCTCGGTCACCGACTTCGACGGCGACGGCTGGCCGGATCTCTACTTCACCAACAGCCGGTTCGGCGCGCCTAACGCTCTCTACCACAACCGCGGCGACGGTACCTTCGAGGACGTCGCCGCCAGCGCCGGGCTCGGCGACCTCAACGAGCCCGGTCGGGGCGTGTCGATGGGCGCGATCTGGGGCGACATCGACAACGACGGCCGCGAGGACCTCCTCGTCTATCGCTACGGCTACCTCTCGCTCTACCGCAACGTCGATGGCCGGCACTTCGAGGATATCACCGCGAAGGCCGGCCTTCACCGCTGGATCAACAGCAACAGCGCGATCTGGCTCGACTACGACCGCGACGGGCTGCTCGACCTCTACGTCACCGCCTACTTCCGCGACTTTGATCTCTGGCACCTCGGGACGACGCGGATCATGCACAACAGCTTCGAGTATGCCACCAACGGTGGGAAGAACGTGCTCTTCCACAACCTCGGCAACGGCCGCTTCGAGGACGTCACCGACCGGATGAACGTCGGCAGCACGCGCTGGACGTTAGGCGCGGCGTCGGCGGACTTCAACGGCGACGGTTGGCCCGACATCTATCTGGCCAACGACTACGGCCCCGAGGAGCTCTACCTCAACGATCACGGCAAGCGGTTCGTGCTCAGCACCGCCGGGCTCGAGGCAGAGTCGAAGAGCGGGATGTCCGTCGCGTTAGGCGACGCCTTCAATCGCGGCAGGCTCGACGCCTTCGTCACCAACATCTCCGAGCGCGGCTACATCTTCCAGAACAACAACCTCCGCCTCAACGAGATGACGACCGGCGGCAAGTTCCGGAACGTCGCCGAGGGTGCGGTCGCGGACGCGGGGTGGGCGTGGGGCGCGCAGTTCGGTGACCTGAACAACGACGGCGCCAACGAGCTGTTCGTCGCCAACGGCTTCATCTCGGCCAGCCACGACAAGAACTACTGGTACGCGATGTCGAAGATCGCCGGCGCGAATGGCCGGCTGTTCGAGGACGCCGCGACCTGGCCCGCATTCGGCGACGCGAGCCTCTCCGGTTACGAGCAGTCGCGCGTCTACATCAATCGCGGCGCCGCCGGCTGGATCGATGTCGCGCAGAAAGTCGGCGCGACCGATTTATACGACGGCCGCGCGGTGGCGCTGGCCGATCTCGCCAACCGCGGCGCGGTGGACGTGATAGTCGCCAACCAGAACCAGCCGGCGGTCGTCTATCGTGACGTCCCCGACAGCGCGAATCACTGGATCGCGTTCAAGCTCGTCGGCACACGCAGCAACCGGAGCGCGATCGGCGCCGAGGTGGTGATCGAGTCCGGTGATCTCGTCCAGCGCCGCGTGATCGACGGCGGCTCCGGCTTCGCGAGCCAGAACGATCGCCGCCTGCACTTCGGGCTCGGGAGCCACGAGTGGGTCGATCGCGTCGTGATCCACTGGCCGTCGGGGCAGCAGCAGGTGATCGCGCGCCCGGCGATCGACGGCTTCGTCACGATCGTCGAGCCGGGACCGAGGCGATGAGCGAAGTCGCGCAGAGTGGGGCCGCGCCGGGCATCGCCGGCGATCGCGTCGCACCGGCATCGCTCTGGCAGCGCTCCAGCAAGATCGACGCGCGCTATCTCATCGCCTTCCTGATCACCCTCGTGCTCGTGGTCGCGCAGCTGCGCTTCCACATGGTCGGCGGCTACGAGCGGCTCGTGCTGGCGCTGTCGGTGTGCATGGCGACCGAAGCCGTGCTGTCGTGGTTCGATCGCGGGCGCGTCGTCAACCTGCTCAGTGCATACATCAGCGGGATCAGCCTGACGCTGCTGACCAAGCCGCAGGGCGGCGCGCTCTGGCCATTCGCCGTCGGGGCCGTGCTCGCGATCTCGTCGAAGTACGTGCTGCGCTATCGCGAGCATCACCTCTGGAATCCGACCAACTTCGCGATCAGTGCCCTCCTCCTGCTCGCGCCCGATCGCGTCTCGGTGCTCAGCCACCAGTTCGGGAACGACTTCACCACGAACGTGGTGATATGGACGTTCGGGTTGATCATCGCCGCTCGCGTCGGCGTCCTGCACATCACGCTCACCTACGTGCTGAGCTTCCTCGCGCTCAACAGCGTGCGCGCGCTCCTGCTCGGCGAGCCGATCGCGCCGGAGATCGCGCCGCTGACCGGGCCGATGTATCAGCTCTTCATCTTCTTCATGATCACCGACCCGCGTACCGTCGTCCGCGGGAAGCAGCGACAGATCGTGGTCGCGATCCTGATCGCGGTGATGGAGACGGTCATCCGTCTCGCATCGGACAAGGGCTGGCCGTTGCCGACCGGCTTCAACGCGGCGCCGGCGTTCTATGCGCTCGCGACGGTCGGCCCGGTGGCGAAGTGGCTCGACCTGCGACGGCAGCCACGCGCGGCTCGCCCACTGCCGCCGACGCCCCAGGCTGCGCCCCACGCGACGCGACAACCGGCCTAGCGGTAGCCTTTCTTGAGCAGGAAGCGGCCGGCCTTCGGGTGGTAGCTCGGGTCGGGGAGCTCCCAGCCTAACGTGTCGGCGAGCCGGTCGTAGGTGTTGAAGAGATAGGCCACGTAGAACGCATCGCGGATCGCCGTCTTCGACACGCCCTTCGCCATCACCGCCCGCACCGCCTCGCCGTTCAGCTGGTCAGGATGGAGCGTGAAGATCTCGAGCAGCCCGAGCATCGCCCGCAGCTTCTCGTCGATCGGCGCGGTCCGATAATCATCGAGGACCGGCTTCATCGTGCCTCTGCCTAACGCCGCCTCCGCGACCGCGGAGTGAGCGCAGGTTCAGAAGACGCACTTGTTGAGCTGGGAGACGAAAGCGGCGAACGTCTCGCGCTCGCCGACCGTCCACTCCGACGGTCCGCGCATCACCTGCTGGGTGAGCTCCGACCACGACCGGCCGAAGAACTCCTTGCGGTACAGCAGGGTGCGGACGACTCCCGGCGCGTGCCCCATCACCAGCCGCATCACGCCGAGCATCATCTTGTCGCGGAAGCCGTGGCCGCGATGGACCTTCTGCAGCCTCACGCTTCCTCCAGCGCGTCGAGTCCGGCGAACAGCCGCTTGCGCGACGCGCCTAACGCGGCGCTGACGATGATCTCGAACATCCGGTCGTCGCCATACTGCGCCTGCAGCGCCGCGATGTCCTCGTCGGTCACGCGATAGGCATGACGCTCGATCTTCTCGACCAGCGGCTGCAGCTCGAGCGGCACCTGCCGCCCGCTCGCCACGGCGCGGCGAAGCGCGGGATCGCTTTCGCCCGGCCCTTCGAGCACGCGATCGAGCACCCGGTCGCGCAGCTCGGCGTGAGGATCGTCCCCTCCCCGACCGATCGTCGCCGGGAGGTTCTTCGCCGTGGAGCTCGTCACGCCGCGACCGCCACCGGTGCGCGGTGACGCGCGCAGGTGCAGGTGATCGTCGCCATGTCCTTCACCGGCGGATACATGTGGTAATACATCGCCACGACCATCGGGATGAACACGATCGCGTTGTAGAAAAGGTGCAGCTCGATGCGCGGAATCCAGATCTGCCCGACGCTGGTCGGGACGGTGCCGCCGAACCAGTAGCGATGCGTCTGCGCCTGATAGAAGAGGATGAAATGCTCGAAGTGGTGCCAGAACTGGATGCCGAACGAGATCATCCACCAGCGGTACGACGTCCCAGTGAATCCCTTGCGCAGTACCCAGAGGCCGACGAGCATCACCAGGGCGAAGCTGTAGTGCAGCGTCTCGGTCCGCATCAGCCACGGATAGTACGTCCCGAGAATTCCCATCGCCATCGGGCGCGGCATGTGAAGCACCCACACCTGGTACGCCTGCACGAGGTGCTCGAGCCAGTGAAAGAGCACGATCGCCATGAAGCTCTGCAGGGCGACGCGGTGCCACTTCGAGTTGAGGGCATCGATGATCCCCGGCGAGGACGTGCCGGTGATCGGCAGGATGCCGGTGCTGGGGTGAGCCATTCGACCTCGGACAGCACGCGCTGCGGTGGGGGGAGAGGTGCAGTTCGGGCTAGAATGTCACGCGGCCCGGCAGCCGTCAAGGCGACCCGACGCCCCGGCGCCCCCCCCCCGGCTCAGTGCGTCAGGCTGTCGCGGTACACCTTGATCCAGTGGCTCCGCACCTCGACGTGCTCCTGCTCTTTCCCGAGGGCGGACACGATGAGGTTGGACTTCTGCAGCGGCATGTGGCAGCTCACGCAGCGCCCGACGAGTTCCTTGCCGTGCGTGGCCGGGAGGCTCGCGCTCCCGAGCTCGTGACAGGTCAGGCACTTTCCCGAGAGAACGGCGATGTTCCGCTCCTCGCGGTGCACGTCGTGGCACGTCAGGCAGGTCATCTGCGATCGCTGGAAGCAGCGGCTCCTGGCGAGCAGCGCTGCCTGGTTCCCGTGCACGTCGACGATCGCGCTCGAGTCGAGCGGCGGGCGATAGAGGTAGTCGTCGAGCCGCTTCCCCGCGACGTACGAGAACGATGGCACCTTCGGTGAGCCGAGCCCTCCATGGCATTGCGCGCATGCATCCATCTGCTGCTGCCGGTCGAGACGCGCCGGGTTCACGATCGCCGGCGGGCGCACGCTGCGCATCGCGCTGCGCTCGCGCGCGACGTGCTCGGCGCCCGACGCGTGGCAGCGCTCGCAGGTGACGCCGAGTATCGCGCCCGTCGAGTCGTACTCGTTCGCCGCGGAGACCGAGGGGCGCTGCTGGATCCAGGTCGCATGACATTCGAAGCAGCGTGGCGCGATCGCGCGGTCGAAGTTCGCCTCGCCGTCCACGTAGCCCGGACCCGGACTGTTGATCCAGCTGTCGAGGCTCCGCCAGTAGGAAATCGGCAGCTGGTACAGCCGGTCGCCCGACCAGTACAGGTAGCTCTGCCCTTTTCTCCCCGAGCCGGCGACGTACGCGATGCGCTCGGTGCGCATCGTGGTGTCCGGCGCCTTGCCGCTGACCGCCGTCTCGTAGAACCCTGTCGAGTCGGCGTGCATCACGAAGTGCAGGTACGGATTCGTCGTCCTGAGGACATTCGCTCCGCTCTCGAAGTGCCCCTCGAGCGCCGCGGCGCTGGGATGTCGCGTGGTCAACCGGTGCGCGGTCTTCTCGTAGCTCGCCATCCCCGCGTGGCAAGAGAGGCAGGTCGAATCGCCGACAGCGTTCGCCGCCCGCACCGGCACCGGCCAGCGGTCGCGCCGCGCGGCAACCACCATCACGCCGGCCGCGAGGGCGACCAGCACCACCAGCGTTGCCGCGACCAGGCCGGCGAGCCTGCGTCCAGTCATGAGTGCGGCAACGTTGCCATCGCCGCAGTGCCTGACGTTGGTCCGGCCGCGGTCGGCGCGGTCGCCCTGCCTAACGGCGGCTCGGGTGCCATCCCACGCAGCGCCGGCAGCGCGTCGAGCAGTTGCTGTCGCGTCAGCCCGAGCAGCGCATGCCGCTCGACGAGCACGTCGAGATCCACCGGATACGAGTTCCCGCGCCCCGGATCGGCGAGCCCGGCCACGTTCCGCGGCGCGATCGCCCGCGCCACCCACGCCGCGAATGCATGACGCTCGGCCGCGCTCCCGACCTCGCCGCACCCTCGCGTGATGTGGCGCAGCCGCGCCAGCGCCTTACGGAACACCGGCTCGAGCACGGCATCGCCAACGCCGAGAAACCCGCTGCGCGCCGCCAGCGGGTCGCCGCTGATTCGCTGGCTCACCTCGGCGAACGACACCGTCGCGAAGTAGAGCATCGCGTGCGCGGCGAACAGCTCGAAGTGCGCCATCGATTCGTACGCCCCCGCCACCAGTGCATCGATCTGGTCGGCCTCGGCGGCGAGCGACTCGTCATAACGTTCGAGCTGCCCCGTATCGGGCACACCGTCGCCGTCTCGCGCTTCGCCAAATGCCAAGGCCAGCCGCTCCACCGCGCGCAGGCTCCAGGCGATGCCGGTCGAGTACAGCGGATCGACGAATGCGTACGCGTGCGGCAGCAGCGCCCACCGCTCGCCCGTCGCGCGCATCAGGCGATGCTGCACCATCGGACGGAAGGTGAGCGGAAACAGCGGTTCGGCCTCGGCGAACGCGGCACCGATGGTCGGGTAGCGCTCGAGCAGCGTGTGCCAGAGCGATCCTGGATCGCGACCGTCGCTGCCTAACGTGCGCATCCCCTCGGGGGTGAGCAGGAATCCCGCGCTGGTGACGCCATGGTCGAAGCGGAGCGAGTACATCCACCCTTCGTCGATCACGTGATGTACGGCCGCCCAGTCGTCGGGATACGGGCCCGCCGGCATTCGCGGCAGCAGCTCGGCCATCGGGCGCACGCCGGTGAAGTGGCTGAACACGATCGCCGAACGCGTCGCCGTCGCGTCGAGCCCCGACGGGATCGCGAGCTGTCGCGCGAGGAAGCCACCAGGCCCCGAGGCGTCGACGACGAACTTCGCGTCGAGCACGAACGGCTCGCCATCGCGCCGCCCTGTCAGTCGCGCCGAGTCGGGACCGAACGCCACGCCCGTCAGCTCGGAACAGTCGCGATAGTCCACTCCCTCGGCTACCGCTTCACGAACGAAGTGCTGATCGACGTCGGCACGAAGCCAGTGCGTGTCGGCAATCGCGTCCTCGGGACTGGCGGCGACGAGCAGTCGTTCCATCATGCCCCCGCCATCGTCGAGCGGCTGGTGCGGATGATGGCGGTAGTAGGTGAATCCGCGCTTCAGCCCGCGGCGCAGCTCCGGGTGATGCGCCATCCACCGCCCGTGCGTCGCGAGGTGGTAGCAGTCCGGCAGCCCGTAGCGAATGGCGATCCGCTCGAGCGAGAGGTTCGCCAGCGGGGTCGTCGATTCACCGATCGCGAATCGCGGATGCGTACCGCGCTCGAGGAGCACGACCTCGTAACCCTGCACGGCAAGGATGCGTGCCAGCAGCGAGCCGGCAAACCCGCTTCCGACGATCGCTACGTCGAAGCGCTCCTTCACGTCGTTGCGCATTCGCTGCAGGCGATTGGCGGCTCCGCATTGCCGCTGACGTTGATGCGACGCAGTCGCTCGACACGCGCGGTCTGGCAGGCAGCGCACGCGGGAAGCTCGTGTACGTCCCAGAGATCCGCCGTTATGACGGCACCGCTCAGTCGCAGCGATCGGTCGAGTGCGTCCTCGAGCTGTGCCAGCGTCGGCGGAGTGAAATGGCCTAACGCGCGGAGGCGCTGCATCTCGCCGTTGCCGCCGCGGACGGGGATGATCGCGACCATCGAGGCGCCGCGTGACACCGCGTACTCGACGGTGCGCACCGTCCACTCGACCGCTTCATCATCGGCCACGTACGGTGCGCCGAGCAGGACGAAGATGCGCAGGTCGATGCCGTTGTCGCGCAGGAAACCGGCGGCGCGATCGAAGCGCGGCAGCTCGAGCCGCTTGTTGAGATGCGCGATCGCCGTCGGGTTGATCGTCTCGAGCCCGGCGGCAATCTCGAGTCGCCCCTGGATGCTCCGCGCAAAGTCGAGCGTCCGCGGGCCAACCGTGTTCGCGTGAGACTCGACGGTCACCGCGGCGAATGGCGCGACGAGCTTCGCGATCCCGGTAACATCGTCCGATGGCACCGCGCGATGGTCGAAGAAGTTGCTCGCGTTGTAGAGCTTGATCCGGTCGGGACGCGCGCCGTCGAGCGCGCCGACGACGTTCGCAAGCTGCTTCGTCAGCGCGCCGGGCGGCGTCGGACCGTCGATCGTGTAGCGCCAGAGGTCGCAGAACGAGCAGGTGAACGGGCACTCGGCGCCGCTCAGGAACACCGTCAGCGCGCGCTCGACCTTCCCGTCAGGACGACGCTCGTCGTCGAGCATCGTGCCGTGCGCGACCCATGGATCGACGAACGGCTTCGGTGGACGAAGGCTGCGGATGCGACGATCGACCGACGATGTGCTCACCCAACCCGCGCGTGCAGCGTCTCGAAGTGACGGCGATAGCGCACCTCGTCCTGCGGAAAGAGCGAGGGCGCGCGATCGGCCGACACCGACCCGTGCTGGAAGCGGCGCTTCGGAAACACCGGCATCTCGATGCCTAACACCGAGCGAATGCCGCGCGATACGATCTCCCCCTTGAGCGCGTACAGCTTCTCGTGCGAACCCTGAGTCAGGTCGGCGAACGGGATCGCCTCCGCAACGGCGATCACCGATGGGCGCGTGTACGGGCTGAACTCGCGGAAGCCGTACTCGCGCGCGCAGGCGTAGCTGCGCACGCAGCCGCGGCTGTACCCGCCCGAGTAGGTGAGCGAGTGCTTGATCGACTCGACGCCCCACCCTTCCTGGTAGAGCATCCGATTGTTGACCACGCTCCGGATCGTGAGCTCGCTGTTCTCCTCGATCGGGTAGTCCTTCAGGTTCTCATCGCCGCCGTCGCCATCGACGAGCAGCTTCCAGTCGGGATATCGCTCGCGGATTCCGGCGAGCAGCGCGAGGTTCACCGCGGCGCATTCGACGTCGAGCGGCTTGTAGTCCTCGACGACCGAGACCGCGCGCAGCGGATCGAGCGCGCTCGACGGGATGTCGATGATCTCGCCGAGCATCTCGAGATTCGTGCGGCGGAGAAACTCCGCAGCCTGACGCGCATCCTCGCCCTCGCCGTCGATCGAGAGGGTGAATGCCTTGAGCCGCGACGGCGACTGTCCCTCGTTGAGGAGCAGCTTATAGAGGCAAAGCAGTATCGCGCCGCTGTCGATGCCGCCGGAGAACGGGACGCCAATTGGCTCGGCGGAGTCGTGCGCGTGCAGCCAGCGGCGCAGCTCTTCGTACGTCGCCTCGATGTAGTAGCGGCCGATGACGTCGAGGTCCTGCGGCAGCGTCGCGCGCGGCGGGTCGAAGAACCGCTTGTGCACCGGGTTCGGATCGGGACAGCCGATGAGGCGCAGCGTCGTGATGTGATGCGCCGGCACCATCCGCGTGTAGCTCGGATGGAACTGCGCCGACCACCCGCGCCGCGCCAGTTCCGCCGCGATCTCGTCGATGCGTTCGGCGACGATGAGCACCGGACCAGCGGTCGCCTTCGCGAGGAAATAGCGCATCGGCCGGTCGAGGCTCCGCGCGAGCACGATGCGCTCACCCTCCTGCGCGAGGAGTGCAAAGGAGCCGTCGATGGCGAGGATGGTGTCGGTATCGCCGGCGAGGAGCGCACGCCGGACAGCGTCGGCGTGGGTGGTCCAGAGCCGCTGCGACTCGTCGGGGATGAGGTTGACGACGCGCGAGACGTAGGCGTGGTGAGTCATGGCGAAAATATTATCCTCTCGACCGGAGGTTGGCGAGGCGCGGATGTTTCCTTCGGTCGCGCGATCTCGTTGACGATACCCTGGCCCGCGGGTATCGTGTGGCTCGCGAAAATCCCTGCACCGTTTACTCCACGATGGCGACGTTCCCCCCACTCCATCGCGCGGCTCTGCTCGCGCTCCCGATCGTCGTTCTCTGCTCGAGCGGCTGCGATAGGCGCGACAGCCACGCGGTCTTCAGGCTCCTCTCGCCGAGCGAGACCGGGGTCGCCTTCGCGAACACGATCACCACCAACGACTCGCTGAACGTCCAGCGCGAGGTCTACGTCTACAACGGCGCGGGGGTCGGCGTCGGCGACATCGACAACGATGGGCTCCCCGACATCTTCTTCGCCGGCAACATGGTCTCGAGTCGCCTCTACCGGAACACCGGGAAGATGCACTTCGAGGATATCACCACCGCGGCCGGCGTCTCGACGAAGAGCTGGGCGACCGGCGTCGCGATGGTGGACATCAACGGCGACGGCTATCTCGACATCTACGTCTCGGTGTCGGGACCGGATTGGACGAAGGGGAGCGACCGGGCGAACCTGCTGTTCGTGAACAACGGCAATCGCACCTTCACCGAGGAGGGTGCGCGCTACGGCGTCGCCGACACCGGGTTCACGACCCAGGCAGCGTTCCTCGACTACGACGGCGACGGCTGCCTCGACCTCTTTCTCCTCGAGAACTCGCCGGCGGATTTCTCGCGCGGCGACATTCGCGGACATCCTGGGCAGATGCGCGGCACCACGCCGGGCAGCTACAACCAGCTCCTCCACAACGACTGCCACGGCCACTTCGACAACGTCTCGGAGAAGGCCGGCATCCTTCGCGAGGGCGGGTACGGGCTCGGCGTCGCCGTCGCCGACATCAATGGCGACGGTCGTCCCGACATCTACGTCTCGAACGACGCCGCGCCTAACGATGTCATCTACGTCAACAACGGCGACGGCACCTTCACCAACAAGGCGGGGCGCTATCTCAAGCACGCCAGCGTCGCCGGGATGGGCGTCGATGTCGCCGACTTCAACAACGACGGCTGGCCCGACATCATGCAGGTGGACATGTTGCCGTCGGATCCGGCGCACCGGAAGCGCACCACCGGCGACCTGACCTACGCCAACCGTGTCGACTCGCGCAGCCGTGGTTATCGGGAGGACTTCACCGCCAATTCGCTGCAGCTCAGCAACGGCATCACCCGCGATGGCGACGTCGTCTTCAGCGAGATGGGCCGGATGGCCGGCGTGTCGGCGACCGACTGGAGCTGGAGCCCGCTGTTCGCCGACTTCGACAACGATGGCAACAAGGACATCTTCATTGGCAACGGCTACCCGAAGGCGGTGAACGACCTCGATTACATCGCGCAGATGCGCGCGATCGGCGACCGCGGCGGCGCCACGACCGTGAACCGCGCCAAGCTCGACCTGCTGCAGCAGCTCCCCGCGTGGTCGGTACCCGACCGGATCTTCCGCAACGACGGCGACCTCTCGTTCACCGACGAGTCGAAGCGCTGGGGGCTCGACCAGCCAAGCTTCTCGTATGGAGCGGCGTACGCCGATCTCGACAACGACGGCCAGCTCGATCTCGTCGTCAACAACATCGACGCGCCGGCGTTCATCTATCATAACGTCCAGCCGTCCGACAGCACGCACCATTACCTGAACGTGAAGCTGGACGGCGCAATGCCTAACGGTCGCGGCATCGGTGCGACGGTGATCGTGACCACCAGCGGCCGGAAGCAGTACGTCTACCAGTCGCCGTATCGCGGCTTCATGTCGTCCGTGGATGATCGCCTGCACTTCGGGCTCGGCGACCACGCCCGCGCCGACAGCGTCGAGGTGATCTGGCCCGACGGCCGCTCGCAGCGGCTGACGAACGTCGCGGCCAACCAGCTTCTCGTGCTGAAGCAGTCCGACGCGGCGAAGACGACACCGGCGCCACCGCTCGTCGCGCCGCCAGAGGCGCAGCCGATGTTCAGCGAGCTCGATGCGCAGGCGATTCCTGCCCCGACGCCGGCGCGCGTGACGCTGCCCGACTACAGCGTGCAGCCGCTGCTGCCGTACATGATCTCGGCGCATGGCCCCCCGCTCGCCGTGGCCGACGTCAATGGCGACGGTCTCGATGACGTCTACATCGGCGGCGGCGCCGGGGTCGCGGGTGCACTGCTGCTCCAGCGCCCCGATGGCGGTTTTTCCGCGAGCACCGTGGGCCAGCCGTGGGAGGCCGACAGGGACTTCGACGACTGGGGCGCACTCTTCTTCGATGCGAACGGCGATGGCCGCCCCGATCTCTATGTCGCCAGCGGCGGGTACCAGCCCGCACCGAGCTCGCGACTGCTGCAGGACCGGCTCTACATCAATCAGGGGAACGGTCGCTTCGTCCGCGACAGTGCCGCGCTGCCCGAGATGCTCACCAGCACCGCGACGGTCCGCGCCGCCGACTTCAACGGCGACGGCCGCCTCGATCTCTTCGTCGGCGGACGCCTCACGCCGCGCGCCTGGCCGTCGCCGACCAGGAGCTACGTGCTCCGGAACGACGGCGGACATTTCACCGACGTCACGGCGCGGGTCGCACCCGCGCTCGCGAACCCCGGCGGAATGATCACCGACGCGCTCTGGGTCGACTTCGACGGCGACGGCCGCGTCGACCTCGTCACTGCGGGCGAGTGGATGCCGATCCAGTTCTACCACAACGATGGCCGGCAGCTGCACGACGTTACCGCGAAAACCAGCTTGCCGCCGACGCGCGGCTGGTGGTACTCGCTCGCCGCCGGGGACTTCGACCACGATGGCCGCATCGACATCGTCGCCGGCAATCTCGGGCTGAACTACAGCTACACCACGGGCAGTAACCGTCACTTCGGGGTGTACGCCGGCCCGTTCAGCGGTGGCCTGCACACCGACGTCGTCCTCACCGAGGAGATCGCCGGGAAGGAGCATTCGTATGCCGGGCTCGACCCGCTCGGGCGCGAGATCTACACGTTAGGCATCAAGTTCCCGACCTACGGCTCGCTCGCCGACGCCTCCATTGACCAGCTCTTCACCGCCGGGGAGCGGCAGCAGGCGGTCCACTATCAGGCCGACACTTTCGCCAGCGTCGTGCTGCGCAACGAGGGCAAGGGTGTGTTCGCCCTCACCGAGCTGCCGAACATGGCGCAGATCGCCCCCATTCGCGGGATCGTCGTCCACGACGTGGATGGCGACGGGAACCTCGACCTCATCGTCGCGGGCAACCTCGACAACGTCGAGCCGAACACTCCGCCGGCCGACGCCGGCAACGGTCTCTGGCTGCGCGGCGACGGCCATGGGCGGTTCATCGCGGTGCCGCCGCGCGCGAGCGGCCTGCTCGCTCCGCACGACGTCACCGGGATGGCTCTGCTTAAAACGATCACCGGCGTTGGCATG
>JBJMNK010000090.1:0-68918 GCA_045804265.1 Gemmatimonadaceae bacterium | reverse complement strand
CTGGAGGAGAAGGCCGAACAGCTCGAGCTCGCGTCGAAGTACAAGAGCGAGTTCCTCGCGAACATGAGCCACGAGCTGCGGACTCCGCTCAACTCGCTGCTCATCCTTTCGCGATTGCTGGCGGACAACAAGGAAGGGACGTTGTCGCCGAAGCAGGTCGAGTTCGCACGGACGATCCTGTCGTCGGGCACGGACCTGCTCAACCTGATCAACGACATCCTCGACCTGTCGAAGGTCGAAGCCGGGAAGATGGAAGTGAACCCGGCGGACGTCACGATGAACGACCTGCGCGACTTCGTCGAGCGCACGTTCAAGCCGGTGGCCGAGCAGAAGGGACTCACCTTCCGCGTCGAAGTGGCGAACGGCACACCGAACAGCCTCTACACCGACGGTCAGCGGCTGCAGCAGGTGATCAAGAACCTGCTGTCGAACGCGATGAAGTTCACCGAGAAGGGCGAGGTTGCGCTCACCGTGCGGAAGGCGGAGAAGACGCAGACGAAGCGCTTCGCCAACTCGTCGCTCGATCGCGCGGCGGAAGTGATCGCCTTCGCGGTGAGCGACACCGGCATCGGGATCGCGAAGGACAAGCAGCAGCTGATCTTCGAGGCGTTCCAGCAGGCCGACGGCACCACCAGTCGCAAGTACGGCGGGACCGGACTCGGACTCTCGATCTCACGCGAGATCGCGCGGCTCCTCGGCGGCGAGATCCGCGTCGAGAGCACGCCGGGAGTGGGAAGCACCTTCACACTCTTCCTGCCTTCGTCGTGGGTCGATCCGGAAGCGTCATCGGGTGGCCAGCGCACACAGCGCACGTCCGCGCCGGCGGGAAGTGGTGCGAGCCGGCGCGAGCGCTCGGCGCGCCCGGGCGACTCTAACGGCGGCAGCCGCAGCGGAATGTTCGGCGGTGGGAGCGGCTCGGCGAGCAGCGGCGGGCGTACGGCCGGTCTGCTGCCGAGCGGATCGTCAGGCGGATCGTCAGGCGCGATGCAGAGCTACGGTGGATCCGCATCGGACACGCAGTCGGGCGGTGACGGCGGCAGCTCGGCGCTTCGGGCGACCCCCGCCATGGGGACGCCGGAAGCAGGACCTGGCTTCCGCCTCGAGCCCGATGAAGGCGCGAACAACGTCGCGACCGTCGACGAGGTAGCGCCGACCGCGCTCGAGGATGTGCAGGTGCCGTCGGGTTACGAGGACGATCGCGCCACGATCCAGCCGGGTGACCGGGCGATCCTCATCGTCGAGGACGATGAGAACTTCGCGCGTGTGCTGCTCGAGATGGCGCGCGGACGCGAGTTCAAGGGAATCGTCGCGCTGCGCGGACGCGATGCGCTGACGCTTGCGCACGAGTACAAGCCCGATGCGATCACGCTCGACATCGGGATGGGCGACATGAATGGCTGGGAAGTGCTCGACCGGTTGAAGCATCATCCGGACACGCGGCACATCCCGGTGCACATCGTCTCCGGCGACCAGAACAAGCAGCAGGGGCTCCTCTCGGGTGCGTTCGCGTACCTCGAGAAGCCGGTGAGCAAGGAAGTGATCGACGACGCGTTCTCGCGTCTCCTGCAGTTCATCGATGAGCGGGTGAAGCGCCTGCTCGTCGTCGAGGACGACGAGACGCAGCGTCAGGCGATCGTGGAGCTGATCGCGGCCGACGACGTCGAGATCACCGCGGTCGCGTCGGCGACCGAGGCGATCGACCTGCTGCAGCACAACAAGTTCGACTGCATGGTGATCGACCTCGGGCTCTCGGACATGAGTGGCTTCGAGCTGCTCGAGCGGGTGAAGGCCGACCCGAACATGCAGACCATGCCGGTGATCGTGTACACCGGCAAGGAGCTCACACCGGCCGAGGACACGCAGCTCCGCAAGTACGCCGAGACGATCATCGTGAAGGATGCGAAATCGCCGGAGCGTCTGCTCGACGAGACGGCGCTCTTCCTGCACCGGGTCGAGGCCAAGCTGCCGGAGCAGAAGCGTCGCATGCTCGAGCAGCTGCACAACGCCGACAGTGTCTTCGCCGAGAAGCGGATCCTGGTGGTCGACGATGACGTCCGGAACATCTTCTCCTTGACCAGCGTGCTCGAGGACCACGGGATGAACGTCCGCTTCGCCGAGAACGGCAAGGACGCGATTGCCGAGTTGGAGAAGGATCCCAACGTGGACCTCGTGCTGATGGACATCATGATGCCGGAGATGGACGGCTACGACACGACGAAGGAGATCAGGCGGAATCCGAAGTTCCGCTCGCTGCCGATCATCGCCCTCACGGCGAAGGCGATGAAGGGTGATCGTGAGAAGACCATTGCCGCCGGCGCGTCGGACTACATCACCAAGCCGGTCGACACCGAGCAACTGTTGTCGCTGATGAGGGTGTGGCTGTATCGCTGATTCCATGAGCAAGGTCGCGCAGCCGCCGCTGGCCTACGACACGGAGCTGGAGCAGCTCGAGATCGAGCTGCTCCTCGAGGCGATCTTCCGTCATTACGGCTTCGATTTCCGGTCGTACGCGTTCTCGTCGATCCGGCGTCGTATCTGGAAGCGGATCAACGCCGAGGAGCTGCCTAACGTCACGTCGCTCCAGGAGCGGGTGCTCCACGACCCGCAGGTCATGGAGCGACTGCTGCTCGACCTGTCGATCAACGTCACGGCGATGTACCGGGACCCCGGCTTCTACCGGGCGTTCCGCGAACAGGTCGTCCCGCTGCTGCGGACGTACCCGTTCATCCGCGTCTGGCACGCGGGATGTTCGACGGGCGAAGAGGTCTACTCGATGGCGATCCTCCTCGAGGAGGAGGGGCTGCTCGGCAAGTCGCGGCTGTATGCGACCGACATCAACGAAGTGGTGCTGCAACAGGCAAGAGCGGGGATCTTTCCGCTCGAGCGGATGCAGGAGTACACCGAGAACTACATCAAGGCGGGTGGGAAGCGCGCCTTCTCGGAGTACTACGTCGCGAAGTACGACGGCGCGCTGTTCAACCCGTCGCTCACCGAGCACGTCGTCTTCTCGCAGCACAACCTCGTCACCGACCGGTCGTTCAGCGAGTTCAACGTCATTCTCTGCCGCAACGTCCTCATCTACTTCGACCGTTCACTGCAGGCGAAGGTGCACCGCTTGTTCTACGACTCGCTGGTTAACTTCGGTATCCTCGGACTGGGCGGGAAGGAATCGCTCAAGTTCTCGCAGTACGAAGACTGCTACGAGCAGATTTCCTCGGAAAAGATCTATCGCAAGGTGCGCTGACCTGACGCAATGTGGCCTACGAGCTGGTGGTGATCGGGACGTCGTGGGGCGGGCTCCACGCGTTGCGTCGGGTCCTTGGCGGACTGCCGGCGAACTTCGACCTGCCCGTCGTCGTCGTCCAGCACCGGCATCGCGACTCGGATCACCTGCTCGTGTCTCTCCTCCAGGACCACACCCCGCTCGAGGTGAACGAGGTCGAGGACAAGACGGCGCTCGCCCCGGGCGGCGTGTACGTCGCGCCGGCCGAGTATCACGTCCTCGTCGAGGTGGGACAGTTGCAGCTCAGCACGGAGGAGCCGGTACGCTTCAGCCGGCCGTCAATCGACGTCACCTTCGAGTCCGCGGCTGACGTGTATGGATCGCGGACGATCGGGGTGGTGATGACCGGCGCGAACGACGATGGCGCACGCGGGCTGCGTCGCATCGCCGACCGTGGCGGGGCGGCGATCGTGCAGGATCCGGCGACCGCCGAAAGCCCGATCATGCCTAACGCTGCGCTCAAGCTCGTCCCCGACGCCCGCGTCGCGAAGGTCGAGGAGATCGGCGAGCTGATCACCAAGCTCGTCGCCCGCTCGCGCAAAGCACGCGGGATTCCGCGCGCCGTCTCCACGCGCGAGGATGACGGCTCGCTCAAGGGGACCTCGTGAGCGACGACCGCGTCAACATCCTGCTGGTCGACGATCGCCCCGAAAACCTGCTCGCGCTCGAGGCGATCCTCGAGCCGCTCGGACAGAACCTCGTCCGCGCCGGTTCGGGTGAGGAGGCGCTGAAGCACCTGCTCACGCGCGACTTCGCCGCGATCCTGCTCGACGTCCAGATGCCGGGACTCAACGGCTTCGATACCGCGCGCCTGATCAAGGCGCGCGAACGGTCGCGCCACATCCCGATCATCTTCCTCACCGCGATCAGCAAGGAGGAGGCGTACGTCTTCGAGGGATACTCGGTCGGAGCGGTGGACTACATGTTCAAGCCGTTCCAGCCGGACATCCTGCGCTCGAAGGTCTCGGTGTTCGTGGACCTTTATCGCAAGCAGGAGCAGATCAAGGTCCAGGACGACCTGCTTCGTGAGAGCGAGCGACGCGAGCTCGAGCTGCGACACCGCGCCGAGCTGCGCGAGACACAGGCGCGACTCGCCGAGGTCGTCGATGGCGCGATGGACGCGATCGTGATGTTCGACGAGCGGCAGCGCATCACGCTGTTCAACGAAGCGGCCGAGCGGACGTTCTGCATCACCGCGCGCGAAGCGGTCGGCACCTCGATCGGCCGCATCTTTCCCGAGCGGCAGCGCGCGAAGCAGATCGCGATGCTCCTCGGCGCGACCCCGCACGAGTCCGACGACACGTGCGCAACCGAGAAGCCGATCGGGCGTCACGTAATGAGCCTGGTCGCGGTGCGCGGCGGTGCCAACGAGGAGTTCCCGCTCGAGGCGTCGGTCTCGCGCCTCGACGAAGGACAGGTCACGCTCTACACGATGATCGCGCGCGACATCACCGAGCGTGTGCGCGCCGAGAACTCATTGAAGGAGAATGCCGAATCACTCGCGCGCACCTCGGCCGACCTGCGTGCGGCGAACGAGGAGCTTCAGCGGCGACAGGGGGAGATCGAAGCGGCGATGACCGCGCGCAGCCGCTTCTACGCGTCGATGTCGCACGAGCTGCGCACGCCGATCAACGCGATCCTCGGCTACAGCACGCTGCTGCTCGAGAACATCTACGGGCCGCTCACCGAGAAGCAGAGCGAGGGGATCCAGCGCACTCACCGCGCGGCGAAGCACCTGCTCGAGCTGGTGAACGACGTGCTCGATCTCTCGAAGATCGAGGCCGGGAAGATCGACCTGAAGATGCAGCCGGCGACGTTCCCCGACCTGATCGAGGACCTGTTCGTGACCGTGCGTCCGCTCGCCGATGAGCGCGGGAGCACGCTCGCGCTCGAGCACGACGGCGGCCCTCGGACGATCACCACCGATCCGCGGCGCGTGCGCCAGATCCTGCTCAACCTTCTCTCGAATGCGATCAAGTTCGGCGAAGGAAAACCGATCGTCGTCCGGTCGCGCCTCCATGACGACCAGCGCTTCGAGGTCGAGGTGATCGACCAGGGGATCGGGATCGGCGCCGAAGATCTCGAGCGGATCTTCGACGAGTTCGTGCAGATCGGAAAGAGCGCGCAGCAGCAGGAGGGGACCGGGCTCGGTCTCCCGATCTCGAAGCGACTCGCCGAGCTGCTGCACGGCGAGCTGCTCGTCCACTCGAAGCCGGGCGAGGGGAGCCGGTTTCAGCTGCTGCTTCCCGTCGGGGCCGACGCCCACAGCCCGACCGACGATCAGGCCCCGCGCTCGAGCCAGCCCGTGCCAGTCGCCTGAACGGATTGCGGCGGCCACAACCGTCGCGGAACTTCGGTCGTCGAAAGGGTACATCAGCGTGACGCCGGTCGCGTTGCGGCCGCTGCCTGTCGTGCTACATTGCGAATGTCGGCCGTTTCCCCCCCCAGCGACATTGCCTCATGGTCGTTCTCTGCGTCGCCAGGCACCTCTATCTCGCGCAACATCTCGCCCGCGTGCTCGCCGAGGCAGGCGCAGCGACGCGCTGCGCGGTCGGCATCGACGAAGCGCGCGAGGTCGCCGCTGACTGCCGGCCCGATGTCGTCGCGGCGGACTACGATCTCCTCGCAATGGTCTCGCTGCGCCCGTGGGAAAACGACGAAGTGCTCGGGCACCGTCCGGTGATCGCGGTAAGCCTAACGCGCCGCCCCGGCGAGTCGAACGCGCTCGACGTGAACGGGATCGCCGGCTGCCTCTACCTTCCCGAGCTCGGTGCCTCCGGCGTCGTTCGCGTGCTGCGCGCGGCCACCGAGCGCTCGACCGTGCGCGCCCCGCACGACGCCCTGCGCTGGCAGCCCATCTCGCGGTCGCAAGCGACACGGTAACGCGCGTTCCCGCAGATCGCCCCTCGTCGGGCACCGGGAGCGGGGATTAGATTTCAGACATGGGTACATCCGCGATAACGAGCGTCTTCAACGACGGCTACGTCGCTGAACAGCTCGAAGCCTTTCGCCGCGATCCGTCGTCAGTCGACGAGTCGTGGCGCCAGTTCTTCCGTCTCGCCGAGCAGCTCGGCGGCGGATCCGCCGCCGGTGGCGATGTTGCGACGATGCGTGCCGTCGCGGGCGCCGCTTCACTGGTGGCCTCGATCCGCCAGTACGGACACCTCGCCGTGCAGGTCGATCCACTCGGCAGCGCGCCGCCAGGCGCGGCCGAGCTGACACCCGAGTACCACGGCATCACCGACGCCGACCTCGCGAGGGTTCCCGGTTCAGCGTTAGGCTTCGACGGCTCGGCGACCGCGGCCGACGTCGTGCGCTCGTTGCGCGAGGAGTACTCCGGGTCGATCGGCTACGAGCTCGAACATCTCGCCTCCGACGAAGAGCGTGAATGGCTGCGCTCCGCGATCGAGACGCGCGAATTCACGAAGCCCCTCGCTGTCGAAGCGAAGAAGCAGCTGCTGGCACGCCTGACCGAAGTCGATGGCTTCGAGCGCTTCCTTGGCTTCGCCTTCCAGGGAAAGAAGCGCTTCTCGATCGAGGGCACCGATGCACTGGTGCCGATGCTCGACACGGCGATCGATGCGGCGGCGCGACGCGGCGCGCGGAAGATCATCATCGGGATGGCGCATCGCGGACGGCTCAACGTGCTGACGCACGTAATGGGCAAGCCGTACACGGCGCTGTTCACCGAGTTCGAGGGACGGCGCGTCGGCTCGCAGCCGGAGAGCGAGACGGGCGACGTGAAGTACCACATGGGATATCGCGGCAAGCGGAACGTGGACGGCGTAGAGATCGAAGTGTCGCTCGTCCCGAACCCCAGTCACCTCGAAGTGGTGAACCCGGTGGTCGGCGGCGTCGCACGAGCGGCGTCGCGTGCGATGCCGGCAGCGCAGCGCGCGGCCGCGGTGCTTCCCGTGCTCGTGCACGGCGACTCCGCATTCGCCGGCGAGGGTGTCGTCGCCGAGTCGCTGAACATGTCGCGGCTGCGCGGCTACACGGTTGGCGGGACGCTGCACGTGATCACGAACAACCAGGTCGGCTTCACCACCGATCCGATCGACGCGCGCTCGACGCATTACGCGAGCGACCTCGCCAAGGGCTTCGAGATCCCGGTGCTGCACGTCAACGGCGACGACGTCGAGGCCTGTGTCGCCGCGGTGGCGATGTGCATCGCCTATCGCGAGCGGTTCGCCAAGGACATCCTCATCGATCTCGTCGGCTACCGGCGGCACGGCCACAACGAGACCGACGAGCCCTCGTTCACGCAGCCCGAGCTCTACAAGCTCGTGAAGGCGCATCCGACGCCGCGCCAGGTGTGGGGACAGCGACTCGTGCGGGAGGGCGTCGTCAGCGACGCCGACGTCGAGCGGATCGACAAGGAGTTCGCGGCGAAGCTCGGCAAGATCCTCGACGACATGCGCGCCGGCGGCTCGAAGCCGGAAGGGGATCCGGGGAAGGGCGCCGCCGCCCCGGACGTACAGGGCGCGACCACGGTCCCGCTCGCGCGATTGACCGCGCTCAACGAGGCGCTGCTCGCCTGGCCGGCGGAGATCCAGCCGCACCGCAACGTGGCGAAGACGCTGGCCCGGCGCCGCGAAGCGTTAGGCGGAGCGCCGGCGATCGACTGGGGGCATGCCGAAGCGCTCGCCTTCGCGTCGCTCCTCGTCGACGGCACCTCGGTGCGGATCACCGGCCAGGATGCGGAGCGCGGCACGTTCTCGCACCGGCAGAGCGTGCTGCACGACATGGAAACGGGAAAGACGTTCACCCCGCTGCAGCATCTTCCCGAGGCGAAGGGAACGTTCGAGGTCTACAACAGCCCGCTCGCCGAAACGGCAGTGATGGGGTTCGAGTACGGCTTCAGCACCGCGGCGCGCGACACGCTCGTGCTGTGGGAAGCGCAATACGGCGACTTCGTGAACGTCGCGCAGCCGATCATGGACCAGTTCGTGTTCGCCGATCGGGCGAAGTGGGGACAGGATTCGGGACTCGTCCTGCTGCTGCCGCACGGCTATGAGGGCGGCGGACCGGAACACTCGAGCGCGCGGCTCGAGCGCTTCCTGCAGGCGTGCGCCGAGGGCAACATGATCGTCGCGTATCCTTCGACGCCGGCGCAGTACTTCCACATCCTCCGCCGTCAGGCACGGCTGTCGCCGCGGCGGCCGCTCGTGCTGATGCAGCCCAAGTCGCTGCTGCGCATGCCGGAAGCAGCCGCGAAGGCCGACGACCTCGCGAGCGGCAGCTTCCGCCCGGTGATCGACGACGCGCGCGCGGCGCAGCAGCGCGAGCAGGTGCGCCGCCTCGTCTTCTGCACGGCGAAGATGTACTACGATCTCGCCGCGGCGAGAAAGGACAACGCGGTCGCGCTGATCCGCGTCGACGAGCTGTATCCCTGGCCGCACGACGAGATCGGACGCGTCGTCGATCTCTATCCCGCGGTCGAGGACGTGGTCTGGGCGCAGGAGGAGCCGAAGAACATGGGCGCGTGGACGTACGTCGCACCGCGGCTGCGTGCGCTCGTCGGCAACATCCAGGAGATGCGGTACGTCGGGCGGCCGGAGCGAGCCAGTCCAGCCGAAGGCTTCGAGTCGGCGCACAAGGCGGAGCAGGCGCGAATCGTGGCCGAGGCGCTGAGCGCACCCGCGCCGTCGAAGCGGCGGGCCGTCGCGTCCCGCCCGGCGTGATGAATCACTCGAATGGCGGTAAGCGATAAGCGGCAAGCAGGCAGCGAACGGCGTTGGGGGTGCGCACCCTTCAACGCCGTTCGCTTACTGCTGGTAGCTTATCGCGTACCGCCTCTCTGAACGAGCCTCAACTTCCCGCAATGATCCGTCCCGCCACGCTGGCCATCGCGACAGTGCTCACCATCGCCGCCTGCAGCGGCGACGGGCGCACTGTGCTCACGGTCTACTCGCCGCACGGGAAAGACCTGCTGGCGGCGTACGAGGCGGAGTTCGAGAAGGCGAATCCCACCATCGACGTGCAATGGATGGACATGGGATCGCAGGAAGTGCTCGATCGGCTGCGCGCGGAGCAGGTGAATCCGCAGGCCGACGTCTGGTTCGGCGCGCCGGGCGAGATCTTCGACCGCGCGGCGCGGGAAAGCCTGCTCGTCGCCTACACGCCGACGTGGAGCAGCGCGGTGGACACTGCGGCGCGCGATCCGCAGGGGCGATGGTTCGGGACGTACCTCACGCCTGAAGTGATCGCGTACAACACCGCGATCGTCGATTCGGGGAGCGTGCCGCGCGACTGGGACGAGGTGCTCGACCCGAAGTGGAAAGGGAAGATCATCATCAGGAATCCGGTCGCTTCAGGCACGATGCGCGCGATTTTTGGGTCTCAAATACTTCGATCCATTCGCGAAACCGGCAGTCCGGAACGCGGCTACCAGTGGCTGCGTCGCCTCGATGCGAACACGAAGGAGTACGCGGCTGACCCGACGATCCTCTACCAGAAGATCGGGCGGCAGGAGGGCGCGGTCACGCTGTACAACATGCCCGACATCGTGCTGCTCAAGCAGCGCGTCGGCATGCCGGTCGGCTACGTCTTCCCGAAGAGCGGGACACCACTCCTCGTCGACGGGATCGCGATCGTGCGCGGGACGCGCCATCTCGAGGAAGCGAAGCGCTACTACGAGTTCGTCACCTCGAAGGCGGCGATGATCGAAGCGGCGCGGAAGTTCGTGCGCATTCCCGCGCGCACCGACATCCCGCGCGACTCGCTCCCGCCGGAGATCGCCGCCGCCATCAGGCAGATCAAGCCGATGCCGATGGATCGCGCGCTGCTCGCCGCGCACCTCGACGAGTGGATGGGTTACTGGGACTCGAACATCCGTAACCACGGAGGCGCGAAGTGAGCGCCGGCAGCCTCGCCCTCAACGGGCTCACGCGCATCTTCGGCTCGACGCGCGCGGTGGATGACGTCTCGCTCGAGGTACAGGCTGGCGAGCTGCTGGCGCTGATCGGCGCATCGGGGTCGGGGAAGACCACCACACTGCGCATGGTCGCCGGCCATGACACCCCCGACGCCGGCACCATAACGCTCGACGGCACCGACATCACCCGCCTCCCGCCGCAGCGGCGCGACTTCGGGATGGTGTTCCAGCACTACGCGCTCTTCCCGCACATGAGCGTGGAGGAGAACGTCGCCTTCGGTCTCGAGGCGCGCCGGATCGGGCGCGGCGTGCGGGTCGAGCGCGCGCAGGCGGTGCTCGCGAGCGTCGGGCTCGACGGCGCCGGCAAGCGCCAGGTGCAGAGTCTCTCAGGGGGTGAGCAGCAGCGCGTCGCGCTCGCCCGCGCGCTGGTGATCGAGCCGCGCGCGCTCCTCCTCGACGAGCCGCTGTCGAACCTCGACCCGACGCTGCGCCGCACCATGCGCGCCGAGCTGCGCGAGACGCTGCGGCGACTGCACATGACGGCGCTCTTCGTCACGCACGACCAGGAGGACGCGTTCGCGATCGCCGACCGCGTCGCGCTGATGCGGAAGGGGCGCATCCTCCAGATCGGGACGCCGGAAGATCTCTACGACCGTCCACAGTCGCGCGAGGTCGCGGAGTTCATCGGGCGGGCGCGATTGCTTCCCGCGGTGGACTGCGGCACGCACGCGATCCTCAAGGTCGGCGAGGTCGAGCGGCGGATCGGCATCGCCGCCGCGCGTCCGGCGACGACGAAGCCGTTCACCGAAGCGCTGGCCGTGCTGCGCCCGGAGTCGCTCGCCTTCACCTCTCCCGCGGGGGAGGGCGCGTTCCCCGGCACGATCGTCGGGCGCCGCTTCACCGGCAGCACGATGACCTACGACGTGCTGCTCGAGAACGAGCAGATCGTGGAAGTGGCGTCCCCGGATCGGGGGATGAGCGAGGGTGATCGCGTCGGGGTCGGGATCGCGCGCGAGCCGGTCGCGCTGGTCGAGGCATGAGCGAGGAGGAGCGATCGGCGAGCCGGCGCAGCACGCTGGCGACCTGGCTGATCGCCGCGCCGGTCCTCGCCATCCTCCTCTGGACGGTCGTCTGGCCTAACGTTTCGGTCATCGCCGGCAGCTTCGACGGCGGGCTGCAGCACTGGCGCGCGTTCTTCGCCAACCCGTCGGATCGCGACGCGCTCCGCAACACGATCGTCGTCGCCGTCGCCAGCGTCGCCGCCGCGACCGCGATCGGGCTGCCGCTCGCCTTCCTCCTCACGCGGGCCGAGTTCCGCGGGCGCCAGGCGCTGGCCGCGGTCGCGACGCTCCCGGCGGCGCTCCCGCCGCTCGTCGGCGTGCTCGCGTTCTATTTCCTCTACGGCGAGAGCGGCGTCCTCACCCGCGGCGCGCAGCGGCTCTTCCATCTCTCGTCCGCGCCGTGGAGCTTCACCGGCGTGCCGGCGATCATCTTCGTGCACGCCTGCACGATGTACGTCTACGTCTTCCTGCTCGTCTCGGCGGGGCTCGAGCGTTATGACTCGTCGCTCGACGAGGCCGCGGCCGGACTCGGCGCGGGGACGATCAGGCGGCTCGGGCGGGTGACGCTGCCGCTGCTGACGCCGGCGATCGCCGGGGCGATGCTGCTGGTCTTCATGAGCGCGTTAGGCTCGTTCAGCGCGCCGTTCATCTTCGGCGGCGGGGTGCGCGTGCTCTCGACGCAGATCCTCGCCTCGCGCATGAACAACCAGTTCGGCGTCTCGTTCGTCGAGACGACCGTGCTGGCGGTGAGCGCGGTCGCCGCGCTCGCCCTCTTCCGCTGGGTCGAGCGGCGGCGCGGCTACGTGTTGAGCGGGAAGGGACAGCGGGCCCGCCGCTACGAGCCGCGGTCGCGCATCGTGCGCGCGCTCGCGCCGCTGCTGGTCGGGCTCCTGGTCGTGCTGCTGGTCCTGCCGCACGCGATGCTCGCCCTCGTCTCGTTCGCGAAGGAAGGCGCGTGGACGACACAGGTGCTCCCTCCCTCGTACGGCTTCGACAACTTCCGCCGGCTCGCCACTGATCCGCATCTCTGGGAGCCGATCCGCAACAGCGTGACGATGGCGCTCGTCGCGACGGTGGCGAACGTGATCTTCTGCGTCGCCGCGGCGTACCTGGTCGTCATGCGGCGATTCCGCGGGCGACGCGTGCTCGAGGTGCTGCTCTCGCTGCCGTGGGCGATCCCGGCGACGGCGATCGCGATCGGGCTCGCATCCACGTTCAATCGCAACGACCCGCTGACGCTGCGCGTGCTGCTCGTCGGCACGTGGTGGATCCTCCCGCTGGCGTACTTCATCCGCGGCATCCCGCTCGTGACCACCGCGGTCGAAGGCTCGCTCCGCCAGATGGATCCGTCCACCGAGGAAGCCGCACGCGGACTCGGCGCCGCGCCGTGGCTCACCATCAAGCGTGTGGTCATCCCCGCGGCGAAACCGGGGATCGTCGCCGGGGCGGTGCTCGCCGCGATCACCGCGGTCGGCGAGTTCGTCGCGAGCACCGTGCTCTACTCGCACTCGAACCGTCCGATCTCGGTCGAGATCTACGCGCAGTTCCGCACGGGGACGTTCGGCACCGCGGCCGCGTACAGCCTTCTCCTCATCGTCCTGGTATTGATCATCACCCTGCTCGCCCGCTGGGGTGAGGCGAGGGTCGATCCCGAGTCGTCGACGCTCGCGGGATGAGTGTGCGACGTTCACGCACGGCTCATGACTGCGCGTTGTGTCGACAGCAACTGCGTGTGACAGCGGCCTGTCGGTTCGAGGCTGTCGCTCCATCGCTGTCGTACTGCTTTTGGGAGGGAGACTGCAGGGAGAACAGCCGGAGTGGTACCGGGAGACGGCCAGTTCCCCGGCCACTACCATGAGGTTGGCCGTCTCCCGGCGGTGATCGAGCAGTTCTCCTCGCAGTCTCCCCAATAGAGCTGTACGACGCCGGCCCCGCGCACACACGCGAACGTCAGGCCGCCGTTATGACGCTGAGCCGAAGGGGAACAGACGTCATGGCGCAATCAGTGTCCCGGAGATCGGCTTCCCTTTTGGCCGCTCAGTGCTCCGGTACAGGTATGCCGCATCGACGAGGCGTGGCCCCGCTGCGTCGCAGACGGCGAATTGTCCACCGCCGTAGGCGTTCGCGCCCGCGAATTCTCCTTTCTTGTTCACGGCGTAGTACGAGAGATCGAAATAGGGACGACCCCTCTCGTCGAGCAGACGCGTCTCGGTCATGGCGATTACTCGCTCCATTACCTTGATCAGCGCCGCCTCGGGTGACATGCCTTGCCGCATGAACTCGACCGCGAGGAATGCGCCGCACACCTTGATGTTCGCCTCGCCGCGGCCGGTTGACCCTGCCGCGCCGACCTGGTTATCACAGTACTGCCCGGCCCCGATGATCGGACTGTCCCCGACGCGTCCGGGGATCTTCCATGAGAGCCCGCTCGTCGTCGTTACTGACGCGATGTCCCCGTTCGACGTGACGGCGTTCATGTTGATCGTTCCATACGTGTGCGGTACGCCGCGCTCATCGAAGTAGACGTGCGAGCCGGGTGCTGAGTCGTCGCGCCGCGATCCAGGCAGTGCGCCCGTCGTGCCGATCGGCTGCTTTGGCTTCGCGATCTCGACGTCACCCCGATGATCGAGCCAGTTGTCATCAGGGTTGAGGTTTGCCTTCCAGCGGAGGTAGTACTGGCGGCTCTTCTCGGTCAGCAGGTTCTGCGGCTGGAACCCCATCTCGATCGCGAATCGTCGCGCCCCCGCGCCGACCAGCATCACGTGGTCGGTGTAATCCATGATCGCCTTGGCCACGAGCGATGGCGTCGCGATGTCCTCGAGCGCCGCCACCGATCCCACGCGCTTCGAGGGACCATGCATCACGCTCGCGTCGAGCTGCACGACGCCGTCTGCATTGGGCAGTCCGCCGAGGCCAACGGACATGTCGTTCGGGTCGAGCTCCTGGATGTTCACGCCGGCAATCACCGCGTCCAGTGGATCGGCACCGGTACCCAGCATGTCGTACGCGACCTTCACGCCCCGGATCCCGTTGGCGGAGGCAACGACGACGGGTCGCCCAGCCGCGGCGCTGACCGATGATACTTTCATCGGATCGACGTTGAGCAGCAACAGGCTCCCATCGTTGCGCGGGAGCATGAAACCGGCGGCTGCGGCCGCTCCGGCGCTGAGGAAATCGCGGCGAGTCGTTGTCAATGAGCACCTGGGCGTGAAGGGGATGCGTCGCCTTCGGAAGTCGCGCCGCGCGGCTGCCCGCGGAGCGGTCGGAATCCTTCATCGCTGAATATGCCGTTCGCCGACCGCGCGGCCATCCCACGATCGACGCCTGATCGCAAGCGGTTCTCGACTATGCGCGCGTGAACCCGGCGTCCCAGCACCGCGCGGCGATTGCCACAGCGTCATCCACGGTCAGCCTGATGCGATCGTGCCGGTCATCGCGCCCGCCCTGTCGCGACGGCACTGACCGCGCGATCTGATCCGTGAACAGCGCCTGGCAGGGCGGCGAGAACCGCCTGGCCTAACGTTCCCGCGATTCCCATCGCGGCGAGTCCCATCACCAGGTGAGTGACGCGAATGATCCAGTGCATCGACCCGACAAGCAGGGTGGCCTGCGCCATCCCGAACGCCGGCAGCGCCAGGCCCCACAGCAGCGCGAACACCGCGAGCCCCCGGCGGGTTCGCGCGACGAGCGCCAGCACGGCGGCTGTCCAGAGCGTCAGCACGATCACGACGCCGTTGACGATGTGGAGCGGGAGATACTGGTAGGCATGGCCTGTCCAGAACAGAACGCCGAGCACGAGCTGCAGAGTGCCGGAGACGCGGATGATCCAGATACTGATGCCCGTTATGGTTCGCATTCTCGATTTCCTGGTTGCAGTTGTCACATCGTGGTGCACTCGAGGGTCATTGCTGATGACAGTTTGCGTGACCGATATGTGACGACGGAGGGACAGTGGTGAGCGAACGCGAGGGGGTCGCGGGTCAATTCGAGGAGCACCGGAAGTATCTGCGGGACGTGGCGTACCGCATACTCGGCTCGGTGAGCGACGCCGACGATGCCGTGCAGGAGGCGTGGCTGCGCATCCGACGCGCAGAAGACGCTGACGTTCTGAATCTCCGCGCCTGGTTGACGACGGTCGTCGCGCGGATCAGCCTGAACATGCTCCGCGCCCGGACCGCGCGTCGCGAGGCGCTCATCGACACCGATGAGCTGTCCCGCACATCCCGAGCGCTGCGCCGGACGGCGAGCAGGAAGCAGTGCTCGCCGATTCGGTCGGACTTGCGCTGCTCGTCGTTCTCGAGCGGCTGACGCCGGCGGAGCGGCTGGCGTTCGTGCTGCACGACATGTTCGACCTTCCGTTCGAGGAGATCGCGCCGATCGTTAGGCGTTCTCCCGCCGCCGCGCGCCAGCTGGCGAGCCGCGCCCGCAGGCGCGTGCGTGGTGCCGGCAGCGCCGGCGACGCTGACCTTCGACGGCGCAGGGAAGTCGTGCAGGCGTTTCTGACCGCCTCACGCGAGGGCGATTTCGGCGCGCTCCTCGCGCTGCTCGATCCCGACGTCGTGCTTCACATCGACGATTCACTTCAGGAACCAGGCGCGCGACGGGAGTTCCGCGGCGTGGAGGTGCTGGTCGAGCGGGTGCGCAATTTCTCGCGTGCCGCACGTTTCTGCCAGGTCGCTCTGCTCGACGGCAATCCGGGGCTGGTGATGGCGCCGGGCGGTCATCTCACGAGGGCGGTCGTCTTCTCGTTCGCCGGCGACAGGGTGACGAGCATCGAAGTGGTCGCCGACCCCGCGCGGCTGCGCGAGTTGGACGTCTCCGTCCCGGAAGCCGATGCTCACTGAAGCGGGATTGCCCGTCACATTTTCCGGCGCCGGGTTGTCATCACGATGCTAACTCCGAATCGCATGATGAACCCAAACCGCAGGGACGAGAAATGACCGCCGACATCGCAGCCGCGAACAAGAAGCTCGTTCGCCGATTCTACAAGGAAGTTTACGTCGACTGGAAAATGGCACTGGTCGATGAAGTCGTCTCACCCCGGTTCATCTCCCACGACTGGCCGGAAGGTGGACCGACCGGGCCCGAGGGATTCCGGAATTTCTATTCGGCGATACGGTCAGCGTTGCCCGACGCCCGCTACGCCGTCGATGATATGATTGCTGAAGGCGACAGGGTGGTCGTACGGTGGAGGCTTCTCGGGACGCACAAGGGTGACTTCCGTGGCATCGCCCCGACTGGCCGACCCATCGTCCTCAAGGGCATCGCGATCTATCGGGTCGAGGGCGGCAAGCTGATGGAGCGCTGGGTCGTATCCGACCTGCACGGTGTGCTCGAGGAGATCCGGAAGCCCTCGTCCCATCAGCTTCATCAGGCTGCGGCCGCCTGAGATTCGCTCGGAAGCAGCGCGGCGGCGCACGCGCCGCCGCGTAACACCAGCCGTCATTGACGCGTCTTCTGCCGGAGTCTATTGTCGAAGCCACCCGGGTTTCGTCCGGCGCCGACGCTGGCCGACCCTTCCCCCGCCCCGCTCCCCGCGGAGCGACCTTGAGCGCACAGGATGCATGGCTGCTGTGAGAGACGCGCTCCACGACGACCTGTCGCCGGGTGAAGATCATCGGTTGAGCGCGCAGCTCACGCGCCTCGACTCGGTGCTCGAGCACGTCCCGCTCGCGGTCGCGCTCTTCGACGAGGAGCTCCGCCTGCTCCGCGCGAACCAGCGTTATCGCGACCTCACCGGCACCGACACCGTCGGCGCCCTCGGTCGCTCGGTCTACGACTCGTTCCCGAACGCGCTCGCCGATCTCGACGACCTGATCGACGGCGTCGTCAGCGGGACGCGGATGACGCCGCACCGCGTCGCGTTCCGCCCGCGTGTAGGCGCCGAGCGGATGATCGACGTGATGTTCACCGCGGTCGCGCCGGCGAGCGCGGCGCCGGGGAACGAGGGCGGGTTGCTCTTCGTCGGCACCGACGTCACCGACCGCGAACAGCTGCGCGCGGACCTCGCCCGCAGCATCGCCCAGCTCGAGACGATCTTCGACGTCATCCCGGACTCCGTCCGCGTCTTCGACGCCGACGGGAAGATCACCCGCTCGAACGCGCAGGCGGCGCTCGAGCACGGCACCGCGCGCCCCGAGGCGCTCGAGGATCTCTGGCGCCTCGACCGGCCGCGCACGATCGACGGGGTCAGCCTCTTCGTCCACGAGCACCCGACTGCCCGAGCGTTAGGCGGCGAGCGCGTCCGCGGCGAAAGCCTCGCCGTCCGCCGCGGCGAGGGCGAGCCCGGGGCGGCCGTGGTCGAGGTGAACTCGAACCCGCTCCGCGACGAATCGGGAAAGATCCGCGGCGCGGTCACCGTCGAGCGCGACGTGACCGAGCGAACGCGCCTCTCGCGCCAGCTCGAGGAGCAGGTGCGCCGCACCGCCGAGCTGTACGAGCGGGTCTCGACGGAAGCAGAGCGTCTCGAGCGAATGGTCGAGGCGCGTTCGCAGGAGCTGCTCGAGCTGCAGGAAGAGCGCGCGCGCGAGCGCCGCCTCACGGCCGTCGGCCAGCTCGCGGCGGGCGTCATGCACGACGTCAACAACGCGCTCAACCCGATCATGGCCGCAGCCTATCTGCTCGAGGCGAACGCGACGAACCCGGACGCGGTGCGCGACTACGCGCAGCGCATCGCCAAGGCGGCCGAGACCGGCGCCGCGACCGCGGCGCGCGTCGGGCGCTTCATCCGCCAGGAGCCGCTGCAGGGCGAGCGCGAGGAGCTGGTCGACCTCTCGGCGATGGCCGACGAAGTGATCGCGATGACGCAGCCGCTCTGGGCCGAGCGCGCGCGGGGCGCGCCGATCACCCTCGAGCGCGCGCTCGCGACGAGTGTCACGCTGCGTGGGATCAGCGGCGAGATCCGTGAGGCGCTGATGAATCTCGTCCAGAACGCGCTCGACGCGCTCACCGGTGGCGGCACGCTCGGCATCACGACCGCGGTGCGCGGTGACATGGCGTGCATCGACGTCAACGACACCGGCACCGGGATGACCGAAGAAGTTCGCGAGCGCGCCTTCGACCCGTTCTTCACGACGAAGGGGCGGCGAGGCACTGGCCTCGGCCTCTCCGAGGTGTACGGCATCGTGAAGCGCCACCGTGGTCAGGCGGAGATCGAGTCGGCGCCGGGTGCAGGGACGACGGTTCGTCTCTGCTTCCCGCTCGCGACCGCGCGCGACGTCCAGCCGCCAGCAGCGAGCAGCGCGCGGCCGAAGACGCCGAAGCGCATCCTGATCGTCGAGGACAACGACGATGGACGCGACTTCATGCAGGCGCTGCTCGAGTCCGACGGCCACACCGTGGACGCGGTGAGCACGATGAGCGAAGCGCTCGAGAAACTCGGCACGCTCGGGGCGCGTTACGGCGTCCTCATCACCGACATCGGGCTCCCCGATGGCAACGGGTGGGAGCTCGTCGAGTCGGCGAGGGCCGCGTATCCCGCACTCCGGATCGGGGTGGTGACCGGGTGGGAAATACGGACCGCGTCGCTGTCGAGCGCGGATTTTACCCTTCGCAAACCCGTCGCCGCGCGCGAACTCCTGTCGCTCGTGGTTGCAGCCGAGTAAGCTCCAAGCACCTGCGCGCGGGGACGCACTCGCGCCGGCGACATCACGACCACGGCTTCTTCGATTCATGCCCGATACCGCAGCCGCAACAGGCCCGATCCGCATCCTCCTCGCGGAAGACGACGACAACGCACGCTCACTGCTCGTCGACTTGCTGGCCGCATTGGGTCATACCGTGGTCGCGCACGTCAGCAATGGACGTGAGGCAATCGCGCGCGCGAGCGAGGTGAAGCCCGACGTCGTCCTGCTCGACGTGCACATGCCCGGCGGCTCGGGGCTCGAGGCAGCCGAGGAGATCCGCCGCAGCGTGCCCGGCGCGGCGGTGGTGCTCTTCAGCGGCGACCAGACGATCACGCTCTCCGAGCACGACATCACCGCCACGTCGGCGATCGCGTTCCTGCCGAAGCCGACGCCGCCGAAGATGCTCGACTCGACGATCCGCCTCGCCGCGATGCGCGCCAAGGAGCTGCTCACCGCGCGCAGCGAAGCGCAGGACGCGAAGCAGCAGCTCGAGAACCGGAAGACCATCGAGCGCGCGAAGGGGATCCTGATGCGGCGGACCGGATCGTCGGAGCAGGAAGCGTATCGCATCCTTCAGCGCACCAGCCAGGATCGCTCGGTGCCGATGGTCGAGATCGCGAAAGCGGTTCTCGACAGCGAGCCTAACGCGGCGCCTTCGACCCCGCCGAAGAAATAGCGGGTGGCAGGCGTGGGCACGTGGCAGGCGCCGGTCGTCGTCGGCGGGCTTCTCCTCTTCGCCGCCGCGCTGGTCGTCGTCTCGCTCCGCCGCGCCTGGCGCCGCTCGGAGGCGCTGCGCATCGAGCTCCAGCTGGCGAACATCGAGCTGGTCGAGGCGAACGCCGAGGCGCATCACGCGCGCGAGAGCGCCGAGGCCGCGGTCCACCGCAAGGAAGAGGTGCTGGCGATCCTCGACACGGTGCTCGACAGCTCCCCGGTGGCGTTCGCGCTCTACGACCGCGACCTGCGGCTGATCCGAATCAACCGCGCCTTCGCCGAGCTGACAGGGCACGCGCCGATCGACCACGTCGGTGAAACGTTAGGCGACCTCTCGCCGGCGCTGGCGACGGCGCTCGTTCCGCCGCTCGAGCTCGTGCTGCGCGATGACGCGGGACTCCGCGACGTCGAGCTCTCGCTCGACGGCCTGCCTGACGGCAGCGGCATCCACCGGGCGAAGCGCCACTGGCTCGCCAGCTTCTATCCGGTGCGCATGGCCAGCGGCGCGGTGCTGGGCGTCGGCGCGCTGATGCTCGAGGTCAGCGAGCGGAAGAACCTCGAGGAGCAGTTTCGCCAGGCGCAGAAGATGGAGGCGGTCGGCCGCCTCGCCGGCGGGATCGCCCATGACTTCAACAACCTGCTGACGGTGATGTCCAGCAGCAGCGAGCTGCTCCTGCTCGACCTGCCGAAGGACGACCGCCGCCGCTCCGACGTCGAGGAGATCCGCCGCGCGGCGCAGCGCGCGGCCGCATTGACGCGCCAGCTCCTCGCCTTCAGCCGCAAGCAGATCCTGCAACCGACGATGCTCGACCTGAACGCGATCGTCAGCGAGATGGAGAAGATGCTGCGCCGCGTCCTCGGTGAGGACGTCGCGATGGAGACGGAGCTCGACCCGGAGCTGGGCTTCGTCCGCGCCGACCACGGCCAGGTCGAGCAGGTGCTGATGAACCTCGTCGTCAACGCGCGCGACGCGATGCCGCGCGGGGGGAAGATCGTCCTGCGGACGCGGAACGTCGCGCAGCCTGAGGGCGATCCGCTGGTCGGGCTCGAGGTGATCGACGAGGGTGTCGGCATCGCGCCCGATGCGATGCCGCACATCTTCGAGCCGTTCTACACGACCAAGGAACAGGGGAAGGGAACGGGGCTCGGATTGTCGACTGTGTACGGCATCGTCAAGCAGAGCGGCGGCGACGTCGAGGTCGAGACGACGTTAGGCAGGGGGACGACGTTCCGCATCCTCCTTCCGCGCTATCGCGAGGCGCCGGCGACGCGCCGCGCCAGCCCGGCCGGCGTGATCGCGTCGCGTTCGCGTGCGACGATCCTGCTGGTCGAGGACGAGGAGTCGGTCCGCGCATTGGCGATGCGCATTCTCCGCCGTGAGGGGTACACGGTCTACGTCGCCTCGAACGCCGCCGAAGCCGAGACCGTGTTCGCCAGCAACGGTAGCGAGATCGCCCTGCTCGTGTCGGACATGGTCCTCCCCGGCACCGGCGGGATCGACCTGGCGAAGCGCCTCCGGGCCCGCCGCCCCGCGCTGAACGTGCTGCTGATGTCCGGCTACAGCGATCGCGACGTCGGTGCCTTCCAGAACGAGACCGACCGCGTGGCCTTCCTGCAGAAGCCCTTCACCCCGGACTCGCTGATCGGCCGGGTCGGCGAGCTGCTGGGCGCCACGGCGATGAACAGCGAAAAACGTTAGGCGTGTCGTTGCTCAGCGGTCAGCCCCGCCGCTCACCGCTTGTCGGTCACCACCGCCGCACTCGCCTCCGGCAGCGCCACCTCGCTCACGACCGGACGCTCGGCGTCGCGGGCGAAGTTGTCCATCCCCCGGCCGAGCAGCAGCGTCGCGGCCACGAACGCGGCGCAGATCCAGAACGGCGCGCTGATGCCGATCGCCTGGAACGCCCAGCCGGCGATCAGCGGGAAGATGACGCGCGTGATCCCGCCCCAGGTCTGTTGCGTGCCCATGTAGAGCCCGCGCTCCTGCTGCGAGATCACCCGCGACAGCAGCGCCGTGACGCACGGGAAGGTGAACGCCGTGCCTAACGGTATGAGCGCCACCGCTCCGGCCAGCAGCGGGATGTTGTGCGCCAACGGGATGAGCACCAGCCCGGTCGTGAGCAGGATGATGCCGATCCGCGACAGCCGTGCCTCGCCATAACGGTCCACCGCCGGCCCGAGGAACACGGCCCGCGTCACCACCGAGATCGAGCCCACGAAGGCGAAGAAGTAGCCGATGTTCTCCGCCGTCACCCCGAACGAGCGCGCCAGGTACAGGGCGAGGATCGCGTTCATGCCCATGAACGCCCCGATGCTGATCGCGTAGATCCAGATCAGTCGCGACGAGGGGATCCCGGGGTTCGTGATCACGCTCATCACCGCCGACCAGGACCGGCCGGCGATGCGCGGCTTGTCGGCCGCCGATCCACTGACCACTCGCGATTCGCGCAGATAGATGTAGGCGAACAGCATGTTGAGCAGACAGAGCGTCGCCGCCAGCAGCCCCGGCGCCTTTTCCGCCAGCAGCACCGACCAGTGCCCGATCGAGATCGGGTGGCGTCCGGCGCGCAGCGCCCAGCTGCCTAACAGCGGCCCGATCGTGACGCCGACGTTGGTCGCCGCCGAGAGCCAGCCAAGGCTCCGCGCGCGATTCTTCGGCTCGGTCGCATCGGAGACGTACGCCTGGATCACGCCGACGGTGCCGCCGCCAGCGCCCTGCACGATGCGCGAGAGGAAGAGCATCCAGATCGAGCCGGCGTAGGCGAAGATGACGTACGCCACCGCGCTCGCGAACAGCGCGACCAGCAGCGCCGGACGCCGCCCGTAACGATCGGAGAATCGCCCCCACACCGGCGCGCTCACCAGCGCCGCGACCGAGAACGCCGACACGAGGACCGTGTACATCAGCGGCGACGCGCCAAGCTTCGTCGCATAGAACGGGAGCAGCGGGATCACGATGAGGACACCCACCATGTCCAGCATCGCCGTGACGATCAGAACGAGAAGCTTGCCCACCGGTTCTCCACCGACTGTGACGCTACGCTACGGGAACACCAGGCCCGACCGCCGTCAGGCGCCTTCTTCGCGGCCGAGCGCGGCCGGCTGCACTGCCTTGCCGACGACGCCGGCCAGCGCGACGATCGTCAGCACGTACGGGATCATCTCGATGAACTGCGAAGGGATCGCCTGAGTGCCCTGCAGCTGGATCTGCAGCGTCTCGGCCGCCGCGAACAACAGGCAGGCGATCGCCACGCGCTTCGGCTCCCACCGCCCGAAGATCGTCGCCGCCAGCGCGATGAAGCCGCGCCCGGCAGTCATCTGGTCGGTGAACTGGTGCTGGTCGAGCGCGAGGTAGACGCCGCCTAACGCTGCGAGCATCCCGCTAAGCGTCACCGCGATGTAGCGCGTGCGCGCCACGTTGACCCCGACCGAGGCCGCCGCCTCCGGATGCTCGCCGACCGCGCGCACCCGCAGCCCGAATGCGGTCCGCGCCAGCAGCCAGCCGATCGCCACCAGCGAGACGAGTCCGAGCCAGACCAGCGGATTGAGAGCGAGCGCGGCGAACCCGCTCCCGCTCTCGGCGCGACCGAACCCCGGCACGCGCGGCGAGTTCGACGAGCTGTCGTAGAGCAGCCGCAGGAAGAATCGCGTCAGCCCGACCACGAGCAGGTTGATCGCGACGCCGGTCACGACCTGGTTCGCCCTGAACTTGAGCGCCGAGACGGCGTAGAGCAGCGCGAGCAGCCCGCCGAAGATCATCCCCACGAGCGCGCCGAACACCGGGCTCCCCGTGGCCAGCGCCCCGACGGCCGCGCCGAAAGCGCCGCCGAGCATGTAGCCCTCGAGCGTCAGGGCGATGAGCCCCGATCGCTCCGACATCACGCCGCCGGCACCCGCGAACAGGTACGGGATCGCAATGCGCAGCGTCTGCGCGAGGAAGGCGAGCGCGATCACGGCCCGACCTCCGTCGCCGGCGTCTCGCCCGGCGCCGGCTTCCGCGCCAGCGAGCGGGTGATGCTCTTCGCGCTCGAGCGGATGCTCTGCCTGACGGCGGGCACCGCGGTCGCCACCGCCAGGATCACCACCGCCTGGAGCACGTCCACCATCTGCTTCGGCACCAGCGCGTTCACCGCCAGCCCGCCCTGCGACAGCGTCGCGAACAGCAGCGCGGCGATGACGATGCCTAACGGGCTGTTGCGACCGACCAGCGCGACCGCGATGCCGAGGAATCCGGCGCCGGTCGCGAATCCTTCCTCGTAGTAGCGCTTGTAGCCGAGGACGAAGTTGATCCCGCCGATCCCGGCCAGCGCACCGGAGATCGCCAGCGCGCGCCACCGCACGCCGCCGACGTCCACTCCGCCGTACTCCGCCGCGTCAGGCTGCAGCCCGACCGCGCGGAGCTCGTAGCCGCGCCGCGTCTTGAACAGGTACCAGCTCACCGCCGCCGCCGTCGCCAGCGCGACGAGTATCGTCAGGTTCGCCGCCGACCCGTGGAAGACCGGCATGATGTCCGACAGCCTCGTCACCGCGCCGCTGTGGATCTCGGGCGTGTGCAGCGACTCGGGCACGTGCAGATGCGCCGACACGATCCACCCCAGCAGCGCCAGCACGACGAAGTTGAGCATGATCGTCGTGATCACTTCATGCGCGCCGAAGCGCGCCCGGAGATAGCCCGGCACCGCGCCGACCACGCCGCCGCCGGCCGCCGCGCCGATCGTGCAGAGCACGATTGCGATCAGCGCCGGCGTCGCCACCGGCAGCGCCAGCCCGATCAGCGCGGCGACGAATCCCCCCGCCGCCAGCTGCCCTTCGCCACCGATGTTGAACAGCCCGGCGCGGATGCCTAACGCGACGGCCAGCCCGGTGAAGGTCAGCGTCGTCGCCTTGTACAGCACCTGCCCGATCCCGTACGCGTTCCCCCACGTCCCGTCGAGCAGCAGCTTGTACACGGCCGCCGGCGACTGCCCGAAGGCCAGGATGAGGAAGTCGCCGACCACGATCGCCACCAGCAGCGCCACCACCGGGGGCAGCAGCGCCTCCATCAGCTGCGCGCGGCGCGTCTCGTTCATGCCGGCACCGCCTGCGACTGCGCGCCCGCCGCGCCCGTCATGTAGGGGCCGAGCACCTCGGTGCTCGCCTCCCGGCGCGGCAGCAGCGCCACGATCTTCCCTCCGTACATCACCGCGATCCGGTCGGAGAGCGCGAGCACTTCCGCCAGGTCCGCCGAGACGAGCAGCACCGCCTTCCCCTCGGCCCGCGCCCGCCGAAGCCGGTCGTGAATGAATTCGATCGCGCCGACGTCCACACCGCGCGTCGGCTGCGCGGCGAGCAGCACCTTGAAGTTTCGCCCGCTGCCCATCTCCCGCGCGATCACGATCTTCTGCTGGTTGCCGCCCGACAACGTCCGCGCCGGGAGCTGCGCGTCAGGCGGCCTGATGTCGAACTCGCGCACAAGCGTCCGCGCATGTTCGTCGATCCGCGCCACGTCGAGCTGCGCCCTCTTCGTGAAGTGATGTTGCCGTCCGAGGATCAGGTTGTCGGCGACGCTGTAGTCGAGCACGAGGCCGCGCCGGTGCCGGTCCTCGGGAACGTGCGACAGCCCCGCGTCGCCGCGCCCGCGCACCGTCAGGCGCGTGGCGTCCTCGCCGGCGATACGGATCTCGCCGCCGGCCAGTGGCGTCAACCCGGCAATGGTCTCGATGAGCTCCGTCTGCCCGTTTCCCTCGACGCCGGCGATCCCGACGATCTCCCCCGCCGACACGGTCAGCGAGACGCCGTCGACCACCGAGCGGCGCCGCGGCGAGTCGACTCGCACGTTCCTCAGCTCGAGCAGCGCTGCACCGTTAGGCGGCGACGCCATGCCCGTGTTCGATCCGTCGGCGTCGAGCGCGAGCGCGACGTCGCGGCCGACCATTGCCCGCGCGATGTCGCGTGGCGTGGTCTCGCTCGTGCGCAGCCGCGCGACCGTCTCGCCGCCGCGCATCACGGTGATCGCGTCCGAGACGTCCATGACCTCGTCGAGCTTGTGCGTGATCAGCACGATCGTTCCGCCATCCGCTCGCAGCGTCCGCAGCACGTCCCAGAGCTGGCGCACCTCGGGCGGCGACAGCACTGCGGTCGGTTCGTCGAGAATCAGGATCTTCGCGCCGCGATAGAGCGCCTTGAGGATCTCGACCCGCTGCGCTTCGCCGACCGAGAGGTCCGCGACTTTCGCCGCCGGCGGCACCACCAGCCCGCTCCGCGACGAGAGCTCGGCCACTGATCGCTCGGCCGCGCGACGATCGAGCTGCACGCCGTGCTTGGGCTCGCGACCGAGCACCACGTTTTCCGCGACGGTGAGCGCCGGGACGAGCATGAAGTGCTGGTGCACCATCCCGACGCCGGCGTCGATCGCCTCGGCGGTGCTCCATCCCGTCACGCCGCGCAGCTCGCCGCCCGCGGATGCGACTTCGATCGTTCCGGCGTCCGGCGCGTACATCCCGCTGAGGATGCGCATCAACGTCGACTTGCCCGCGCCGTTCTCACCGACGAGCGCGTGGATCTCGCCACGCTTCACTTCGAGCGAGGCGCCACAGTTGGCGATCGTCTCGCCGAACGTCTTGACGATCCCCGTCATGCGCACCGCGACCGCCGCGTTCATCGTATTCGTCGCGTTAGGCATCGCCGTCATCGCGTGTCCGGGACATGGATCTTCCCGGCGATGATCTGCTGCCGCAACTCCTCGAGCCGCGCCCGCACCGAATCGGGGATCAGCTTGCGATTGTGCTCGTCGTACACGTAGCCCACTCCGTTCTCGGCGAGGCCGAACTGGTAGACGCCGCCCCTGAACGTCCCGTCCTTCACGCGCTTGATCGCGTCGTACACCGATGCATCGACTCCCTTCACCATCGACGTCAGGATCGAGCCCGGTGCTTCCTGGTACTGATCGGCGTCCACGCCGATCGCCAGCTTCCCCGTCTGACGGGCCGCCTCGAAGACTCCGAGTCCCGTCGAGCCCGACGCGTGAAAGATGATGTTCACTCCGCTCTGGTACTGCGCGAGCGCGAGCTCCTTGCCACGTCCCGGATTGCGGAACGCTTCCGGCGTGACTCCGGCGTACTGCGCAACGACGGTGCAGTCGGGACAGACCTGCTTCACGCCGGCGCGATAGCCCGCCTCGAACTTGTGGATGAGCGGGATATCCATCCCGCCGACGAAGCCGACCCGCTTCGAGTTGCCGACGAGCGCCGCCAGCGCGCCGACGAGAAACGATCCTTGCTCCTCGCGGAACTTCAGCGCGGCGAGATTCGGTGGCGGCGGAATGACCGCGCCGGTCGAGTCGGTCGCGAGCGCGTAGTCGACCCCGGCGAAATGAACGTTAGGGTACTCCTTGGCCAGCGCGGTCAGGTCGTCGGTGAAGATGAAGCCGACGCCGATGACGAGGTCCATGTGCTCGGCGGCCAGCAGCCGCAGCCCTGCCTCACGGTCCGATCCCTCCCCCGGCTCGATGAAGTGGACGCGGGCACCGAGCTCCTTTTCGGCGCGTTCGCCGCCGAGGAAAGCGCCGTCGTTGAACGACTTGTCGCCGCGTCCGCCGACGTCGAAGACGATGCCGACGTCGAGCCCCTCGCTCGCCGGGGGTTGGGCAGCGCCGCTCGGATGGATCGCGAGCAGCGCGACGTGGGCGAGCAGCAGCACGCCGGCGAGAATCAACGGTTTTCGCACCGGAGAAAGCTCGCGATGGTGTTGCCGCCGGGCAAGGCGGACAATGTGGGGATTGCCTCCACTTTCGCGCCCAGTGTCATGGGCGTTGATTTGAGTCACATGCCCGAACGCATTCGAACCAGGTTTCTCGTCGTCGGCAGCGGCGTGGCCGGATTGCACACCGCGTGGCGGGCCGCCGAGCAGTCGGACGTCGTCGTGATGACGAAGCGCTCCTTGTTCGACAGCGCGACGGCGTACGCCCAGGGCGGGATCGCCGCTGCCCTCGGCGCCGGTGATTCACCCGCGCTCCATCGACGCGACACCCTCGCCGCCGGTGCCGCGCTCGCCGATGCCGCCGCCGTCACCGTGCTCGTCACCGAGGGACCGGCTCGCGTCCGTGAGCTGCACACCGCCGGCGCCGACTTCGACCTCGCGCCCGGTGGCGATTTCAAGCTCGGACGAGAGGCGGCCCATTCGACGAACAGAATCGTCCACGCCCACGGCGACCAGACCGGCGCCGAAGTCGCGCGCACGCTTATAGTGAAGGTGCAGGAGAGCAAACGAATCCGCGTCCTCGAGAAATCGCGTGTCCTCGATCTCATCATCGACGACGGTCGCTGCGTCGGTGCGCGTGCCAGCGTTGCCGGCCGTGCCACCGAGATCATCGCCGACGCGACCGTACTCGCCACCGGCGGCTGCGGGCAGCTCTTCCTTCACACCACGAACCCGGTCGTCGCGACCGGCGACGGCTTCGCCATCGCGCACCGCGCCGACGTCACGCTGAGCGACATGGAGTTCGTGCAGTTCCACCCGACCGCGCTCGACACTCCGGAGAATCCACTCGCGCTCATCTCGGAAGCGGTGCGCGGTGAAGGGGCGACGCTCGTCAACGAGGAAGGCGAGCGCTTCATGCTGAAGAAGCACAAGCTCGCCGAGCTCGCGCCGCGCGACGTCGTCGCGCGCGCGATCTTCGCGCAGCGGAAGGGTGGGAGGAAAGTGTATCTCGATGCGCGGAAGATCCGTGGCTTTGCCAAACGCTTTCCGGGAATCCTCGCCCTCTGCGCTGCCCGAGGCATCGATCCGCGGAAGCAGCTCATCCCCGTGACACCCGCGGCGCATTACATGATGGGCGGCATCGTGACCGATCTTGTCGGCCGCTCGAACATGCCGCGCCTCTACGCCTGTGGTGAAGTCGCGCGCACCGGCGTGCACGGCGCGAACCGGCTCGCATCGAACTCGCTCCTCGAGGGGATGGTCTTTGCCGAGCGTGTCGCCCGCGACATGATGGAGACGCCGGTGCTCACCGACGAGCCGCATCGTGGCGACTGGCGCGTGCCGGTGCTCAGCGATCGCGGCGCGGCGCAGGTTGCCGCCGACCAGATCCGCACCGTCATGTGGGAGCACGCCGGCATCTCGCGCACCGCGAGCGGCTTGCGAAAGTGCATCACCCGCCTCGACGAGATCGAAGACCGGCTCCCCGAGGGCGCGACCGAGGAGCGCAACATGGTCCAGACCGCGCGCCTGATCGCCGAGGCCGCGCTGATGCGCAAGGAATCGCGCGGCGGCCATTTCCGGAGCGACTTCCCCCGAGCGCGCGGAGTCTGGCGCGGCAAGCACATCGAATGGTGACCGATCATGCATAGCGTAAGGCCTAACGCTCGACGCTCCTCCCTCCGTTGGCGTGACAGCGCGGCGATCTTTACCGCCGCATCGATCGCTCTCGCCGCCGCGCTGGCCTGCGCCAAGGGCGCAGACAAGGCGGCCGCCGTGCACGACACCGGAATGGCCGCTGGTGACGACGATGCGCCGGGCGCCTCCGGTTCGGCGCCGGTACCGTCGGCCCATGTCGACAACGTTCCAGGCTGGCCGTCGGACACCTCGACCGCGTCCACCGATCGCGATGGCCGCATCCCCGATGCCCTCGCCGCATCGGTGCCGTCGTGCGGCACCGCGACGCCGGTCTTCGCCGGCGATTCCGTCGGTCCGGTGTTCCCCGGGATGCCGCTCGCCAACCTCTTCGCCGCCTGCAAGAACCCGCTGCTCCTCTGGCATTCGAACGAGGGCGTATACGCTCCCGCGATCGCCCTGAAGGTCGGCACCGCTCTCCTTCTCCTCGACGCGAGCGGCACGACCTCCGATGATGTCATCACCCGCATCATCGGGCTGCAGGGCGTGCGCACCGCCGACGGCATCGGCCCCGGCTCCACGCTCGCCGAAGTCGGCCGTGCCTACGGAGAGCCGACCTGGACCCGCGATCAATGCGGCGTCACCGCCGGCTTCGCCTCACACACCTGGCTCTACGTTCACATCAACCTCGCCGGCGTCGGCGGCGACGTCACCTGCGACCAGCTCCGCGAGTTTGCCACCGGCAGCGACTTCTCCCACTTTCCAAGAGGGACGAAGATCAGCGCCATCTCCACCGCGCTTTCGGATGAGGACTGAGAGTCTTGCCTAACGCGCCTTCACCGCAGTTCGCCGAGCTTCACGAGGAGATCCGCCGTCTCGCCCACGAGCGGAACGCGGTCATCCTCGCGCACAATTACGAGCGCGCCGAAGTCCAGGACGTCGCCGACTTCGTCGGCGACTCGTTAGGCCTGTCGCGCGAAGCGGCGAGCACCAGCGCCGACGTCATCGTCTTCTGCGGCGTGCACTTCATGGCCGAGACGGCCGCGATCCTCTCGCCCAACAAGAAGGTCCTGCTCCCCGACATGGCCGCCGGCTGCTCGCTCGCCGCGGCGATCGACGCCACGCAGCTCCGCGCCTGGAAGGCCGAGCATCCCGGCGCGGTCGTCGTCTCGTACGTCAACACCACCGCCGAGGTGAAGGCGGAGACCGACTACTGCTGCACCTCGGGAAATGCCGTCGAGGTCGTCAACGCGATCCCGGCCGACCGGGAGATTCTCTTCTGCCCCGACATGTTCCTCGGCGCGCACGTCAGGCGCGCGACCGGGCGCGAGAACATCCGCGTCTGGATGGGCGAGTGTCACGTGCACGCCGGGATCGACCCCGAGCACATCGCGCTGCAGCGGCAGAACCATCCCGGCGCCGAGTTCCTGATCCATCCCGAGTGCGGCTGCTCGACGAGCGTGCTCGAGGCGGTGTCGTCGGGGGCGATCGACGCCGAGGGAGTGAAGGTCCTCTCGACCGAAGGGATGATCAGGCGCCCGGCCGAGTCGCCTAACGATCAGTTCATCGTCGCGACCGAGGTTGGCATCCTACATCGGTTGCGGCGCGAGAACCCGACCAAGACCTTCTACGCCGCCAACGACCGCGCCGTCTGTGCGTACATGAAGGTGACGACGCTGCCGAAGGTGCTGCGCTCGCTGGAGCGCCTCGAACACCGCATCACCGTGCCTGCCGATGTCGCGAAGCGCGCGCGCCGCGCCATCGAACGCATGATCGCGATCGGAGGGAAGGGCGGACCGCCGCTCTCCCCGGTACCGGAGACGTACGACCCCGGAGAGTGAGACCGTTATGACGACTCCACGCGAGCCCGAAGGCAGCCACCGGCACATCATCACCCCGCGCTCGGTGCGCGCCGCCAACCACGAGGAAGGACTGCTATTCCCGCTCTCGAGCGAGGAGACACGCGTGCTCGTGCGCAGCGCGCTCGAGGAAGACGGCGCGCTGCAGGACGTGACGACGATCGCGACGGTCCGCTCTGATCGCCGCACGCACGCGACGCTTGTGGCGAGACAGAAGGGAGTGATCGCCGGCGCCCCCCTCGCGATCGAGGCCTTTCACCAGCTCGACGAGTCCGTGACCGTGCGCGTGGACGCCGAGGATGGCGCGCGCGTCGACGAGGCGACGCCGATCTTCTTCCTCACCGGCAAGGCGCGCGCGCTGCTCAGCGCCGAACGCGTCGCGCTCAACTTCATGCAGCGCCTGTCGGGGATCGCGTCGCTGACGCGCATGTACGTCGACGCCGTCGCCGGGACCCGCGCCAAGATCCTCGATACGCGAAAGACGACACCGGGCTGGCGCCGCCTCGAGAAGTACGCCGTCCGCGCCGGCGGCGGGAAGAATCACCGCATGAACCTCTCGAGCTCCGTCCTCATCAAGGACAACCACCTCGCCGCCGTGGACGGCGACGTCGCGCTCGCGATCACCCGCGCCCGCGAGATCGCCCCGCCCGGCGCGAAGGTGGAAGTCGAATGCGACCGCATCGAGCAGGTCGAGCGCGCCCTCAACGCGGGTGCCGACATCATCTTGCTCGACAACATGTCGCTCGACGAGATGCGCGCCTGCGTCAAGCTCGTCGCCCGCAGGGCGACGATCGAAGCGTCAGGCGGCGTGACGCGCGACCGCGTGCGCGCGATCGCCGAGACCGGCGTCGACTGGATCTCCGTCGGCGCCCTGACGCACTCGGCTCCGGCGCTGGACCTCGCGCTGGACTTCGAGGGGACCTGAACTGCAGCCATCAGCCATGAGCCGTTAGGGTTGAGCGACGGCGTTGACCGCAGTCGCGCAACCCTAACGGCTAAAGGCTAACGGCTTTCTTTGTTCGTCCCCCGCGGCGGCTCGAAGTGGTTCGTCTGCTTCGGGCTCTCGGCCTGTCCCTTCCGCGCGTGCTGGGCGAAGCCTTCCTCGCGCGAGCGCACCGGCTCGCCGAGCCCTTCGTCGTGCGTCTCGATCTCCTCAGCGCCGTCGGCGGTCTCGCGCGCGACCTTGCCTTCCAGCGTCTCCCCCTTCTGCGGTCCGTCGCGTGGGTCGCGATCGTTAGGCCCGTAGTTCGCCATTCTGTCGTCCTGTGAGTGGATGAGCGGATTGGGGCAGGGGGCGTGCCGCCGCCGCAGCGGGGGGGGGGGATGTCATCGGGTCGTGTCATATCAGTGAACCCCGACCGCGAGATGCAGATGTCCCCGAAGAATCACCCCTTGATTGCCGACGACCAGGGCTGGCTGATCACCCCCCGCGCGCTCACCAGCGTCGCCACCGTGGTCGGCCTCGTCTACACCCTGCACGCCCCGGTGCGCTACGTCCTTCACGTCGGCGAGACCGTCGATGTGCTGAGCACTCGGGTCGCTGCTCTCGAGACTGAAATCGACCAGCAGCGCGGCACCATCGCGGCGGCGGAGTCTGTACTCCAGAGGGAGAGATCGCGTCTCGACGCTTCGTCTCCGCACCATCGCGAAGGAGATGGTGCGCTCGGCGGCGAGCACTCGCCTCGCACGGCGCACCCGGACCAGTAGGCTTTTTTTTCGCTCTTGTTTTCGGTATTTCTTCGGTATAAGATGGACCGCGTTCAACCGCTGCAACCATGCCCGCTACTTCGCTGCCAGACAATCCGCCGACGCGTGCCCCGTGGTCTGGCCGCGACGAGTGCCGCCAATGAGCGCTGGTGGCGACCTCCGCGACGACCTCCGCGACGATCGTCCGACGATCGCCGCACGAGCGCTTGGCGACACCGCCCTCGTCGAATCGATGCGTCGCGGTGACCCGGTCGCGCTGCGCGAGTTTCTCCTCCGCTTCGAGCCGCTGCTCGAGCATCACGCGCATCGACTCGGCGCCAGTGGCGGCGAGCGCGACGATCTCGTCGGCGATACCCTCGACGATGCCGCGCTCGCCCTGATCGTGCCTAACGCTACGATGCCGCGGTCGCTGCCGGCGTATCTCGTCGCGTCGCTCCGCAATCGCATCTTCAACAGCCGCCGCTCCGCCGGCTCGGCGCAGCGAGTGCGCGAGTCGGCGCTCACCGAGCGGCCGACCGCGGATGACGCCCTCTGCTCCGAATCCTCGCAGCGCGCGAGCGCGGGCGCATCGTGGGAGCCGCCGCGCCCGTCGCGCGCGGTCGCCGCACTGGCCGGCGCGCTGCTCGATGATCTCAACGACGACGAGCGCCTGCTGCTCGTCTGGGTGAGCCATCACGTCCCCTACCGGGAGATCGCCGGGTGGCTCGGGATCGGCTACGCCGCGGTTGGAAAACGAGTCGAGCGGCTCCGCGCGCGACTGCGTGTGCGGGCCGAGCTGCATCTTGCCGCGTCGAGCGACGCCGAAAGGCGCGTGCTCGAGACGCTGTTCACCCGCGCCGGCCCGCTTGCCGTGCGCATGCCGCCATCCGCGCCGGTTCGTCCGGCGCGTGCGCCCTCGGGTACGGCGGCCACCGAGGGTCCTCCTCAGGATCGGACCAGATGATCGACCACGCACCAGGATCCACCTCCCGCTCGCCGCGCGATGACGCGCGGGAGCACGAGACCGACACTCTCGTCGCCCTCGCTGGCGCGCTCGCCGAACGCGCTGTCGAACCGGACCCCCGCTTCCTCGAGTGGCAGGCCGCCGAGCTGCGCGCTCGACGCCGGCCGACCGCCGCGGCCGAGCGGCGCGCCGATGAGCGTGCGCGCCGCCTCGCCACTGCGGCGTTAGGCTCGCGCTTCGGCGTTCGCTGCCTCGCTGTGATCCCCGCCGCCCGCTCGCCGCTGGTGCCCGGCGCGCTATCGCGCGTACTCGCCCCCGCGGCCGACGCAGGCTTTGCCCCTCGGCTCGACCTCGGTATCGCTGCGGGGAGCGGGCGTGCGCTCTGGGACGAGCCCTGCGACAGCTGGATCGCGCTGCCTGACGACCTGCCTCGCGGCCGCTATGTCGCGCTCACGGTCAAGGGTGACAGCATGCTTCCGCTGCTCCACTCCGACGACGTCGTCCTCGTCCGCACCGGTCCCGAGGTCGCGCGCGACGCGATCGTCGTCGCCCGTCGTCCGGACGACGGCTATGTCGTCAAGCGCGTCGGCCGTGTGAGTCCGGCCGCGATCGAGCTCCTCTCGCTCAATCCCGAGTTCGAGCCGATGCTCGTCGAGCGCGCCGAGGGGACTGTCGCCGGGACGGTCGTGCTGAGGTGGTGCGGCCACGGTGGGTGAGCCTGCTCACGACGCGATCGCTCGTTGGCGTTAGGCGGGCTATCCGACCCCTGGTTGCGCGGCCTGGCGACCGGGTGCACTCTTGGGCATGCGCACCCCAATTCGTGTACTCGTTGCTGTTGCGGCGCTCGCCGTCGCCCTCCCGCAGGTAACGTCGGCGCAGTCCGCGTCCCGCCGTCCGATCATAGCGATCTTCGCTCACCCCGACGACGAGCGCGTCATCGGACCGCTCCTCTCCCGCCTCGCCCGCGAAGGACGCGAGACGCATCTCGTCATCGCCACCGATGGCTCGCAGGGCGTCACCGACTTCGCGAAGATCCCCGCCGGCGCCGAGCTCACCGCCGCGCGCGTGAAAGAAGCCACCTGCGCAGCCAACCGGCTCGGCGTTAGGCGCCTGCACCTCATCGGCCTACCCGATGGCGGCCTTGCGTCGTTCGAGGTCCTGGGCAAGCTGCGCCCCGCACTCGCGGCGATCATCGACTCGCTGAACCCGGCGGCGATCATCACCTTCGGCCCCGAAGGCGGCACCGGCCACCCCGACCACCGCCTCGTCGGCGACGTCGTCACCCAGATCGTCGAGGGCGACGCGCGCTACGCGAAAATCGACTTGCTTTACGCGTCGCTCCCGACCGAGCGCCTGCGCACTGCGCCCCCCGCCGAGCCTACGGTGAACGGGATGACGCAATCACTGCTGACGGTGCGCGTCCCCTTCACGAACCAGGACCTCGCCGCCGGTCGCGAGGAATTCGCCTGCCATCAGAGCCAGTACACACCGGAGCAGATGGCCAAGGTGAACGCGTACCTCGCCCACGCCTGGAACGGCACCGTCTGGATGCGCCCGTGGACGGGCAGACTCCACAATCCGGCGCTGTTCGCGCGGTAAGAACCCGCCCGCGTTCAACCGCCGTTAGGCGCCCACTCCCCCCGAACGCCCTTACCCCGCTCGCGGGCTAACGGCGTTCGCCCGCCCGGCAGCGTCTCTCCTCTCTCATCTCTCGATCGGATTCTCGATCATCTCTCGATCGCAGTGTCATAGCTGATCATCCGTGAGGACAGCGCCGGGAACCGCGTACCCGGCGTGCTCGCGCACCTGCGCCGCCACGACTCGCCGCTGCTCATCCACCGTCTCGCTCTCCAGCGCGATCCGATTCTCCCTGAACCGCAGCCCCGCCGTCACACAGAACAGGTCGCACAGCGCGAGTGACCGCGCCACCAGCCCCGCATCGCTCTTTCCAGTCTCGATGATCCGCTGCGTCCGCGACACGACGCACGCCGTCGCGAACAGGTCGATCGCCATGTTTGCCAGCCGCTCGAGGATCATCTGCTTCTCGACGATTGCCTTCCTGTGCGCGGTGATCGCCTTCTCCGTCGCCGCCGCCAACTCGCCGACGTGCTTCTCCAGCTTCGCCTTGTGCTTCTCCAGACGCTCATCCAGCGTCGCATCCAGCGACGCGGTCGCGCCGAACCGCTGCATCAGTCGCTCGGCGGCATAGCCGCCCAACAGTCCGACGTTGCGCAACGGACTCTTGAGCGCCGAGCCCAGTCCGGCAAGGCGCTGCGCCGGCTCGGCGATTCCATTCAAGGCGATGAACAGCCGCAGGATCTCGTTCGTCCCCTCGAAGATCCGGTTGATGCGCGCATCACGCAGCATCCGCTCGTAAGGATACGGCTTCACGAAGCCGCGCCCGCCGGCGATCTGTACCATCTCGTCCGCCGAGCGCCAGAGCAGGTCGCTCGCGAACACCTTGCAGCACGCCGCCTCGAGCGACTGGTCGGCGTCGGGGTTGTCGGCGAGGCTGCCTAACACTCCCATCATCGCGTCCGCCGCGTAGATGTCGGCCGCCGTCGACGACAGCTTCCGCTGCGTGATCTCGAAGTTCGCGATCGGCTGCCCGAACTGTACCCGCTGCTCGGCGTACGCGGTCATCGAGTTCAACAGCCCCTTCGAACCGGCGACGCACGCCGCCGCGAGCGAGTGCCTGCCTCCGTTCAGCACGTGCACCGCGACGGTGAATCCCTTGCCGACCTCGCCGAGCACATTCTCCGCCGGCACGCGCAGATCCTTGTACTCGAGCTCCGCCTGCGTCGAGCCGCGAATGCCGAGTTTGTGGAAGGTGCCTGACACCTTGAAGCCATCGGCCGGCGGCGTGATGATGAATGCCGTCGGCCGCCTGACGCGCTCACCGCGCCGCTCGACCCACGTCTGTGCGAAGGTCGCGATGACGCCAGCGCGCTGCCCGTTGCCGATCCAGATCTTCCGCCCGTTGAGCAGCCACGAGCCATCGCTGCCCTGGTCTGCGGTCGTCTTGATGTTCTGCGCGTCCGATCCAGTCTCCGGCTCGGTCAGGGCGTATGCCGCCAGCGTCTCTCCGCGCGCGAGCATCGGCAGGTAGCGCGCCTTCTGCATCTCGTTGCCGAACAGCACGATCGCCTTCGATCCGAGTCCGCAGTGCACGCCGACGAGCACCCCCGCCGACGCATCCGCCGACGCGATCACGCCGAGCATGTGCGCGTATCCCGTCGCTGACAATCCGAGGCCGCCGTACTCCGTCGGGATCGTCAGCGCGAGCAGCCCCCGCTCGGCGAACGCGCGGATCGTCTCCTCACGAATCGTCTCCTCCGCGTCCGAGCGTTCCGCATCGAGCAACCCTGACGCCACGAGTTCGGCGACATCGGCCGTCAGGCGGCGGATGACCTTCGCCTCTTCCGGTGAACGCTCGTCGAGCGGGGCGGGGTAGGGGAAGACGAGATCATCGTGGATCGCGCGGGCGAACAGCCCCCGGGTGAACGACGCAGGAGTCTCGGTGGTCGTCGGATTGCTCACGGTGACTTGGACAGGGGATGACGTTGGGTACGGAGCGAGCGGCCTAACGCTCCACCTGGCGCGAGACGCGGTCCAGCTGGGCGCCTAACGCGCGTGGCTCGGTAACCGGCTCGTCGCAGGTGTAGTTGCGGCAGACGTACGCGGTCGGCACTCCGCCGCGCATCTCGCGCTGGTCGAGCAGCGCGATGCCGGCCGTCGCCTCGCCCGGCGTTCCACCAGCCAGCGCCAGCGCGGGAAGATACCGCGCCCGCGTCTCGGAGAGGAGCGCGCGAAACCGCTCATCGGCAACGTCGCCCATGATCGCCAGCTCGACTGCGCCGTTCACGATCGTGTCGGTGACGCCGAGCAGGTGGCCGAACGCCTGCGGATGCTGTGCCATGGGCTCAGCGAGCGTCTCGGCGACCCAGCGCCCGCGACGCGTGAGCTCAGCATCCTGTGTCAGCTCGCCGAGTCGCACGAGGAGTTCGGCTGCGAGCGAGTTGCCCGCGGGAATGGCGTTGTCCGTCACGTCGCGCGGTCGCGTCACCAGCGCTTCGTGGTCGCGCGCGGTGTCGAAGAACGTTCCCGTCTCCTCGTTCCAGAACCATTCGACGATCGAGGCGGCGAGCGTCCGCGCGCGATCGAGCCAGACGCGGTCGAAGGTCAGCTCGTACAGCGCCAGCGCCCCTGCCGCGACGGCCGCGTGGTCCTCGAGATAGCCGGCGAGGCGCGTCTGTCCGGCGGTGCGCGTCCGCATCACGCGCCCGTCGCGGACCATCTCGCGAAAGAGCAGCTCGCCGTTCCGCAGCGCCAGGTCGCGCCAGTCGTCGCGCCCGAAGACTCGCGCCGCCTCGGCGATGCTGCGCAGCATCAGCCCGTTCCAACCGGCGAGGACTTTCTCGTCGCGACCGGGCCAGACGCGGCGCGCGCGCACGTCGTAGAGCTTCTGTCGGGCTCGGGCGACGGTCGTGCCTAACGCTTCCGCGCTCAGCGACGAGCGTCGCGCCGCCAGCGCCGGTGCCTGCGTCAGGTGCAGGATGTTCGCCCCTTCGAAGTTTCCGTCCTCGCTGACGTCCCAGTAGCGCGCGAGGATCGCGGCGTCGTCACCGAGGATCGAGTTGAACTCGTCGAGGCTCCAGACATAGAACTTCCCTTCGTGCCCTTCACTGTCGGCGTCGAGCGAGGAATAGAAGCCGCCCTCCGGCGACGTCATCTCCCGGGCGACCCAGCCGATGGTCTCTTCGACGCTGCGCCTGATCTCTCCGTCGCCGGTCGCCTGCCAGAGGTGCGTGCCTAACCGCGACAGCAGCGCGTTGTCATAGAGCATCTTCTCGAAGTGCGGCACGAGCCAGATCGCGTCCACCGTGTAGCGGTGAAAGCCGCCGCCCAGCTGGTCGTAGATCCCGCCGCGCACCATCTGCACGTAGCTGTCGCGCGCCATCGAAAGCGCGTGCTCCGTGCCCGTGCGCGACCAGTAGCGCAGCAGGAAGTCGAGCGCCATCGCCTGTGGAAACTTCGGCGCGCCGCCGAAGCCGCCGTGCTGTTCGTCGTAGTTGCGCGCGAGACTTCGATACGCCCGTTCCAGCAGGGCAGGGGTGAGCGTCCCCGTCGGTCGCGCCGCCTCGCTCGCCACCGCGTAGAGCTGGCGCATCGACTCGACCGTGGGACCGATCTGGTCCTGCTTGTTTTCCCATGCATCGGCGAGCACGGTCAGCACTCGCGTGAACGACGGCATTCCTCGCCCATCGTCAGGCGGGAAGTACGTCCCGCCGAAGAACGGCACCAGCTCCGGCGTCAGCATGACGGTCATCGGCCACCCGCCATGCCCCGTCATCGCCTGCACCGCCTGCATGTAGATCCCGTCGATGTCCGGCCGCTCCTCGCGGTCGACCTTCACGTTGACGAAGTGCTCGTTCATCAGGCCCGCCGTCGCCTCGTTCTCGAACGACTCGTGCGCCATCACGTGACACCAGTGACACGCCGCGTAGCCTATGCTGAGCAGGATCGGCTTGTGCTCCGCCCGCGCCCGCGCGAGCGCCTCCTCTCCCCACGGATACCAGTCCACCGGATTGTCTGCATGCTGCCGCAGGTACGGACTTGTCTCGCTCGCGAGTCTGTTCGGCATGTCGTGGAATCTAGACAGCCGAGCGCGCGACTGCGGTTGTGCACAGTGCGCAGAGCGAACGCGGCGGGTGCGTCGTACCACGTTGACTGCGGCGGTACCGCGGCCAGCCGATGCGGCTCGTCGTCAAGCTGGCTTCGTACTGTTTTTGGAGGGAGATTGCGGGGAGAACAACAACGAGACTGCGGGGAGACTACCAGTTTCCAGCTCACTACCGCGGCGCCGAACGACTGGGGGGCACGCCTGGAGCGGTCGTCTCACGATGCGCGCCCAAAAATTCCTGGTCGGCGAGTAGTGATCATGAGGTTGGCCGTCTCCGTTAGTGCTCGCAGCTCAACTCCCTGCCGTCTCCCCTGAAAAAACGATACGACGCCAGCCCGACGACGAGCCTCATCCGCTGGCCGCTGTTCCACCGCTACGCGGTTCCACCACCACTCGCGGTTCCATCACTCGCCGTTCCACCGCCGCTACGCGGTACCACCGTTCCCCGTTCAACGCGCGCCTTCAGGAACTCCAGCGTTTCCTCCTCGTGGCGCCGCAACTTCCCGCCACTCTCACCGCGCGGCTTCCACTCCTTGCTCCCGACCGGCGACATCACGTCGCCCGCGAGATACGACTCGATCAGCACCGGATGGATGTAGTACTTCCGGCAGACGCTGCGAGTGTTGCCGAGCTTCGCCTTCGTCCGATCCACCGCGGCAACGATGTTCTTCTCCGCTTGCTTCTTCGTTTCCGCCGGGCCCATCTCGCGCAGCGCCTCTGCCGCGAGCATCGTCCCGGCCCACGTGCGGAAATCCTTCGCCGTCACCTCCCGGCCGGTGATGTCGCGAAGGTACGCATTGATGTCGCTCGCTTCGACGCTCTGCTTGCGGCCATCGTCGTCGATGTACTTGAAGAGCTCCCACCCCGGGAGCTCCTGGCATTCCTGCACGATCTTGGCGATCCGCCGGTCGGTGATCGAGACACTGTGCTCGATCCCGCTCTTCCCGCGGAATTCGAAGTCGACCTTCGAGCCCGCGACCGCGACGTGACGTCGCCGCATCGTCGTCAGCCCGAACGAATTGTTCTCCTTCGCGTACTCGTCGGTGCCGATGCGGATCAGCGTCCGCTCGAGCAGCCACACCACCGTCGCCATGATCTTGTCACGGGCCAGACCGGGCAGCGCGATGTCGCGCTCGACGCGCTCACGGATCTTCCAGAGCACGTCGCTCAGCGCGAGCATGCGGTCGAACTTCGATTCGTCCTGCCGCGCGCGGAATCGCTCGTGGTACCGGTACTGCTTTCGCCCGCGCCCGTCGCGCGCCGTCACCTGCAGGTGTCCGTCGGGATCGGCGCAGATCCAGACGTCGGTCCACGCCGGCGGAATCACCAGTGCGCGGAACCGGCGCAGCTGCTCGCGCTCGCGAATGACACGTCCCTCGGCGTCCACGTAGGAAAAGCCGCGGCCGTGACGATTGCGCCGGATTCCCGGCGACGCATCCGTCACGTATCGCAGCCCCGCCGCCTCGGCGGCTTCCACGTATTCTCGAGCGAGTGACTGTGCCACACGTCCTCCGCGAGCGGTGCCGCAGGCGATGCGCAGCCTGCCGCCGAGCTGCCGGGAGCCCGGCACCTCACAGGCAGGACGGCGGGAATCGCCGGGCGGCAACTTCGCCGGTCGCCGAATGCGCCAACTCGGGCACCGCTCCCCTGTGCCCGGACCCCCCGGTATGTTGCGAGCATGCTCTTCGCCCTCGCCATCGCGGCCGGCGGCGCCGCGGGCACCCTCGCCCGCTTCGGGATCTCCGCGTGGATGGCGCCGGTCGCCGTGCGCTTTCCCTTCGCGACGCTGATCATCAACGTCGTCGGCAGCTTTCTCATCGGCTGGCTGAGCGGTGAGTGGTCGCCGGTGAAGGACCTCACGATGCGCGCCGCGCTCACCATCGGATTCTGCGGCGGCTTCACCACCTTCTCGACGTTCAGCATCGAGACAGTCCGCATGCTGCACTTCGGTGAGCTCCGGCGCGCCGCGACCTACCTCGTCCTGAGCGTTACGCTCTCGGTCGGCGCCGCCGCACTCGGCGTCGCCCTCGCTCGCGCCTCGGCACGCACCCACAACACCCGCCTCACCAGCCGCTGACCCCTCCCGTTTCGCTGCCTAACGTTTCCTTCCTGACCGCGACTCCATGTCCGACCTCGAGACGTACCTCACGTCCAACGATGCTCGCATCCACGCCGAGCTCTTCGACTTCCTTCGGATCCCAAGCGTCAGCGCGCGCTCGGAGCACAACGCCGACACCGCGAAGGCCGCCGACTGGGTGACGAAGTCGCTGCGCGACGCCGGCCTCGATGCGAAGGTCTACAAGACACCGGGCCATCCAGTCGTCGTCGGTGAATGGCGGAAGGCGGGCGCCGGCGCGCCGACGATCCTCGTCTATGGCCATTACGACGTGCAGCCCGCCGAGCCGCTCGACCTCTGGCACTCGCCGCCCTTCGAGCCGACTGTCCGCGACGGCCGCATCTACGCCCGCGGCTCCGTCGACGACAAGGGCCAGCTCTTCCTCCACATCAAGGCGCTCGAGGCGCACCTGAAGACGCGCGGCAAGCTCCCCGTCAACGTCATCGTTCTCGCCGAGGGCGAGGAAGAAGTCGGGAGCGAGAACCTCGAAGCGTTCATCGAGTCGCACAAGGATCTGCTGAAGTGCGACGGCGTCATCATCTCCGATTCGGCGATGTTCGCGCCCGGCCTGCCGAGCATTCTCTCCTCGCTGCGCGGCCTCGCCTACTTCCAGATCGACGTCAGGGGGCCGAGCGGCGACCTGCACTCGGGGAGCTATGGCGGCGCGGTCGTGAACCCGGCGATGGCCCTCGCGCGCATCCTCGCCACGTTCCACGACGCCGACGGTCACATCGCGATCCCCGGGTTCTACGACAGCGTCCGCGACTGGCCCGAGCATGTGCGGACGCAGATGCGCTCGCTCCCCTTCACCGACGACGGCTTCCTGCACGAGGTCGGCGCGCCAGCGTTAGGCGGCGAGAAGGGCTACTCCACGCTCGAGCGCATCTGGACCCGCCCGACCTGCGAGGTGAACGGCCTGCTCAGCGGCTACACCGGCGAAGGCGCGAAGACCGTGCTCCCCGCGGTCGCGATGGCCAAGGTGAGCTGCCGGCTCGTCCCCGACCAGGATCCGACGCAGGTGGAAGCGGCGATGAAGGCACACGTCGCCCGCGTCGCGCCGAAGGGCGTGTCGGTGACGGTGACTCATCTGCACGGCGGTCGCCCATGGCGCGCCGACCTCGAGGGTCCGCTCTTCGACGCGGCGAAGCGCGCGCTGAAGGCCGCGTTCGGCAGGGAGCCCGTCATAACGGGTGAGGGCGGTTCGATTCCCGTCGTCGGCGATTTTCAACGAATCCTCGGCGCACCCGTACTCCTGGTAGGGTTCGGGCTTCCCGGCGAGAACGCCCACGCCCCCAACGAATGGATGAGCGACGACAACTTCGTGAAGGGAATGCGAGCGATCGCCGCGCTCTGGGATGAAATCGACAACGGAGGCAGGCGATGATGTACCGGATGGAAGTGACACGGTCCTGGCGTGACGTGGTCAACGGTCGGGTTCAGTTTGCATTGATACCCGTCGCGCCGATCATCCTCCTTCCATTCATCATCATCGCCTTCGTCATCGTCTTCCCGTTGTGGGTGGCCGGGCTGGCGGTGCTCGGGCTGCTGCGACTCATCGCCTGGGTCATCGACAAGGGGATCGAGGCCGCGGGCGGCAGCGTCAGGCTCGGGCCCCCGCTGGCGAAGGCGTTCAATTGGGTGAAGACCTTCGGTGGTCTGGCGCGCACCATAAGCGCGCGAAAGACCGCCTGACGGCGCCGGCACGTTAGGCAGGAAGACAAAGGGGCGCGGCCAGCTGGCCGCGCCCCTTTGTCTTCCGGATCCGGCGATCAGGATGCGATCAGAATCGCCACTCGCGCGTGATGAAGGCGCCGAACACCTCGAACTGCGGCGAGCTGTTCGTCGGAGACAGTGATGGTGCTGCCACCTGGAACCGCGGCTCGAGCGTCGCCTCGTAGATGAACCCCTTCGAGGTCCGCTGGCGCAGCGCGATCCCGGGAAGGCCTTTCCCCGCGGCGCGCAGCGCGAGGTAGGTGCGCGGGTCGACGTACTTGCCGAGCTCCACCTGCGTCCCGGAGAGGAAGTCCTGGATGCCGTTAGGCGTGTAGACCTCCGGTGCCACGTCGGCCGGCGTGATGTTGAAGACGTCGGCGCCTAACGAGCGCGATGCCTCGCCCTCGAACTGGTCGGCGACGACGCCGATCGCGACTCCGGCCAGTCGCTTGTAGGCCATCGCCGCCCCCGTGCCGACGATGCTGCCGCTCGCGTTGCCGCTCGACGCGCTCGAGCCCTCGTTCTGCAGCAGCGACGACGACGACCGCCCGAACGCGAGGTAGCTGAGCAGGTCGGACTGCGACAACGGCGGCTGTGCGTCGCTCTGGAGCGTCAGCTTCGGTCGCAGCAGCGTACCCCCGATCAACACCTGGATGTTGAGCGCCGACTGCTGCGGCAGCGTGACCTGGTACTCGCCGGTCACCTGCAGCGTCGGGTTCATCGGCTCGCCATTGGACCCGTTGGCGCCGACGAACATCGCCGAGCCGCGCTTGATCGTGAAGCGCTTCGTGAGGAAGGTGTACTGGCCGTTGTCGGTGCTCACCACGCCGTCGAGCGCGAGCGTCTGCTTCGACCGGTCGACGTGGACGCTCAGCCCCTCGTCGGCGGTGTAGACCTCGACGTTCGCCTCACGCGACCGCACCCACGTGTTGCGCGACACGTTCAGCGTCACGTCCATCCGCAGCCCGGAGAGCAGCGGTGACTGCGTCGGCAGCATCTCGCGATCGGTGACCACGGAGGTGTCGATCACGTTGAACAGCGCCGGATCGCCGGCGCTGATCACCGACTTGTTGTCCGACTCCGGGATGTAGATCACTCCGCCGCGAACGCGCGTCCGGCCGCTGATGTACGCCGCGGACATCGGCCCCGCCATCGTCAACTCGGCGTCCGCGCGAAGCATTCCCTTCTCGTTGTCGAGCACTCGTGCGTTCTGTGCGAACAGGTGCAGGTCGAAGTCGGGATTGCTGAACGAGCTGACGCCGACCGTTCCCGAGAGGCGGACGAGCCCCGACGCCTGTCCGGTGAGCGAGTCCACGTAGACGGTGTCGTTCCGCATCCGGATGAAGCCCGCCACGCTGCGCATCTGCATCCCGGTCGCGACGAGCTTGAAGTAGCCGCGATCGAGCGCGAGCGCCCCCGCCAGCTGCGGTTTCGCGATCGTCCCGCGGACCGCGATCTTCCCTGCGGCGCGACCTGTCACCCCGGCGACTGCGTCGGTGAACTTCGGGATCAGCTCGAGCGGCAAGCTGTCGGCGACGAGGTCGAGCGTCACCGCACCGCGCCCGAGCCGGCTCCCGGTGTCGGTACGCTGCAGCGCGAGGTCGATCGGCACCTGGCCGCTCACCGTCGCCATCGCGTTCCCGCCGGCGCGCGATGCGTCGATGCGCGTCGTCAGCACCCGCCGTGCATAGCTCATCGTCCCGTGGAGCTCGGGTACGGTGGTCCCGCCGTAGGTCGCGTGCGCCACGCCTAACGCGAGGCGGAAGCGCGGATCCGCCAGCGTTCCCTGTACCGTTCCGCTCACCGAGAAGAGCCCGTCGAACGGCAGGTCGCTCTCGAGCAGCCCGGCGATGTCCCCGACCTGGAAGTTGTCGATCGCCAGCTGCAGCGATGCGTTGCCCTTCGTCGGCAGCAGCCCGTTCGCGTAGATCCGCCCGTTCGCGCCGTTGACCAGCTCGAGATTGCGCACCTCGATGCCGCGCGCGCCCCAACGGATCGCCGCCGTGCGCGTGCCGTGCCACACGGTCGTGTCGAAGCGCAGCTGGCTGCGTGCCAGGCGGAACTCCTTCTCGTCCAGTCGCAGCACGTAGTCGCCCGCCAGCGAGTACTCGCGCACGTGGTCCTGCCACACCGCGACGTCGACGTTGCCGGTGTTGTTGGCGTACGAGAGGCGCGTGTCGATGCTGTCGAGCGCGAAGCCCTTCACCGATGCCGCATCGAGCTGCACTCCGACCGCGATCTTCGATTGCGGTGTGCGCGCACCGGTCCACGCGATGTCGGCGCGCGCCGCCGCGGCCGTGCTGCCGAATGCGGCGAAGTTCGCGCCCGCGAGCCGGGCCCGCGCGTCGAAGCGCGACAATCCGCCCGTGATGGTCCCCGCCAGCTGAAGGTGCCCGGACACCGAATCCGCCCGCACCGACGGCGGCAGGTTCGGCTTGATCTTCGGCGCCGGCGCCCCGGTGACCGCCCGCTCCACTTCCGTCGCCCGCGCGACGCGCAGCGAATCCTCGCGTGCCTGCGCCATCGCCTTCGCGACCCGCGCCGGTCGCGGCGAGACGACTCCCGTGTCGTGCGGGAAGAAGCGCGCGAAGCGCTGCAGCGAGTCGAGTTGCCCGCGCACCACCAGCTGTCCGCTCCGCCCCTCTGCCAGTCCGAACGTCCCCGACCCGGTGATGACCGCGCGCGACCCGCTCAGCACCAGCTTCTGCGCCGTGAGCATCCCGTTCGCGATCCCGATGCGGAGCGACGCGCTGTCGATCGCCAGGCTGTCGTACTGCGACGCGGCGATGTCGGCCGTCGCGGTCATCGCCATCGTCGCCGGCGAGAAGCCGCGCCCGCGCGCGGTCATCTTCGCCGTGATCGATGTCTGCGGCAGCCGCGCGACCACGATGTTCGCGTTGAACAGCCGCATCGCCGCCGCCATGTCGTACCCCTTCTCCGCGCTGGCCAGGTCGAGCGAGCCGCGCACGTCGAGCTCACCGCCGTCGCTGAAGCGGAGCGCGGAATTCACCGCGAGGTTGTGCATCGTCCCCGTCAGCCGGATCGGGCCGGCGGCCGCGCCGCGCAGTTCCATCGCCGGGACGAACCGGCCCACCGTGTAGAGCGAGAGCGGGCGCGCCCGGGCGTCCACGTCGAGCCACATTCCGCCCGCCGTTCGCACCGCCGCCCGTCCGGTGAGCCGCGAGCGCGCGCCGTTGTCGATGTGCGTGAGGTCGCCGCTGGCGATCAGCTGCGTCGTCGTTGCCCCGTCGACCGTCGCCGTCCCGACCACGATCCCGCCTAACGGCAGCGTCGGCATCCAGTGCTTCGCCAGCGCGACCTGCACCGGATCGGCCCGCACCTGGAGTGCACGCGCCCGCACGCCCCCCCCGGGGATCATCCCGACCTCACCCACCGCCGCGACCTCGCTCGTCCCGTCGGCGACGTCGGCGAAGGTGATGTCGCTGTTGACGCGCATCGCATGGATCCCGCCGGCCAGCCAGAGTCGGCCGCCTAACGTGCCGCGCCGCGGTGACGTGAAGCCCGGCACCATCTGCTCGATCGTCCTCGTGTCGAGCCCGGCGACGCGCAGGTTGGTGTCGTGGAAGGCGAGCGAGTCGCCGAGTGCCAGCCCGAAGCTCCCCGTCGCCTTCGCCCCTTCGAGCGTGATGTCGGCGTTGGTCGCGACGTAGTCCTGCTGCTTGCCGACCCACGTCATCAGGAAGTCGAGCGAGCCGCCGCCGTTCGCCGGCAGTCGCGGGTACAGCCAGCGCAGGTCCCCGGCCGCAACCGGCGCGCCGTGCAGCTTGAGCGTCATGTCCGACGACGCGTACACGTAGCGGCCGTCGCCGGTGATCCGCGACCCCGGCAGCTTCGCGTCGGCCCTCGTCCACCACATCGAGTCGCCGGTGAACTGGAACGTCCCCTTCAGGTCGCGGACGTCCACCACCGGCGGGAGGAACGGCGCGGCGATCATCTGCAGCGACGCCACCTGCATCAGCTTCGTCGGCTCGGCCGGATCGGCGAGCCGCACCTTCGGCAGCTTCGCGTTGATCCGGTCGAAGCTCATGACCTTCTGGTAGCCGCCGGCCACCTGCTCGATCCGGTTCCGCGACTTCCCGCCTAACGCTGCGGCGACGACGCTGTCCTGCTGCGCCGCGGCGAGAGACGTGTCGGCATGCCACGGCGTCTTCACCACCATCGACCCGTCGACGATGGTCAGGTTGGTGAACGAGATCCAGCTCCCGAAGCCGGGCGTCGTGTCGGCCGGGTTCGACGGCGTTCGCGGGAAGATCCGGTCGAAGTTCCACTGCCCGTTAGGCGGCCGGTCGAGGACGATCACCGGCCGTGTGATCGTCACGTCGTTCAGCGCGACCTTCTTCCCGATCAGCGCCGCGATCGAGTACCGCGCCTTCACCGCGTCGGCGACGAGGAATGGCGCGCCGCTGCTGTCGGTGATCGAGATGTCGTGGATCGTCGTCCCCGTCAGCAGGTTGCCGTCGATCTTCCCGATCGACAATCGCCCGTGCACGTGCGACTTGAGCACGTTCAGCGCGATCGACCGCACCTTGTTGTGGCCGAAGCTCGTGCCGGTCAGGACCCAGATCCCGATTCCGACGATCGCGATGATCGCGACGACGATTCCGGCAATGATGTTCAGCGCGCGCCGCATCAGAACGCCTGCCCGATGGAAAAGTGAAACGTGAGACGGTCGAAGAACGATGTCGTCGGCTCGTAGAAGTAGCGCTTGTTCAACCTTACGATTTCGCTCTGCCCCTGCGCGTTCTTTCGCTCAGTGTAGACCGGCAGGCTGTCGCCGACCACCGGGTTGAACCCGACGTCCACGCGGATCGGCCCGACCGGGGACTGGTAGCGGATGCCGGCGCCCGGCGTCACCGCGCCGTGGGCGCTGGCGAGGTCGCCGAGTCGCGATGCGCCGACGATCCCGCCGTCGACAAACGCAGCACCACCGATCTGCCGCCAGATCGGGAAGCGGAGCTCGACGCTTCCCTCGAGCACCGACGCCCCGCCTAACGGCCGGGGCGTGAAGTCGCGCGCCTCGAGCGTCGCCGGCTTGGCCCCGGCCGCCGTCAACACCAGGCCGTTCGGGTCGCAATTGGCGATCGCGGCGTACGACGTGTCGCAGCCGGCCAGCGTCGCGATCTTGCTGTTCGGGATCGTCAGTGCCCGCGGCCCGAGCTGGTTCTCGCCGTAGCCGCGCACCGATTGCGAGCCACCGGCGTAGAACCGCTTGCGCGGGTGCAGCACGTCCTGCGCGTCACCCACGCCGAGCGACGCGCCGGTGCCGCCTAACGCGCGCACCACCCCCGCCCGCGCGTGCAGCGCCAGCACGCTCGATCGCAGGATCGGCATGTATGTCGCCAGGTCGACCGTCGCCCGGTTGTAGTGATAGTCGGAGGCCGTGTACGTCGACGCGTGCTCCAGCTCGAGCTTCCCGAGAATCCCCCGCGTCGGCGAGAATGCCTGGTCGGTCCGGTCGATCTGCGCCGTCAGCGCAACCGGGGACAGCCGCTGCGGCTTCCGCTGCGCATTGATCGTCCCGCTGTCGCAGACGCCGTAGTAGACGCAGAAATAGAGGTCGCCGGCCTCGATCCGCGTGAATTCGAAGCGGTAGCTCGCGCTCGTCGGCGCCCGCAGCGCGATCTCGCGCGTGAACGTCGCCTGCGTCCCCTCCCCGCGGTCGATGAACACCCCCGGCGTCGCTCGGCGGTGCGCGAACACCCCGATGCCGATCGTGTTGCGCGCGCTCTGGAACCAGGGCTGCCTGATGTCCGCGCTCGCCTGCCACGTCGGTTGCTCGAAGGGCGCCGGGTTGTCCTTCGCCGCGCCGAGCGGATCGCGGAAGATCCCCGTGTTGTTCAGCTGCGTCACCAGCAGGTTGCCGAGAGCGCCCTGGATGTCGAGCTGCCTCGCCCCGCCGAAGAAGTTGAAGTGCTGGAAGCGGCCCTGAAGCTGGACGAAGTCCACCGTGTTGAACCCCCCCGAGATCCGCGCCTCCCGCAGTGGTGCCTCGCGCACCGCGATCTCGAGGATCTTCACGCTGTCGCCCTGCGGCGGCACCACGATCGCCGCGTGCCGGAAGAGCTGCGACTCGTAGAGGTTCCGCTGGCTCTCGATCACATCCGAACGCTTGAAGATTTCACCCTCGTGCAGCACCAGCGAGTGTCGGATCGTCGCCTCGGTGATCTTCTCGTTCCCGGAGATGCGAATCTCCCCGATCGTCGCCTGCCATCTTGGGTTCACCGCGATCGCCACGTCGGCCCAGTGCGCGGTGTCGTACACCGCGACGGTATCGACCCGGACCACCGCGTCGGAGTAGCCCCGATTCGCCAGCTTGTTGCTCAGGTTCACGACCGACGAGTCCAGCGCGAGAAGGTTCAACGGCTTTCCGACCTTCACCCGCATCGACGTCCGGATGTCTTTCGCCGAGAGCACGGGTGTCTCCGGCCCGACTGCAATCTTCCGGATCAGCGTCGGCAGTCCCTCGTGAATCCGGAACGTCACCCCGACACCGCCCGCCACCGGCGTCACGACCGTATCCACTGTCGTCTCGCGGTAACCGCGCTTCCAGTAGAAGACCCGGATCCGCAGCACGTCGCGCGCAAACTCCGTCCGGTCGAGGAAGAAGTGCGCGTAGACCGCCTTCGACTTGGTGATCCAGCAGATCGGTGTCAGGATGATCCCTCGACAGTGCGACGCCTCGGTCGAGATGCTCTGCTGCAGCTCGGACGTGTCGAAGGCCTTCACCCCCCGCAGCGACAACTTCATGACCTCCGGCGCCTCGAGCTGGTCGCTCTTCGAGTTCTGCGCGGAAACGGATAGGGGGCCGGCCAGCAGCGTCGCTGCCGCCAGCGCCCAGAGGGCGTTGCGGATCGTCATGGCACCGCCCTCAAGTGCAAGCGACGGGCCGCTTTGCTGCCAAAAAATGAAGCGCGCCGGGGGTACCCGGCGCGCCATCAAAGTCCTGCTCCCTCTCCCCTTCAACACTCGATCGGGGTCTCGCTCGTCTCTCGTCGCCCTGTCACAAGCCTGACAGGAGCGCATCGTTGTTCTGCGTCCCGGCGATCCGCTTGATCAGCCACTCCATCCCCGCCTGCGGAGGCATCTGGCTCAACCCGCGCCGCAGCGTGTACACGGCGTCCAGCTGGTCGGGTCGGAACAGCTTCTCCTCACGCCGCGTCCCGCTCGTCGCGATGTCGATCGCGGGATAGATCCGCTTCTCGGCGAGCGACCGATCGAGCTTGATCTCCGAGTTGCCGGTCCCCTTGAACTCCTCGAAGATCACGTCGTCCATGCGCGAGCCGGTCTCGATCAGCGCGGTCGCGATGATCGTCAGCGAGCCGCCGCCGGAAGAGGCGGGAATTGCGCGCGCCGACCCGAAGAACGCCTTCGGTTTCGCCATCGCCTGCGCGTCGAGTCCGCCCGACAACGTGCGTCCCGTCCCGCGCTCGGCGGTGTTGTGCGCCCGCGCCATTCGCGTCAGTGAATCGAGCACGATCACGACGTCTTTCCCCTGCTCCACGAGTCGGCGTGCCCGCTCGAGCACGATCTCGGTGACCTCGACGTGCCGCGCCGCTGGCTGGTCGAAGCTCGACGCGATGACCTCACCGACTCCCCAGGAGATCGCCTCGCTCACTTCTTCCGGACGCTCGTCCACGAGAAGGATCAGCAGCGCAGCGTTAGGGTGGTTCAGCGCGACACCCTCGGTGATCGCGTGGAGCAGTGTCGTCTTCCCCGCTCGAGCCGGGGCAACGATGAGCGCCCGCTGGCCGAATCCGATCGGCGCGATCAGGTCAATGGCGCGGCGAATCAGCTCCGCGCCGCCCTTCGCCGGCCGGCCAGTCTCGAGGAAGAGTTTTCGTTCGGGGTACGACGCCGTCAGCGTCGCAAAGTCGGGTCGCCGAGCCGCGTTCGCCGGGTCGTCATTGTTCACCGACTTGATCTCCGCGACCACGGTCCGTCCACGCTGGTCGCGTCCCGTCGTCGCTTCGATCAGGTCTCCACGTCGGAGCCCGATCTGCCGGACCACCTGCAGCGGAACGAACGCGTCCCCCTGCTCGGCGAGATAGCTCCCTGCGGCGCGGCGAATGTAGCCGCCATCGCGCCCGAGGTCGAACCACCCCTTCGTCTCCGAATCCGCGACGACCGGGCCGATTGGCCCACGGTCCTGCTGCTCCGCGCCGCCCGCACCACCGCGCCGTGGACCACGTCCACGATTGCGCCGCCCCCGACGTCCGCCGTCACGATCGCCTTGGACGTTTCCGTCGCGATTGCCGTTGTTGTTGTGGTTCGGGTTCTGGCCGCCCTGCCCGCGGCCTCGCGGATGCTGGTGCCTGCCACGTCCACCCTGCTGGCGCCCGCCGCCGCCCCCGCCGCCGATGTTGCCTTCGCGCATCGGGATGTCGTCTCGCCGCGGCTCGTCCCGTCGCTGCTCCTCGCGCTGCTGCGGTGCGCCTTCTCCCGGCTCGCCGCCACCATCTCCACCCTCACCCCCACTCCCACCCCCGCGTCCCACGTCACGCTCGGCATCACCGCGATCGGTTCGTTCGCTGCGCTCCGGTCGATCTCCACGCTCCACTCGTTCCGGCGGCGTGTACGGTTCCGTCCCGATCGACTCGGTGCGTCCGGTGCCGTTCGCACCGCCTCGCTCTCCACCCCCACCAGTGTCGCCGCCATCGACATCGCGATACGGGTTCGGCTCGGCCGCATCACCGCCAACGTTAGGGTTGGACGGGCGGGGACCACGGCCGCGGCGGGCGGGACGACGACGTTCGTTCATGCAGCAATCACGGGTAGAGGGGTGTTACGGTGCGATGATGTGTGCGCGACGACGATCGCGGCGGAGCAGCTCCGCGGCGTGTCTGTGCGATGGAGACTCTGGTCGGCGCGTTTACAGCGAAGCGCCAGGTCGTAGTGTGTGCTCGCGCGCCCGGGGCACGCCGTTGATCTGTTGCGAATGTCGTGCTGTGCCTGCGCGCCTGGCGCGCGGTCGAACTGGAATGCGGGGATGCCACCGCGTGCCGCTGCACGCGCCTCGTGCTGCCGGTGATCAGCGCGGAAATCGCCCACGCGCTCGTCCGGTCTGCGTCTCTGCCTGGAGCGGCGTCGCCGCATCGTCGACGACGCGGGGCCACATCCAACCAACCGATCCTGCCTCACAGCGCGCCTGTGCGCTACACGAGCTTCAGTCGGTTCGTCGCGGAGCATACAGCCCCGCCACGGATGCTCCAACATCGCATCCCGATCCGATTCGCGCAACCCGCAGTCGCGAGGGGGTCAATCCCTCACCGACGGCACCGGGAGCGAAGTTCGTGCCCGCACCGGTTACTACCCCGGCTTCTTCGGCGACACGACGTCGAGCCTTCGTACGAGCGCGACCAACCGCCGCGTGCTTTCGATGATTCGCCGCACCGCCGTCATGGCGTCGGGCGGAAGTGCTTCCATCTCGAGTAGCTGTGCTTCGGCCAGCACCGCGGTCAGTGGGTTGTTCATCGAGTGCTGCAACCCGAGCGCGATCTCGCCAGCGGCAAGCAGACGCTGCGTCCGGCGCAGCTCATCCCGCGCAGCAGTCAGTTCGTCGGTCCACCCGTCGCCGCCCACTACTCGCTCCACTGTGTCGGCCATCGAGGGCCCGAGCGCACGCATCTCGATCTGCTCGAGTGCGCCGGTCGATGCCGCCTTTTTCGCCAGTGCTTCGTCCCGCGTCATCACGACGAACGCGAGCGCTGACCGCAACGCCGCCGCGCGAACACGCTGCGCGGTCTCCCCCGCCGCCGCGGTGTCGGTGGTCGCGTCGATGAAGATCAACGAGCAGTCGGCGAGCGTGCTGGTCGCGTCCGGTGCCGCGTCGCTGAAGGTCGCGGTCGGCAGCGCCGCCGCCACCGACTCGCGCACCAGCGATATCACCGCATGCGACCCGGAGACGAGTCCAATCTTGAGTGACGTTGATGAAGAAGATGCCATTCCCTCTCTCGCAGTATCCCATGGCGGCGCGGATGTATCTCGCCGCCTCGCCGGTTAGCTTTTGTTGCTATGATTTCGCCATCCACGCCCCACCCGGGCGCTGGCGCGCGTACCGCGGCTGACGTCGCAGCCGCGGTTGCCGCCTTCGAACAGAGCGCCGATTTTCCGGCGCTCATCCGTACTCTGCAAGCCATCGCCGCGGAATCCGACGCCGAGAGTCTCGTCGCCGCGGCCGAGCCCTACCGCGATCGCCCTGAGGTCGCCGGTCCGCTCTACGAGCGGGTCATCGACCTCAGGCCTAACGATGCGCGGGCGCTCATCGCGCTCGCCAACGCCTACTGGCTGCACGGCCGCGGCGGCGACGTCGTCGGCGAGCTCGCCAGCCGCGCAATCGCAGCCGATCCGTCTCAACGCGCTGCGTGGCATCTCTGGGCGCTGTCCGAGCCGGACCCCCGCGCCCGGGTCGCCCGCTGGCAGCAGGTCGCCGATCGCTTCAGCGGCGACGACCTCGCCAGGGCGCTGCTCGCCGACAACGCGGCCTCGCTCGCCGGCGCCGAGAGTGACGAGCATGCCCTCGCTCTCGCAATCCGGACGTACGAGGACCTCCTCACGCGGGCCGAACGCCCCGAGCAGCGTGAGGCACTCGTGAAGTCGATCACCACCCTCAAGAGCTGGTCGGTATGAAGGACGAAACCAACGCTCCCCGCGGATCGCTCGCCGAGTTCCGCGCCTTCCGCGAGAAGATGAACGCCGAGATCCTTGGTGAGGACAACCTCGTCATCAATCGGTTCTTCAACCTCGATGGCCGGGCCTACGAGTCGGGCGCGCTCGACGTGAAGACCAAGGAGCTCCTCGGCCTCGTCGCCTCGATGGTCCTTCGCTGCGACGACTGCATCACTTATCACGTGGTCCGCTGCCAGGAAGAGGGGATCACTCGAGAAGAAGCGTTCGAGGCTTTCAGCGTCGGCCTCGTCGTCGGCGGATCGATCGTAATCCCTCACCTCCGCCGCGCGGTCGCCCGCTGGACGGAGCTGGAGAACGAAGGCCGTTAGGCGCTGGCAGTGCGCGACGGCATCGGCAGCACGGCGTGCAGCCCGTCGAGAATGTCCTGCAGGTCGAATGGCTTGTGCAGGGTGGGGCAGTTGCAGGCGGCGATCAGCTTGGCTGCCCGTTCGGTGATGTCGCCGGTCATGAACAACGTGGCGGTGCGCAGGTGCGGCTGGATCGCCGCCGCGAGCTCGAAGAAGACGTCACCGCGCATGTCGGGAATGCGCAGGTCGATCAGAAGCGCATCGAAGCGCTCGGCGCTGACGAAGTTCGTCGCCGTCTCGCCATTCTCGACGGTGACGACGTCATAGCCCGCACGGCGCAGCGCGATCTCCAGCGCCTTGCAGATCGATGGCTCGTCGTCCACGACGAGCACTCGCGCGCGTTGTCCTGATCCGTGTGACTGCATCCCGGCGTCTCCTTACATGTCGTCGAGCTCCACCACCGGCGCGAACAGCCGCGCAGCGATTCGTCCGACGAACTCCTGCGAACTCATCGTCCCCCGCGCTTCGAGCGGGCGCGTTCCGACCAGCTCGAGCATCACCCGGTTCAGCACCCGCGGCTCGCTGTAACCGAGCTTCTCCGACACGTCCTCCAGCAAGCGTCCTGGGTCACGCAGCAACGCGAAAGCCCGAACCGCGCGCGCCGCCTGGACCAGCAATCTCGGCGAGGTGAACCCCGCCCCCTCGAGCACCCGATAGAGCTGCCGCCGCGTCATCCCCGCGCTCGACGCGAGGTCGTCCACCGTCGAGTAGTGCCGCGGCGCCCGCATCATCCGCGTGACCGCGGTCCCCACCCGCGGCGGCAACTTCGCCACCGCGTCCTGCACCTTCTCCAGCAGCAGCTCGCCGAGCGCGTACCCCGGCAGCTGCGTCAGCATGTCCGAGAACCGCCGTGGATCGTCATCGAAGCGGTGAAGCACCACATGCTGCAGCCCATGCTTCGCCAGCTCGACCACCATCCGCATCGCGCTGGGCGTCAACGACGTGTAGACCACGACGCGCAGCGATGGATACCGCTCCTGCAACAGCACCGTCTCGTCGAGTCGTACCGTCCCGGGCGCGGTCGGGTCGAGGACTACGACGTCGACATGCGCCCGGCGAACCGTTGTGTCCAGCGCCTCCCACCCGTCCACCGGCGTCAGTTGATGCCGGTCACCGAGCACGATCTTGAGGTGCGACAGCAGTGGTGCCGGCAGATACGCGACGACGTCCAAAGAGACCCTGGTTTACATGTCACAAATCACCACCCAGAGGTCTCAAAATGCACGTTCCATCGAAATCCCGCGACCCTAGCTTGTCGGCAGAAAGTCGGCCGCCAAACTTGACTCACGAGGTAACTACATGCGTCGCAACAAGATTACCCTCATCGTCCTCAGCGTCGCCGCCCTCGTGGTCAGCGCCTGCTCCAGCCCCGTTGCTCCGACGCCGAACAAGGGCGATTGCGGAACGACCAGTGGCGGCCAGATCTGCGTCAAGTAAGCGAAACTGCCAGAGTCCGTTGCGCGAGGCCGGATCCTACCAGGATCCGGCCTCGCTTCGCTTCTACTCGTGCGCGCCAACCAGCGCCCGCATCTGGTGGATCGCCGCAGCAACATCAGCAACAGATTCGGGTGCGACGGATGGGACAAAGGGCGTGTTGCTGCGAGCAGCGTTCTTCCCGATTTCGAGCTGCCGAAGGCCCTCTTCCGCCGCGAACAGAAGTTGGTTGAGCCGGTGCTTCGCCGCTAATTCGACCGCGTTGGTCAGCGACCGCTCTGCGCGCTCCCACCTTCCGAAGGCTGCGTAACCCTTTCCGGTCTGAAGGTGATACGAGACTTCCAGGTTCGCGGGCAACTGGATCGCTGCCAATTCTCGGCGATAGGACTCGAACGATGGCTCATTCGTGTCAAGAACGGCCAACTCCAATAGGTTCAGCGTGGCGGTCCAGCGGACGTATTGCTCCTGCGCTGTTGCGGCGAGAACAAGGAATGCATCTCGGGCCGCGCTCGTAACGCCCAGTTCCAGAAACGAGGCCGCGATGTCGACGAGTACACGGTCGCGAGCGGAATGCCCGGTCAACTTGGGCAGCGCGCCATAGGCAAACCGGATCGCCCCGGAAAAGTCACGCTTGTCGTAGGCAACGACGGCCCGTTCGTGCATCGCCAGTCCGGCGACGTCGTCGAGCGCCTCGCTCGTTGCCCGCGCGATCGTATCGTCGAGAATCTCCTCCGCGCGCGGCAGGTTGCCGCGCGACATCGATAATCGAGCGTCGGCGATACGCGCGCGCAGAATGCCGACCACGTCGCCCATCGATGTCGCGACGCGGCCCGCGTCCGCATACGCCACCGCCGCCTCGTCGAAGTCGCCGACCATACGCAGGCAGTAACCGAGCTGCATCGAGGCGTTGATGTAGACATCCGACTCGTCGATCGGATGCGCATACGCGAGCAGCGTTTCGTACACGTCTGCCGCGAGCCGCCACTTCGCGTCGAAGTGCAACGCGCGTCCGTACGCGCTCAGTCGCGTCGCAACCACGCTGAAGTCGGCGCGCTCGGCCGCGGCGACCGCGTCGACGACACCACTGAGGATAGTGCGCGCGGGATCACCAACCGTCATCGCGGCAACCGCTTCGCGAACCGCGTTCAATCCCCACGCGTCCGCGGCCGCGACATGCGCACCCTCATCGTACCACGCATCGACCATCCTCAACACCACGAGGCCGGCGGTCGTCGCATGCCAGTCACTGCTGCCTTCCTCGAGTGAGCCCAGCGCCTCGAAGAATGCGAGATGGCGAATCGGTCGATACGGGTCTGACACAATGCCTCCAAGTCATGAACGTCGTCGTTCCATGAATCTCGGCAACGTTCGCACATGTCATGAGTGTATGACAAGTGGCGAAACGAGACGCCGAGGTGGAAATCTGTGACATCACGTGCGATGTCCGCGCAAAGCGCCGTTAATGCAGGGCGTTTTGCCCGCGTGACACCGTTAGGCAACGCGCGTGCCGCGACAGCGCTGTCAGGATTCGCGACGGTTTCGGACATCGCGACCGAACGAAAAAGGCAACATGAATGCACCTCGCGCCGCTGATCACAGGTTCGATCGGCGGCGCGAGGTGCATTCAGCAGCGGCGCCGCGGCGAGGGTGTTCTCGAATTACTGGCGGCGCGCGACTACCGACGGATTGCCGTCGGAGACATAACGCTCGCCGCTCTGGTCGAGCCGATCGAGCTCCTTCGCCAGCGCATTGCCCGTGACCTTGAAACGCTGCACGCTCAGCGGATTGAACGCCGGTGAGTACGGGCTCGGCACCGGGAACCCCCAGACCTCGAAGATCGCGTCGAAATTGTAGGTGACGGTCTTGCCGGTCTTGGGATCGGTCCAGCTCCCACTCTTCGCCAGCGCGCGATTCTTCGGCCAGACTCCCAACGGCAGCGCGAACGAGCGAACCCTGTAACCGGGAACCGCCGAGTCGATCGCCATCTGTCCGCGCGCGATCTGCTCCTGGACAACCGCGTCGCTGTACTTGTTCAGCTGCGCATGCCAGAGCGTGTGATCGCAGAGCTCGAACCCCATCGCCGCGAGCTGCTGCACTTTCTTGAAGCGCCACGCAGTCTTCTGCCCCTCGACGTTGCCGTTGCCGAAGAACGCGTGACCCGCGGACGCTGCCGGCAACATGCAGAACACCGCCTTGTTTCCCCACCCGGGATGCGATTTCGCGAAGTCGAGCCAGATCCCCACCGCGCTCGTGGAATCGATCACGAGCTGCCCGTCACGTTCGATGTACCGGAACTGGGAAGGCGAAGCGTCGTCGAAGGTGAAGACTACCGGCGAGGTTCCGGCCGGGATGTCGATCTTCTTGTCGAGGACGTCCACCATGTTCACGGGGCGGTAGCCTCGCTCGTAGAGGAGCTCGAGGTCACGGCGGAAGTTGCCGCGCTCGCGCCCCCACGATGATTCGTGATCGCCGACGAGGTGGTACATCAGGACGAGCACGCGGCCCATCTCGTTAGGCACGCGCGCGCCGGTCGCCGCGGAAGCGCCGTGGTGCACCGTATCGGGCGCGGCAGCCGCCCCGGCGATCGCGCCGGCGGACGTGTTGACGGTCACCGCACCCCTGGCGACACGCGCGGGCAGGTCACGGTTGCAGCCGATCACGGAAAGAACGACAGCGGCCGTCAGCGGGAGGAGCCGCGCGGTCGAGGAGAAAGCCATCCGGGGGTGCATCGCTTGTCGGGGGAGAAGAGGTCGCACGATGGAAAGGTCGCGCACTCGCGCGCCGAGATGTGACGACCGGCACGCGCGCAGGTAAACGACACTAATCACGCTGGGAAGAAACGCGGAGGTGCGTGCGCCACATCGTACACCGCTCATGCCGAGTACGATCCGCGCCCTTCTCGCGTCGTGTCCGGTTGGGGGCAACCCTCCGCCCCCTTCGGCGTACCATATTCCAGTCAATGCGATTCATCCCTGACGACTCGGACGAAGCGGTCGAGCTCCGATACTCGCCGCTGGTCGCGCGCACGCTCATTCGCTGGCGCCGCCTGGCTGCGCGCATGCGCGCGCAACCGGGCACGCGGCCGCGCACTTGGCTGCGTCGCCAATGGCCGGGGATTACCGCGCTCGGGCTCGCGATCGTCGTCATCTTCACCACCGATGCGTGGCTCGGCAGCTGTGGTTTTCAAGGATGCCCGACTTCGGACGAGATCCGCTCCTTCCGCCCCGCTGAGGGTGGCCGGATCGTCGATCGCAACGGCGCGGCGCTCGCGCGACTCTCACCCGTTCATCGCGTCAACGTTCCACTGGCGAAGATCCCGGCTCATGTCCGCGCCGCATTCGTCGCGACTGAAGACCGGCGCTTCTACGAGCACCGCGGTCTCGACTGGCGCGCCGTCGTCCGCGCTGCGTCGCGCAACGTCGGTGCGCTCGGTGTGCGCGAAGGATTCAGCACGATCACGATGCAGGTCGCGCGCAACGGCTTCGTCGCCAGCCAGTACGGCCGCCGCACGTTCTCGCGAAAGCTGATGGAGCTGCGCCTCGCGCGCCTGATCGAATCGAGTCTCACGAAGGACCAGATTCTCGAGCTCTACCTGAACGTGATCTACCTCGGCGGCGGCGCTTACGGCGTCGAAGCCGCGAGCCGTGACCTGTTCGGCAAGAGCGTCGCCGATGTCGACCTCGCCGAAGCCGCGCTGCTCGCCGCATTGCCGAAAGGGCCATCGTCGTACGCGCCACGCCGCGCGCCTGAGCGTGCGCTCCGCCGTCGGAACCTCGTGCTCGCGCTCATGACCCGCGAGGGTTATGTGGCGCGCGACGCAGCCGATCGCGCGACGCGCGAGCCGATGCGCGTCCAGCCCGACGGATGGCACCCGTCCGAAGCCGGTGAATCATACGCCCTCGACGCCGTCCGCGCGCTGGTCGACTCGGTAGTGCCGCCGGCGCTTCGCGACGCCGACCTCACCGTCGTCACGACGATCGACACGCGTGCGCAGCGCGCGGCGGAAGGTGCAGTCACTCGCCAGGCCAACGCGCTCGCTCGCGAAGGAGTGGCATGGTATGGGGCGCGCGGTGGAGGAGTGCAGGGCGCGCTGGTGGCGATCGACCCGCGCAGCGGCGACGTCGTCGCGCTCGTCGGTGGACGAGAGTACGAACGAGGTGGCTTCAACCGCGCGCTCCTCGCGCACCGCCAGCCCGGGTCGGCATTCAAGCCATTCGTCTATGCCGCGGGACTCGCGGCCGGGTTCACGCCCGCGACGCTCGTGGACGACGAGCCGGTCGAGGTCGACGCCGGCAACGGCCACCTCTGGCGGCCGACGAACTACGACGGCACCTACGAAGGGCAGATCACGCTCCGCCGTGCGCTCATGGTCTCGGCCAACGCCGCCACCGTTAGGCTGAGCCGCGCGATCGGCGAGTCGCGAGTGGTGGCCCGCGCGCGGCAGAACGGGATCAACAGCCCGATGCGCGCCGTTCCATCGATCGCTCTCGGCGCCGTCGAGGTGACGCCGCTCGAACTGGTCACCGCGTACTCGCCGTTCGCGAACGGCGGATACCGTGTCGCGCCGCGGCTTGTTCGCCGCATCGAAGCACCGGATGGGTCGTTGATCTGGAGCAGCGAGCCATCGGTGACGCCGGTGATGGATCCGCGCGATGCGTGGCAGGTGACATCGATGCTCCGTTCCGTCGTCGATCATGGCACTGGACACGCGGTGCGCGACCTCGGCGTCGCCGGACCGATCGCCGGCAAGACGGGCACGACGAACAACAACGCCGACATCTGGTTCGTCGGCTACTCGCCGACGATCGTCGCCGCGGTCTGGTTCGGTTACGATACACCGCGGCCCCTTCCGGGCGGCGCGTCGGGCGGTCGGTTCGCCGCGCCGGCGTGGGCGGAATTCTACGAGCACGGCTGGCACGAGACCGGGACCGACGCGTGGTGGACACCGCCGGCCGGGATGGTGAGCCGGGTGATCGACGCCAACACCGGCGAACTCGCCGGCGAGTGGTGCCCGGTCACGCAGCTGGAATGGTTCAAGCCCGGCACCGAGCCGACCGAGCTCTGTCGCGAGCACGCGCCGGCCGACGAGCCGATCGCCGCGGCGGTGACCAGCGTCGGGCAGAAGCTGGGCAAGGCGCTGCGAAAGATCTTCAGCTTCTGATCCCCGCCGCGGCGCCCGCGCCTAACGATCACTTCCCGGCTGCGGCTTATCGGCTGCCGCTGCGCGTCAGACGATGCCTAACGACGACCCGGCGGCCGGCGCGAAGCCGGGGAACAGCGCCTCGCTCCGCGCCGCGCCCATGTGCCGCTCGGCGATTTCGGCGAACACCGAGCGGAAATCAGTCGTGAGCGCGAGGTCACGTCCCTCGTAGAGCTGGTCGGGACCAAGCCCGGGCCAGCGGCTGTAGACGCGACCCCCCTTCACGCTGCCGCCGATCGCGAACATCGCCCCCGCATGACCGTGGTCGGTGCCGCGATTGCCATTCTCGCGCGCCATCCGGCCGAACTCGGACATCGTGAGGATCACGACGTCGCTCATCCGCTCGCCGAGATCGGTGACCAGCGCCGCGATCGATTGCGCGAAGTCATCGAGTCGCCCCGCCAGCTGCCCGGTCGCGCCGCCCTGGTTGACATGCGTGTCCCACCCGCCCACGTCGGCGAAGGCGATCTCCATGCCGACATCCGCCTTCACCAGCTGCGCGATCTGCTCGAGCCGGCGGCCGAAGTCGCTGCGAGGGTAGGTGGCGCCGTTGGATGCGATGTACGCTGACGGATCGAGCCCGCGAAGGATTCGCGTCGCCTCACGCGCGTCGGCGCCGTCGCCGTGAACGAGATCCGCGCCCATGGTCTGGTACAGACTTTCGAGACGCGCTCCGTCCGGGCCACCGGCGCGGATGCGAAGCTCCTCGAGCGAGTGGAGCGCGATCGTGGGTGCCGGGCCGTCAAGTGCGCGCGGCGGCTGCGCGGCCAACGCAATTCCACGCAGCGCCGCGGGCGTTGCGGCGTTTCCGGCCGCCGCGGCCAGTCGCACCGACGCTTCGTGGTCGGTCGCCGCGAGCAGGCGATTGAGCCAGCCGTCGCGCGTGCTCTTGTCGTCGGGGGTCGCCGTCTCCATGAAGTCCTGCGCGTCGAAGTGCGACCGCGTGGAGCTGGGGCTGCCGACAGCGTGAATTGGCGCGAGCAGCCCGCGGCGATACAGTGGCATCAGCGGCGCGAGCGCCGGGTGCAGCCCGAAGAAACCGTCGAGGTCGAGCGCCGCCTCCGCCCCCGCGGCGTGCGCCGGCGCGGCGATCGCGATCGACGGGCGCAACGAATAGTAGAACGGATCTCCATGAGGAACGACGACGTTGAGTGCGTCGGCTGCCCCGCGCTGGAAGAGGCAGATCAACGTCTTCCCTCGCGCTGCGCCGCGCTGCTCGGCGAAGAGGACGGCACGGCGAAGAAAGCGCGGGCTCAACCCCATCGTCACCAGCGCGAGTGCGCCGGACTTGAGAAAAATTCGTCGCTGCATCGTCATCTCCTCTGAAAATCCGGCGACTCGAGCACGGCACGGAGCGAGTCCCCCACCTGGGGTCGGGCAGCGATCATGGCGATGAAGTTCACGCGGTCGGCGATCGACCCCGCACTGAGCCACTCGTTGCTGTGCTCGGGCCAGCCGTTAGGCGTCTGGTGTCCGTAAAGCGGCTCGCCAAGTTGCGCGACCGCGCGCGCGAGCCGCGGCGTACTGTCGGCCGGCGCGTTCGCCGCCCGCATCGTGCTCGCGACCAGCTCGAGCGGCGACTTCACCTTCGCGTGCCATGCCGCGCGCGAGAAGAACTCGGGGCTGGTCACGATGACGCGAACGACCTCGCGCAGGTCGCCATCGGTCTTCATGTATGTGGTCGCGGCCCGGTCGACCACGCTCGCCGGCGGGTCGTCGCTCACGAATCGCCGCGCAAGCACAGTCGCCACCATCCGCGCCGTGGCCGGCGAGCGCGCGAGGATGTCGAGCACGCGGTCCCCGTCCTCCTCGCCGCCGCCCGCGGGGATCACCTGGCCGAGCACGTGCTTCTCGCCGGCGTCGTGCATCGCCGGCCGGAAGACGAAGCCACCGCCCGCCCGCGGCGCGGCGATCGACCAGCCGGTGAACGCGCGTGCGACCTCGATCACGTCCTGCTGCGTGTAGCCGCCATCGACGCCTAACGTGTGCAGCTCCATCAATTCACGCGCGTAGTTCTCGTTCACGCCGCGCGGCCGCCGGGGTTCGTTCGCCGGTTGTGTCCCTGCGCCCCGCGGTACGGCGCCGGGACCGGCGGCCGGAATTCGTATCTGCGGAGCGCCGCGCCCGATCCCGCCGCGCCCGATTCCACGCCGGCCGATCCCGACACGAGCGCCGCCTCGGCGAAAACCCGTCGTGCCATTGCCGCCCCGGTTCGCGAGGGTCGGATGCAGAGAGTCGGCCACGCTCTGCCAGTTGTCGAGGTAGAACAGCATTGCCGGGCTATGCGCGACTGCGCCGAGTAGGTCGCGGAACTTGCCGAGGACATGAGGCCGGATAGCGTCTTCTTCGTACTGCGCGAGGTAGAGCCGAACCGGTCCCTTGCCCGCGAACACACTGAAGTGATTGGCCCACAGGTCGACCAGCTCTTCCTGGAGCTGCCGCTCGCTTCCGACGGCGCGAACGAGTCGCGCGGTCTGCACCGCGCGTCCTGCCTCGGCGTAGCGCTGTCGCAATTGCCGGCGCGCGGTCGTGTCTCCCTGACCGTTAGGCATGATGTCGCCGAGCACGTCCGACGGCGAGGTGAACGGGTTCGTCAGCGAGCTGGCGAGGCGATCGGCCGGGCTGTCGTCGATGCGCTCGGGATGAAGCTGCTGCGCGATCCATCGGTCGGCACCCAGCGCACGTACCCGCTCGACATCGCCGGGACGAGCGCCGAATGCCAGCCTGTCGAGGACGTGGCGCGCCTGCTCGTCCGCCGCGAGCTCGCGACCCGCGCTCGCCGCAAGCGCCTCGCCGCCGGGGATCGGTGCGGGATCGTGACGGACCGCGCTGCAACCGCTGATCGCCAGCGTCGCTGCCACCAGCATCGAAGCGGTGCTGCGCACGTTCTTCACATGCTGTCGCATATGACGATTGGACGCCTCGTCGTCGTCGACGTTAACAGGCGTGTGCAGCGCTCGGGTCCGGCTGGCCCCCCTCTTGCCCCGACTCGCTACGCACCCCCAACTCGGAACCAAAATGCCCACAGCCTCACCATCACCGTTCGCACGACGAGCGCTCGTTTTCGCTGTCGCCTGTGCGGTCGTCATCAGCGCTGGCTGCGAGATCGTCAGCAGCAAGTCGAAGCAGGACACGACGACCCTCGTCACGACTGCGACGAGCGTCGCCGGCACGGATACAAGCGCGACGAGTGGCGTGCCGGCCGCACCGCCGGAATCGCTGGCGATGCAGACGCTTCGCGACAGCGGCGTCGTCACGATCTTCCCTGATCGGCCAGTGCGCGGCGGCGTCCTCTTCGCGCTCGCGGAAGGAGTGGCATCCGACATTCCGCGATGCAGCTGGAAGGGAGCGACGCTCCCCTGCGCGCGCGTGAGCAAAGGGGTCCTCGCGATCGTGCCGCTTCCGGCTGACGAGGCAGCAGGGACGTTCACCCTCACCTTCGACCGGCCGGCGGGGCGCATCACGCGACAGGTCACCATCGCCGACCGCGACTTCGGTCGCGAGCTCGTGTTCCTCGACTCCGCGCACTATGCGCTCGTGAAGCGATCGAACGACGTCGCGCGTGATGCTCGCGCGCTGCGCGGAGTACTGGCGACGGAATCCGACCAGCGCCTCTGGCGCGGGAGCTGGGGCGTCCCGCTGAAGGGGGCGCGGAGCGCCGGCTACGGCGTGGAGCGCTTCTATTATCGAGCTGCCGATTCGTCGCGCGCGATCAGCCTGGGTTCGGACATGAAGACGCGTGGCACCTTCGGGCTGGACACCAACTCGTCGGCGTCAGCCGTCCCGTCGTGGCGACACGCGGGGGTGGACATCGCCGCGTCGAAAGGGTCGAGCGTCAACGCACCGGCGGCGGGCAACGTGGTGGATGTCGGCGAATATGTGCTGACAGGGCGCACGGTCGTGATCGATCACGGCCAGGGAGTCATGAGCACCTACTTCCATCTCGACACCGCGCTCGTGCGGCGAGGCGATCAGGTCGCCGCCGGAAAGCGGATCGGCCGCGTCGGAGCGACCGGACTCGCGACAGGACCGCACCTCCATTACGGCATCTACATCCACGGCAAGGACGTGGACCCGGCCGCCTGGTCGGCGATGCCGCCCTTCGCGCGCGACGACGCGAAGGCGAGTTCAGGCACCCGCTGACCCCCTTTCGGTCCCCGGCTCACCGACCGTGAACATCTTCGCGGGTCGGGGGTATTCGCGTCACGGGGGTTGGAGGCGTGCGGTTCGGTTGCGCAGAACGTTGCGTGGCCGGACCGCACGTCGTATGTAGATTGTCCTCTCCCACACCGCGCTGGCAGCGCGGCGCGCTACGCCCTGCATAGGTGTCCCATCCGCATTGACGATCTGACACGCCTGCCGCTTCGCAGCACGTTCATCGAAGCTGCAACGGCTGCAATCGAGACGGCGCGCGCCGAAGGGCGCGCGGTGTCGCTGATCGTCATGGACGTCGACAATTTTAAGCTCGTCAACGACACCTACGGTCACCTGCAGGGCGACGACGTGCTCGTCGCAGTCGCGGAGCTGATCCGCAAGAATCTTCGTGGCTCGGATGTGGCCGCGCGCTACGCCGGCGACGAGTTTGTCGCGCTCCTTCCCGATACGCCGAGCGAAGGCGCGAGGGAAGTCGCCGATCGCGTGTGCGCGGGCATTCGCGGCCATACCTTCTTCCTTCGCGACCGGCCGGGCAACGTCGTGGTCACGTCCTCGATGGGCGTCGCCTCGTTCCCCGAGCATGGCGACGACTACGACACGATCTTCGCCGCCGCCGACCGCGCTCTCTATCAGGTCAAGCGCCAGGGACGCGATGGCGTCGCGATTGCCTCGAACACCGACGAAGAGCCGACCCACCTCCCGCTGAGCATCGAACGCTTCGTCGGGCGCGTCGAAGAGCTGCGCGGAATGGTGAAGCTCCTCGAACAGGCGGCAGAGGGGCAGCCGAAGGTCGTCGCGATCAGCGGTGAAGCAGGTGTCGGCAAGACCACGCTCCTCAAGCAGCTCGAGCCGGAAGTGCGGCTTCGCGCCGGTTCGCTGGTGACCGGACGCGCGCACGAAGCGGACGTCCAGGCGCCATACGCGCCGTGGGCCGAGGTCATCGCCGCGATCCGCCGCCTGGACATCGTCCCGAAGCATCCATGGCGCGAGCTCCCACGGCTGGTGCCAGCGTTAGGCGACGACGTCCCGTTCGAGGACGCGAGCGGCGGATCGAAGTACATGCTGCTCGAGGAAATCGCCGAGTTCATCCGGCTCGCAGCGCGCGAGCGTCCACTCGCGATCATTCTCGACGACATGCAGTGGGCCGATTCGGCGTCGTGGGACGCGCTCGAGTACCTGGTGCCACAGCTCGAGAGCGAGCGGCTGCTCATCTGCCTGACGATTCGCGCCGAGGAGACCTACGGCGAGACGCTCGAGCGCCGCCGAAGGCTTTCGCGCAACGAGCTGTTCAACGAGTTGAACCTGTCGCGCCTCACGCGCGATGAGCTGAAGCAGTGGATCGAAGCCGCGTTCCACCGCCAGGATGTCGGGCGTGAGCTGCTTTCCTTCCTCTACCGGCACACCGAGGGGAATCCGCTGTTCGTCGTGCAGGTATTGCGGACGCTCGTCGACGAAGGCGCGGTCTGGTACACCGGCGAGCGGTGGGAATGGCGGCCGGTGTCGGAGCTCCGTCTGCCGGTCGGCGTCAGCGACCTGATTTCGCGACGGTTGTCGCGCCTGAGCGCGCAGTCGCAGACCATCCTGACGACGGCGGCGGTGATCGGCCGCGAGTTCGACATCGATCTTGCGATCGACGCCGGCGCCGGCAGCGAGGAGGAGCTGCTCGACGCCGTCGACGAAGGAATTCGCGCGTCGGTGCTGCAGGCGACGTCGGAGCGCGGTGCCGATCGCTACACCTTCACGCACGGCAAGATGGCGGAGGTGCTGCGCGACTCGGTGAATCCACGGCGGCTTCGGCGGATGCACGAGCGGGTCGCGCAAGCGCTCGAGCGGCGGACCCCCGATGCGGCGGCGGAGATCGCCACGCACTACGATCGCGGCGGCAACATGGACCAGGCGTACCGCTACGCGATCCTTGCTGCGGATCGCGCGAAGAGCGTGTACGCGCACACCGAGGGAACGGAGTTCCTCCGCATCGCCGAGCGCAACGCGGCGAGCCCGGCGCACCTCGCCGACGTCCGCGTTCGGCTGGCGCAGATCAACGAGGCGCTCGGCCAGTACGTCGAGGCACAGGAGCTCTGCGACCTGGCGATCGAGTGGTTCGAGGGACAGGGAGAGCGGCAGCGATCGCTCTCATTGCGGGTGATGCGCGAGCGGATGCGCGGCTTGCTGGGCCAGCCGGCCGGAAAGACGCTGCTGGCGGCGAAGGCGCTGGACGGCGAGGCGCAAGCGTTAGGTGCGATCGCCGAGCGCGTACCGCTGCTCAACATGATGTCGCATGCGCACTGGCGGCTCGGCGAGACGCAGGCAGGCGAGAAGGTCGCGTGGGAATGCGTCAAGCTCGCTGAGCAGGTGGCCGATCCGACTCTGCTCGGCGAGTCGCTGATCCGGCTCGCGACGGCGATTCAGCAGGACCAGCCTCCGCAGGCGCTCGAGATCCACAAGCGCGCGCTGGCATTGTGGGAATCGTTAGGCGACCGCCGCGGCCAGGTGCGCTGCCACTCGAACCTCGGTGGCGCGTACATCATCCTCGGCGACTGGGAGCAGGCGAAGGTTCACCTGACCACCGCGATCTCGATCGGGCGCACGGCTGGTGCGCCCGACATGTGGGGGCTCGCCGCGCTCAACCTCGGCGTCGTCTACCTGAAGGGGGGTGAGTTCGAGCGGGCACGCGAGCTGTTCGGAGAATCGCTCGCGCTGTTCGCGGCGGCGAAGAACAGTGAGCGGCAGCTGTACGCGCTCTACAACCTCGCCAACCTCGATCGCGACCGGCACGAGTACAACTCGGCGGCGGAGCTCTACGACGTCACGGCGTCGCTCGCGCAGCGGATCGGCCATTCGGAGGTCGAGATCGGCGCGATCGCCGGCTCAGGGCTGTCGCTGCTGGCGCAGGGAAAGACCGACCCGGCGCGGGAAAAATTCGAGTCGGCAGCCGAACGGATGCGGTCCAGGAAGGACTGGTTCCAAGGGCGCGAATTGGTCGAGGCGCTCGCCGTCCAGGTCGGGGTCAGCGACGGAAACGCGGAAGATTCGCTGCGTCGGTTCGAGCACGCGCTGGAGATGGCGGAGGGAAGCGACCTCTACACTGCGGCATGGCTCACAGCGGCCTGTGCCGAATCGTTGTATGGTGTAGCGAAGGACCGGATGCGGCAGCTTCTGGAGACCTACGTCACACGAATTGGCGGGCTCGGCTACGCCGAAATGGGTCGAAAGCTTGAGGACATTCTGGCTCGGACATAACGACCTAGTGACCGGTCAATAGTACCGATCCCAGCAACAACCGGCAGAATCGTCACCGGTGAGTCCGCTGAAGCAAGCTGCTGCGATTACTGCAGTTAGGTGATTTGCTCAGACTGTTGAGCGTGCTGGTACGGGCCGTGCTTTAGAAGGGGCCGCAAGCCATGTTCTCTCCCTTTCAGGACTACCCCATGCTTCGCTCGAATCGTTCGTTCATGAGGCTAACCCTGCTCTCCGCGGTGGCGCTGCTTGCAGCGTGCTCTGCGGCTGATCAGGCGGTAGCGCCGACGGTTCGTCATACCGTTCGCCCTGCCGGTGCCCCCTCGCTGGACGTGATCGTCAACGCCGTCGCCGAAGACTCGCTTTCGGCCGACTTCACGGTGACGCCATCGGGCGGCATGATCGTGCTCGGCAGCAGCGCCGTCTACTTCCCGGACCACTCGATCTGCGATCCTGCGACGTCGAGCTACGGCCCGGATCACTGGGATGACCCGTGCGAGCCGCTCGACCACGCGATGGACTTCCATGCGGAAGTTCGCCACAACGACGCAGGCCAGACCTGGGTCGACTTCACACCGGCCGTTCGCTTCGTCCCGACCGATGACCCGAACCAGACCGTCTGGCTGATGATGAAGGCGGGCGCCGACATCACCGCGGACAACTACGCCGACTTCGGCATGCAGTGGATGCCGAACGGTACGCTCGACCTGACCGTGAACGAGGCGAGCACCGACAACGCGCTGCGGACGTACGCCGACATCGATCGCGACATCGTCTTCCGCCGGGTCAAGCACTTCAGCGGCTACGTCGCCTGGGGTGTGAAGGCATCGGTCGATGATTCGCTGAATGACATCATCCCGCTCTTCTAAGGTGATTGTCGATGACTATCTCCCTGCGTAATGGTGATATTAATGTGAGTTGTGTATTTCGTAGTGTTTTGAATTATTT
>JBJMNK010000089.1:0-8947 GCA_045804265.1 Gemmatimonadaceae bacterium | reverse complement strand
TCGGGAGAAAACCCGGCTGGCGACAGGGCGCGGAGTCGGGAGAGGAAACTGCACGGGCATGAGGCAGAGCTGAGCGGCTCTCATTTGTGGTCGGGTCTCGTGACTCCCGTTTGCGGCGCGCGGAGGTCTCGTTGCAGCACGGTTTCCCCTGCTGGCCGGTAGTTTCTTCTCCTGATCCCGCGCCCTGTCGCCATCCGGGTTTTCTCCCGATCCACGGGCTCCGCTGTCTCGCAGGCTCCGCCCCCCGCTGTTTCGAAGCTGTTCCCTCCCTCCGACCCACCGAGCTACTTTGTCCGCTCCTCCCTTCCCCGCCCTCATGCGCGCCATCTCTCTCGTCGTCGCCCTCCTCGTCGCCCTTCCCTTGCCCGCTCAATCGTCGACGCCAGCGAGTGCTCCCTCGTCAGCCGACCTCGCTCACGCCCTGCGCCTCCTCGCGGCGCATCCGGTCTTCGACGGCCATAACGATCTCCCCTGGCGCATCCGCGAGGACAAGACTCACCCCCGCGACGTCGCCGCCTATGATCTCCGCAAGCGGACGCCGGGCATGACCGACCTCGCGCGGCTGAAGCAGGGGCATGTGGGCGCGCAGTTCTGGTCGATCTACATCCCCGGCGAGCAGGGCGACGACAACTACGCGCCTAACGGTGCGGTCGCCAGCACCCCGGGCTATGCGCGCGTCCAGCTCGAGCAGATCGACATCGCCCGGCGAATGATTGCGTCCTACCCCGAGCTCAGGTGGACGCTCACCAGCGGCGCGGTGCGGGCGAACTTCGGCCATGGCACCGTCGGCTCGCTGCTCGGCCTCGAGGGCGGGCACGCGATCGAGAATTCGCTCGCGCTGCTCCGCACGTACTACGACGCTGGCGCACGGTACATGACGCTGACGCACAACGTCACTCTCGACTGGGCCGACGCGGCGCTCGACAGCGCGAAGCACGGCGGGCTCACCCCCTTCGGGAAGGAAGTCGTGCGCGAGATGAACCGCCTCGGCATGCTCGTCGACCTGTCGCACGTCTCGCCGGGGACGATGAGCGACGCGCTCTCGACGACCGAGGCGCCGGTGATCTTCTCGCATTCCGGGGCGCGCGCGCTCGTCGATCATCGCCGCAACGTCCCCGACTCCATCCTCGCCCACCTGCCGAAGAACGGCGGCGTGGTGATGGTGCCGTTCGTGACGTCGTTCGTCTCCCCGGCGGTCAAGGCGCACGAGGATTCGCTCGACGCGTTCATCGCCTCGGCGCGCCAGCGGCACGCCGGCTCGACGCACGAAGACACGGCCGCCGTCCGCGCCGAGATCACCGGCTGGCGCACGGCGCATCCGGCACCGGCCGCCACGATCGCCGATGTCGCCGACCACATCGAGCACGTGCGCAAGATCGCCGGCGTCGATCACGTCGGCATCGGCAGCGACTTCGACGGGATCACCGAGAACGTCGTCGGCCTCGAGGACGTCTCGAAGTATCCGGCGCTCTTCGCCGAGCTGGTTCATCGCGGCTGGTCCGACGCCGATCTCGCCAAGCTGGCGAACGGGAACGTCCTCCGCGTCCTCGCCGAGGCGGAGAAGGTGTCGGCGCGCCTGAAGAAGACCCGTGCGCCGTCGACGGCGACGATCCAGCAGCTCGACGGAACGAAGGCGCCGACGGCGATGCGTTAGGCGCGGTCGTGATCCGTTAGGCGGCGCGACGCATCAGGCGCCGGCGATGCGGCGCCGATGCGGCGCGTCAGGCGCCTAACGCCTCGCGGACTTTCTGCGTCAGCGTGACGGGGGTGAACGGCTTGTCGAGGAACATCGCCCCGGGCGCGAGCACGTTATGACGGAGCGCCGCGTCCTCGGTGTAGCCGGACATGAACAGCAGCTTCGCTTCCGGCCGCAGCTGCCCGACGTAGGCCGACAGCTCGCGCCCGCCCATCTCGGGCATCACCATGTCGGTCACCACCAGCCCGATCGGCGTCGGGTGCGTCTTGCAGATCCCCACCGCCTCGGCGCCGGTCGCGGCCTCGATGACGGTGTAGCCGCTCCCCTCGAGGATGCGCCGCGCCGCCTTGCGCACGCGCTCCTCGTCCTCGACGAGGAGGATCGTCTCCGAGCCGACGCTGAACGCCACCCGCGGCACGGGCGTGTTGCGCACCGTGCGCGCCGACTTCGCCACCGGCAGGTAGATCTTGAACGTCGTCCCCTGGCCGGGCTCCGAGTACACCCAGATCGATCCGCCCGACTGCTGCACGATGCCGTACACCGTCGAGAGCCCGAGCCCTGTCCCCTTCCCGGTTTCCTTCGTGGTGAAGAAGGGCTCGTAGAGATGCGCCTTCACCGCCTCGGTCATGCCGTGGCCCGTGTCGCTCACGGCGAGCATGACGTAGTCCCCGGCCCCCGCCTCGGGGAGCGGACCGAACCCCTCGTCGAGCCTGACGTTCGCCGTCTGGATCGTCAGGCGGCCGCCGTCAGGCATCGCGTCGCGCGCATTCACCGCGAGATTGACGATCACCTGCTCGAGCTGTCCCGGGTCGGCGTTCACGAGGCCTAACGTCGGGTCGAGCGTCGTCCGCAGCTCGATGTCCTCGCGCAGCAGCCGGCTGAGCATCTTCTCGAGGTTGAGCGTCAGCTCGTTCAGGTCGATCACGCGCGGCTGCAGCAGCTGCCTCCGGCTGAACGCGAGCAGCTGCCGCGTCAGCGTCGCGGCGCGATCGGCAGCGCTCTTGATCTCCTCGAGGTCGGCGCGGACGTCGGGTGCCGTCCCCTGCTCGGCGAGCAGCATCGCGCTGTAGCTTGTGATGACGGTGAGCAGGTTGTTGAAGTCGTGCGCGACACCGCCGGCCAGCTGCCCTACCGCTTCCATCCGCTGCGCCTGGCGCACGTGATCCTCGAGCCGCTTCCGCTCGCTGACATCGCGCACGATGGTCAGCACCGCTGGCCGCCCGTCGAGCGCGAATGGCATCCCGATCGCTTCCACCGGCACGACCGCCCCGGAGAGCGTCACCATGCGCTGCTCGAAGCTGGCCGTCCGCTCCATGCGCTCGCTGATGCGGAGGATGCGCGCCGTGGTCTCCGCCCGGTCGGCCGGGTGCGAGAACTCGAGGATCGATCGCCCGATCAGCTGCGATGGCGATGCCGCACCGACGAGCCGGGCAGCGGCGTCGTTGATGAACTCGAGGCGCAGGTCACGGTGCACGAGGATCGCGTCGGGGGAGTTCTCGACGAGCGCGCGGTAGCGCAGCTCGCTCTCGCGCAGCTCCTCGTTCGCGGCCTCGAGCTCGGCCGCCTGGTCCTCCAGCGCCGCCGACGACGATTCCACCTGCTCCGCCATCTGGTTGAAGGCGATGGCCATGCTCGCGATCTCGTCGCCGCCCCGCGCCGGTGCACGCCGCGAGTAGTCACCGGCGGCGAAGTCGCGCGCGGCGCGGCTCACCTCGCCCAGCGGGCTGGTGATGCGGCGAACGAGCAGCCACACGCCTAACGTTCCGACGACCAGCACCACCAGCCCGATCAGCGCCGTGCGCGCGATGAAGGGGCGGGCCGGGGCCAGCGCGGCCGTGCGCGGGATTGAGACCGACACCTGCCAGGGGGCGGCGTGAAGCGGCAGAAGCGCGCCCAGCATCGCCTCGCCGTGCGGCGTGACGTACTGCGTCGGCGGACGTCCCGCGAGCGACGATGGCGGGCCGGCGATGCGCCGCGACAGGTCGGTCCAGAACGCGCCGTCGGCGTTGCCTACCGCCAGCGCGGCATTGGAGCCGATCAATCCGCTCACCGCCGCCGACTGTCCCGGTGGCAACGCGCGATAGGAGAGCAGGTAGCCGGAGGTGTCCTGCGATTCCGTCATCACCGGCGCGGCCGCCGCGAGGTAGATCGAGTCGTCGGCCTCGAGGAACGGCCCGACCCAGCCGCGCCGGAGCGTGTCCGTGGCGGGCGCCGCCCGATCGTTAGGCGGAAGCACCGGCACCGGCCGGGCGCGGCCGACCGACAGCAGCGTCTCGTGGCCACGGCCGAAGAGAGTGATCGACGCCGGTCCCGAGGGGCTCGCCAGCTGCGACGCCAGCTGGACGCGCGCTGCCTCACGATCGGCGGGACTGCGTGTCTTCAGGTAGCGCGACACCGCCGGGAGTCCGGCCAGGCGCTGCTGCTCGCGGCGGATCCGGTTCGCCGACTCGTCGAGCATCAGCACGAGGCGCTGCGTCGCGACGCCGACGCGCTCCGCCGTCGCGGCGATCAGGGCGCGCTCGAGCTGCCGGTACGCCGAAATCGACGCCGCCGAAATCACCACGAACAGCAGCAAAGTGATCAGCAGCGGCAGCTTGCGCCGCAATGGCTGGAGAGCGTCGAGTAGATTCATGTAGTCGTCGGGCGGGCGGCCACGGCCGCCCGGGAATCGCGAGCGGTACGCTACCGTGTGTTCGACGGTTAGGCTCGGCCCCCGGTCACATAAGACCCTTCTAAGGAGAGACACGCATGATCCCAGCACGCGAGGCACTGCAGCGGCTCCGCGACGGCAACCGTCGTTTCAGCGCGAGCGTGCAGGGCTCCGACGTCTTTCTTCACACGCGCCGCCCCGAGCTCCAGATGGAGCAGGCGCCGCACGCGATCATCCTTGGCTGCTCGGATGCGCGCGTCCCCGCCGAGATCATCTTCGACCAGGGGCTCGGCGATCTCTTCGTGATCCGCGTCGCCGGCAACATCGTCGCCTCGTCGCTCGTCGGCAGCGTGGAGTTCGCGGCCGAGCGATTTCACACACGCCTCGTCGTCGTGGTCGGGCACACCCAGTGCGGCGCGATCGCCGCGACGCTCGAGTATCTGCGCAATCCCGACAGCGGCGGCTCGCGCAACCTGCTGTCGATCGTCGACCGCGTCCGTCCCTCGGTCGAAGGTCTGCTCGCGACGAACCTTCGAAATGACCTCGACGCACTCGCCGCCCAGGCGGTCCGCGCCAACATCCGCGCCTCGGTCGACCACCTGCGTCACGGCTCGGCGGTGCTCGAGCGGCTGATCGAGCGCGACGGGCTGCTCGTGGTCGGCGCCGAGTACTCGCTCGAAACGGGAGTCGTGGACTTCTTCGACGTGCCCGCTGCCTGACGAACACGCGCCGCCGTTAGGCGGGCGCGATCACTTGCGTGGTGCGGGAAGCGTCAGCAGGTCGAGCGGGTTGACCGTCAGCGACCCGTAGCGCGCCGCCCAGTGCAGGTGTGGCCCGGTCACTCGCCCGGTTGCGCCGACGAGACCGATGCGCTGCCCGCGCGCCACGGTGTCGCCGACGCTGACCAGGAAGCGGCTCATGTGCATGTACGCGGTGACGACACCCTCGCCATGATCGATGTACACGATCCGTCCACCGAGGTAGAAGGTGTCCACCGCCGCGACGACGCCGCGGTTCGCCGCCAGCACCGGCGCTCCGCTCGCGCCGCGCAGGTCCACGCCGAGATGCCGGCTGGTCACCGCGCCATTGAAGGTGCGGCCTGCGCCGAACCGGCTGGTGATCGCCGTCGGTCGCGGTCTCATGAACGGCGCGCGCCACAGTCGCGGCGTGTCGTGCGAGCGCTGCCCGATCTCGTGCGCGATCGCCACCTCACGCGCGACGCGCGCCTCGAGCGCCGAGTCGAGCGGCTTGCCGAAGCGCGAGTCCACCGCGAGCTGTTCGTTCGGCGGCGGAAGTGGCGGAAGCGCGATCGTCACGCTCACCGTATCGCGCCGTCCGGAGGAGAGCGCGAGCACCACCTGCGCGATCGCGTTCGCCGAATCGACCGGAACCCCGCCGATCGCCTCGTAGCGCTGGCTCGTCGCGCGATGGAAATGCAGCGGCTCGCCAGCCATCGTCCCGCTGACGGCGACGATCGAGGCGGGGGCGGCGCTCGTAGCGACCACGCGCACGATCGCCCCGGGCGCGGGGTGCGCCGGCGTCACGACGACGCGCGAGCGCTGCGCGCCTAACGTTCGAAGCGGGATGGCGCCCGCGGCGAGAAGGACCGCGGCCAGCAGGGTGACGGATCGCGCGGGAATTCGCATTGCGCACTCGTCATGCACGATCCGGGCTTGCCCGCTGGAAGCGGATGGTGGATCGTTCGATGCCGCCGGGCATGCCCGTTGCTCTATAGGGTTTCCCGCCAGTCATCCGGCTCGACCTTCCCCAGGACATGTTCGTCTTCATCTCGCATCTCTCGGTGCCCGAGGCCGATCGCCCTGCCCTCGTGCACCACTTTCGTGAGCGCGCGCACCTCGTCGATTCGTTCCCGGGCTTTCTCTACCTGCAGCTGCTCCAGCCGCAGGGAGGGGACGCGTCGTTCACCTTCCTCACGGCCTGGGAGTCGCGCCAGGCCCTGGGCGCGTACATGCGCAGCGCCGAGCACGACGCGTCGCACTCGCGCGAGCCGGCCGCGATCATGGCCCGGACTACCGTGCGCCACGAAGCATTCGAGGTGCTGATGGACTCGCGCCAGGCGGTCGAGTGGCTGACCGAACGTTAGGCAGCGCCGCCGGTGGCGCGGCCGGAGAGCGAGCCGCCCGCCTGCTCCTCATCGATCGCGAGGTGCTCGCGAACGAAGTGACCGCCGCGCTCTACGCCGAGTCGCCGGAGCTGCTCGCCCGTCATGGTGAGCGCGGACGGGAGAAGTGCCTCCAGGACATGCGCTACAACGTCGAGCACCTCACGCCGGCCGTGGAGCTCACGGACCCTTCGATGTTCGCCCGCTACGTCGAGTGGGTCGAGGCGCTTCTTCGCTCCCGCGGCGTCGCCTCGCGCGACGTTGTCCGCTCGCTGCAGCTCCTCCGCGAGCGCTGCGCCCTGCGCTATCCGGCCGGCGATGCGGAGACGATCGCGGCGATCATCGATGCCGGGCTCGCGGCGATCGCCTCATGATCGTCGCCCGCGACGCGTTCCTCGACGCCATCCGCCGCGGAGATCGTCAGGCAGCATTCCGCTCCCTCGACGACGCGCTCGACTCGGGGCTCGGCCTCGACGCGATCTACGTCGACGTCGTGCAGCCCTCGATGCGCGAGATCGGCCGCCTCTGGCAGGCGAACGAGCTCTCGATCGCCGAGGAGCACCTCGCGACGGCGATCACCGAGTCGGCGATGAGTCGCGCCTTCGAGCGCGTATTCGTCTGGCGCGAACGGCGCGCGCCGCGGCTCGTCGCCGCCTGCGCCGACGACGAGCGCCACCAGATGGGGCTTCGGATGCTCTGCGACCTGCTCGAGCTCGAGGGGTGGGAGACGATCTACCTGGGCGCAGCCGTGCCGATCGAGAGCCTGACCGAGCTGGTCGCGGCGCGCGATCCGGACGTCGTCGCGCTGTCGGCCACCATCGCGCCGCACATTCCGCGCGTCCGCGCCGCGATCAGCGCCATCCGCGCGTCATCGGCCGCGCGCCAGCCGGTGATCGCTGTCGGTGGCCGTGCCTTCCTCGTCGACCCGACGCTGGCAGAGCGCGTCGGCGCCGACCTGACCGCGTCCGATGCCGCCGAGGCGGTGCGCGCGCTCAACGAACGCTTCCGCGGGGCAGCCGCCGCCTTGTGACCCGGCGTGGCACCGGCCCACGAGTGAGAGCTGGCTCGACGTTCACGGTGACGCTGCCGATGGCAGAAGCCGGGAGCCACGTGCGGCCACAGGATCAGGCGCTGCACGACGCGCACGGCGAGCCGCGCACGATCGAGGTGCTCGTCGTGGACAACGATGAGGACACACGGCGCGTCGCCAACCGAGTGCTGACCGAAAAAGGAATTCGCGTGCGCGAGGCGATCGATGGCGAGAAGGGACTTGCGGCAATGAGCGCGAAGGGCAGCACGAGTTAGCTGGCGTTCATCTTCGCGCGCACGCCATCACATGCATCATCGCGCGCAAATGCCAACGGAGGATCGAGTCGTGCTGCTGGGGTGATGGGCGCATCGCGTGCCCTCCCTCGTGGCGGCGCAGCGCGCGACGCGCGCTCGTACCTCCAGCGCACTACGCGCCCGAACAGCGCGTCGCCAGCACGAAGACTCCGAACAGCGCGAACAGCGCGATCAATGCCCCGGCCACCATCGCCAGGGCATTCGTCCCTTTTGGCGGGTCCGTTTCGCGGCGGTCCTCTGGCGGCTCGCTCATGGTTGCACGGTCACGATCGTCACCTCGTGGGATTAGTGTGACCGGAAGCGGTCGGGTACGCCGCAGGAGGTGAGTGCAGGGGGTGCAAGGAGCGTGCTCCCTGCGCGAAGCCGTCGCGTTGCCCGTGTTCCTGGCTTCCCACGCCGCTGCCTAACGTTCGACGGCGACCTGCCTCCGTCCGCCGCGACGAGCTTCCCTCTTGCGCTCCCGGCCGGTTGGTGTAGCTTTGCGGAGAGTACCGAAGAAAGCCCGAACATCTCGGGCGCCCGCGCAGCCTCGCCGCTGCGCGACACACCTCACCCTTCATACTCTCACCGCACGAGGCGTCCCATGCCGACCACCACCGCTCCCGCGTTCCCGACCGCCACCGCCATCCCGTCGTTCATCAGCCCCGGTGCGATGCTCAAGCACTGGCAGGGACATCGCCGCCTGACGCGACGCATGATCGAGGCGTTCCCGGACGACAAGCTCTTTACCTTCTCGGTCGGCGGGATGCGTCCGTTCGGCGAGCTGGCGAGCGAGATGCTCGGGATGGCCGAGCCCACCGTCCGCGGCATGGTCACCAACAAGTGGGACGAGTACGCGGTGGCCAAGGCGAAGACGAAGGCCGAGGTGCTGCGCCAGTGGGACGAGAGCACGAAGCACATCGATGAGCTCTTCCCCCAGATCCCGATGGCCCGCTTCCACGAGACGCTGACCGCGTTCGGCCAGTACACGATGGCCGGCCACGAGATCCTGCTCTACACGATCGACAACGAGATCCACCACCGCGGGCAGGGGTACGTGTACCTGCGCGCGTTAGGCGTCGAGCCGCCGCCGTTCTACGTGCGGGACTGAGCGCGAGTCGCGTGGCGCCCGCTGAGTGAGCGAGCGCCACGGTGA
>JBJMNK010000088.1:0-31650 GCA_045804265.1 Gemmatimonadaceae bacterium | reverse complement strand
TGGCGGGGCGCTTCGACATCCAAATCCAGCAACAGCTCGCGCTACTGCGCCTGCTCGGTGTGCGTCTCGCTCTTCTCCCCTTCGTACTTCTTGTTCGTCAGGTGCACGATTCCCCAGGCAATCAGGAACACCGCGATCCCACCGACGATCAGCCCCGTGTAGCCCGCACTCTTGTCGCCCGGCAATGGTGCCGCCATTTCATGCCTCGCTGTCGGAAAAGAGAACCGGCGCCGCCGTCAGGCGACGCGCACCTTCGTCATCACGTCGTCCTTCGTGATCTTCTTCATCACGTCGATCCCCTGTGTGATCTTGCCGAACACGGTGTGCACGCCGTTCAGGTGCCGCGTGTTGTCCTCGCTCAGCACCATGAAGAACTGGCTGCCACCGGTGTCCTTCCCGGCGTGCGCCATCGACAGCGCGCCGACCTCGTGCTTCCGCGGATTGCCCGCCGTCTCGCACTTGATCTTCCACCCCGGCCCGCCCGTCCCGATGCGCGGGTCGCCCGCCTTCAGGTCGCGCGACAGCGGATCCCCGCCCTGTACGACGAAATCCGGAATCACCCGGTGAAACTTGACGCCATCATAGAAGCCGTCGTTCGCCAGCTTCTCGAAGTTCTCGACGGTCTTCGGCGCGTCCTTCTCGTACAGCTCCGCGACGATGGTGCCACGGTTGGTCTCGAATGTCGCCTGCTTCGCCACTCTGCCCTCGCCCTGTTGAAGTTCACCGCAGGACGAAAGTTCACCACGAGCAGCCACTGCGCGCAACCGCGCTCGTGCTCAGTGGCTCCCGCTCGTCGCGTCCACCCTGTAGACCCGCGCGACCTTGCACCCTTCGAGCTCGGCCGGGCTGAACGTCCACCGCGACAGCGTCTTCTTCACATCCCGCCCGAGCCATGGATCGCTCGCCTTCTTCACCTTGAAGGTCTTCATCACCGGCTTCCCCAGAGTGTCGACCACCATCGTCACGTGGACGTCGGCGTAACCGTTCGCCTTGATCACGCCGGGCGGGAAGGGGCCGGCCAGCAGCCGCGATGGCTGGCTCACCGGCATCGGCAGCTTCTCGACGTCGAGTGCGGGGTTCGCCTTCGCCCGGTCGCGCACCTCGGCGCAGTGGGCGGCGCCCGTCAACATCGGCCGCATCCGCGCGTTCGAAGTCGCGCCGCCACCGGAGGCGCACCCCGCCGCGTCAAGCGCGACAATCGCCACGACGGCGCGAGCGAACGTTCGCGACCTGCGCCGCACATGCAGCATCAGAAGGACTTGCTTTCGCATCCCCCAACACGACCGGCACTGCCTGACGTCACGCCCCGTGCATCCCCGTCGCCTGCCGCATCACGCCGTGTCGCCTGCCGCATCACGCCGCATCACGCCGCATCACGCAACGTCGTCGTCAGCAGCTCGCGGAACTCTCGGAAGAGCATCGGATCGAACGCGCCCGCATCGCTTCCCATGATGTCGAGCGCCTTCTCCTTCGTGAACGCCTTCCGGTACGGCCGATCGGTTGTCAGCGCGTCGTAGACGTCGGCGATGCAGAGGATCCGCGCCGCGAGCGGGATCTCCTCGCCTGAGAGCTGGTCGGGATACCCGCGCCCGTCCCACCGCTCATGATGGTTGCGGATGATCGGCAGCACGTCCCATGGAAACTCGACGTCGGACAGGAGCTCCGCGCCAGCGAGCGCGTGACGCTCCATGATGCGCCGCTCCTCGTCGGTCAGCGGCCCGGGCTTCGTCAGGATCCCGATCGGCACCACGATCTTCCCGACGTCGTGCAGCAGGGCGCCGACACGGAACCAGAACATCGTGATCGCCTGGAATCCGGCGCGCTCGGCGAGCGCACACGCGTACTTCGACACGCGCTCGCAGTGACCCTGCGTGTACGGGTCCTTCGCTTCGATCGATCCGCTCCACCGGGCAACCACATCGTGGAACCGCTGCTCGAGTCGTTGCGCCCTCTGTCCGACGTCGGCCACGTCGCGATCGGCACGCAGCCGGGCGAAGATGTGGTGCGCCTGGCTCAGCGCGCGCAGCATGTCGCGGTTGCGCCCGAGCTGGCAGGCGACTTCGGCGATCTCGCGCAGCGTCTCGGCCTCGAGCAGCGGATCCTGCAGCTCGCGCGCGGTCGCCAGCGCGCGCACGAGGAAGTCGTCGGCTTGCGCGGGATCGCCGCTCTCGCGCGCGGCGATCCCGCGCAGCTTGAGCGTTTCGCCGTGGACGCGCGCATCGCTCGCCGCCGCGCTCACCAGGATCGCGTCGCACGCCGCGGTCGCCTGCGCGATGTCGCCGCGCGCGATCCAGAGCTGGATGCGGTTGACCTCGACCATCGTCCGCGCACCGGCATCACCGACTTCGGTGCACACCGCGATCGCCTCGTCGTACGCGTGGCTGGCATCGTCCCACCGCGCGAGCGTCGTGTAGAGCATCCCCATGTTGCTCAGCAGCCGGCCCAGATGCGCGCGCCTGCCTAACGCGCGATAGCCGGCCAGGCTGCTCCGGTAGTGCCGCAGCGCAGCGGGCAGGTTCCCGCGAATGCTCTCGATGATGCCGAGGTTCTGGTCGATCATCGCCACCAGCGACGCGTCACGGGCGCCGACCGCGCTCGCACGCGTTGCGCGATAGAGCCACTCCGCTTCGTCGATCTGCCCCCGCTGCCACTGGCAGGCGGCGAGGATGTTCTGGACGTGCGCGGCACATCCCGCGTCCCCGGCCGCGTTCGCCGCGATCAGCGCGACCTGCAGCACATCGATCGCGCACTCGAGCTGCGACTCCTCGTAATAGACGCGACCCAGTCGCCGCAGCGTCGTCGCCGCGAGCGCGGTCGCGGTGCCGGGAAGCTCGTGCACCGCGCGCTCGTAGAGCACGATCGCCTGGCCGCGATCCCCGCATGCGTAGGCGTCGTCGGCCGCCCTCAGCAGCGACTCGGCCGCGGTCGCCACCGGTGGCGCGACGAGCGCGAGGTCGGGCGGTGCGGCAATGGTCACGCGATCGCCGAGCCGCCGAGGATCCCGCTCGTCGCGCGGGCGATGCGACGCGCGCGCTCGACGTCTGCCGACGGCAGGACCGGCGCCCGCTCCATCGGCACCGCTTCGCCGGCGCGCTGCAGGAGTCGGGCGAGCGTCGGGCGCGAGATCCCGAGCATTCGCGCCGCCGCGCTGCGATTCCCGCGCGTGTGCGCGAGCGTCAGCCGCGCCGCCTCGACCTCGATCTCGGCGAGCGTCGTCCCGCCGCGCGAGAGCACGATCTCACCGATGCTGTCGCCGTCGTCGACACCGTTGCGCAGCGTCCGGCGCTGGATCATCAGGTGGCGGGCGCGAATCATCGCATCGCTTCCGCTGAGGATCTCCGCCCGCTCGACGACGTTGCGGAGCTCACGGACGTTGCCCGGCCAGTCATGACCGCGCAGCGCATCGACGGCGTCGGGAGCGAGCAGCTTGACCCCGCGCGCCTGGTCGGCCGCGATCTGCTGGAGGAAGCTGGTCGCGAGCAGGATCGCGTCCTCGCCGCGGTCGCGAAGGGCGGGGATATCCACCCGGAAGACGTTCAGCCGGTAGAACAGGTCGGGGCGGAACTCGGCCCGCGCGACCGCGTCATCGAGCGCGATGTTCGTCGCGGCGACGATGCGACAGCGCACCGGGACTTCGCGCGCCCCGCCTAACGGCCGGACCATCCTCGACTCCAGCGCACGGAGCAGCTTCGGCTGGAGGGCGAGCGGCAACTGGTGGATCTCGTCGAGGAACAGCGTCCCCTCGGCGGCCAGCTCGAACAGTCCCTGTTTCCGCGCGTGCGCGCCGGTGAACGCGCCCTTCTCGTGGCCGAACAGCTCGCCCTCGAGCAGCGTCTCCGGAATCGCGGCGCAGTTCACCGCGACGAACGGCGCGTCGGCGGTGCTTCCACCGTAATGGATGCCGCGCGCGAACAGCTCCTTGCCGGTGCCGGTCTCGCCGGCCAGGAGGACGGTCGTGCGCGACGTCGCCGCCACCAACCGGGCATTATCCACCGCCGAGCGGTGCGCCGCGCTTCGTCCGAGCAGCGACTCGAACCCCAGGGTCGGCACACCACGGGTGGTGGTGGCTTCGTCGGTCGGCGTCGACGCGGCGTGCGAGTCCATGGGATCGCGGTGCGGGTGAACCTTCGGCGCGGCGCGCGCCTACCGGGGTTGAGCGAGCCCGGCCGTAAGAGCGCTCAAGATGGTGTGCCGAGGCGTCTCCGGGATGTGATCGGGGTCACTTCAAGCCGCTGGCGCTGACGCTCCGCAACTTGGCTCCAGCCTCGGTCGCCGCCGGCCTCGCTCCGACCCGCTCGAAGGCGGCAAGCGCCTCGGTCCACATCGTTCCCGCCTTCACTCGCTCGCCTCGGCGCCGCCAGACCTCACCGATCTCGCATAGCAGTTCGGCAGCAAGAAGCGCGTCTTCTGTCGGGTTGGTGGCTCGACGAGCTTCTTCGAGTGTCGCCAAAGCGATGTCGTACTCGCCGCGCTCCCGCTCGAGCTTCGCGCGCAGCTTGAGCGTCTCGGCAACCCGGAGGCGGTCGCCGCGCTCGTGCGCCAGGGCGAAGGCGCGTGTGCATGCCGCGGATGCTTCGTCGAGCCGGCGCTGCATCAGCAGCAGCTCGGCGCGGTTCTGCTCCACCACCGACTCGACGAGCAGGTCTCCGCGCTCGCGAGCGATCCCGATCGCGCGGGCGAAGCATTGTTCGGCAAGCGCTGTCTCGCCCCGATCGCCATGAAGCTTGCCCATGTTGTTCAGCACCCACGACGCAGCGACGACGTCGGGCTCGGCGTCGAACGCAGCGAGGCTCAGCCTGTAGGAAGCCAGCGACGCGTCCCAGTCGCCGCGGATCGCCGCGAGGATTCCCAGGTTCTGCTGCACCATCCCGATCAACCGGCGCTCCTGCGCCTGCTCGGCGAGGACCGCGGCGTCATTGTAGAACTGCTCCGCTTCCTCGAGGTTGCCGCGGCGGTGCGCGACGCTGGCCTTGCAGTTCAGCGCGTGCGCGATCCCCGCGACGTAGCCGACTGCCCAGGCGATCGACAGGCTCTGCTCGTACAATGCCGCCGCCGCGGCCGTCTCCCCCCGATGGAACTGATCGTTGCCGCGGCGGCGAAGCGTCGTGATCAGCAAGCGTACGTCGCGCGACTCGCCAAGCATCCCGAGTGGATCGCGCTGATCGGCGGGTGGCAAGTCCGCCGGCCGTCCGCGTGGTGTCATCGCTCGCTGCTCGAGTCCCTCGCCTCAGTCGATGGCGACGAGGTAGCCCGAGAAATGGCTGACGTTGAAGCGAACGACCATGTCGTCCGCGCTCGCCGTCGCGGGGAGCAGCTCACTCACGATCGCGCGCAGCAGCGCGTCGATGAGGTTCGTCTGCGAGCTGAAGTACCCGGCGTGGAAGTGCAGGTAGCTCAGCGCCGCCGCATTGAGGTACGTGACGCGCAGGTCCTGCGTCATCGTCAACGGCTTGGCGAACTTCGCCCCGTGTGGCCCGAACTCGTACGCGATGGGACGGCCCGCCAGCGCGGTGACCGTGAACGCGGTCGGGTAGGAAACCGCCCCGGCTGGGACGCTTACCGTTAGGCCGGTGCCGGGGACGCTGAGCGTGCCTCCACCACTGCCGATGATCTTCGTCGCCGTGATGCTCGCCGGCAGCGGCGTCGCGCGCTGCAGGACGACGACCGTGTCGCCGGTGCCGAGCAGGTTGTCGATGATCGGGATGTTGATCCCGAGCAGCGCCTCCGGGCGGGCGCCGTTAGGCGCGGCCGGCGTTGGCGCGATCGAGTCGCGGCAGCCGGCGAGGATCAGCAGGGTGCCGGCGGCGATGGTGGTCACGGTACGTGGCGCGAAGCGCTTCATTGGCGAAATCCGGTTGGGGGTTCGGCAATGGTAGAGGCAGCCTTCGTACCACCGGGCTAACGTGCGAAGTCACAACGCGTTAGGCAGATGCTGCGTCCGGATTCAACGGTGGGTGGAACGAAACGTTCCAGAACCGCTGGAAAGAAATTTTCCAGCTCAGCGCTTCGCGGGCTGGTTCGTGCCCGAGATCAGCGCGGCGGTGTCGGTCGCGGCGCGGCGCGCGCCGGCGCGGGTGAACGTCGCGAGCGCCTCGCTCCAGACTGCGCCGGCGACACCGCGCTCGCCCCGAAGCCGCCAAACCTCGCCGACCTCGCAGAGCAGCTCCGCTTCGAGGATCGAGTCTTCGGCAGCCCGAGCGAGCTCGCACGCTTCCGCCAGGGAGCTGATCGCACCGTCGTAATCGCGGCGACCGCGCTCGATCCGCGCCCGGAGCTTGAGGGTGCCGGCTCGACGCAGCCGGTCGCCACGCTGTGTCGCCAGCGTCATGGCGCGCTGGCAGGTGGCGATCGCCTCGTCGTCGCGGTGCTGCGACACGAGCAGCTCGGCGTAGTTCTGCTCGACGCTGCTCTCCACCAGCGTGTCGCCGCGCGCGCGGGCGATGTTGCGCGCCCGGCTGAATGCGCGCTCAGCCAGCTCCGGCTCACCGCGCTCCGCGTGCAGCAGCCCCATGTTGTTGAGCACCACCGACACACCTTCATCATCGCCGATGGCGGCGAAGGCATCGAGGCTTCGCTCGTAGGCAGCGAGCGCGTCGTCCCAGTCGCCGCGGAGACTCGCGAGAATTCCGAGGTTCTGCTCGACGAGTCCTGAAACGCGCTTCTCGCCTGACGCTTCGGCGGCGGCGGCGGCTCGCCGGTACAGCGACTCGGCCTCGACGAGGTCTCCGTGGCGCTGCACGACGCTGGCCAGGCAATTCAGCGCGCTCGCGCGTCCCGCCGAGTTCTCGCACTCCTCGCAGCGCGCGAGGCTGTCGCGGTAGAGCGCTTCGGCTTCCGCCGTCTCGCCACGGTGCAGATGGACGTTACCCTTCCGTCGCAGCACCATGGCGGTCGTGGCCACGTTGGTGGTGCCGGCGAGCGCCTCGAGCGCCGCGTTGTAGGCCGCGACCGCGTCGGCCGTCCGTCCTTCACGCTCGGCGATGCGCGCCCGATCCACCTCGATCAGTGCGAGCCGCTCCGCCTCGTCGCTGGCCCGGCTCATCGCACCGGCAGGAACTCCGGCTGCCTAACGATCAATCGACACCTACCAGGTATCCGGAAAAGTGACCGATCGAGAACTGCACCTGCTGCTGCAGCAGGTCGGTATTGGTCGGCTCGAGCTCGTACACCTGCGCGGTTCCATCGGCGCCGAGATCGCTGCGGCTCTTGAAGTAGGCACCAGTGAAGCTGTGCGCGAGAAGCTGCGAGACGATGCTGGTCAGCCCGAGATTCTGCGTCACCACGAGTCGCTTGTTGAGCGCGATGCCATGAGGCTCGAACTCGTAGGCCGCGATCGTTCCCTGCACCGCGGTGACCGTGATCAGCGTCGGCGTGCTGATCGCGTTCTTCGGGACGTCGAGACGGAAGCCGGTCTCGGGAATCGAGATCGATCCACCGTCGGAGCCGATCACCGCGCTCCGGCTGATGTCGCTCAGCAGGGGCACGGAGAGCTGTAGGGTATTGACCGTGGTATCGACGAGCGTGCCCACCCCCCCGCCGAGTCCGGAGGGTAGGCCGAGGAGCGCGCTCGGCGAGGACGAAGCGCCGGAAGGCGCGGTGATGTCGCCGCACGAGGTCGAGAAGAGCGTAGCGGCGGCGAGCGCGATTGCGGCGGCAGCGGTGCGGAAGCGAATCATTGGCGGATTGAGTCGGAAGCAGCGTCGATGAGAAGCCCAGTCAGCACAAGCATCATGCGTACCGCAGCGTCGAGAAATTTGCCCATCCCAGCCCCCTCCTGGCGCTGTCGAGCCCGTTTCGGCGGGCGTACGCAGTCCTGTCGGGGAATCCCTGAGACATCTGTAGGTGATCTGCGGCGAAAGTTCAGGTGAGCGCCGACGGGACGTAGGTGGTAGACGGACGAATTTGAGAGGCATCTCACCGCGTGCCCCCCCCGAACCCGAGAACGATCGATGAAGAACAGCGAGCATCTCCTGACAGCCGACACGGAGCTCCCCGACGGGGAGAGGCGAGCATCGACCCGGCGCGACTTCATTCGCCGGGCGGCGATGACGGCGATCGTCGCCCCGGCTGCGGCGTCGCTGATCACGAGCTGCGATGACGACAAGTTCGAGGCCGCCCGCGAGGGGCGGAGTGTCGCGACGTCGCCAGCGTCGCCGAAGAGCCAGACCCCTGCCGCGAACGTCGCGGCCGTGAGCGCCGCGGACCAGATGGACGCGATGCACGAGAAGGGGATCAAGGCCTTTCCGGCGAAGACTGCGGGCAAGGGCAACCAGCTCCTCACCCCGAGGGTCGAGAACGGCGTGAAGATCTTCGAAGTGACGGCGCGCAAGATCCAGTGGCAGACCGCGCCCGAGACGACGGTCGAAGCGTGGGCGTACAACGACCAGGTGCCGGGACCACAGATCCGCGTCCGCGAGGGCGACCGGGTCCGGCTGGTGCTCAAGAACGAGCTCGCCGAGTCGACGGCGATCCACTTCCACGGCGTCGAGGTGCCTAACGACCAGGATGGGGTGCCGTTCATCACCCAGCCACCGGTGAAGCCGGGGCAGAGCTACACCTACGAGTTCACGGCGTCGAACCCCGGCTCACACATGTACCACTCGCACCACAACTCGACGAAGCAGGTCGGGCTCGGGCTGCTCGGCGCGTTCATCATCGAGCCGAAGCGGAAACGGGCGATCGAAAACGTCGACGTCGATTACGTGATGGTCCTCAACGACGGGATGCACGGATATACCTTCAACGGGAAGAGCTTCCCGGCGACGGAGCCGATCTCGGCGAAGCTCGGCCAGAAGGTGCGCATCCGCTTCATGAACGAAGGGATGATGATCCACCCGATGCACCTGCACGGGATGCACATGACGGTGATCGACAAGGACGGCTGGCCGCAGCCGGCGCCGTGGAAGTGCGACACGCTGAACATCGCGCCCGGGGAGCGGTGGGACGTGATCGTGAACTGCAACAACCCTGGCGTCTGGGCTTTCCACTGTCACATTCTCCCACATGCCGAGTCGGAGCATGGCATGCTCGGGATGGTGACCGCACTCATCGTGAACAAATGAGCGAAGATCAGATCCGCGTCGTGCTCGCCGACGATCACGCGATCGTCCGCGCGGGGCTCAAGGCGATCCTCGGCGCGGCGCGCGACATTGCCGTCGTCGGGGAAGCGTCGAACGGGCGAGACGCGGTCGCACTGGCCGCGCGCTTCCGGCCGCACGTCGTCGTGATGGACCTGACGATGGGCGAGATGGACGGGATCGCCGCGACGCGGCTGATCGTCGGTACCGAGAACGCGCCGCGAGTGCTCGTCCTCACGATGCATCCCGAGGACGAGTATCTCGTGCCGCTGCTCGAGGCCGGGGCCTCGGGCTACCTGGTGAAGAGCGCGGCGGACCGCGACCTGGTGGACGCGGTGCGCGCGGTGGCGCGCGGGGACCTGTACGTCCGCCCATCGGCGGCGAGAGTGCTGGCGCGCGAGCTGAAGAAGAAGGAAGAAGCGGCGAGCGACCGCTCACGCTTCGAGAAGCTCACCGAGCGCGAGCGCGACGTGCTGCGCATGACGGCCGAGGGCTACAGCGCCCCCGAGATCGGCGAGAAGCTGCACATCAGCCCGAAGACCGTCGACACCTACAAGCAGCGCGTGAACGAGAAGCTCGGCCTCTCGCACCGGCCGGACTATGTGCAGTTCGCCCTGCGCATCGGTATCCTCGCCGCGGAGAAGACGGCGGGATCGCAGTGACGCCCTCGTTATTCCGCCGTTAGGCGCCCAGGCAGTTACGCTTGTCGGCGATAAGCTGTAAGCGGCAAGCAGTCAGCGCACGGCGGCACACCGCCGTGCGCTGACAGCTTAAGGCTCATCGCTTACAGCCGCACCGCGGACCAGCCCGCGCTCCTTCACCACCGTCGGCAGCTCGAGATGAAACGAGGCCCCGTCTCCCGGGGTGCTCTCGACGGTGATGTCGCCGCCCATCATCCGCGCGAGCTGGCGCGAGAGGGCGAGGCCGAGCCCCGTGCCGCGGCCCTTGGCGACGCCAAGGACCTGCTCGTATGGCTGGAAGATCCGCTCCTGATTCTCCGCCGAGATCCCTGGGCCGGCGTCGCGAACGGTCACGCGGATGCGTTCGGCCCCGACGATGGCCGCGCTGACTTCGACCGCGCGGTCGGGCGGGGTGAACTTGATCGCGTTCGCCACGAGGTTGACGACGATCTGCCGCAGGCGACCACCGTCGAGCTCCGCCGGCAGCGCGCCTGACGGCGGGTGGAGCACGAGGCCGACGCCCGCGGCCTCGGCTTCGAATCGGAGATACTCCACGGCCTGCGACACCGTCTCACCGACGTCGAGTGGCCACGGCTCGAGCGTCAGGCGGCCTTCCTGCAGCCTGGACAGGCTGAGCAAGTCCTCGACGAGGCGGCTCGTCTGGTCGGCGCTGCCAACGAGGTTGCGCAACCCGGCGCGAAGCTCGTCCGGATCGGTCGGCGTCGCCGACATGAGGTGACGCGCCCAGACCTTCACCGCCGCGATCGCGTTGCCAAGCTCGTGGCTCGACGACGCGAAGAACCGATCGCGCGTCCGCCGGAGCTGCGCGTTCTCGAGGGCGATCGCGGCCTGCGCTGCGAGCACCCGCAGCAGGTCGAGGTCATCATCGTCGAAGTCGGCGCCGTTCTGCTTCTCGGTGACGTAGAGATTCCCGAACGTCCGCCCCTGGGTCGTGATCGGCACGCCGAGGAAGGAGCGCATCCGCGGATGATTCTTCGGGACGCCGACCGATTCCGGGTGGTCGCGCAGGTCGTGCAGTCGCAGCGGCCGCGCGTCGCGCACCAGCAGCCCGAGGATGCCGTGGCCGGTGGGCAGCGCACCCATCTTCGCCCGCTGCTCGGCGCTGAGCCCCGAGGTGATGAAGTCCTCGAGCCCGGTGCCCTCGGGGTTGATCACGCCTAACGCTCCATAGCGTGCGTCAACGAGCTCGCGGGCGGAGTCGGCGAGGATCTGCAGCAGCGCATCGAGATCGGGCGCCGAGGCGAGGGCGAGCCCGGTGCGGACCAGCACGTCGGCGACGCGGGCGGCCTCACCCGGCTTGCGCAGCGTGTTCGGGCTCACGGCGCGGCCGACGGGCAGAGATCGACGAGCGGGCAGTCGGCGCAGCGCGGCCTCTTCGCGTCGCAGACCTGCCGTCCGTGCTCGATGAGCAGGTGAGAGAGCATCGTCCAGCGGTCGCGGGGAAAGAGCGGAACGAGCGCGTTCTCGATCTTCACCGGATCGCTCTCCGCCGTGAGGCCTAACCGCTGGCTGAGCCGCGATACGTGCGTATCGACGACGATCCCCTCGTTGCGGGCGAAGGCGTTGCCGAGGACGACGTTGGCCGTCTTGCGGCCCACGCCGGGAAGCGCGACGAGGGCATCCATGTCGGCCGGCACCTCGCCGCCGTGCCGGTCGACGAGCGCGCCGGCCATCGCGATCAGGTTCGCCGCCTTGGTGCGGAAGAAGCCCGCGCTGCGGATGATCTCCTCGACGTCCTCCTGCTTCGCCTTCGCGAGCGCGGCGGGGTTCGGGTAGCGCTCGAAGAGGACGGGGGTGACCATGTTGACGCGCTTGTCGGTGCATTGCGCGCTGAGGATCGTCGCCGCGAGGAGCTCGAAGGCGTTGCGGTGATCGAGCGCGCAATGCGCGTCGGGGTAGGTCGCCGCGAGCACGTCGTAGAGCCGCGCCGCGCGCTCCGGGTCGCGCGAGAGTCGCGGCGTCCCGCGAGTGCGCGAACGCGGCGCCGCTTTCTTCGCGCCGCTCTTCGCCTTCTTCGCTGCGCCAGCCGCTGTCCCCCGCCCCTGACTCCTGACTCCCTTTCGTACGCCCATCAGCGCCCGTCCTCCGGCAGCCCATGGCGCGCGAAGCGCCTAACGGCGGCGGCGTCGCGCGTGTTGAGCACGTCGCCGGCTTCGAGCCAACCCTTCCGCGCCATCGTCACGCCGAGCGCGGTGTTGTCGAGGCCGTGGGTGGAGTGCGCGTCGGGGCCGATGGCGATCGTGACACCGAGCCGCTTCGCGGCGTGCAGGTGGCGCCAGTCGAGATCGAGGCGGTGCGGGTCGGCGTTGAGCTCGACCGCGACCCCGCGCTCGGCGGCCTTCTCGAGTACGGCGTCGATGTCGAGGCCGTAGGGATCGCGGCTGAGCAGTAGGCGGCCGGTGGGATGGGCGAGCACGGTGAGATGCGGATCGTCGAGGGCGGTGAGCACGCGCTCGGTCATCGCCGGCTCGTCCATCGCGAAGCGCGAGTGGATCGAGCCGATGACGAAGTCGAATCTATCGAGCAGCGCGGCGTCGTAGTCGAGCCGCCCGTCGGCGAGGATGTCGGCCTCGATCCCTTTCAGGATCGTGAACGCGCCACCGGACGATGCGTTGAGCGCGTCGATCTCGTCGTGCTGGCGGAGGACGTCGTGCGGCTTCAGTCCGCCGGCGTAGAACGCTGCCTGTGAGTGGTCGGAGATCCCGATGTAGCTCCAGCCGCGCTGGCGGGCGGCCGCCGCCATCTCGGCGACGCTCGCCTTTCCGTCGGAGTACTTCGTGTGACAGTGGAGGACACCGCGCAGCTGTTCGTCGCGAAGGAGGTCGGGAAGGGTACCGGTGGCAGCGGCGGTCACCTCCTCTCCGGTCTCGCGGAGCTCGGGGACGACGAACGGGAGCCCGAGCGCCGCGTAGAGCGCGGCCTCGTCGGCGAGCGTGATCACGCGCCCGGCCGGATCGCGCAGGGCGTCGCTGCCTAACGCAAAGTCATGGCGGGTGGCGTGGGCTGTGATCGCGGCGACGTGGTGCTCGCTCCCCGTCGTCCGCCAGAGCGCGAGCGCGAACCGCTCGTCGGGGACGCAGCAGAGATCGAGGCAGACGCCATCCACGTAGGTGATGGTGATCGTGTCGGCGTCCTTCCGCGCCGCCCGGCGGACTCCCGGCGCGTTGGCGAAGGACTGGCCGACGGCGGCCGGGTCGCGGCGACAGCCGGCGACGATGTCGATGTCGCCGACGACTTCGACGTTCCGGCGCACCGAGCCGGCGATCGCGGCGCGAACGACGTCGGGATGACCGGCGACCGCGGCCTGGATGCGGACCGCTTCGGCAACCGCGGCCGGAATGCGCATCTGGTCGCCGGCGGCGCGGAGGCTGGCGATGCCCTTGAGCACCGCCTCGACCGTCTTCGGGCCGAATCCCTTCACCGTGGCCAGCCCGCCGTTCCGCGCCTCGCGCTCGAGGTCGTCGAGCGAGGTGACGCCTAACGCCTCGTGCAGGGCGTGGATCTTCGCCCCGCCCAGTCGCGGGAGGCGCAGCAGCTCGAGCAGCCCTTCGGGGATGCTGGCGCGGAGCCGCTCGAGGTAGGCGGACTCGCCGGTCTCGACCAGCTCGCGGACGACGCCTAACGTTGCCGGCCCGACGCCTGGGAGCTTCGCCAGCTCGCCGCTCTCGAGCAGTGGCGCGAGGTCGTCGGTGTCGATCGTGCGAAGGGCGCGGGCAGCACCGTCATACGCGCGGGCCTTGAAGGTGTTCGCGCCCGACAGCTCGAGGAGCGCGGCGATGCGCGACAGCACGTGCGCGGCGGTGCGGGAATCCATCGGACCGCAAACTATTCGGCTTCGTCGCCGGCGGTCGGGCGGAGGCGATCCACGAGCTCGTGCAGCTGCCGCTCGGTGAGCTCGAGCTCCTGGGCGGCGCCGTCGATGTCGAGCAGCCCGGCGCGCATCGAGATCCCGACCTGGTTCAGGTAGCGGATCTTGGCGAGGATCTCGTCGGTGACGCGGCGGAGGTTGTGGTAGCGCCGCTTCTCGCTCTGGGCGCGGCGGTACCGCTGCGCCAGCTCGTGCTCGTTCAGCCGCTTGCCGAGCGCGATCACCTCGTCCCGCGTTCGCCCGGGAAACGCGGCGCGGTCGGGGATGCCGTCGTCGTCCCACCCTTCCTCGGCGAACCAGAGGCGCCCGACGTGCTCGATGCCGTCGAAGACGATCCACATCGAGACGCCGAAGCTCTTGCCGTCGATCTCGGTGGTGGTGATTTCCGACCGGCCCCGATCATCATAGCCGCTCATTTGCCCTCGCTGAACTGTCAGTCGAGCCACTGCCTAACGCGAGCGCTGCCCGTCGCCCCCGAGGAACCCGCCGATCGCCGCGAACAGCGCCGCCGGCTGCTCGACGTACGGTACGTGCCCGCAATCCTCGAGCACGACCAGTGGCGCCGCCATCGCCCGCGAACCATCCTCCGACGACGCCAGCGGAATCGGATCCTGCCGGCCATGAACAAAGAGCGCCGGCAGCCTCAATCCCCTCAACTCGCTGGCGACGTCGAAATCCGCGAGCGATTCCCACACCGACTGCTGCACCCGGCCGATCACGCGAAAGGGCGTGAGGTCGCGGGCCCGCCGCGGATCGGCGAAGTAACCGGCGACGCTGAGCTCGAACGCGCGCTGCTTGTATCCGTCGGGATCACGCTCGCGCATCCCCGACGCGGCCAGCTCGTCGCGCATCGTCCGGATCTCCTCGCCGTTCTGCCGCCGCGCGAACTCGGCCTCGAACCGCTCCCGATATTGCCGGGTGAGCGGGGCAGGGTCAATGAGGACAAGGCGTTCCGGGAGCGGCGCCCCGCGGCGCGACCGATCGAGCGTCGCGAGCAGCGCGAGCAATCCGCCCCACGAATAGCCGACGATCGAGGGGGAATCGCCGAGTCCGAGCTCGGTCGCAACGAGGTCGAGATCCTCGACGTGCGTGCGCCAGGTGATCGGATCGCGACTGTCCGTCTTCGACCGCCCGCCGCCGCGCTGGTCGTAGAAGAACAGCTCGTGGTCCTTCGCGAGGTCGAGCAGCTGCGGCAGCAGGTAGTCGTGGCTCGCACCCGGGCCGCCGTGCAGCATGAGGAGCGGCGGCGCACCGGGGGTTCCGTAGCGACACCAGTACAGCGGTACGGCGGTCGTTGCCGTGAAGCCGGACGAAGCGGGGGCGGGGATGGGGCGGGGCACGTCGGTGGGGAGGAGTGCGGATGCGGGGTTCGACGTTGAGGATAGTTGGCGGAAGGGGTTTGCTGAATGCCGACGGCCAACTCCTTCGGACGACAATGGTGAATTGAACAGGAGGCACGGAGGCCAGGGAGAATTTCGGTCAACAGCAACAATAGCAACTGCATTGAACAGGAGGCACAGAGGGCACAGAGGGGTTTTGATCAAACCTCTCTGTGCCCTCTGTGCCTCCTGTAATGCATGCTGTTGCAGTCGCTGAACTCGGTACCTGCGCTCCCGCTAGTGCCGGTCTGCCCCGCTCACTGCCTAACGCGCGGTGTCGCCCTTGTACACGACGCCGTCCTTCATCACGAAGGTCGGCCGCTCCATCGTCGTGATGTCGCTGATCGGGTCGCCGCTCACGGCGACGATGTCGGCGAGCTTGCCGGCGGCCAGGGTGCCGAGACGGTTGTCCCAGCCGAGCAGCTTCGCGGCGTTCGAGGTGCCGGCGACGATGGACTGCATCGGCGTGAGGCCGCCCCACTGGACCATGAGGGTGAACTCGTGGCCGTTCTTCCCATGGTCGCCGACGCCGGCGTCGGTGCCTAACGCGATGGGGACGCCGTACTTGTTGGCGAGCTTCACCGAGTTGCGCATCCCGGCCGCGGCGGCGAGCGCCTTCTCGGCGCGGAGTCCGGTCAGGCGGTTGCTCTTCGCGGCGTTCTCGACCACCTCGCCGGCACTGATCGTCGGGACGAGGAAGGTGCCGCGCTGCGCCATCATCTTCGCGCCCTCCTCATCGAGAAAGGAGCCGTGCTCGATCGATGCGACGCCGGCCTGCACGGCGAGCTTGATCCCCTCGGTGCCGTGCGCATGCGCGGCGACCTTGCGATCGAGCTTCTTCGCCTCGTCGACCACCGCCTTCATCTCCTCGAGCGTGTACTGGGTCGCGCCGACCGCGTCGCCCTCGGACAGGACGCCGCCGGTCGCGCAGATCTTGATGACGTCGGCGCCATACTTCACCTGGTAGCGTACCGCCTTGCGTACTTCGTCGACGCCGTCGGCGACGCCGGTGCGATAATCATTGTCCTCGAGGCCGGGCGTCCAGCCGTTCTCGTCGCAGTGGCCACCGGTGATGCCGAACGAGTGGCCGGCGTTCTCCATTCGCGGACCGGGCACCGTCCCCTCGCTGATCGCCTGGCGGAGCGCCATGTCGTCGAAGTTCGGGGCGCCGACGACGCGGATCGAGGTGAAGCCGGCCATCAGCGTGCGACGCGCGTTCTCGACGCCGACGATCGCGCCGTAGCCGGGGTAGTCGCGCACCGTGGCAAGGTCCGACTTCGGATCGCTCAATGGCCGGCCGATGATGTGGGTGTGGGCGTCGATGAAACCGGGGAGCAGCGTCGAGTTGCCGAGGTCGATCACGCGGGCGCCGGAGGGAATTGCCACCGCCGACGCCTTTCCGGCGGCGACGATCTTGTTACCGGCGACGACGATCGCGGCGTCGGTGACGGGCGCGGCGCCCGTGCCATCGATGAGGCGCGCGGCGCGGATCACGATCGTTGCCGACGACTGCGCGGTCGCGGTGCGGGCGGCGACGGCGATTGCCGCCGACGCGAGAATCGGAAGGGTGATACGGTATGCGCGCATTTCGGGGGCTGGCGGGCGGGAAGCGAAAAGGGGAAGGGTTCGATATGTTACCGTCGAGGCTGGGGGCCGGCCAGCGCGCGACGATGGATACAAGTGACGCGCGGGGCACTTGGACGGTCTTGAGATGCTACCTCTCTGCCCCCGCTGCGCACCCGATGGAGGGTGCTACTGAATGGACTACTCGGTGACCTTCGCGCGCCATTTCTCACGTCTCGTCTGGCTGTTGCTGAACGAGAGCGCGAACATCGACGAGCAGAAGGCCGCGCTTCGTGCGACGGTCACGGTGTCGAAGGATGGACCGGTCGTCTTCGCCGCGCGCGACTGGCGGCTCGCCGTGAACGGGGCTCCGCTCGCCGACGCGCTGACCGGCGTGCAGGACCTGACCGCGCAGATGATCGGTCATGCGGTGCGCGAGATCCGCGTCGATCGCGGCGCGACGCCGGCCGACCTGCTCGGCCTCGCGCGCATCCTCGCCGCCCAGCCGGTCCCCGGCGACGGAGGCGACGCGGCGCGGAACAGGGTCGCCGCGTTAGGCGCGAAGACGGTGCACATCGAGGTCGCCGGTGCGGAGGGGGTCGTGCCGCCGCCGGCCGCCACCACCGCGCCGAAGAGCTCCGCGCCCAACGCGACTTCGATGAATGGCGCCGCGCCGGCTACCGCCGGCGAGATCGCCGCCGCGGCGAAGCGCGCACCGCGCCGCACGCCGCCACCCGAGATCCGCGCCGGGTTCATCGGCGAGGACTCGGGGAGCTACCTCGCCTTCGCCGCGCAGCAGCAGCCGAAGGGATCGGTCGGCGACCTGCTGCAGCAGCTCGACTCGACCAAGTCGCCTAACGTCGCGAGCCGGCTGCTCGACGACCTCGTCATCCTCATCGAGAACGCGGCGCGCGAAGGGAAGCACGACACGGTCGCCAACGGCTTCCACGGCGTGGTGTCGCGCGAGACGGCGCTGGCCGAGAACGACCTCAAGCGCGCGTACGTGATGGCGCTTCGCCGGCTGACCAAGCCGACGCTGCTCCGCGCGGTCGCGACGATGCTGCCCCGCAAGCGCGACCGCCACGACGACTACATGCTCGTGCTGGGCCGCACCGGCGAAGACGGTGCCGACGCATTGATCGACCAGCTGACGAGCGCGCAGTCGCTGAGCGACCGCCGGGTCTTCTTCGATGCACTGGTAAAGCTCAACGCCGGAGTGCCGGCGCTGATCCACATGCTCGGCGACGCGCGCTGGTACGTGGCCCGCAACGCGGCCGACCTCCTTGGCGAGATGCAGGCAGAAGCGGCGCAGGCGCCGCTGTCGGAGCTGCTCAAGCACGATGACGACCGGGTGCGCCGAGCGGCGATCACGGCGCTGGCCAAGCTGTCGTCGCCGAAGGCACTCGACTCGCTGCGCATCGCGATGCGCGACAACTCGCCGCAGGTGCGGATGCAGGCCGCGGCGGGGATGGGGACGCGGAAGGGACTGCGCTCGGCGGGGACGCTGACCAAGGCGCTCGACGACGAGGACGACTCCGAGGTGCAGCTCGCGATCATCGCCGCGCTCGGCAGGCTGGCGACGACGGATGCGGTGTCGCGGCTGATCAAGGCAGCCGAACCGGCGGGCGGGATCTTCAAGAAGAAGCCGACGTCGATCCGGGTCGCGGCCGTGCAGGCGTTAGGCGAGGCGCGCACGCCGGCGGCGCAGAACGCACTGCAGCACCTGCTCGACGACAAGGACAAGGAAGTGAAGCAGGCGGTGTTCCGCCTGCTGATGCAGGGTGGTGCCAAGGAAGGTTGAGGACGGTCGCTGGCACCATCGGTGCAACTCCCGGCACCGTACCCTGAACGGGAGTGAGATGATGAGATCGTTGCGAACCCTCGCACTGCTGGGCGTGCTGACGGCGGCGCCGGCCGCATGCGTGCACGGCGCGAAGAACGCGCCGGAAGAGCCGCCGACATTCCTGCGCGTGGAGAACCAGTCGCTGTCGGACGCGACCGTCTACGTGTGGCAGAGCAGCACGCGGCTGCGGATGGGAAGGGTGAGCAGCCTGTCGAGCGCCACGATGCGGATTCCTCCCTCGACGATCTTCGGACCGACGCCGCTGCGCTTCCAGCTCGACTTCCTCGCCGGCCCGCGCAGCCCGCTCACCGAGTCGATCACGGTGGTGCCCGGCGACACGGTCGTGATGCAGGTCCCGCCGCAATAGGATGGCGGAGCACGCGCCGGGTGGGTCGGGACGGAGCGGCAAGGCGCCGCGGCGGAACACCAGCGCCGGGCTGGTGCTCTTCCGCCGCGGTACGTCCGGACTCGAGATCTTCCTCGCCCATCCGGGCGGACCGCTCTGGAAGGCGCGCGATACCGGCGCCTGGACGATTCCCAAGGGGCTGATCGATGCCGGCGAGGATCCGCTCGCCGCGGCGCGCCGGGAGTTCCGCGAGGAGACGGGGATCGATGCTCGCGGGCCCTTCATGCCGTTAGGCAGCATCCGCCAGAAAGCGGGGAAGACGGTGCACGGCTGGGCGTGGGAGGGCGACGCCGACGCCTCGGTGACGACGAGCAACAGCGCGCGGATGGAGTGGCCACGGGGATCGGGCCGCTGGTTGAGCTATCCCGAGATCGACCGCTGCGGCTGGTTCAGCGCCCGTGTGGCGCGGGAGAAGATGAATCCCGCCCAGGCCGAGTTCGTCGACCGGCTCGAGGCGCTGCTCGCCGGCGGCGGGCTGGCGCCGGACGCGGGCCCGGGCGAGCGTCAGGCCTAACGGCCGCCGGCGAGCCCCGACAGCAGCCAGGCGAGGTTGGCCGTGCCGTCCATGATCGGCTCGTTGGTCGAGTAGTCGCCCCAGTCGTCGTGATAGACCACCGCGCCGCGATTGTACGGCGCGAGCGAGTCGGGGTGGGTCAGCCTGATCGCCTGGAGGTGCTCGAAGATCGACCGCTTCACGGGTCCGTCGACCAGCCCGCCGGTGAGCCGCGCGTGGAGCTGCATCGAGATCACCGAGTGCGGGTCGCGCGGGAACGCGCCGTCGCCGGGGAGCCCGATCACCATCGACATCCCCCACGGATTGACGCCGAACAGCCAATCGACGGCGGCTGCCTCGTACTCGGCGTAGCGACGGTCGCCGGTCATCAGGCGGTACGCGCGCGCCTGGGTTGCGAAGGAGGCGACGAGGTCGTTCGAGCACCAGATGAACGGGATGCCGATGCGGAAGCCGTTGCCCGCGCGGCTGATCACCGCCTCGATCCCGCGACGATAGAACGCGGCCAGCTCGCGCTTCTCGCGCACGCCTGCGCGGCGCCAGAGCTCGAGGTGCCCGGCGTTGTGCCAGGGGTAGAACTCGTAGTGCCGCGCCGTGTCGGCGCCCATCCACGGCGTCACCGGCTCGGCGCGGGCGTACTCCATCCCCTCCACGAGGTAGCGCGGCTCGCTGCCTAACGCGTGGAGCTCGGCGGCCGCCAGCTCCATGTCGTCGACCCAGTTGGCTTCCTCGTAGAAGTAGGGGGCCTTGCCCGGCGCCGTCTGGCAGACCCCCGGCGACGCGCGCCCCACTTCGTAAGCGGCACGCGCGCGCCGCGCGAGGGTGTCGGCGAAGGCCGGGTCGCTGGCGCGAAAGACGGCCGCGCCTAACGCGAACGCCGAGGCGTACTTCCCCGCGGTCGAGGCGAGCCCGGTCGAGCGGTTCTTGTACTTGAAGAGCCCCTGCGGCTTCCCGGTGCAGGGATACAACGGCCGCTCCTTTCCCTTCCCCCAGCCGTAGTCGGCCGAGTCGGTGGTGGGAAGGTCGAGGTACGCGTGGTCGCGGTCGTCGCCGAGCTGGTTGAGCATCGGCCCGCCCTCGGGATACATCCGCAGCAGCCACTCGAGCCCATGGCGCGCCTCATCGAGCACGTCGGGGACGCCGTTCTTCCCCGGCAGCCCGCGCGCGTCGTACGCGTCGGCGAACGCGACGTGATGATCGCGCCAGGCGAGCATCAGCGAGACCGTCGCCGTCGCCGACGTCGCCACGTACTGCAGGTAGTCCGAGGCGTCGGCCCAGCCGCCGGTGGTGGTGATGAATTTCCCCGCGAGCGCGGAGTCGTCGACGACGATCCCGTCATGCAGGTGCAGCGAATCGCCGAAGAAGGGGTTAAACCCCGAGCGCTGCTGCCGCATGTAGTGGAGCAGCGTGTCAGCGGCGCCGGCGTAGACGTCGCGGCCGATGCTGAAAGTGCGCGACGCGGTGCCGGCCGCGACCACGCGATAGCGCCCGGGGCGCGTCAGCGCGCTGAAGTCGAGCCGCGCCGTGCTCTCGCACCCGGCAAACGCGCCGGCCGGCCTGGCGCGGCGAGGCCCGAGCACCACGCGCCCGCTGGTGTCGGTGACGACGAACGTCGGAATGGTCTCCGCCCGCAGCGAGCAGACGACGGCGACCTTCACGCCGTCGGGCAGGTAGCCGAGCTGGTTGACGCGAACCGCCCGCGCGCCGGCCGAGTCGGCGAGGAGCGCGACGGCGGCCAGCAGCGCGAGCGGCGTCACTGCCTAACGATCGGTGAAGTCGACGCTGCCGTCGAGCTTGCGACAGACCTCGGCCAGCAGCTCGGCCGCGGCGTCGACGTCGGCGAGGTCGACCATCTCGTTCGGCGAGTGCATGTAGCGGTTCGGGATCGAGACCAGCGCGGTCGCCACTCCCTCGCGGGCGATCGCGATCGCATCGGCGTTGGTGCTGGTGTCGCGCCCGACGCCGTGCAGCGAATACGAGATCTTCATCCGCTCGGCCGCGTCGCGGATGAGGCGGAAGGCGACCGGCGAGATCAGGCCGCCGCGGGAGAGCACCGGGCCGGCGCCTAACGCGTGGTCGCCGAGCTCCTTCTTCTCGAGGCCGGGGTGGTCGGTGGCGAAGGTGACGTCGACGACGACGGCCATCTGCGGGCCGACGCACTGCGCGCAGACGAGCGCACCCCCGCCGTTCCAGGCGATCTCCTCCTGCGTCGTCGCGACGGCGACGACCTTCGCCTTCCCCGGCTTCGCCGCGTAGCGACGCAACGCCTCGAGCACGACGAAGGCGCCGATGCGGTCGTCGATCGAGCGCGAGATGAGGCGGTTGTTCGGAAAGTCGATCGCCTTGCCGTCGATGACGCCCGGATCGCCGATCGTCAGGCGCGCCGACGCTTCGGCCTTCGTCTTCGCGCCGATGTCGACCCAGAGCTCGGCCAGTTTCGTCGCCTTCTCGCGATCTTCCGGCTTGATGAGGTGGATCGGCTTCTTGCCGATCACCCCGAAGACGTCGCCTTTCTCGGTGATGAACCGGATGCGCTGTGCCACCAGCACCTGCGGGTCCCAGCCACCGATCGGCGAGATGTGGACGTACCCCTCGTCGTCGATGTGCTGGACGATCACCCCGATCTCGTCGATGTGGCCGTCGAGCATGATCGTGGGCGACCCCTGCGGGTTGATCGTCGCCATGCTGTTCCCCGCCACGTCCGCCGTCACCTCCGCGCCGAACGATTTCGCCTCGTCGCGCCAGACGCGGGCCGGTGCAGTCTCGAAACCCGATGGTCCCGGTGTGTCGAGAAGGCGCTTGAGGAAGGCGATCGACGAGGCGTTGAGCATGGTCTTTCTGAACGGTTAGGCGGTGAGGCAGTGCGTGAAGCAGGATACTACAATCGAGCGGGCTCGTGTACCGGCAGCGCGATCAGCGGCGCGTGTACACGGCCTTGCCCGCGACCCAGGTCGAGACGACGCCAGTGCCGAGGACTTCATCGGGGGCGACCGTCATGATGTCACGGTCGAGGATGACGAAGTCGGCGAACTTGCCTGGCGTGAGCGAGCCGGCGTCCTTCTCCATGAAGGACGCGAAAGCAGGCCAAATGGTCATCGACTTCAGTGCTTCCTCGCGCGTCATCTTCTGCTCGGGGTGCCAGCCCCCCGGCGGCCAGCCGCGCTCGTCCTGCCGCGAGATCGCCGCATGGAACGACCGGAGCGGGTTCACGCCCTCGACCGGGAAGTCGCTCCCGTTGGGGACGATCATCCCCTCGTCGAGGAACGACCGCCAGGCGTATGCGCCCATCTCGCGCCCGGCGCCGAGTCGCGACCCGGCCCAGTACATGTCGCTCGTCTGGTGGACCGCCTGCATCGACGGAATGACGTCGAGCTGGGCGAAGCGCGGGATGTCGTCGTAGTTCACGATCTGCGCATGCTCGATCCGGAAGCGGTGGTCAGCGACGGGAACGGCCTTGAGCGCCTGCTCATAGGCGTCGAGCACGACGCGGTTGCCGCGATCGCCGATCGCGTGGACGCAGACCTGAAAGCCGGCCCGAAGCGCACGCTCGGCCACCGACTCGAGGTGTTCGGGCGTCGAGACGAGCAGCCCGCGGTTGTGCGGGTCGTCGGAGTAGGGCTCGAGCAGCGCCGCGCCGCGGCTGCCTAACGCTCCGTCGGCGTAGAGCTTGACGCTGCGGATCCAGAGCCGGCCGTCGTAGAGCGCGCTCTGCGGGCCGCGGGCGAAAAAGTACGCGAGCGCGGCGCTGTCGTCGCCGACCATGACGTAGGTGCGCAGCTCGAGCTTGCCCTCCTTCGCCAACGACTCGAACAGCTCGATCACCGCGCGCGGCTCGCCAGCGTCGTGGATGCCGGTGAGTCCCCAGCGGTGCATCTCGTCGATCGCGGCCAGCGCGCGGGCGCGGAGCTCGGTGCCTGACGGCGGCGGAACGACGCGGTCGATCAGCGATTGTGCATTGTCGACGAACACTCCCGTCGGCGTCCCGGTCGAGTCACGCTCGAGGCGCCCGCCGCTCGGATCAGGTGTTGCCTTCGTCACCGACGCGAGCTGCATGGCTTTCGCGTTCACGAGATACGCATGTCCATCGACCCGCTCGAGCAGCACCGGATTGTTCGGCACTGCACGTGAGAGCGCGTCGTGCGTCGGGAAGCGTGTATCGCCCCAGTCGTTCTGGTCCCAGCCGTGGCCGATGATCCAGCTGCCGGGCTGTACCTGCTTCGCCCGCGTCACGACACGGGCGATCACTTCGTCGTACGACGTCGTCCCGACGAGATCGACGGTGCGCAGCGCCTGGCCCAATCCGAGGAAGTGCGCGTGCGCGTCGGTCATTCCCGGAATGACCGTGCGTCCGGTGGCGTCGATGACCTGCGTCTTCGCGCCGCGCAGCGCTTCGGCACCGCGCAGGGATCCGACGAACAGGACGCGGCCATCGCGAACCGCCATCGCCTCGGCGGTCGGGCGTGAGTCGTCCACCGTGTAGATGCGTGCACCGGTGACGATCAGGTCAGCGGCGCGTTCAGCGGGGCGCGGCGACGCCGCCTGCTGCGCGAAGAGCTGCGGGGTCGGCGCGATGGCGAGTGCCGCCGCGACTGCGGGAAGAAATGTCGATCGCATTCGGGAGGGGATTCTTGGGGGAGGTGAAAGCTGCGTGGGCGCTCCCGGCCCGCGCCATCCCCCGCGTCAGGCAGACTAGTGGGCGCTCCCTTTCACCGCCGAGCGAGCCGCCCCGATATGAACCCCGGCGCGGAGCACGAGCATGGACACCTCCTCGGCCCGCCGCACGCCGCCGGCGCTGGGGAAGTCGTAGCGCTCGAGCGAGTAGGCGAGGGCGACGTCGAGACGCTCACCAGCATGCCGGAGCCGCGCGCTGCCGATGATCGCGAGGTCAGGACCAGCGCGCCCGGTCACCTTCACCAGCGGCGCGAGCCCGAGCCCGAGCGAGCCGTCGAGGATCCCATCGATGAGGGGGAGGTGTCCCTCGCCGCCGAACGCGAGCTCGCTCCAGTGCTGGCGAGCGAGCGCACCTTCATAGCTCCGCCCAAGCGCCGTCGCTGTGCCGCGCAGCCACGGCAGCACGTCCACTCGGGTCGTCAGCGACAGCTCGCCGGCGCCACGCGACTCGGCGTTAGGCGTGCGACGGTCGGCGTCGAGCGTCCCGCCGAGTCCGCGCAGCGTGACCAGGACGGTACTAGATGGCTCGATATCGAGCTGCCCGCCGAAGAGGAACCCCTGCGCGCGCTCGAGCCCGAGCCCCGTGTCGACGCGATGATCGGCGTCGGCGATGACCACGGACACCGCGCCGGGAGGAAGCGCGAACCCCTGCGCGGTCGCGCGACCAGCGATCGCCGACAGCGCACCAGCGAGCAGCACCGTCAGGCGCACCGGGTGACGGATCATTCCGGTGCTCCGCTCGGGATGACGATGATGCGCAGCTGCGCGAGCTTGGCCGCGTTGCGGCTGGCGATCGCGGCATTACGCGCAGCCAGCTCCTGGCGCCGGCGAGCGTTCTGCTCCACCGCGGCCTGGTCGATGGGATGCCTCCAGCGTTCGAACGCGCCGGCGGCGCCGGCCGCGATCCCGGCGAGTGCCATTCCCCGCCCGAGAGCGTGGCCACTACCGGCGAGCCGGTCGCTGCCTAACGCGGAGATGGCGATCACGCCAGCCGCGAACGCCGCGCCCTTGCCGAGCTGCCGGGCTCCGCTCGACGGCGGCCACCGCTCGGCGAGGAGCGCCGATCCGCCGAGTGGGGGGAGCGAATCCTCGAGCGGTGGCACCTCGTGCGCCAGCTCGAAGCCGACGCTCGCGCTGTCGCTGACGCCGCTGCTGTCGCGGCCGCGGACGATGAGCCAATAGCGCCCGGCTGGCGCGATGCGCCCGTCGGCCAATCGCGCGTTCCACGTCAGCTCACGCACACCCTCGCTCTTGCGATCGAAGACCACGACACCGGCGGTATTTCCCGCCGCCACGATCTCGGCGCGAACCGCGGCGGGGTGGGTCGAGACGATCGCCATCGGGATCAGGTCGGTGCGCGGGTCGATGCGTCGCGGCGCGAGGGGGCGTGCGCCGACGGAGAGTGTGCGTTGCCGCGCCTCGGCGAACGCGGACCGTTCGCGCTCGGTGAAGCGCGAGGGATCGAGATCGGTGAACGGATCACGTTCGAGTGCCGCACGGAAGTAGGCGATCGACGAATCGCGCATCCCGAGGATCGCCAGCGACGCGCCGAGGTAGGTGTAGGCTTCCACGCGCTGCTCGTGCGAGACCTCGAACGGGGAGCTCGGCGAGATCACCTGGCGGAGCAGCACCAGCGCTCGCTCGACCTGCAGATCCTCGTAGAGCTTTCTCGCCTGGGTCAGCGACTCGGCGGTGTTGCTCTGCGCGACGAGCAGCCGTGGTGTGAGCGCGAGCGCGAGCATCGCCGCGACGAACATCGCGCGCAGCGCGCGGCCGGCGGGTCGGGCGAAGACGGAGCCGGTCTTTCTCATGGGGCCGACTCCATCGGGCGCAAGCTGATGCGCGGCAGCTGCGTCGTGCGCCCGGATGCGACGGTGATCGTCGTATCGAAGTCCACGTAGCCGGGCGCGCTGACCCTCAGCCGCCGACGCCCGCCAGCCACGGGCGCGTCGAGGACGACGCCCCTGCCTAACGATTGGCCGTCGACGAACAGCTCGGCGTCCACCGGATAGGCACGGGCGCGAAGGAGTCCCGGCACCGGTGGCGGCGCCGGGAGGATCGCCGCGGTCGTCGGGGCGGCGACCGTCGGCGTGGCGACGCCAGGGGTGGCCACGCCCGGCGCGGCCGCCCCCGACCGGGTTGCGGAATTCGTCGCCCCCGGCTTTGCCGCCGCCGCCGAACCGTTAGGCGCGACCGGAGGTGCGGTCCGCGCGCCGGCGGCGGTCGCAGCGCCGCCGGTGAGGCGCGGAGCTGCACTGCGGTAGGAGGCGCCGGCCCAGCCGAGCGCGGCGAGCACGACCGCGCCTAACGCGCCGACGAGCTTGCGGTTGATGCGCCGCTTCGGTGCGTCACGGAGAACCGGAACATTGCCGGTCGGCGTCCCGCGAGTCGGGTCCACGAGGGGCGGCAGCGGCTCGGCCTCGATGCGGATCAGCAGGCCGCCGCCGGCGAGCGTGCGGAGATCCTCTTCACCCTGGCGGCGTTCCGCCGGAGAGAATGGTACCGCATCCACCGCCGCCAGCATCGCGTCGGTCGTCGGGTAGCGATGGTCCGCCTTCTTCGACAGGGCGCGGTTGATGATCGCCATCAACGCCGGCGGCACTCCGCGACGCGAGGCGGCGAGATCGGGGACCGGCGAGTAGAAGTGGTGGTGCATGATCCCCGGCAGCGTCTCGGCGTCGAAGGGGACGTAGCCGGTGAGCATCTGGAAGGCGACGACGCCTAACGAGTACTGGTCGCTCTGCGGCCCGATGCGCCGCGCCGCACATTGCTCGGGGCTCATGTAGAACGGGGTCCCGACCACTGACCCGGTCGCGGTCAGCGACGCGTCCTCCATCGCGCGGGCGATGCCGAAGTCGGTGACCATCACGCGCCCATCGCGATCGACCATGATGTTGCCGCCCTTCACGTCGCGATGGACGATCCCCTGCCGGTGCGCGTAGGCGAGCGCCGCGATCGCCGCGCGCATCACCTGCAGCACGACCGGGATCGGCAGCGGTCCCTGCGACTCGAGGATCTCGTCGAGCCCGCGGCCGTCGACGTACTTCATCGCGATGAAGTGCGTGCTCCCCGCCTGGCCGACGCGATAGACCGGGATGATGTTCGGATGATCGAGCGACGCCGCCAGTCGTGCCTCACGCTTGAATCGCTCGGCGAGCTGGCGGCTGACCGGCGCCGACGGTGGCAGGACCTTCAGCGCGACCGTGCGATTGAGCTCGTTCTCGGTGGCCTTGTAGACGATCGCCATCGCGCCTCGCCCGATCTCCCGCTCGACGGCGAACTCGCCGGCGAGGCTGCGCTGGAGCGAGCGGAGGACGATGAGGCTCTCGTCCTGATCCATGAACATCGTGTCGGCGCCGGGATCGGCGAGCGACGTGCCACACTCGAGGCAGAACTTCGCCCCGCGGACGACTTCGTTGGCGCAGCGCGGGCACTGCATCAGAATGCCGTCACGGTGAAGTTCAGCACGTCGCTGACGCCGACCGCGGTGACGGTGACGGTATTGTCCGAGGGATTCCTGCCTAACGTCAGCGTCGCCTCGGCGATTCCGCTCGCATTGGTGATCACGTTGACCGACTTCTGGCCGTTGAAGCTGCTGCGGCTCGTCGACGGGACCGAGAAGGTGACCGTCTTGTTGCTCACCGGCAGCCCATCGGCGTCGGTCACTCGCACCGAGAACGGACGCGGGAGCACCGTCAGCTGCGGCGCGCTCTGGAAGTCGCCGCGCAGCTTCCGCATGCGAGTGCCGGTGATGCCGCTGCGCAGTGGCGAGACTCGGTACGGGCTCGTGGTCACCGGCCCGACGACCGTGTCGCCCGCGGTGCTGGTCGACGTCCCGCGCGGGCCGCGTCCATCGCCCCACCAGATGCCGGGGGCGGTGATCGGTGTCGTGGCGGGAATGGTGAGCGCGGCGGTGTCGGCATCGTAGAGATCATCGTCGCGGATGTCGAGCGTGACGGACGCGCGCGCGATGACGATTCCGTTGCGGCTGCGATTGACCGTGTTGCTGTCGGTGCGCACGACGCCGCCGCTGAGCCAGACGCCCGCGCGGTCGGGGTAGCCGGTGACGAAGCTGTTGGTGACGGTCGTGCTGTCGGCGGTCAGGTCGATGCCGCCGTTGCCGGCGATGCCGACCGTCGCAGCGTTAGGCCCGCGCACCGTCGTGCGGCGGATGAGCGCGCGGCGCGCACTGTCGACGACGATCGCGCGCGGATTGGTCCCGCTCATCGTCAGCAGGTCGGTCGCGATCGCGCCGCCGACCAGCCCGACCGCGGGCAGGTCGCCGACGCCGCACTGGTCGAGGATGACGCGGGTGAGCGTCAGCTCGCCCTGTCGCGAGGCGATGCAGGCGGTTCCCGCTGCCGACAAGGTGTCGTCAGTGAGCGAGAGCGTGTCGCTGCCTGACGATTCGATCGTGAGCGCGATGCTGTCCACGCGTGAGCGGAGCATCGCCCAGCTCGACCGCTCGGAGAACACGCCGCGCCGGCCGCCGATGACCTGGTTCTGGTCGAGCCGCGCCGCACGGACGTCAGCGAGATGCACTGCGTTCATCAGGCTCGTCGCGCCGGCGCCATCGTGAAAGCTGTTGCCGCTGATCAGCACCGACGACGACGAGCGCACCTCGAGCCCGGAGCGGCCGTCGGTGGTCGAGTTGCCGGTGAACGGATCATCGCTCGGCCGCGCGAGATCGAAGCTGTTCGACGAGACCGACGTCGAGCCGCTGGCGCCATTGAGCAGCATCAGCTGTCGCTCGCCACGCAGCGTGTTGGCGATGACCGCGGCGCTGCTGGCGCTATTGATCAGGATGCCGACGCCGTCGGCGGTGCGAATCGTGTTTCCGGAGACCATCGGGCTGTTGCCGCCGAGCACCGCGATGCCGGCCCCGTCCTCGAGCACGCCGTTGCCGGCGCGCCTGATGGTGTTGATCCGGTTACGCGTAACACGGACGCCCGCCGAATTGCTGACGAGAATCCCGCTGCCCACCGTCCCTTCGACGCTCGTCGAATCGATCACGACCGCCGTCGGCGCGCCGGTGATGACGATCCCCCCGCCGCGCGGCGTCGCCGCGCTTCCGGGATTCACGTAGACCGCGTGCAGCGTGACGTTACTGTTGCTGGTGGCGATCGCCGCCCCGTCCGAACCGTTGCGGATCACGAGATGGCTGACGGTGAGTGCGGCGCCATTTGCCGCGATCGCCGCCGACGTGCTCTGGTTCGTGAGCTGCGGGAGCGTCGCCGGGTCGCGCCCCGAGGCGAGGAACGCGCTCGAGTCGCCGGCGATGGTGAGCGCCGCCGGGACCGAGAGCTGCTCGAGGTACGAACCGTTAGGCGCGACGAACAGCGTGTCCCCCGGCTGTGCGATTGCGAGCCCGCCGCCCATGGTCGCGAACGGGCGGGCCCAGGTGCCGAACATGATCGCGCCGGCGCGGGACTGGTCGATCCAGATCTTTCCCGGGTGCCTGACGACGACACGGACCGTGTCGAAGACATTCGCCGCGCGCACAGTGATCAGCGAGTTGCCATAGCCGGTCGCGCTGACGGTGCCGTCAGCGCCGACGGTCGCCACCGTCGGCGCCGACGAGGTCCACTGCTGGGCGAACCCGGTGACGACCGTGCCCGCCGCGGTGCGGATGGTCGCGGTGTACGGCAGCACCGCGCCGGGACCGGGGAGCGTATCCACTGCGCCGGGCTGGTGGGCGTCGATCGCGATCGACGCGGCGAGGTTGGTCACGACGATCTGCATCGAGTCGCTCACCGCGGGCGGGTCGCTCGCGGCGAAGATCCACGTGCTGCCGACCGCGTTCGCGGTCACGCGACCTGTGGCGTCGGCGGTCGCGATCAGCGGATTGCTCGAGCTCCAGCGCAGTCGGGTCGGCGGGAGCGCGGCGCCTCGCGCGTTTTCGATTCGAATCGCCGTCGTCACGGTGTCGCCGAGGTAGACCAGCGTGTCCGCGGCGACGAGCATTCGCGCGAGCGCCGGGCTGTTGGTCACCGCCACGATTGCGGTGTCGGCGAGCTGATTTCCGGTGGTCGTCGTGATCTGGCCGATGATCCGCGCCCGGCCGCTGTCGAGCGCGATCACGCCCCCGTCAGGCAGCAGGCGGACGAAGCGCGTGTCGGGATTGAGCCAGCTCACCACCGCGCCGGGTATCGAGTCCCCCTGCCCGTTGAACACCGTCGCGCGTACGCCGCGCAGCGTGTCGCCGGCGCTCCGCAGCAGCGCGCTATCGGGCTTGATGACGATCGATGTCGGCTCGTTCAGCACGCGCACCGATACGCTGTCGGCGGCGCCGTCGGTGCGGGCGATGATCGTCGCGTTGCCCGTCCCGAGGCCGGTGACGAAGACACTCAATCCCTGGCTCGTGTCCGAGCGCGCAATCGCCGGCTGCCGCGATTCCCAGTGCGGTGGGCCGTCAGTCACGTTCTGGCCGAGGCGGTCGTAGGCGAACGCACCAAGCCGGATCTTGCCGCCGATCGAGTTGATGGTCGTCCCGTTCGCCGGGGTGATCGCCACTCGCGTCGCGACCTGGTCGATGACGACGAGCAGCGAGTCGCTGCCATCGACGCGGCGCGCGCGGGCGTAGACCCGTGCCGAGGCGTCGGAGTTGGCGAGCGCGTGCAGCACGCCGGCCGCGCTCACCGTCGCACGCGTCGTGTCCGACGATTCCCAGATCGGCGGCGGCGCGTTCGCGATCGCGAAGCCGTGCGCGTCGTGCGCGATCGCCACCAGCGTCGTCTCGGCGCCGATCGCGTTGAGCACCATCAGCGGGAACGCGAAGCTGTACGATGCCACGCGCTGCCTGACGATCACCGGGACGTGGACCGTGTCCCAGCCGACGATCGCGCGGATCTCGGTGCTGTCGGCGCGGGCGGCGGTCACGCGCGCGCCGGTGAGATGCGCGATCGAATCGTTGGCCGACACCCACTTCACCGGGACGCTCGTGAGCAGCGTGCCGTTGGCGTCGGTGGCGACCGCGGTCAGCGTCAGCGTGTCGCCGATCGACTCGAAGTGTACCGAGGCCGGCGTGACGACGAGCGCCTTGGGCACGACCCAGACGCGCTGCGTGAGCTTCGGTCCGTCGGCCGGGAAGAGCGAGCTCGCGAGCGTCGCGGTGATCGTCGCCTCGCCGATCGTCCGCCCGACCAGCGAGTCGCCGTGCGCGATGGAGACGACAGTCGTGTCCGACGACGCGAGCAGAAGCAGCGGCGACGGCACCGCCGTACCGCCATTCGTCACGGTGATCGGCGGGAGCGTCCGGCTCCCCGCGATCACCGATGAATCACCGGTGAACGCGAGCGCGATCTCGCCCACTCGTCCCGGTGCCATCACGTCGGCGACGTGGCAGCTCGGCGAGATGATGGCGACGACCAGAATCAGCGCAGCCGATGCGACTGCGCTTCCGCGGCGACGTGACAAGGATATCCGGCAAACGGGTGGTGAGACCGTCGTGGTCCGCGGCGTCGCGTCCCCTCGATTTCTCCCATGTAGAGGACCATCCGCCAGTGCCCGCGGTCACGAAATCATGAGAGTTCTTTCACCTGCGGTGAAAGGCCGCTGCGGGGAGGGCGCGAGGAGGGACGCAGGGAGGGGTCAGAGTCGTTGAAAAACGATGACGATATGTCATCGTTTTT
>JBJMNK010000087.1:0-17557 GCA_045804265.1 Gemmatimonadaceae bacterium | reverse complement strand
TACTCTCTGACTTTGAAGCGCTCTAACGCGAACGACGAAGTCGCATCAATGAAGATGCCGAGTACGTACGCTGCGGGGAGGCACAGCGTGACGCTCGCCTCGCTCAGGGCCGGCAGAGGGCTTCCGAACAACCTCTGCATCAGCGGAGCGAGCCAAAGAAGTCCCACGAAACCCGAGACCAGGTACTCCAGTAGCGCGGCAGCAAACTGCACAAGAGCCTCCATTTGCTGGGCAATACTTCGTTGCGGCCTAACGGCAATTAGACAGAACGATCTAATGTGCACGACAGTCTTGGCCGCATAGCCAAGCGCCTGAATTCGGACACCAAGGGGCGCGCGCGAAACGAACGGCCCGAGCGTCCGCGGGGTGCGCATTCCACACGGTTGTGTGCTTCAATGTCCATGGCTACAGCCGCGGCGCTCGACACGATCCTTCGCCTTCCCCTCCGCAGTCGTCTGCCACTGCATGTTGCTCGGTGAATCACTCCCTCCGCAGGCCAATGGAACGATGTGATCGACGACGTGGCCGGGCCATCCGTGCGGGTGCCCGCTCTGGCGCATGAAGCTGTCCTTTGCCCTCGCACTACGCGTGAGCCGACCGTGTGAGGTCCGCGCGCCCGGCAGCGTCGTGCCAGCCTTGGGCGGATGTGACGGTGCGGCTGCATGTGGAGCTCGCGGGCGTAGTGTAGCCGGACCGCGCGGCGAACGAAGACGGGGCGACGCGAGTGTTGGCGTCTTGCCGCCATGCGACTTGTAATGAGTGCCCGTCGCGGGATTCTTGTAGTGTCCTCCCTTGTGGGACGAACCGCCGCCGGTCGAGTAGTGCCCACCGGATGAATGTCCTCCAGACGAGGGCACGCGGTATGAAGGCGCGCGATAGGAGTGGCTGCTGTACGAATGGCCGTATGGATGGCCGGATGAGTGCGAGCCGCCACCATGGCCGCCACCGGATTTGCCGCCCCCGTGACTCCGGCAACACGACGCGACCGTCGGAGCGGCGCGGGCGGACGTGAACGGCGCCACGACGCAGAGTGCGCCAAGCAGCAGAGGAATCAAGCGCGTCTGAAGCATCGTCCCGTCCTCCATCAGGTGGGCGAGCGGTCCGCCACTCCGCATCACGCGGTCGCCCCTACTGTAGCTCGATCGGGTGACCAGCGCCACACGCGTCGCACGCCGACACGGTATGCAACGGCGAGCCACTGTCGCCCTCCCCGCAGTGTCGGAATGAAAACGTCAGGCAGTGCAATCGTTCGATGACGCGGAGCTGATGGGCGGTCGCACCTTTCGCCATGCGCATCTGGCATCAGTACCCGGAGTTCTTCCGTCGCGTGCCCTCGACCGCGCTCGACGCGCTGACTTGGTCGCCTTGGCGCGGGCGCAACGCTCGGACACTTCGCCGCGCCGGCCATCTCGTCCGGGAACAACCACCTGACGTGCGTTCGTCGAACGACGCGCTGCCTTCAGTCAACCCACGCAAGCCCGTCCTCGAACTCCCCCTCGCGGTCCGTCGTCGCTTGGGCCTAACGTCCGGCGACTCACGCGCCCGCCTGACACGCGCGCGGGCGAAACAGAGTGGGCGCGACTTCGAGATGGAGATCGAGCTCGCGAATGAGTGCTACGAGCGACGTGGGCTCGCGACGGTCTATCGGCATCATCCCGCCGTCGAGGGCTGGGGCCGCACGCTCCGTGTGGTGGGGAAAGGCCCCGCTGATTTCTCCGGCGTCGTGCGCCTAACGACGGGCGCGGCGATCGCCGTCGCGTTCGACTGCAAGGTGGTCAGTGGAAGTGCGAGCTACCGACACGCCCCGCGCGATCGGCATCAGCTCGAGAGCCTGGTGCGATTCCGCGACACTGGCGGCCGCGCGTTTCTGCTCCTCTGCTGCCGTGTGCTCGACCGCGTCTGGCTCCTCGACGATCTCGACACGCTCCTGCACGGTGACCGCATCGAGATCCGCCGGCGCACCGACGACGGGTTCACGCATCTGCTTCCGGTCCTTGCGCCGTCGTCTGACCTCGACGTCGCGCGCGGCGCGCGACCCCACTGGGATTATCGTCAGCTGATCGAGGGGTCTCGCGGCGCGTGAGCGCATCGACGCAAACCGCCCGCGGGAGGTACATCCGAGGGCACCTGCAGACCCAGCACCTCACACCGTTAGGCGAGCACGCTAGCCCCGTGCCGCAACTGGCGTGGAGAGCGACGCTTATCGCTACGAAGGCACCGCATCGGCCCCCGATGCCATGACTTCGCGCGGACGGTTATGACATCGGCGCAAACGGTGATTGCGAGTTGCGGAGGAATGCTGCCGCACGCATACTAGCGGCCCGGCAGTCCGATCCGCGCCGGTTCCTTGACGCTATGTTGATGCCCGCGACTCCTTCCCTCGCGGCTCGCGCTACCGGCGCGGTGCTGCTCATGATCGGGTTCTACCTCCTCGCCCTCCTGATCGCCGGTGGCCTGTTCGCGATTCCGATCGCGGAGCTCAAGTACGCCGAACGCATCGACCTGCGCCCGACCATCTTCTGCGTCGTCGCCGGGTTCGCGATCCTGCGCGCGATTATCCCACGCATCGATCGGTTCCCTGCGCCCGGACCCGAGCTCCGCGCTGACAACGAGCCTCGTCTCTTTGCAACAATCACGGAAGTGGCGCGACTCACCGGGCAGTCGCCGCCGAGCCATGTCTATCTCGTCGCCGACGTGAACGCGTGGGTCGCGCAGCGCGGCGGAATCATGGGCATCGGCAGCAAGCGGGTCATGGGGCTGGGCCTTCCGTTGCTGCAGTCGGTCTCGGTCGATGAGCTCCGCGCGATTCTCGCTCACGAGTTCGGCCACTACCACGGCGGTGATACCGCGCTCGGTCCGTGGATCTACAAGACACGGGCAGCAATCGGGCGCACCCTCGAGAGCCTTGCCCGCCATAGCTCGATGTTGATGAAGCCGTTCGAGTGGTACGGGCTCGGATTTCTCCGCATCACACATGCAATCTCGCGGCGACAGGAGTACGCTGCTGACGCCCTGGCCGCGCAGACCGTCGGCGTGTCGCCGATGATATCCGGGTTGCGCGCGATCCACGGAACGAGCGCCGTCTATGGGCAATACTGGGCGCAGGAAGTGGGACCCCTGATCGCGCGCGGGTACCGCCCGCCGATCGCCGCCGGATTCACACACTTTCTCACGGCGCCACAGATCGCGCCCGCCGTTACGGCGGTGATCGAGCACGAGCTCGCGACGCCAACGATCGATCCCTACGATACGCATCCGCCGCTGCGCGACCGGATCGCGGCACTCGCGGCACTCGCGGCACTCGCGGCACTCGCGGCACTCCCGCCGATCGCGGAGCAGGCGATAAACGCGCCGGCGAATCCGGCCGACAATGTGCTGGCCAACGTGCGGACCGATCCGGAGACTGGTGACGCGCCGCGAGCCGTTAGTCTGCTCGACCACGTTGCAGTGCTCGAAGAGGAGCTCGTGGCGCATCTCTTCAAGGCGGCGCGCGCGCGACCACTCGCGGCGATCGAGTGGCAACAGGCCGGTGCCGAGGTGTGGGGCACGATCTGGCGCGACGAATTGCGGAAATGGGGCGGGCGCCTGGACGGCGTGACGGCCTCCCAGATTCCGAGCCTGGCGGTCGATCTGCATGCGGCTGCCGTGCGGCTTGGGTTCGCGACACACCGGGAAAACGCCGATCGCAAGGCGCTTGGCAGCGTCCAGATGACGCTCGCGACCGCGCTCGCGGTTGCGCTGCTCGACCGGGGGTGGGCCGTGAGCGCGATGCCGGGCGAGGTCGTCGCGTTCTCGAAGGATGGCTTGTCGCTCACGCCCTTCGACGACATAGCGAAGCTGAGCGCCAAGACACTCGATCGAGGCGCGTGGAAAGCGAGATGGGAGCCCACCGGGCTTCTCGCACTCGATCTCGGGACCCTGCGCGAAAAGGGCTCTGCTCTGCGATACCTCTCTCCCAGCTGACCGAGGCACACCCGACCCACGGGAGCGCTTGGCGCATCATTAGCGTGTCACAGCGCGTTAGGCCTGACGCCGTGGCTAGCCGGTGTACGGTACCGTCGCCGGGACCGGGTCGAGGTGCGCGACACTGGCGATGAACCCGTCGCTGAGGTTGGGTGGACGGTACGGCGTGCCATGCAGGCGCTCGACCGCCGACGCATCGAGCAGTGCACCCGCGTGCACCGTCCGATGCCCACCGAGCCCGATCGCCGGGCGTTGCCGGTTCGTGACCGGGTCATAAACGAGCTTTGGAACCACCTCGCCGATCCACCACATGCCCGTCAGCGACTCGTGCTGCGGCTCTGCCCAAGGATTCGCCGGGACAGGCGACCGTCCGCGGACGTGCGCCAGTCGCGCCTCGTCGATCAGCAAGCCCGCGGCGCGCGCCTCGGCCAGGATCCACTCGAACGCGATTCGCCATAACCCGCCCTCATCTTCCGGATAACCGCCCCCGATGTCGCTATGGACCCCGGCGAACCAGAATTCCTTTGTATCCTGGCCGGGTTGCGGGGTGATGAGGTTCTGCCGGAAGAACCAGCGTCGCTCGTCGATCGCGACCGCATGGCGGACAATCGCGACGTTAGGCAGCCGCGCCGTGAACGGGTACGCGGGAGGGTTCCACACCCAGCCGACCGACGACACCGTGTCCCACACTCCAAGAAAGTGGATAGGGAAGTGCGCGTCGTTGCGCCCTGGGATCTGCCGCGCGAACGTCTGGCGAAAGGAGTTCAGCACGTGCCAGTAGTCCTCCGACGATCCGTGTCGGAGTGCCCCGTACAGACGCATCACATAGGGAAGCAGCTGCGTGTTGCCGCGAGGCAGGAGTCCGACCGCGTGAAGCACCGCGGCGAGCATGCGTGCCGTGTAGGCACCGCGACTGAAGCCAAACAGAAAGACCTGATCACCCGGCTCCCACACCTCCATCAGGTGCGCGTAGGCGGTGATGACCTTGTCGTTGATGTCCGTTGCGAAGGCGAGCGCCATCCAGCGTGAGATCGTCTGCCCGACCCGCGTCATGAGGCCCTGCTCCGGTAGTGTGCCGACGCCGGGATCGTAGTAGCAGAGCTGACGCGTCGGATCGCGCGCGACGAGCTGCGCGATCCGCACGACGTTCGTGTTGCAGACGCCGAACTGGTTGTTCGTGCCGTCGCAGCAGATCACGATGTTCTTCGGCATGCTCAGGGCAGCGTCTTCCACATCCCCGTCGTCACATCGAATACCTCGATGCGCGTGACCGGGTGCACTTCCCACAGCGTTGCGCGCACTGTGGCGCCGTGCGACGGTCGCGCCGGATCGTAGTTGGTGGTCTGTGCGAAGTGCTCGGGATCATAGAGGAGCCAGCCTGACACGCGCACCGAATCGCCCGCGGCGACGAATGGCTGCAGCATCGCCGCCGTCCACGGGTGCCCGTTCGCGCGTACGCGTGGCGTGGTCTCGACGACGACGCCAGTCGACTTGGGATCGTCGGGATGCCGGACGAGGGTGATGTGCCAGTCGACGCCCGCGTCATCGGTGGCGTGGCAGTTGGTCGCCTCGCCGTTCGCGCTGTGCTGTGCGTTCTCGACGATGATCCCGCGCTGGCGCGCGATGAACGCGGTGACCGTGACGGGAATCCCCTCGTATGGGGCGAGGACCGCGCGGTCCGCGACGGGCCAGCTGGTGCGCTGCGGCTTGTGATTCTTCGGGTAGGGCAGGGCGAGGATCGCGTCGAGCGTCACCGGCTGATACGACGACGGCTCGTCGGTGCGGTTCTTCCGCCGATCGGTGATCGTGTCGCCCGCGCCTCCCACCGCCGCACAGTCCGGAAATCCAGCGCGGTGGTAGAGCGCAACCTGCGACTCTGGCTTCTCCCAGCTCGAGTCGACGACCGACGCCGGCGTGCCTGATGGCGTCGGGGTTGGTTGCGGTGTTGGTTGCGGTGTTGGTTGCGGTGTCGGCTGTGACGTGGGCTCGGACACCGCCGCGATCAGCTTGATGTAGCGGCGATAGACCCAGCCTTTCGTGCCGTCGTCTTCCTGGATGTGGTAGTAGCCGCGACGAAGCGTTAGGCTGAGAAGAGTCACCGTGTCGCCCGTGTTGAGCTCATCGAGGATGCGACTCGCCATCGACTGGCCCGAGCGTACGTTGACGTTGCCGGTGGCGACGGCGCGCTGCTCCTGCGCGGTCAGCGCGAGGGGACAGCAAGCGAGGAGTGCGGCGAGAAGGAACGTGCGGCGCATCGGAACCTCCCGTCGGAGATGAGCGCGGAGAACGTCTTGGTGGCTTTGCGCGCCGCTGCGACAGTAGGTGCGATCGGTCGGATGAGCAACTTCTAATGGCCGTGCGTGACCGTCGCGACGCGGCCCTTCGCCGCGCGATTCCCTCAGCGGTTCCGGGTCCCAAGCCCTCGAACGTGAGGTCGCGCGCGATACGAAGCTGCGAGAGCAACCGATGACATTAGCAAATTCTCATAGGGCATTCTGTTATCCGGCCAATTATGCAGTGTTGCGAATAATTCACGGCGCGTATAGGATTGCGCGTGCGTGGCCGTTGAGTGCGACGTCATGCCACGCGACACCTCGCACGGCCGCGTCACGACAGCCTAACGCACGCGCTGGCCCGCGAAGTCTTCTCGGAGCGGCTTATGGCATCTGCCGACGACGCGCCGGCCGTTCGTCCCGAGGCGCGAGCACCACACGCGCCAGACTTCATTGCGCCGGAAGACCCCTTAGCTGGCGAACGGCCGTCTCCGGAGCGAGAGCTTCGCCTTCCCGAGTGGAGGGCAATCCATCAGCGGCGATTCCGTGTTCAGTTTCCCGACCAGCCGCTCCCGCCGGAGCTCGCACCCGCGACGCTCACGCCGACACGCCCGCTCGGGCCGATCGCGCGAGCAGGCGCAATCGTGCGATCGCTCGCGGAAAAATTTCGCGAACGACCGACGAGCGCTCCAAACTCCAGCGTCTCCGCCCCGCCGATCGCCGGCGCGCACTTTGATCAGCAGGCCATCGCCGCTGGGAGCACGGACGCCGCCGCACCCGACCTGACGGTCCCGCCACCAGCGTTGGCCGGTCTCGCGTTGTCGGGCGGCGGGATTCGAAGCGCGACGTTCTGCCTTGGTGTTCTTCAAGGCCTGCGGGAGCGCAGCCTGCTTGGGCTCTTCGATTATGTCTCGACCGTTTCGGGCGGAGGGTTCACCGGCGGTTGGTGGAGTGCGTGGCTGTCGCGGCGGCCTATGCCGGACCCGCCCCGCGCGTCCGAGCTGTTCCCGAGACTCGAGCAACTCGAGCCGGACCGCTACCCTCCGCGACTCCTCGGCGACGAGGACACCAACGGATCGGCGACGACCGATGCAACGCTGAGCGCGAGTGTCGGCGACGCAGTGCATCACCTGCGGCTCTACGCGAACTATCTCACCCCGCGGAAAGGTGCGCTGAGCGCAGACCTTTGGCGCGCCGTCACCACGATCTCGAGGAACATCGTGCTGACCTGGCTCGTCTTCGGCTTCGTGCTCTTCGCGGCGATGCTAATCGCTAGCGCGTATTTCGTACGAAGTGATCCACTCGCGGGGCGCTACATCTGCAGCGCTCCAGAGGTCATCGCGAATGTCACTCCAGTCACCCTCGCAGACACTGCCTGCGCCGGTGTGAACCACACCCCGCCTGCACTTTCTCACGGTCGCGTCCTCGCCGAGCGGTTCGCGAATGCAGTGGGCCCCGCGGTACTGGGGCTCGCACTTATGATACTCCTCACCGGCGGATGGTTGGTCTACGGCGCAGTCAGTCCAATTCCGACGTTGCTCGGACTTGTCGCCTTTGGACTGTTCATTCTCAAAGTCTTCGTCAACTACCCAGGTCGGTGGTTTCTCGGTTTCGGCGGCATCCTCGCCGCCGCACTCCTGCTTCTCGGTTTACCAGAGGTCGGGCGGCGCCCGACCTTGCTCTGGTCCCAAGAGGGCGTCACCGCACGCGGCGTTATCCGGACGCGCCTGGTGCAGTGGCACTCCCTCGTGCTCCGCGGAACTGTGCTGGTCACCGCAATCGTGCTGCTGGTTGGGTTTGCGCACGAGCTCATATGGTGGCTCTTCTACGTTCCCTCCGGACCGGTTCAAGCAGCTGTGAAGAAGGCTGGCGGTATTGGCGCCGTGCTGCTCGCGATCGCAAGTACGGCCTACACCGGGTTCATCGCCGCGCCATCACCGCGCGGGAACGATGAGGGTCGCGCGACTGACAAGACGCACTGGCTCGTGCTCATCGCCCCGCCGCTCGCGTTGCTTGTCATCGCGGAGCTCACCGCCTGGGGAACGCACAGCATGCTGCGGGTGACAGGCGCCGCGGCGGCGGCGTCGCTGATCCGCAGTGCCAACGCGCCAACCTTCACGGTGGGAGTGGCGTGGGCACTGATCGCAGGCGCGTATCTGGAATGCGCCTTTGCGGCGCTCGAGTACTGGACCGAACGGGCGTCGATGGGCCGACTCTGGCGAAGCGTGGGTCCGCTGGTCGCGCTGGCCATCGCAACGACAGCCTTCCTGCTCCTGACGCCCGTACGGGTACACTCTGCTCTCGTGGCTCGGGGGGTCGCCGTGGATCTCGTCCGCGCCGATATGATCGGGCAGGCGGTCGCCGGCCTCGCCTTCGTCATCGTGCTGCTCGTCTGGAGCCTGTCGTTCGCGAGGCGCGCGAACGATCGGACGCGCGTGCTGCTGGTGTTCGCCACCTTCGCGTTCGCGACGGTGATCGGGTTCAGCATGAAGGACCCGGCACTGACCGACCGGTCCTCGCGTCTTCTCTTCCTTGTCCTTGCGACAGCGCAGACGGCCATCGCTGCCGCCATCGGACTCGGGTGGATGACGGACCCTAATCTGGTCGCGCTTCACACCTTCTATAAGTCGCGCCTCGTCCGGGGCTATCTCGGTGCATCGAACACTGCGCGCCATGGCCGCACCGAGATCACCGATACGGTAGCTGGCGACGACCTGTTGATGTGCACCCTGCGCAACACCGAGCACGGCGCCCCGTATCACCTGATCAACACGACCCTCAACCTGGTTGGGGGTCGTGATCTCGCCACATCGCAGCGTTCGGCGGCGACCTTCGTGATCACACGAGACACCTGCGGGTCGGCTCGGACTGGGTCGCGGCCGACGCATCTCTACATGAGCGGTGCAATGACGCTCGGAACGGCGGTCGCGACCTCGGGCGCCGCGTTCAGCCCGAACATGGGCACGAAGACGCCGAGTGCCGCAGTAGCGATGCTGCTCGCGCTCCTCAACGTGCGCACGGGAATCTGGGCACCAACACCAGACAAGCGCCGATGGCGTGAGTCGCAGCCGCGGCTCTGGCCCTACTATCTCCTGCGCGAATCGCTGTCGCAGACGAACACGCTCTCCAGCTTCTGCTATCTCAGCGACGGCGGGCACTTCGACAACACCGGGGTCTACTCGCTGATCGAGCGCGGCGTTCGGTTCATCGTCCTCGCGGACTGTGGGGCAGATCCCAAGCCATGTTTCAGTGACATGGGGGATTTGATCCGCCACTGCCGAATCGATTTCGGGACGGAGATCTCGATCGACGTGGAACCGATGCGCGAGGCGTCCGACGAGTTGCACAGCCGGCACATGGTGGTGGGGACGATCCTCTACTCGCCCGAGCACGGCGCGCGGCTAGGCTGGCCCGCATCAGACGATCGAAAGGGCATCCTGCTGTGGCTAAAGCCCGCAGTGGTCGCCACCGACCCAGCTGACGTTAGGCAGTACCACCTGGAGAACAAGGACTTCCCGCAACAGACCACGCTGGATCAGTGGTTCGATGAAGCGCAGTTCGAGAGTTATCGTCGACTGGGTCTGGAGACCGCACGGGCTGCATTCAAGGCAGTTCCTGAAGGAACGATCGATGTTGCGACAGCGGCTGCCGCCATTGCTCAGTGAGCACGGGGCTTCCTGCTGGCGGCTCGAGTGCGGCGATCGCCTCGGCCTATAGTAGCGAGGCCAAGGCGATCGCGACGCGCAACTCTCTGCGTCGGGCAGGGACGATCGGCCGAATTGGGACGGCATCGGCACGTGAGAGTGATTCGTCCTGCGAGTCTGTCTCCCGCAGTTGTTTCCATTAAATCACTATCCGACCACGGCGGATCTGCTCATGCGTCTCGATCGAAGCCAGGCGGGAGTCATCGCGGTGGGGGCAGTCGCTGTCGCGCTACTGGCCGTCGTGGCCCGAGTCTTGGTGCCACATTCGGCCGATAGCGGCTGGCACGATACGGTCGGTGCGGCCAACGATCTCCTGCAGATGACAGCGATCATAGTCGGCGGATGGTGGACTTACCGCCTTTTCGTTCGACAGCGCAACGACTTCACCCGGGCAAACGTGACGCATTCCCTGCAGCATGTCGACTTGGGCGACGAGCTCCGGCTGCTCCACGTAATCGCGCGAATCGAGAACGTCGGCAATGTTCCGCTCGAGCCACCCAGCGCGTGGGCCACGATCCAGCAAGTGCTGCCACTGTCAGCGGAGGGCCGAGCGACACTACATAAATCTCCGATCCCTGATGGCGAGCATGAGGTTGACTGGCCGGTCATTGGAGAGCAGGAGATCGATCTGGCCGGCGACGGCTTCGTACTGGAGCCCGGCGAGTCGGACAAGTACCACATGGACTTCATCATCCCAGCGGCGGTGCGAGTCGTCCAAGTCCACACGATGGTTTATTGCGGAGGGGACGACGACGAACAGTACTGGGATGCCACTTCACTGTTGGATCTGACGGCCCAAGCTGGTTCGGTCATCGAAGCGTGACCGCTTGGCGACATCGCTGACGGTAACGCTTTGCCATGAGCGCCAAGTAGAGCTGACGGGAGAGGTTCTTGGTAGCGTAGTACGCTTCAAGCGTACGTGACGCTTTTCACCCCACTCACCCCTAGGAATCGCTTCGCGATTTCGCTCAGGATTGCATCGACTTGCGCAGGCGTAGCGTCATTCATCGCCGTCAGCGCCGTTCGGAGGCGCACGGATACACGGTCCACGTTAGGCACGAGGACTGCGTCGACCGAACGACGCCATGCTGTCTAATTGACTGCCCGGCGGACCGCGTAGAGTCGTTTCATCCCCGACCGCCATGCTGATGGAAGCCACGACGTCGGCTCTCCCATAGGATTCGAAAGCGTCGCGACCACGCCTCCTGTCGCGATCGTGCCGCGCGTCATCGGTGCAGGCGTCCACGTCGATGCGCCATCCCATTGACTGTCGTCCCACAGCGGCGGCTCCAAAGTGAGCAGCGACGTCGCACTAATCTGTGGTGTGGGATTCTTGGCTCATGCCAACTGCTGAAACACAGCACCCTTACGCGCTGTCGCGTCGTCGTCGGACAGGCTTCCTCCGGACAATCGAGCGTCACAATGGGTGTCAGGGCACAGAGCCGCGTTTCATGAGAACGTGCTAATCCGACTCAAGCGAAGTAGCGTCTCAACCTTGAGCTCGCGTCACTGCGAGCACGGTGGCTTCTTCAAAAAGGCAAAACCTTATGAGCGCGTTTGCCGACTTCCAGTTGACGGTCCGAGATAGCTTTTGTCGGATGTTCCAGCGTGTGTCGCAGAAGCATGCGTGGCGACACCGTCCCGCCGTCACGACGATATTCCTCGCGATCATGTTCCTGGTGCTAGCCGCCCTCCAATGCCCGAATCTGAAAAACCGGCCGAAGCCAGCCCCAGGGGCTTGGCTTGTGTTGCTCTGTAAAGCGGCGGACGTTCCCCAAGAGCCACACCCACCCGCGTTTTACACCGAGCTGTTTAGCAAGCAGCAACCAGATCTGCTCTTCGCGTACTTCGATGCCGTGAGCAACCACAAGGTGGACGTCTCCGCCAGCGAGGTAATGGGGTGGTTCACGATGGACGTGAAAAGCGCGGACATCGGGCCTACTGTCCGAAACAACAACACGGCCGTCGGTCGCGGACAAACCGCCAAGGATTGCACAACGGCAATGCTCGCCTCACTCGCAAAAGGTGGCGAGTGGCTCGACCCCAACGACTATGTGGGTGTCATAACGGTAATCAACACTGACGTCGATGTCGGGGCTGCCGGAAAGTCGGTTGTGCTGACCGAACACCCGGAGAAAGAAGTCGGCTTTATTGCCCACGAGATGATACATGCTATGGGTTTCCAAGATCATTCCTGGAACACCACACCCGATGTCTCGTCCGACCACGTGTGGAATCACGGCGGAGATACGGAGTACGGAGACTGCTGGGACATGATGAGCTATCGTACGTGTGTGTTCACATTCACGACGAATCGCGGCTCTTTGGGCCAAGGGCCGGAATTGCAGGCTGCCTATCGCGAGCGCCTCAACTGGTTGCCAGTGGGTCGCGTGTGGAACTCGTCTCAGCAGTCCTCGAGCACGAATACCATAACGCTCGCACCGTTGAGCGACCCGAACAAGCCAGGGTTTCTGATGGCGCGCATTGAAACGTCATATGGCAACTACGTGGTGGAATATCGCGAGAACGCACGCTTCGACCGAGGTGCACCCCCAAGCGCAGTCCTGGTGCGCGAAAGCCGGTACGGAAATAAGACCTATGTAGTCGAGCGCCAATCGGGGGGTTCGGCTTGGCGGAAAGGTGACATGTTTACGGACATCGGCAGCTTCATCAGTGTCACCGTAGATGACATCGTGCTTGGCGCCGCCACCGTCACCATCAATACGGCGTATGCTGGGCCCCCTGCGCAACTCGGGGACAAGTGCGGCGACAAGTACGTCGGCGTGGTGAGGCAGTGTGTGGGAGCCCTGCGTTGCGGCGCACGCAGCAATCCGCCTCTCGTCACGATCGACTACTATTGCCAGCCCTGACCGGAGACGGCGAACCCCACGGTTAATACTCCGTTAATACTCCGTCCGGCTCTGGGCGTAGCGCTACTCGCGACGGAATCCTTCTTCTTTCAGGCGGCTTACCAGAGTGAGGGCGAAGGTGCTGGCAAGTCTCGCGTGCCCGCGGGAACGCGAGTCCTGTCGCCGATGCGTGCTAACGGATGGCGTTCGCGCCTAACGGGCGCCTGGTCGATGGGCTCGAGCGCGGTACCGTTCACGTGGTAACTCCGACTATCAAGCTGCGATACAAATGTTGCACGCCATCGCGCGCGCTCACTGTCCAATACCAAGGCCCATGTACATGCAGCCCGAACAGCGTGATGCGCCTGATCGCGGACCGCAGGTCTGCACCAGTCAGATGATCCAAGTGCGCGTACGCAAATCGCGGCGGTGCATCCCTTCCAGCCTAGCATATTGGCTAGGCATTGCATCCCACCAGAGCCGATTTGCAGCGTGTAAAGTTCCGCACAGTCGACCGCTATCCGTACCTTGGCGAACGTGACAACATCGAGCGATTGATCAATCCGCCCCACCTCAGCGTCGGCAAAAGATGCCCTAGCGGCCGGACCCGGCCATGCCATGGTTCTCGAGTCGCCACTCGTCTTCCTAAGTGCGTAGTCGAGAAACGTTGCCTTTCCGACCACCAGCACCCATAGACCCAGCGTGGGAGTCTCGTGGCGAGATCGTCCACGACATTCCCTCCCTACTCGTCTTCGTGGCGCCGAGCATCCGCGACTCACGGAACGTCAGCTCACTGCTTCCGCACTGCGTTCCGGTCCTCCGCGAGCGAGCGGGTGCACGCCCCATCGGCCCCCCACTGCTGATTTCGCGTGGTTCCCCAGTCTGTCACCGCGCGCGACGTTTCGGCACGCCATGTAGCCAGCCACCCACGGACGGCGGGATCGAGCCTTTGCGCCGTTCGGATGTACGCGCCGGCGGCCCTTGTCGAATCAACGTGGCCCGTCTTGTTCGTGTCTGTGACGCCTAGCAGGCTGGCTTTGTGGAACGATGCCCAAGCTATCTGCGCAGCCCAGAAGTTCGCGGAATCGAGTGTCGCTACTTCCAATGTTGCGCAGGCCATGTGCGCCTCGCGAAAACTGGCGTGCGGAAGAATCGCATGGTCTAGCGACGCGCCCTGAAGCCAAGACCTAGTGAAAATCGGATCCCGGCCGTGCGCCTCCACGAGGCGCGCGCTGTCGAGGTGCACATCCGTGAAGTCAGCACTGTCGACGGTCGCATTGCTCAAGTTCGCGTGGCTCATTTGCGCGTTGGCGAAGCACGCACTGTGCAGGCAGCTGCGTTGCAGGTTGAAGCCGCGAAGGTCGGCGGAACTAAGGTCGACGCCGTGTAAGTTGGTGCTGTCGAGCCGCAGCTCCGCGACCAGGGGCCGTTGGCTCAACGTCCAAAACCTCCACCAAGAAGTCGTGGCGGGGTGCTTTGTCGCGATGTTGAGCGCGGTCTGCAGGCTGGCCGGGAGGGTGCTGGCGCGGGCGCAGCTCGCCGCGTCGTCATGCCACCGCGCCTCGTCGCGCACGAGCCGCAGCAGCGCACGGCTGCCGATAGCGACCAGCCGGGGATCGTGGCCGAGCGTTACTTTTACTTCTTCCAATATTGTGCCGCGAAGCGATTCTGGTTGCGTGCGGATATCGCCGATCTTTTGCACCAGTGCGGCCTCCGACTCCACGCTCGGTTCGCGGGAGAAGTGGCTGCGCCACGAGGCGTCGATCTTCTCGATACTGCCGATGAACGCCGCGATCGCCGTGGCCGCCGTGGCCACACCGCCGAGCTTTAGCACGAGCTTCCAGTGCACCCGGAGCCAGTTGATGGTGGGCGCCGGGATGGCGGTACCGCTACTCGCCGTCGAATGCGACTCGGCTGCTGGCATCGCGGGAGACGCGACCGATGGCTGTCGTTTAGCCTCGCCGTCTCGCCGAATGGTTGTCGGCCGTGCACCATCACCCGCCGGGTGCCGAGGCTCTTCCCGAGAGGCGTTGGCGCGCGTCCGCTCGGTCCGTGTCGTTCCCGAGCGGTGGCTGGCGGGTGCAACCTCCTCCTGCGCGGGAGATGCCGAGCGCGCGGTGTCGCGCTCGGGGTCGTGCGGGTCGTGCGGGTCGTGCGAGCGACGCTTCTTCCGCATAGGAGTCACCCGTTTGCTGCGGCAGGGTTGCGAACGCGAGCGCTCGGTCAACGTGCGACGTGCGAGAGTCAGCGTCAAGGCGAATGACTAGAGCACCCTAACGTTTGCCCGTTGCCGCGAATCACCTTGACACGAGATTCGGGCGCGATATTATCGAATCGCTCGTTGTGTCGCCGGTAAGGCAGAACAGCTGCGGAGAATTCCGCGGAGGCGCGGTGCGGCTGGTACTCTCGCTCGCGGTGGTGCTCGGTCTCGCCGCTGCGCAACGGCTGCCCGCGCAGGCACACCCAGTTGGAAGGGTCGGGGAGATCAGAGTGGTCACCTCTCGCCTAAGCTGTCGGGGTGCAACTGTGCCCACACGCGGCGCGGCGGTGATCCTCACGCGCAGCGACGGAACGACCCAATCGCTGGCTGACGGATCGTCGGCTGCGGTGCTGCTCGGCGATAACTATCGGGTGACGAGGACTGCGGATGTCCGGTTGTGGATCACCGGGATGGGGGAAGGGGCCCTCATCCTTTCACCGCAACTCCTCTGCCCACTCCGGGACAGGGACAGGTCGGTCGGCTTTCCTAGCATGTCGGACTCCGGCACCTACGGCATCTCGACCGACAGCGGCCGTCTGGCCTTTGTCGTCTCGTCGGGGGGCGCGTTTATCCAGTGGATCGGGAAGGAACGGCGGCTCGTCGTACTCGTCGGGAGCCAGCGGATCATCGTGCCGGGGACGGAGCTCGCCGTTATGGCCGGCACCGACGGACGCGCGCTCCTGTACGTGCGCGAAGGCGTCGTTCGGCTTCTCGACGCCGGCGACCTCCCGGTCGCAGCCGGCGAAATGTACGAACTCTCAAATGGCGCGGCGCCACGGCAGCTCGACGCCGGCTCCGGTCAGCTCGCCCAACTCGCCGCGGCCGACATTGGCGAACACCAGAGCGTCTTCGACGATGCGGCAAGAGAGTCCGCGGTGCGGTCGCGCGGGATCTGGCACACGCCGTGGCCATATGTCGCCGTCGTGTTGGCAGGCAGCGCGACCTATTGCGGTGCCGTCAGCGACACCAGATGCGGTACGCGCAAGAAAAGGCGCACCGCCGTCGTGGTCGTCCACGTCCCATTGTGACTAAGGGGGACTATGCGATCCAAGCTCGTCGCTCTGATCGTCGCGGGGGCTTGCAGCGCGCCGGCCGCCACGGATGGCCACGCACACGACGTGCACCTGTCCTTATCACGCGTGTCGGGAAGCGCTCTGCTGCCGCAGCCGTACGTCTCAATCGTCGACAGCATGGCGCTGACCGTGACGGCCGAGGACGGGACGGTGGCGCGGCGCGGCGCTCACCTGTCCCGACGCGACACCACCACCTCTTTCGAGCTAAAGGTCCGTGAAGGCAGCACCCGCTTCGATGTAGCGGTGCTGAGCAACAACGGAACAACAGTGCTCTCGGGAACATCGGTGGTGAAGGTGGATCACGACGATTTCCCGGTCGACATAGTACCGACTGCGCAGACGCCGATCATGGCCGTCGCGCCCGATTCGGTGACCGTCGTCATCCCACTTCCAAGGTCCGGGCGAACGACCTTCCAGCTGTACAATCGTGGGTTGGGCGCATCGATGATTGTTCAGGTCGTGGACACGTCGAGCGGCCACGCGCAGTGTGCACCCCGGCGATGTTTCGTGCCTTTGCGCATCCTCGATACTGTTCCCGCCGGCAAGCCGTTTCTCGCCATCGTCGACACGATCCTGCGCTTCAATAACCCCATCACGTTGCGTTTCAAGACGGCGCAGGGGGTGGCGGACGTCGTGATCCGAACGCAATAGCGGAGGCGTCCCCGCTTGTTGGGATCAGGATTCCCGCACGTATTCCTGCGCCCCGTGACCGTGCCTCGCACGCTTATGTTTTGCGGTCGCGGACTTGAGGAGACTCTCGGTGGCGGCACCTGCGGATCGAAGAGTCACACGCCACGAGGTCGGCGGCCGCTCAACCCGGCGCGGGCGCTGCGCCGCGACCGAGTTAATTAGTCGCCTTCCCTTTTGCCCCGTCTTGTCGGAATCTCGCCGTGAGACCCGCGGCGCCGATACCCGGTTTTCTCTTATGAAACCCGTCAACTCACCGTGATTGAACACTTGCCTAACGGCCGTGAGGTCTAGCTGACACGAAAGCAGTTCAACACCGAGCTAGCGAAACTGTTCAAAGGCGCGAACTCAGTGAACAGAAGGACTCTTTTCTCTTTCTGTACGGGCGTCGCGGCAGATAACTAGCGCTCAGCGCCCACCTTTGTTGGGCCACGTCCTACGCGTTAGTTGTGCTGCCTTCGTACTTGACTCGATATGCGGTAATGAAGTCGGCATCCTGACAGATACAGCGCTGGCTCAGACGCTTCGCTTCGGGCGTGCAAAGCGTGCCACGGAGTGGCCGAAGCAGGTTGATCTCTGTGCGGACTGCCAACCGGACGGGTCGGAGCTGCACAGCGCCGACCACCTCCGCCGCGACCATAATGCCCGCCAACGCCGACTGGAACGCCATCGGCACCTCCACCTGACGAACTGCGTTGCCGAGTTCTCCGCCGAATCGGAGAATTTGCCCCGCGCACGGCGCACCGGG
>JBJMNK010000086.1:0-26394 GCA_045804265.1 Gemmatimonadaceae bacterium | reverse complement strand
GGTGGTCGTACCATCCGTCGTGCCGTACGCGCTGTCGGTCGTCGTCCCGCGGTGCCCTCCTCCGCACGCGGTGAGGCACGCTGCCGAGAGGACGAGCGCGGCGACCCGGTTTCGTGCGAGCTTCATCATTCGAGTATCCTCGTGAGGCGTGGCTGAGCTGCAGCGTCTTCACCGGCTGCCAGTGACGCTGTTTTGCAGATGCTGTACCGCCGCACTGGCCGACGCTGGACGAGCGGCTTCTTCGGTGCAGGCCAACCGATTGGGCTGCTGCGCTGTCTGAGGGGCAGGCCTGCTCACCCGCACCAGGAACACATGCGCCTGCTCGGATCGCTCCTCGTCACCATCGTCGCCCCCGCACTGCTCCAGGGGCAGCGGCTGCACCCCTCGGCACCGATCGCCGACATCCGCTACGAGGTCACCGCTGACAGCGCCGCCGTCGGGCGGCGCCACCTCGGGGTCGCGATGACCTTTCGCGTCGCATCCACCGCGCCCGTCGTGCTCGCGCTTCCCGCGTGGTCGCCGGGACACTACACGCTGCTCTGGTTCTCGCGGCGCGTCTCGGCGTTCACCGCGGCATCGGAGGGCGAGCAGCTCGACTGGCGAATGCTCGATTACCAGACGTGGGAGATTCGTCCGCGGCGCGCGGGGACCGTCCGTGTCTCGTTCGAGTATCTCGCCGACGCGGTCGACCGCGCCGTCGCGTGGACCGCGAACGACTTCGCCTTCTTCAACGGGACGAACCTCTTTCTCTATCCGGTCGGTCGTGGCTTCTCGTGGCCGGCGACAGTGTCGGTGCGCACCGAGCCTGCATGGCGCGTGACGACGGGGATGACGCCGACCGGAAACGCCAACGAGTTCCACGAAACGAACTATCACGACCTCGTCGACATGCCGTTCTATGTCGGCCGCTTCGCGCTCGACAGCACGCGCGTCGCCGATCGCTGGATCCGGCTCGCCTGGTACCCGGCGAGCAGCATGACTGACGCACGACGCGATCGCACGTTCGAGTGGCTGCAGAAGTTCGTGCCGGTCGAAGTCGCGGTGTTCGGTGAAGCACCATTCCGGAACTACACGCTGTTCCAGCGCTCGGACACGGTGGTGAATGGTGGAGGGCTCGAGCACCAGAGCTCCCAGGTGGATGAAGTCCTGACCTCCCAGCTCGATGCGCCCTGGCTGCCCGGGTTGTACTCGCACGAGTTCTTCCACGCCTGGAACGTGAAGCGGATGCGACCCGCCGACCTCGTGCCATACCGTTATGACGATGCGCAGCCGACGCGATGGCTCTGGGTGAGCGAAGGACTGAGCGACTACTACAGCTCGCTCGCGATGTCGCGGAGCACCGTATATGACAGCAATGGCGTGTACGAAGCGGTCGCCAATGGCATCGCCAGCGAGCGGCTCTCCCCGCCGACCGCGCTCGGCGACGCGTCGCTCCAGCCCTGGGTCGCGCCGACCGATGGCAGCGCGGGGCTGTATTACCCGAAGGGTGCGCTCGCCGGCTTCCTCATCGACGTCCTCATTCGCGACGCAACGAACAACGCCCAGTCACTCGACGACGTGATGCGAGCGGTCTACCAGACGACGTACAAGCAGGGACGCGGCTTCACGAGCAACGATTGGTGGGGCACCGTGAGCCGGATCGCTGGCGGCAAGTCGTTCAGCGAATTCGCCCGCCGGTACGTCGATGGTCGCGTGCCATTTCCCTCCGACTCGATTCTCGCCCTCGCCGCATTGCGCATCGTCGCTGACACCCTCCGCGAGCCTCGACTCGGCGTGAGCACCGGAGGAGTCGGCGCCGATGGCGTGGCCGTCACCCAGATTCTGGCGGGCAGCGCGGCCGAAGCGGCCGGCGTACGCAACGGCGACCGGATCGTGTCGATCGGTGATGTGACGGTCACGAACGACGAGTCGTTCGCAACATTGCGCGCACGCTATGGCGGGACGACTGCTGTGACGCTGCCACTCGTCGTGCGGCGCGGAGGCGAGACGGTGACGCTGCAGCTCCCGGTGCGCCTCAACACGCGCACGGTCATCCGGGTCCTCCCGCTCGAGGCTGCGTCGGCGAAGGCAATCAGAATAAGGACAAGCATCGTGCGTCGATGATCGGTGCTGGGTGCGCGGGTGAGGCACGCGCTCTGGACCCGGGAAGGTTCGCGCACCATGATCTCCGCGCGGTCTCCCGCGTCCCGACCCCCTCCCCCCCGCTCATGTCCCCCCTGCTCGCGGAAGTCGTCGGCACAATGATCCTGATCGTGTTCGGCGACGGTGTGGTCGCGAACGTCGTGCTCGCGCGCACCAAGGGAAACAGCTCGGGGTGGATCGTCATCACCACCGGCTGGGCGTTAGGCGTGACGATCGCTGTCTACAGCGTCGCGAGCATCAGCGGCGCGCACCTGAATCCCGCGGTCACGATAGCGATGGCCACGATCGGGAAGTTTCCGTGGTCGAGCGTGCCAGGTTACGTCGCGGCGCAGATCGTCGGCGGCTTCCTCGGCGGCGTCATCGTCTGGCTCACGTACCTGCCGCACTGGGGCGCAACGCTCGATCCCGAGGCGAAGCTCGCCGCCTTCTGCACCGGGCCGGCAATCCGGAAACCGATCACGAACATCATCTCGGAGATGGTCGCGACGTTCATGCTCGTGCTCGGGCTGCTCGCCGTGCTCTCCCCCGCCAACCTCCTCCCTGGCTCCGAGATCGCCAAGGGGATCGGCCCGCTGCTCGTCGGCGTGATCGTCTGGGGAATCGGTCTGTCGTTAGGCGGGCAGACGGGGTACGCCATCAACCCCGCTCGCGACCTCGGCCCCCGCATCGCTCATGCGCTGCTGCCGATTTCCGGGAAGGGCCGCTCCGACTGGGGCTATGCATGGATCCCCGTCTTCGCCCCGATCTTCGGCGGAGTGCTCGGCGCCATCGTCTATCGCGCCGTCTGGCGCGCCTAACGTTCGACATTCACCGACATGAAATACATCCTCGCGCTCGACCAGGGCACGACAAGCTCGCGGGCGATCGTCTTCGACCAGGCCGGCGCGATCGTGGCGGTCGCGCAGAAGGAGTTCCCGCAGATCTTCCCCAAGCCCGGCTGGGTCGAGCATGACCCGCGTGACATCTGGTCCACCCAGCTCGGCGTCGCCGCCGAGGTGCTGCAGAAGGCGGGGATCGGCGCCGGCGACGTCGCCGCCATCGGCATCACCAACCAGCGAGAGACGACGATCGTCTGGGACCGTGCGACGGGACAGCCGATCGCGAACGCGATCGTCTGGCAGGACCGCCGCACGGCGAACATCTGCGACCGGCTCAAGGCGAAGAAGCTCGATCGCGTCATCCGGCGAAAGACGGGACTTGTCATCGACGCCTACTTCTCGGCGACGAAGGTGCAGTGGATCCTCGCCAATGTCCGCGGCGCGCGCGCGCGTGCGGCGCGCGGCGAGCTCGCCTTCGGCACCGTTGACTCGTGGCTGGTATGGAACCTCACCGCCGGCAAGGTCCACGTGACCGATGCGACCAACGCGTCGCGCACGATGCTCTACGACATCGCGAAGGGCGACTGGGACGACGAGCTGCTGAAGATCTTCGGCGTCCCACGCTCGATGCTGCCGGAGGTGCGCTCGTCGAGCGAGGTGTACGGCACGACCGCGCTGTTGGGCGGATCGATCCCGATCGCCGGGATCGCCGGCGACCAGCAGGCGGCGCTCTTTGGTCAGGTGTGCACGAAGCCCGGGATGGTGAAGAACACTTATGGGACCGGCTGCTTCATGCTGATGAACACCGGCACGAAGCCAATCGCCTCGAAGAATAATTTGCTCACCACCGTTGCCTGGCGGATCGGCTCACGCACCGAGTACGCGCTCGAGGGAAGCATCTTCATCGCCGGCGCGGTAGTGCAATGGCTGCGCGACGGGCTCGAGATCATCCGCGCCGCGCCCGATGTCGAAGCGCTCGCGGCGAGCGTGCGCGACACCGGTGGTGTGTACTTCGTCCCCGCGTTCGCCGGGCTCGGCGCGCCGCACTGGGACCAGTACGCGCGCGGCACGCTGGTCGGCCTGACGCGCGGCACGACCAAGGCGCACATCGCCCGCGCCGCGCTGGACAGCATCGCGCTGCAGGTGATGGACGTGCTGAAGGCAATGGAAGCCGACGCGAAGATCAAGCTCAAGGAGCTCCGCGTCGACGGCGGCGCGAGCGCGAACGACCTGCTGATGCAGCTCCAGGCCGACCTGCTCGGCGTGCCCGTGGTGCGGCCAAGGGTGTCGGAGACGACAGCGTTAGGCGCGGCGTATCTCGCCGGGCTGGCTGTGGGTTACTGGAAGAGCCAGGCCGACATCGCGCGCCAGTGGCAAGCCGACAAGCGATTCACGCCGAAGCTCAAGCCGGCGGAGCGGAAGCGCGTTGCCAGCGGATGGGAGAAGGCGTTGAGCCGGGCGAAGGGGTGGGAGGAATCATGACCGATGGAAAAGCACGAGCAAACCGTATTCCTGCGATTCCGGAGCAGCACGACGTCGTCGATGACGCATCGCTCGACAGCTTTCCGGCCAGCGATCCGCCGGGGTGGAGCGGCTTCCGCGTCGGCGCTCCGGTGCACACGACGGTCGGCCAGGCAGACGCCGCGGTCCCGACCCGGATCTCCGACGACCGCGCCGGTGTCATCTCTCCTCCCATCACGCGCCGGAGCGTGGCCGATCCTCGACTCGACGCGGTATAGCCGCTCGTCGCTCTTTCAGGAGCGATGTACCGCCGGTAACGTTGCGTGAGATCACCACTCTACACGAGGTCCTTCCATGCGCCACGCCACACAACCGATAGCCACCCTCGCATCGCTCCTCCTCATCGCCGCCACGACGGTGGGCGCACAAGCGCAGGAAGCTTCACACGCCGTCGCCGGCGGCGGCGTCTCCGTCCCCGGATGGACGGGCAGCATCGACGCGCGCGAGGCGAGCCGGGGCGCGACGATCGCCAACGCGAAGTTCGCCGCCGAGGGAAATGGGTTCCACGTGACGACCGGCCCGGCGTCCACCTACTGGAATCCGGCGAACGTGGCGACGGGCGACTACACCGTGAAGGCGACGTTCACGGAGCAGAAGTACATGGGGCTCAACGATCATCCGCACCCCTACGGCGTCTTCATCGCCGGCAACAAGATGGGGACCGACCAGCAGAGCTATCTCTACTGCGCCGCCTACGGCAACGGCAACTTCATCGTCCGCGGCTTCGGCCCCCAGTCGTTCAAGATGAACGCGGGCGGCGAGCCTAACGCTGCGGTGCACAAGGCAGCAGGCCCGGGGTCCCCGGTCACGCAGGAGATCGCGATGAGCGTGAAAGGTGACGACGTGACGTGCGCGATCAACGGAACAGTGGTCGCAACCTATAAGAAGTCGGACCTGGTGCAGAGCGGGAAGCTGGCGTCCACCGACGGCGTGTACGGCGTGCGCTTCGCGCACAACACCGAAGGGACGGTGACGGGGCTGACGATGACGAAAGGGAAGTAGCCACACCGCACAGAACGAACGGGCGCCGCTTGTCAGCGGCGCCCGTTCACTTTTGCAGCGTGGGCCTGTCGTGACTCGTCGCTGCTCAGGGGCGCGTTGTCTCCCCGAGCTCGCGGTCGAGCTCCCGCATCGCGGCCGCATAGTGAGGGTCGACCGGCGGAAGAGCTCTCGATGGCGGCAGCTCCGGCGCGCGTTTCCCGCCGAAGATCCGCGAGAGGAGCTTGAATCCGCCGACAACGACCAGCGCGACGATCGCGAGCTTGAGCGCCATGAATGCGATACCGAGGATCGCGCCGAGCACGCCGAGCGTGGTCGCGAGAACGAACATCGCGAGCGGGATCGCGATCGCGAGGACGATGATGATCTTGAGGAGAGTCCAGATGGTTCGCATGAGTCCTCCAACGTTGACGCTCGACGTGGCCTGGCAAAGGACGGACAGCGGAAAGGCGCTCGACGAAGGGAGCCGCTGTAACTAGCCACTACCGCGTCGCACCACTGAGAGTTTCGCGTGAGCGGTCGCGATGACTCCGCGGCAGGGGAAGGTGTCGCGGACCATGACAGCCGGCGTTGTCGACCCCAGGTTGCCCGGGAAGATCGCGCCCGCGCGCTGCAGCGCTCAAAACGCGAGTGACCTGTCGCACGCGGACGGAGATCACAGTATCGGCCGCGAAATGAGGCTCGTCAGACTTGGAAGCTCGACAATCGCATCCAGAGTCCGAGGCGACACTCATGTTCGAATCATTCGCGCAGCTCTTTCCACCGCAGTGGCAGCCCACGATTCTCGCGCTCACGGCGCCGCTGCGCTGGCTCGCCGAGTGGCAGGGTTCGATGTTGCACCTCGCCTCGGCGCCAGCGAATCCCGCGACGCGCGTGTTCGCCTGGGCCACGCTGCTCCTTCCCGCACTGCTCGCGATCGCGGGGATGTGGTGCACCGCGGTCTCTCTCTATACCCTGCCCTTCCGCTCCGGCCGCGGCGGATTCCTCACGTCGCTGCTGATGGCGTGGTGGGACGCGGGGCGCTGCGTGTGGCTCTTCTGGGCCGGGATGCTGCGCGTCGGCGTCGCGCTCGTCGGCTGGGTGATCGGGTCGGTGCGGTTCGGACTGTTGATGATCAAGAACATCATCGTCGGCATCGTGCGTTCGCCGTTCACGCTGCTCGACATCACGTCGCGCCGTTATTTCCAGCCGGGGATGCCGTGGGTCGCATTCCTCGTGCTCGTCGTCTGGTCGGCGATCGAGGCGACGATCTTCACCTTCACGCTGCAGCCGACGCTCAACGAAGTGTTCGGCGGGCTCACTGGCTTCGATCCGAACCCGCGCGTGATGGCGCCGTTGCTCTGGTTCTTCCTTTTCATGCTCGTCGCCGGCTCCTTCGCCTGCGTCCAGGTCGTCACCGAGGCAGTGAAGGCGAAGAAGACCGGGACGATCATACAGATGCTCGTCGTCGAGAGCGCGGTGATGTTCTTCGAGGTGATCTTCCTCTACCGCGAGCTGATCGACGCGATCACGCCGTGGATCGCCCAGCAGTCGGGGGGCTCGGTGCAGCTCGGCCTCGGCTGGACGCTGGCGCTCGCCTCGTTCGGCTGGCTCGGCGTGCGCGGGATGACATGGTTCCTCTTCGGGCGCTTCGGGACGCCCGCACTTGTGGCGATCCTCTCGCGGCAGACGCTGACGCAGGACGACGGCGGTCGTGTCGTCGTCCGTCCGCCCGACCCGGGCATCTGGCGCGAGCCGGTGAACGCGCTCAAGGCGGAGACGGCCTGGTTCCACGAAGAGGCTCGACGCATGCTCGAACTGCTCTCGCTGCCGGTGCTGCAGCTGCTGGCGGCGGCGCTGAACTTTGCGGTGGTCGCGGTGCAGTCGCGACCGATGTTCACGCTTCCCTTCCGGACGCTGGACGACATCCTCGCGGCGACGCCGATGGCGCATCCGCGGCCGGTGCTCGAGAGCTCGTCGCGCCGGCTGACGCCGCACGATCCCATGCCGCGGGTGGCGTCATGAGCGCCCGCCGCAGGACGCTGGCCGGTTGCTTCGCGCTCGGCGCGTTAGGCCTGACGCTCGCCGGGTGCGGGGCCGCGTCGGCGAACGACGCGCGCGTCGCGCGGTCCACGCTCGTCATCGGGATCGACGTCAGCGGCTCATTCGAGAGCCGCGGCCGCTACGAGAGCTCGATCGACTTCGCCGCGAACTATCTCTACGCGCACATCCACGGACTCGGCGGATTGAAGCAGCCGACCGCGGTGTTCGTCGGGTCGGTCGGCGGAGAGAAGCCGGGAGAGACCAAGTCCTTCCAGCCGATCGACACCTTCCGGAACATGAGCGTCGCCGAGATTGCGGCGTACCTGCGAAAGGAGTATCCGTCGAACGACGGCCTCACCGACTTCAATCCATTCTTCGAGCGCGTCGGGACGCTGGTGAAGCGGCAGAACCTCGTGCTCTCGCCGCTGAACATCGTGGTGCTCACCGATGGACTTCCCGACAATCCATCGGAAAAGAACGACAGCTTGAGCAAGTACAAGAAGATCGACGTCAGTGGTCTCGAGTACCTCTCGAAGAACACCACGGTGCGTGTGCTGTATCCACGGCCGACTGTCGCCGTGCACTGGGAGAAGCTGGTGCCGCGGCGGCGAGTGCGGATGTGGACTGTCGATGACGAAGTGATGGCGACGTGGAAATCACACTACCATCAGGGCGCACGACCGGAGGATCAGGTGGAGCTGTGGAAGTGGATCAATGACAACGTGGATTTCCGGGTGAGGAGCGGCGGGATTCTGTAACGCCGACCAGAATGAGCGAGGCGCGGAGCATTCGCGGCGGCGCAGCGGCCGCGAATGCCAATCCATTCATCGCGCGTTCAGCCGCTCGATGATGGCCTGAATGCGCGGGTCGGACCGAGTGGGTGCATAGAGTGAATCCGCAAGCGAGAATTCGATTCCACCGACGTTCGACGCGGCGCCCTTCACCAACCACTGGATCGCCGATTCCCGGTCGCCGAGTCTCATGTAGGCGTTTGCGATCAGGTCTTCGCGAACGTACTCCGTGTTCGAACGCATGACCGCCAGACGCAGCGCTTCACGCCCACCTGACACGTCGCCCGCCGCAATCAGGTTGACAGCGAGGTACGCGAGATCCCGACCACTCGGCGCGGGGCCGGCCCAGCGCCGCCACGCGGCGACAGCGCCGCGCCGGTCGTTCGCGGCCTGGCTCCGCTGCGCTTCGCATTGCGCGGCCAGCCGCTCCTGAATGCGCGCGGCGCGCGCGCAGAGCGCCCGCGTACTGTCCGGCGACAGTTTCGCGAAATCGAGCGAAAGCAAGAACGGATTCCAGACACCGAACGCCAACGGGTTGAGCCGCTGTGCGCGCTGCTCGACCGCGTGTGCGGAGTCCGGCAGATGCAGGTAGTTCGTGAGAAGGAAGGGATACCATCCACCAGCCGCGACATTCGCGGAATCGAGCTTCAGCGACCGCTCCATCTCGCTCGATGCCGCTGCTGGATCATGACCGTAGGTCAGCCACCACAAGCCAACTTGAGCATGCGCGTCGGCGAGCGTGGGGTCGATTGCCAGCGCACGCTCGGCCGCGCGCCGCACGTGCGGAGCCGCCGTCGCCGCCGACACGAAGTCATCGGCTCTGTAGCCCCATGCTTCGGCCAACGCGGCCCACGCGTCAGCGTACGTCGAATCGAGCGCGATCGCGGCTTCGGCGTGCGAGATGGCTGAAGCGAGCGAAGTGGCCGTGAACTGGCCCGTCTCGAACCGCGCGAGCTGAACCAGTTGGTGCGCCTCGTCGCTGCGCGTTCCGCGCGCCCGCACCGCGGTGGTCGTTGCGGCTGATAGCGTCAGGTTGAGCGCGCCGGCAATGGCGGAGACGAGCTTGTCCTGCAGCGCGAACTGGTCCTGGTCGCCCGCGTCGAAGGCGTCCGACCAGAGCAGGTCGTCGTTCGCGGCGTTGACGAGCGAGGCGGTCGCACGGAGTCGTGTCCCGGACCTCGCCATTCTCACCATGACGATTGCCCCGACGCCAAGCTCCTTCCCCGCCTCGCGCACCGAGCGCCCGCGCATGACGCTCAACGGCGAGTAGGCCCGCACCGAGAGCCCCGGGATTTTCGACAGCTTGGTGGTCAGGTCGCTCGACAGTCCGTCGGCGAGAACGGCGTGCGCCGTGTCGGCGCCGATATCTGTCGGGAGCACGGCGATGCTGCGCACTTTCGCCGCGCCGCCGGTTCGCGTTGCGAGGAGCCAGCCGGCGAGGACGATGGCGGCGACGATCGCCGCAATCGCGCCCGATCGGCGCCAACCTCCGTGTGACGCTCCACCCGACGTCGCCGCCGCGCGCGGCTGCGTGCCGGTCGGCGGCGTGCCACCGTTAGGCGTCGTGATGTCGTCGAGCGCGTGCACCACCTCGCTCGCGCTCTGCGGGCGATCGGCGGGGCGTTTCTCCAGGCAGCGCATCACCAGCGCCGCGAGCGCGGGTGCGAGTGAGGCGCGGCGCCTGTTGATCGGCTCGGGCACTTCGATCACGTGCGCCGCCAGCATGTTCTGCGGCGTGCGGCCCGCGAAGGGCGGCTGCCCCGTGAGCAGCTCGTATGCGAGCACGCCGAACGAATAGATGTCCGTGCGGTGGTCCAGACTCGGATCGGCGCTTGCCTGCTCGGGCGACATGTACGCCGGTGTGCCGAGCGCGACACCGAGCGACGTGATGCCACCCTGCTCCGCGTTGCTCGCGGCGCTCAACGCCTTTGCGACGCCGAAATCCGTGACCATCGCGCTGCCACCGGAGAGCAGCACGTTGTCGGGCTTGATGTCGCGGTGCACGATTCCGCGTTCATGCGCGGACGCGAGCGCCGACGCGATCTCACGCAGCACGCGCACGGCCTGGTTGACGGGCAGCTCGCCGGTGCGCGCGAGGCGAACTCGCAGTGACTCGCCGTCCACGAACGGCATCGTGAAGTACGGCAGCCCATTCGACTCGCCCGCCGTGAGCAGGGGGACGATGTGCGGATGCTGCAGCCTCGCCGCAAAGAGGATCTCGCGCTTGAAACGTTCGAGCGAGACCTGCGCCGCGGTCTCCGGCGGAAGCACCTTGATCACGACCTTGCGGTCGAGCGCAGTCTCCTCGGCGACGAAGACACGCGACATTCCACCGCCGACGAGTTCGCGCTCGAGCGTGTAGCTGCCGCTCAGTGTCGCTTGGAGCTGGTCGCGCAGATCAGGAGCGGGCAGGCGTCACTTCGGAGTTGAGGAAGGACGAAGTTAGCCCGGCATCAGGGTGTCGGCAAACGACTGCAGCCTGCAACGTGCGGCGGTGCCCGCGCGCCAATGATCAACGGGGGATGTCTGCAACCTGGAACGTTGATGGCTCGCGTAGTCGTGCTCGTCCTCCTTCTGGGTGCGCCCGCCGTGCTGGCGTGCGAGGACCATCGTGCCGGCGCCGTTAGGCGCTCGCACCGGTGCCGAGTCGCATCCACGGGCGTCGGCCAGTGAATGCACGGTCGAGGTCCTGGCGCAAGGGCCCGAGCCGTGAGATCAGTGCATGAACTCCGGGGCGTTGCTCAGCCAGGCGAGCGCGTTGCGCTCGCTACGGAAGACTTCGACCGGTGTCCCGTCGACGGCGGCCCAGGCGGAGATCGCCCGCGCATGTCCGTATGCGACGTCGGTCTGCACGAGGAGCGCGACTCGCTCGCCAAGTAACGCGCGCAAGTCTCCCAGGAATTCACCGACCGATTCGAGCTCCGCGGGCGAGCGCGTCTCAAATGCGTGGGAATCACGGAGATCGACGAGCGTGCCGCGAACCACGTCAGGATCGGGCAGGACTGCAACCAATGCTGCCTTGCCATCTTCGATCGGATATGTCCCGCCGAGTCGCACGGTCACGATCCCGGCATGAAACGCGAAGCTCAATTGCACGCTGCACCCTCCGTCAAGAGCGGAACTGCCGGTAACACCAGTGGAAATCTCGAGCACGTCGCCGGTGAAGCGGTGCGTGACGGGTTCGATACTCTTCGGCACAGACCTGTGCACGCATCATAGTCGCCGACGGCCTCCGCGAGTCGTTCAACCATGACGGTGCAATTTGCCGCGAAACATTTGCGCGTGAAGTAGCTGTGACGAAATCATGCCCATCGAGAATCTCCTGCTCTGGCGACTGCACGAGTTGCGGAGCATTCAGGATGTCTGCGCCAGCAACGCCGCGCGGGCGGCTTCGATCAGCTCCCGGCTGGCGAACGGCTTCTCCAACAGGTTGCCATTCCCGTCAGAGAGCCCGCGCCTGAAGATCTCGTCGTCGGTGTATCCCGTCATGTAAAGCACCTGCAGCGCGGGACGCCGTTGCACGAGGCGAGTGGCCAACTCGCGACCACTCAGAACCGGTAGCACGATGTCCACGACCAGAAGGTCGATCGCGCCGGAAAAGGACTCCGAGATTGCGAGCGCGTCGTATCCGTCTTCTGCCACCAGAACGGTGTAGCCCTCGCGCTCGAGCACTCGACGGCACGCGCTCCGCAACTCCTTCTCGTCTTCCACCAGTAGTACCGTCGCGCGCTGGGTGGCAATCGCGGCTGGCGGTCGCGCACCGCGATTCTCCTGCGCGATGAGCACCTCCTGCGCACGCGGGAGATGAATCGTGAACCGTGTGCCGCGTCCCACCTTGCTGGTCACCGATACGTGACCGCCCGATTGCTGCACGATACCGAGGACCGTCGATAGTCCGAGACCGGTGCCGGCTCCGAGCGGCTTGGTCGTGAAGAACGGATCGAAGATCCGGCGGCGTACATTCTCATCCATCCCCGATCCGGTATCCGACACGGTGAGCACCACGTACTCTCCGGCCGCGAGCACCGCGCTGTCGTCGCCGACGACATCACGCTCGGTCGCCACCAGCAGGACTCCCCCCTCCGGCATCGCGTCGCGGCTGTTCACCGCGAGATTCATCAGCACTTGTTGCAGTTGCCCCGGATCGGCGAGAATCGGCGGCAGCGCAGCTGCGAGCGTCGTCACCAGTTCGACGTCCTCGCCCAGTACGCGTCGCAGCATCTGGCTGGTCTCGGTCACGAGATCATTGAGATCGACGGACCGCGGTCGCAGGATCTGCTTTCGGCTGAACGTCAGAAGCTGTCGGGTGAGTCCGGCCGCGTGCGCGGCGGCACGCTGAACCTGCCGAATTCCATCGCGGTGCGGGTCATCGCGCGCCAAGGCCTCATCGAGGAATTCGCTTTCCACATTGATCACGGTGAGCAGGTTGTTGAAGTCGTGTGCCACCCCGCCGGCAAGTTGTCCGAGCGCTTCCATGCGCTGCGCCTGCCGAAGCTGATCCTCGAGTTGCCGTCGCTCGCTCACGTCCTGTGTCGTCCCCCACGCGGACACCGGCTTTCCATCGGCGTCGTACGTCACTTCAGCGCGGATCACCACTGAGCGTTCAACGCCGTCGCTGCGAACGAGGCGAAGCTCGCAGGTCGCGAAGGACAGGCGCCGCGCAAGCGTGTCCATGTAGCTGCGACGGAACACCGCCTGATCATCGACATGGACCAGGCGCTCGATATCTCCCAATCGCGCCAGCGCAGCCAATGATGTGAGACCGAGGATCCGGTAGAGCTCCGGTGACGCCGCCAAGCCCCTCTCAGGGTCCCAGCTCCAGCTTGCAACTCGCCCGAGCCGCTGGGCTTCGCCGAGTCGAGTGTCGCTGGGGTGTGTGCGCTCCAGCGATTCGAAGCCGCGCGTTCGATCGACGACGAATGTGATCGCTCCGGTTACTTGTCCCGCCTCGTCACGCAGCGGCGCGAACGTCACTGTTGACAGGAACCACGCGTTGCTCGATCCCTGGCAGGGCGCCTCGCACGAGGTAGTCTCACCGGCAAGGGCGCGCTCGAGGGCGTTGCGAAGCTGCGAGCTTCGCAGTTCGTCGATGTGCAGCCCGACGAGACGCTCACGTGGGAGTTCGAGGAGGCGCAGGAATGCCGCGTTGCACTCGGTGATCCGCAACGAGTTGCCGTAGACTGCGGTAGCGGCGGGGGATTGTTCGAAGAGCGCCCGGTAGCAGAGCGCGTCCGTCATGAGGTCCCCGCGCAACTCGCGCGCGGGAGCATTGACACGCGTCGTACGATTGCCACGATGAGGACATCGCGTTCATGAGCGAGAGCCGGCCACTCGTGCCCGTCGCTGCGGCGGAGCTGGATCGCCTGCTCGATACGCTGACGGTCAGGTTTGTCCGGCTGTCGGAATGCCTGGTCGGCGAGGGCTATCGCCTCGAGCTGGGCGGCATCGACGCGCCCGGGCTTCACTACAACATCTCGGGCACCGACCGAATGGTCGTCGAGAACGGCGAGCCGATCGAGCTGCAGCCGCACACGTTGGTCATCCTTCCCGCGAACACCCTCTTCCGGATCGAGGTGCCGCCGCGGCGCGACCCGCGCGCCACATGGAAGACCGTTCACGGGCGCAAGCAGCTGTTCGCGCACGGCGCGGTGCGACGCTACGTCGCGACGGACGCGGAACCCGTCATCGTTCTCATCTGCGGGTACTTCCACGCGTCGTATGGATCCTCGACCGATCTGTTCGGAGCACTTGCAGCGCCGCTCGTCGAGCAGTTCGACGAAGGCGATCAGGTCGACGAGTCGCTCAAGGCAGCGCTGATGGAGCTCGTCGCGGAGGAAGTCGGCGCCGGGGCCATGAGTGCCGCACTGCTGAAGCAGGTCATCGTGGCGCTCCTGCGTCGCTCGCTTCGCTCGATGGATCTCTGGGTCGAGCGTTTTTCGTTGTTGAGCGATCCCCAGATCGCGCGAGCATTCGCGAACATGGTCGCGCATCCGGGCGCGCGACATTCGATTCGCAGCCTGGCGCGGACGGCGTTCCTCAGTCGGTCGGCGTTCGTGGCGCGATTCACCAAAGTCGTCGGCCGGTCGCCGATGAGCGTCCTTCGTGATCTCCGCATGCGGCAGGCAGCCGAGCAACTCAGGTCGACTGCGATGAGCGTCGACGAGATCGCGCGCCAGGCCGGCTACGCGAGTCGAAGCAGCTTCGTGCGGGCGTTTCGCGAGGCGCATGGCTCTGACCCAACGTCGTACCGAAGGTCGCATGGTGAGAAGCTATGAACGCTCTCCTGAGTTTTGACGTCCGCGTGCGCACTACAGGATGATCGGACGCGAATCGTGGACGATCCGCACAGCGCTGACTGAAATGGCCGGGCGAGATTAGTTGCAGCCCTAACGTTCACACGAGCGGCCATTCGACCCTGAACCGATGAGCGGGACTTGATCCCGACCCCGAAGGAGAAATCACGATGAAGGCGATAGTGGTGACGGACCAGGCCGCGGGAACGGCCGGGATGAAGCTGGAGGAGCGCCCCGAGCCGAAGGCAGCGATCAACGACGTCGTCGTTCAGGTGCATGCGTCGGGCTTCGTCGGGACCGAATTGACATGGCCCTCGACCTGGGCCGATCGTCTCGGCCGTGACCGAACACCGTCGATCCCCGGACACGAGCTGGCCGGAGTGGTCACGGCCCTTGGCTATGGTACCACCGGGCTGTCGGTGGGGCAGCGCGTGTTAGGCCTAACGGACTGGTATCGCGACGGCACCCTGGCGGAGCATGTGGCCGTCGAGGCACGCAACCTGGCGCCCCTGCCGGGCGACGTCGACTTCACGACAGGCGCGAGCCTGCCGATCTCCGGGCTGACCGCGTGGCAGGGGCTGTTCGATCACGGCCGCCTGAAGGCGGGACAGAGTGTTCTCGTGCACGGCGCGGCCGGCGCAGTCGGGTCGATGGTGACGCAGCTCGCGCGAGAGGCCGGCGCGTACGTCATCGGCACCGGACGCGCCGCTGCCCGTCAGGCGGCGCTCGACTTCGGTGCGAACGAGTTCGTCGACCTCGAGAAGGACACGCTGGAAGACGTTGGCGGAGTCGATCTGGTGTTCGATGTCATCGGCGGCGACATCGGGAAGCGGTCCGCGCGGCTGATCCGAGCCGGAGGAACGCTGGTGTCCGTCGTCGGGCCGCCCGAGGCACGCCCCGACGACGGCATCGCGATCGACTTCGTCGTCGAATCCGATCGCTCTCAGCTGACTGAGATCGTCCAGCGAGTTCGAGACGGGAGGCTGCGGACGAATATCGGCAACATCTCGCCTCTCGGCGACGCCGTCGCCGCACTCAACTCGACCGGGCCACGCACGGGGAAGACCGTCCTCCGCGTGCGACCTTGAGGACTCGGAGACTGCCTGACGTCGATACCGCTTGCTTTCCGGCGCTCGTGAACGGTGCCTGAGGGCCGCGTTAGGCAGTCAGCGCGTTACGCCGAGCCAGCTCGCCAGAGCGTGACGATAGCGCGGCGCACCGTGCACCCCGATCGACGCGGACCAACCGTCGCAGCGACCACATGAGGAAGTCAGGATCGAGCTCCTTGTCGCTGAGGTCCTTGCTCGCCCACTTGTACCCCCACGTGCCGAGAGCGTCGATCACCGCACCGAGCTCGCGACCGGCGATGGTCAATCGATACTCGTAGCCATGACCACCCTCGGCTGGTAGCTGCTCGATGATCCCGCTGCTCCGCAGCGAGTGCAGCCGCTGCGTCAGCAGGTTCCTCGACATCCGCGGCACGCCGCGCTGGATGTCGCTGAAACGCCGGCCACCGACGAGGAGCTCGCGCAGGATGAGGGCGTCCACCGTTCGGCGAAGATCTCGGCACCGAGCGCCACGGGACAGAACTGCCCATAGTCGGTCATAACGCGAAGGTGCCGGCGCAATCCGTGGATCACAAGTCCATTTGGTGAACCACGGGATGCCGATGCTGATGCCATCCCGAATATTCGCCGGAACGAAGATTCTGGCGACGATTTGTCGAATTCCGGGCTGCTCGTTCGACTATATCGTGAGGGCCGGCAATCAGCCGGCCTCGAGATCATAACGGGAGAGGACCTGGCTCCGACCGGGCCCGCCATGGACGACGAGATCGACGGCGCACTCCTACTTCGGTCGTCCCGAGAACCCCGCCGCCTGCCGCAGCGCATCCGCATCGAGCAGCTTGCCGTCGAGCATGACCACGCGCGTCTGTCGCAGATCGCCAATGCGCTGCGATGGATCGCCCTCGACCAGCACGAGGTCGGCGGCCTTGCCGACCGCGATCGAGCCGGTGCGCGCGTCCTGACCGACCAACCGAGCCGGCACGATCGTCGCCGCGGCCAGCGCCTCGGCGGGCGTGAACCCGGCGTCGTGGTAGATCTCGAGCTCGCGAATGATCTCGATGCCGAATCCGTCCGTGCCGGCGGCGATGGGCACTCCCGCCGCGTGCATGCGGCTGAGCAGACCAACCATCTTCGCCCAGCTCGCGCGGTAGTCGGCCCGCGTCAGCCCGGCCGGCACCGCGAAGCCACCGCTGCGGAATCCCCGCTCGGTCGTCGGCGGCATTGTGCCAACGAACGGCGCGTAGGCGGGCGAGAGATCACCGTTATCCGGGACGTACAATCCCTCGAAGGCGACCATCGTCGGGTCCGAGTAGATGTGCTTCCTGGCCATCGTGGAAACGATGCCGGTGAGCTCCGGCCCGTCGAGATCGACGTCCTTCGCATAGCGCCCCGGTCCCTCGAAGCGCAGCATGCCGTTGTCCTCGGGCAGGATGCTGGCCGGCATCGCCTGCATCATCACCCAGTTGATGTGAGTGACCTCGTCGTAACCGTCGTCGATCGCCTGCATCGTCCGGATGCCGTGGGGAATGTGCCCGTGCACATGGAGTCCCAACCGGTGCGCCTCGGCGATCGTGGCCGGGAGCCAGGCGGAATCGAAGGTGCCGTAAATCTTGATGCCCGTGAAGCCGTTTGCTTTCGCTCGGTCGACGAGCGCGATCGCCTCCGCCTGGCTGGTCGCGACGTTGGCGACCTGCGCGGTGTATGGTCCCTTGCCGTCGATCAATGAGGAAGCGTAGACGTGCGGGAACAGGAGCTTGCCAGCTGCGGCGCGGGCGCGCCGGTCCATCGTCAGCTTGTCATTGTTGCCCGGGTCGCGCACTGACGTGACGCCCATCGAGAGCTCTTGCGGGCCGGTGTAGTCGTCGCCCACGTGCATATGAACGTCCCACAGCCCCGGCACGAGCGTCATGCCCTTGCCGGCGATGACTCGCGCGCCCCTCGGCGGCGTGACCGCTGCCGCTGGACCGGCGGCGACGATCTTGCCCCCTCTGACGACGACTGTCTGGTCGTCGAGAAAGCGCACGCTGTCGGCGTCGAAGGTGCGGACGTGCGTGAACGCGACCGGACCGGCCGGCGTGCGGGCCAGCCTGGCGATGAGCGGCGCCTGTCGCGCCATCGCGGCCGCCTGCGCGTCCTGCATGTGCTGCATCTCACCGGCGTAGGCGTCGGGCAACCAGCACAAGCCGAACGTTAGGCCGAAGAACCGGCCGTGTGCATCCGTCCAGATCGGCAGCGGTGTCGTGCTGACGCCCGTCACGCCCCACAGCGTGACGGTCTGCCTCGCGCGGCCCTGGCCCACGTCGAGCGTCGTCAGTCGACTCGCGTGCGCCGCGCCGCCGGGGAGCAGCTTCATCGTCTTGCCTGGACTGGCGAGCAGCCGCTCGATGAACCACGCGGTGAGGTCCATCGGCCCACCGACCGCGATGTAAAAGCCGCCGCGGTACGCCGCATTCCCGGCATCGACCTGACTCTTCCACTGGGCGGTACCGCCCGTGACGGCGAAGGTTTCGGCGGCGTCGCCCTGCGGCGTCACGCCCTGGATCGTCAGCATCGCCGGCAGGCCATCGGAGGTCGCCTTGCCCTGCGAGTCGATCTCCCAGAGCTGGCCGCGGAGGTTCATGCTCTCGCGTGCCATGCGAGTCCCGTCGGACGTAGTCCAGCTCCATGAGTCGCCGTGCTTGCCGCCGGTCGATTCGATGATGAAGTGCGTCGCGTTGCCGGGCGGCTTCGCGAGATTGGCGGCAGACGTTTGCGCGGACGCAGTCGTCGCGGGAAGCACCGCGGCGACGACGCCGACGACGTACGACGGGCTTACGAACGGGACGCCAAGCGAGCGGCGCCGGGAGCAGGGGCGGGATGTGAACACGATGAGCTCCGCGAAGGTACCCGGAGATACGATTGCTATGGGAACGGCGCAAGTGGTGCGACGTCGGAAGACTCCGGCGAGCTCCGAAGAGCCGGCCGGGTCATCAGTGCAAGCAATAGCGCGTACGGATTCGCCGTTAGGCGGGCAGCCGGGCGATTCGTTGTGAGCGAGCTCCTGCTCCTCCAGAACTTCGGCCCTCCTCCTGCCTATGGCGTCTTTACGCTTCGCAGCTTTGCGAGGACCTGCTTGCCGTTTTCGTTGTTCGGATTGAGTGCCACTGACTTCTCGTAGTTTTGAATCGCAAGCTGCGTCTCGCCCGCGGCGAGATACGCCTCACCCAGGCTGTCGTATGTGTTGAACGAGTTGGGGAAGAGCCCAACGTTCAGCTTCAGCACCTCGATGGCGTCGTTGGCTCTCTTCGCGCTGAGCAGTGCGTAGCCCGTGCCGTTCAGCTGCGACTCGATGGCCCTCGGGGAAGAGCCGAAGCCGCCGACGTCCTCCGTGAGTGCGGACATGATCTTCCAGCGTCCATCCTTCCGCACGAGCGCGCGCTGCTCGCGGGACACGTATGGGTTTGTCGTGTCCCCAGCAGTCGTTATTCTCTGATCGTATTCCACCCACGCGAGTCCACCGCCCACCCGCATTCTGTAGTTGCTCGTCTGCAGCTGGATCGGCACGGGCTTGCCGGCGTCCTTCAAGTACTTCGTCGTCCCGGGCCCGAACTTCTCCCAGCCGGCGTCCACCTCGAAGGACCCGCTCTGCACAAAGGTCCGCATGGCAGTCGAGTCCTGCACCCAGGTGGCTTGCCACGCGTCGGCGCTCCTGCCGTAGTAGGCCTCTGTCTCGGTGCGAATGACCTTCCTGATCGCGTTCTCGTCCGCGCTCTGCGCCAGAGCCGGAGAACTGAACCCGATCGCAAGCGTGGCAATCGCATATGCCAGTGCGCGACGTTCGCTAGTCATCAGACGCCCCTCCCGAGGGTGAAAAGTTGGAAGCGGCGGTTGCGTCCCGCGCACCTGGTCACCCGCGCGAGCACGTGGTCTCCGCTCCGAGGTAGTCGGATTCGAGCACGGAAAACATTCGCCTTCTGACCGAACCGCAGTGTGTCGACTTTTCGAATTGGCCACTCATCCAACGTCGGATCGCTCAAGGGCGCCGCGGCGGCGCTGCAGGCGGCCGTTAGGCGGGCGATGTCCGACGCGGAGAGGGTGAGGTCCATGCGCAGCCCTCGATGGCGCGGAGGGGCGGGGCGGCGCTTCGGCGAATGTCACGTCGAGTCGCACGCTTCGATCCCGCCAGCGGCGCTCGGCTGCACAATAGCGCCCCTGCCACCACCCGCAAGGGGGCGGGGCGATCCCGTGAGCCAGCTAGTCCGCGCGCGGGAGAAATCTTGCCGCGAGGAGGCGGCGCGGTTGTGAAACAAGGTCGGATGCGACGCACCGTCGACTTACCTCCGGCCATCGTGGAGGATCATCGATGGTGCGACGGTCCAGGCGAACAGACAACGGCATCCACGCGTTAGGCGTCCTGCGTCGCGGCGCCTGACGCGTGCGGAGCAAAAAAGACCGTCGTGTGGCGTGACCGACCTTCGCGCTCGATGCCGGGCCTGTCAGGCAGGACATCGCCCCTCGATCGCAACCGTCCGTCAGTTCACTCCACCGAGTTCAGCGCACGTAGTACTGATAGCAGTCGCTCACGAGCACCGGCGTTCCTGTCGTCGTCACCACGCGGAATTGGATGTCGAACGCCGCCCCGACCGCAGTCGTCGGAAGCACGCGGAAAAGATCTTGTGTCGCGGTGCCACGGCCGTCAGTGATGATGTCCTGTGGTACGCTTCCCTCTCCCAGCGTGACCCACAAGCTGCCGGTGCAATTGTCATCCACCACGGTATCCACCGCGCGCTGCAGCTTGTAGTCGGTATCCGGCGTGAGGTCGCGTACCCACACGCCGAGATCGACGCGCGTAATGTCGTCGTTCGCCTGTCGGAACTTCACATGGCCGAACCCGTTGCCATCTCCCACAGCCCTCAGGATGACTTCGAGATTGAAGTTGGGATTCAGGGCGGGCGACACCGGTTCGATGTTGCGCACCAACATCGAAGGGCGTGGGGCGACGAGCTCGGGCGAGCGATCACATGCGACGAACAGTACGCATGCGATGAGTGGCGCGACGGTGAGCCGGTTCATCTGTGCCTCGCTGTGTGGGTGGGGTGACAGCATCTACCCGGTGCGGCAAACGGACGCCGCATCACCCAGGTGGGGCACGATGAAGGTGGATCAGATACCTCAGGAGGGCACTCGAACGTGGGGTACGCGGAGGCATACCGCAAGCGGGACGGAAAGCTGTCGGCGCTGACGATGTGTTGCGGCAGCGTGCGGCTGCAAAGATCTCACCACGTTGCTCGAGTGTTACCAGGCGCCCGAGGATCCAGCGGTCCTCGCAGTGATGGCCGAGCCGCGGACGCGCCACGACCAGCGCGCACTCGAGCAGACCTCGCGCAGTAGAAACAGCACCGAAACAGCACCACGGGTGGAGGAAGTGGGAGTAGTTGTTTTCGCCGGCGCTAGTCCAGCCGCCGGCGCGGTCAGCCTGCTCTGATCTTCTCCCGCGCACGCAGCTGCGAGCAGAAGCAGAGCACCCAGAGTATGAACCGTTTCATCAGTTCCCCATGAGATAGTGAAGACGCCTCGACAAAAAGGCGATCTCTGAGATTGAACGGACTCGCACAACGTTCGTGTAGAATCGTCATAGCCAGATCTCAGCCACGGCACTTGATTGAGACTTTTGTGTCCGTGACAGTGGTCGTGGTCTCATCAACGGAGAACTGTTGCGTGATATGATATATGAGATTGGGTGCATTCCCCTCGCTCACCACTTCCTGATCGAATTGAGCGGTACGTTGGAATGCGAAGTCAGGGACGAAGAAGCCCTGCTGGTTCAGTTTTTCCGTGCCGTTCAGATGATATCGCGCGCCACTGGGGACACCAACGCCCTGCAAAGCATCGAAGTTGACGTGAATCGTTAGATCGAAAGTGAAATCGTTTTCGGTGATTGTGAATACTTCGTGCATCTTCCCGCTGACGAAGACAATATCGCCGTTGCAGGGATTGTCGGTCACGGTTGAGATGTAATAGACGTCGTTAAACTTTGCCGTGTTGCCTGCTGATAACGACACGGGTGATCCTGACGTAGTCACTGGCGGCGTCGGTGCTGTTGGGCGCTCGCAGGCGGCGATGCCCACGGCGGTCAGGATAAGGAAGTAGCGACGGAACATAGATCCCTCTGTAGGAAGGTGTATGACAGGAACGAACACTCGGTGCGACCGTTGCCACGTTCTGAACCAGTGAAGCGACTGATTGTGATTGTGGAACGATCCAAAGCGTCGCATGTGTCGGAGGCACAGGGCCTTGGTCGCCGCACTTGAGCCAACCGTCACTTTCCCCGCGATCGCAGCGGCGGTGCTTGCGGCGTTCCGCCCTGCCAACGAGCCAAGGTCCGTGAGGACACTGCTCCTGGATGGAGCGTAGAACGCGCGATGGGTTCCATGGGCCGTCGTGCTCCAACCCGCGACGTCCCGGCGTCGGTAATTCCGTAAGCCGCACTGATCCGCCCACCGAGGGCTCCGAGGATACACGCAGCCGGTGTGGCGTTGGCCCGGACAAACGCCCATGCTCCGGGAGAGCAGCTGGGTGTTGTCGTTACGACGGGACAGCCAATGCCCCCCATATTTCCCGAGCTGTGTACGGCCTCGGCATCGCCGTTCGATCCGTCCCCAGCTAACACTGGGACGCCAAGCGCATCAAAGAGTTCGGGGTCGCCGCTCCGCCGGCGCGGCTTCAGCGAGATACCCCAGTTTGCGGCCATCACGCGAGACATCATCGTCGGTGAGCATCCAAGCGACCGTGGACGTCGCCGCGCCTCGCGAGGTAAGGGCGCGAAGCAATGCGTACTTGCAGTAGTCATTGACCTCACCGACGTACTGATTCTTACTGTCTCTCTGTCGCCCAATGAGACTGGAGAGCACCTATCTACCTTCGTCGGTGCAGCCATCGCCCGATTTCCGCAGCGCCGATACCGCTCGCGCCATTGACCGAAAGCAAGAAAAGACGCAGCGGCGCGGGCGGTGCTCCGTGACTTGCAACTCCATGATTCTCAAACACATAACCCGTAGCGCTGGAGGAAGCAGGGCGACGCTCCAGCGGGTGGAGCGGCGACGAAGCGCCATTGTTGTCGCGAGCGCACCACAAGCGGCCCGGACTCCCGATCCCAATCTCCAAGCGCCTTGTCACTCAACCGGCCTAACGCGCGAAAGGGAGCCTTAGTGGATTCCCCGGCACGAGCACGACTCCCAACTTTCATGCGCACCGCGATGCAGCAGATGGGCGCCGCCGCAGCGGATGCCGGAGAGCAGCATCGCTGGTTTTCCATCGAGCTGGCGTTGGTGCTTGCTGAGGCCACAGGGCGTCGCCTGGGCTCCGTGCGGCTGTTGCGGTGGGAGGATCGATTGGGAGCGTGGCACGATCCGGTGGCGCGCTGAGGCCGACAAGAAGGGGGTGGAGTGGGTGATCCCAATGCCGGGCGCGCTGCGCTTGGAGCTACGCACCTTCCGCGTCAAGCTCGGCGCTCTCGGTGGGTTGTTGTTTTCGGCGGAGAAGAACGGACAGGTGCCCATGGATCGCCACCTCTTCGACAAGTGGCTCGCCATGGCCGAAGTGAAGGCCGAGCTGCCGAAGCTCGAGGGATCGCTCTGGCATGCGTATGGTCGCAAGTGGGCGAGCGAGCGCAGACATCATCCGTTGCCGGACGTCGCGGCCGCGGGTGGCTGGAAAGATCTCACGACGTTGCTCGAGTGTTACCAGGCGGCCGATGATGCCGCGGTCCTCGCGGTGATGGCGGAGCCGCGGAAGCGTCATGACCAACGCGCGGACGAGCAGACCGTCGCGCAGTAGAAACAGCACCGAAACAGCACCACGGGTGGAGGAATGCAAAGAGTCCCGCCATCGAAGTGATAGCGGGACTCTACGTTGGCAAGTCGGGACGGCGGGATTTGAACCCGCGACCCCCTGAACCCCATTCGGATTCGCGAATTCCGATGTTCCGGCAACTTGCCGATCGAAGCCGATGTCCCAACGAGAGTATGTCGGACCGCGAAGCTCGAAATGTCGCCCTCTGCCGCTCTAAGTTATCCCAAGAGTTATCCGATCTCAATTGAGCGTTTCGCGTCCGTCGGAGCGCTCTCCCCTCGGATTATGGGTAGCTCGATAGCGGTACACGGCGTTTCTCGCTTGCCCCTTCGCGAAGCCGAGGGATTCGAGATGGCGCACGCTCTCGGATGCGGGACGCCTGCTCGCCCCGAACGCGTCAAGGATGCGCGTATAGCCGCCTAGTTCGACCTCAGGGCGTTCGGGTGCTCGCGAATCAGAGGTGGACATTCCGTGACTCCTCCACAGGAACAGACAGGTTTCGACTCCGTCGCATTAAGTGCTGCCGCTGGCCGTGGCGGTGCCAGACGCCGCGGTGTTCGGGGCCGAGGCGCTCGAAGCATGCTGATTACTCATAGACCCCGCCGCGACGGGTACAATCGCTTTGTTCGCTGGTGAAACGCTACCCGAAGATGCGGCTTTCCCTTTCTTCTTGGGCGCGTGCTTCTTCGTCAGCTTTGCTGCGAGCGCGGCGATGTTCCGGGATCGCTGGGTCACCACTTCCGCGAGAACGTGCTCGATGATTGCGAGCGCATCGATCACGTCACCGTCCTCTACGCTCCCATGACTCCCAGTATTGCCAGCGTACTTGAGAGCTAGTAGTTGACTTCCAAGTTCCGGTTCACGCTTCTGAAACTGCACGATCCGATCGTGAAGCTTTAGGTCTACCAATCCATTCTTCCCACGTGTGCGACGCTTGATGCCGATTGAATCCATCAGCCGCTCGATTGCGGTTCTGATGCGGTTCATCGAAGCTGCGGGATCGCTCCACATCACACGAAACGCCGCGCGCAATTCTTGTGCGACCTCAGGACGGCATTTCGGTGGGATGTCGATAACGTCCGGCATCGGGGACATTGTTTGCGGGACAAAATACTGCTCCCATGTCACTCCTTCCTCGTCGCTCCATTGTGGCTCGACGCCGCCGAGACCCGTAATGACCACGCTCTCCCCGCACTTCGCGTCGGAGCACTTCAACCACGCCGAGAAGATGTACGTGTTCCATTCAGGCTCCCACTCCTCCTGAAAATGCGCGCTGCGCGATTCCTTCGTCTCCTCGGAGCGGAGCGACTTCAGATCAAGGCGCAAGTTTGATTTGCGGCACGTAGGGCAGAGCCACGGCGGTGCGCCGTGATGGGTGATCTTGGGCCGGGTCCAAAGCTCGCGATTCATGGTCGCTTCCCTTTAGTTGGCTTCCTGTCGACACGTCCAACGACGCGCGGGCGCTTCCCTGAAGAGGGAAGCTCGCCTCGAATCCGCCTCCGCTCGCCGCTTCGCAACCACTCGACTACGCGGTTGAAGTTGGTGGTCCAGCAGTCGTTATCAGCAGGGGCAACCGGCTGATAGGTGAGGATCTCGCTTTCGTCTTCCGGATTTGGCAGCAGCCACCGCTCCACGGTGTACATGAAGATTCCCCACCGTCCCCGTGCGGGACCAAGGGACACCGCCAATACGTCGAATTCGTTGAAGCGATAGGGCCGAGTTGATTTCCCATTCTTCTCTCCCTTGCGGCTCTTTTGAACCTCTACGACGTAGTGATCAGCCGGCCACCGTACACGCGTGCGCCAGATATCACTTGCAGACAGGGGCTGTTTGTCCTCCGATCGCTGCATCTTCACTTGCAGCCGAATTTTCGGATGGCTCAGCCCGCGCGGCGGGGAGTCCGGATTCGCGATGTCGGTCAACAGGAAGTCGAACGGCGGGTCATTCGATGGGAGAGGAAGGAGGCGCCATCGGTCTGCGAACTCTGGGAGCGCCTCGGTAGCGAAGGCTGCCTCCGCGAATACGCCTCGAATCATTCGAACGGTGAAGTCGCCGGCTCTATCGAGGGCGTCAAGCATACCCTCGGCAGAGATCATCAGCCGCTCCTCTGCGGGGTGCTTAGGCAGCAGGCCGCGCAGGTATGCCTGCACTTGGCGCAACTGACCTTCGTCAAGGCGGGCGAGCAGCCGCTTCACCTCGTCAAGGTCAGTCATCGGCGCCTGCCCGCTTCGCAGGACGCCCCGCGCGCCTGGGTTCGAAATTGACTACGTCGTCGCGATGCACGAGCACGTAGCCCGCCACGGTGTGCGTCCGGAGGCGTCCGCGCTGAATCAATCGCGAGATCGCTTGCCGGGTCACCGCGCGAAGGCGCGCCGCGTCCGCTTGGGATATCCAAACGCCGTCCTCCGGTTTATTGGTTGACATTGTCAACCCAATTCGTTAGGTTTTATGCGGATCGTTCCGGTGACGCGCGCACTGTGCATCCATGTAACTTTCCCTCGTAGCCCACCCACCGGAAGTGGCGCTGCGCGTTCCGAGCCCTCACACGCCCCCGCATGGCCACGTCCAGTCAGGAAACGCTCTCGTTTCGCGACGATCCGCACGCCGCGAGTCTGGTTCAGGGCCTTCGCCATGAGCCGACACCTTTCCTTCGGAAGCTCGCGTCGGCCGTCTGCCCAGTGCCGCCTTCACCTGGACATTCCCTTTGTGATCGTGTTCGGGATGGCGCTCGCGGCGATCGGTGTCCGCGTGGAGAGCCAAGCAGCCCCTCGGGCCCACGACGATCACCGCGATCACGGCGATGACCCTGCTCTTCACGTCCAACAAGTGGGCGTTCGCGAATTACTGCTTCACGCTGCTCTCGCTGACGGCGCTAACGTTAGCGGCTGCGGCCTCGCTCAACGCCGACGTG
>JBJMNK010000085.1:0-6967 GCA_045804265.1 Gemmatimonadaceae bacterium | reverse complement strand
GCTCTTCCGATCTGAAGACCACGGTCAGCACCTGCCTGCAGGGGATCTACCAGAGCAACCAGGCGACGCTCGCTGCGTCGACGCTGAACAGCATGCACCTGCTCATGGGAAAGATCGGCCGGCCGGGATCAGCACCGATGCAGTTCGCCGGACAGCCAAGCTCGATGAGCACCCGCGAGACAGGCGCCGATGGCACCTACCCGGCGTATCGGAACTGGGAAGACACGAAGCACATGAACGATCTCGCGAAGCTCTGGAACGTTCCGTCCGAGCTGCTCGGCAAGAAGCCGGTCACGACACCTGAGATCTTCGAGCTCTGCGAGAAGGGGCACATCAAAGTGCTCTGGAACATCTGCACGAATCCGGCGGTGAGCATGACCGACCGACAGGTGCAGCTCGACGCGCTGCGCGGCGTCTTCCTCGTCGTGCAGGATTGCTTCGCCGACACCGAGACGGCGCAGCTCGCGGACGTCGTCCTCCCGGCGGCGATGTGGGGAGAGAAGACGGGGTGCATGACCAACGCCGAGCGGCGCGTGAACTTCCTGCCGAAGGTCGTCGAGCCGCCGGGTGAAGCGCGTTCCGACTTCGACATCTTCGTCGACTTCGCGCGACGGATGAAGCTGACGGACAAGGACGACCAGCCGCTCATCGGCTTCCGCACACCGGAGCAGGCGTTCGACGAGTGGCGGAAGGTGTCAAAGGGGACGATCCCTGATTACTCGGGAATGACGTACGAGATGATCCGCAAGCGCGGCGGCGTGCAGTGGCCGTGCAACGAGCAGGCGCCTGACGGTACGGTGCGGCTCTACACCGATCATCACTTCCCGAGTGAAGTCGAGATCGCCGAGAGCTACGAGAAGGACATGCGCACCGGACACGAGCACAGCTATCGCGAATACGCCGACGAGGTCGATCCGCGCGGCAAGGCCTTCCTCCTCGCCGGCGAATACGAGCCCCCGATCGACGACACCGACGACGACTTTCCGATGATCGTCGTCAGCGGGCGCCAGGTCTATCACTGGCACACGCGCACGAAGACGGCAAAGGCACCGCTGCTCGCCGACGCTGCACCGCGCGCGTTCATCGGCGTGAACGAGCGCGATGCGAAACGGTTAGGCATCGGCGATGGCGACCGCGTGCGCGTGACCTCGCGTCGCGGCAGTGTCGAGGGTCCGGCGAAAGTCGGCGACATCGTTGCGGCGGGCGTCATCTTCATCCCGTTCCACTACGGGCAGCTCGAGGGCGGCACGACGGTGAACGACCTGATGCCGAAAGCGTGGGACCCGGTGTCGAAGCAGCCGATCCAGAAGTTCGCCGCGGCGCGGATCGAGCGCGTGCGCGGGACCCGCGATGCGTGGTGGACGGACGACGAGGCCCCGATCGGTGCCGGCGCCGGGGAGTCGGCCTCCGCCGGAGCGAAGCGATGACCGCGGCGCGAGCATTGTTCAGCGGCAATCCTGCTGACGTCGCCGAACGCATCAGCCCACTGCTCCGTCTCGAAATCGCGAGCATCGGCGCGATCATGGCTGCGACCAACCGCGAAGTGGATCCGGGCTACGCGTATCTCCTGCGCGAAGCGAAGACCGGGAAGCAGGCGAACGCCGAGCAGATGAACACCCTGCTCAGGCTCGCGGGACAGAAGCAGGTCGAGAGCGGGGGGCTCACCGATCCGGTGCTCAGGCTGCAGACGCTCGCACTGCAGAAGACGAATACCACGGCGATGCTGCAGGCAATGCGGCTCGTCGAGGAAACGCTCGTCGCACGCTACCGCGAGCTGACGGCCGGGCTCAACGGCTTCGAGCTGCGGGCGATGACCGTGGTGCGCGACCGCGCGGTGAAGCACTGGATGATCCTCATCGCACACGTCGCGCAGCGGAAGGACGGCGACTCCTCGCACGCGTCGCTGCTCCCGTTGCCCTTGTCGAGCTGCTTCGCGACCGACGCCGCGCGCGTCTGCATGCGCTGCCTGCTCGACCGGCCGGGCGAAAGCCCCGCGCTCGAGAAGAAAAATCCGTACACCTACGTCTGCGCCGCCTGTCACGACGAGGTCGCCGGCGAGTTTCCACCTGATCTCGTCTCCGGCCTCGAGCGGTCGCCGACTGCGCTGCGCCGCGATCGCATCATCGCCAAGGCGCTCTCCCGCCCGCAGAAGCTCAAGGCGATCAAGGAAGTGCACGCCGCGTACGCGGGGCTCGAGCCGGTGATCCCGCCGCCGGCGAAGGAGAAGCGCGGCGACAGCCCGCCGGCGCGCGTCAATCATCCGACGATGCGACAGCCCGCATCCGACATCTCGATCGAGCGTGATGGTGTCGCGCCCGACGAGCTCGCGTACACCGATCTGCTCTTCGATTTCCGCAGCGTGCGGCGGAGCTGGTGAGCGTCGCCGGCGGCAGCGACCGTTAGGCAGCGCCAGCCTCAGCCGGCGCCGTCGCACGCTGTGCGCCGCGCTGGCATGCGGCTGGCGTTGCAATCATGCCTGACGTTTTCTGCTTCACGCCACACCTGTCGCCATGTACGACGCACGCCACGCAGCGCTCGCATTCGTTCTCGCCGTCGCGGCCGCTGCCTGCAACCTGCCACACGATGCCGACGCAACCATTGACCGCGTACGAGGCGGGACGATGCGCGTCGGATTCGTCGTCGACACGCCGTGGGTGACCGACTCGGCCGGCGGGCCGGGGGGAATCGAGCCGGCGCTCGTGCGCGCGCTGGCCAGCGACCTCGGGGCGACGGTGCGCTGGACGCGTGGCCAGCAGTCCAACCTGCTGCAGACGTTGAGCAAGCGTGAGCTCGATCTCGTTGTCGGCGGTATCGCCGCGACATCGCCATGGAAGCAGCAACTCGCGCTCACCCGTCCGTACTACACCGACACCGTCCTCGTCGCCGACAGCGTGGGGGCGCCACCGGCGCCGACGATCGAGCGCCTAACGGTGGCCGTCAGGCAGGACGACCCGGTCGCTGCCGAGATCCGGAAGAAGAAGGGGACGCCGCAGCCTGTCGCCGATCTCGCCACCGCGAAGGGACTTGTCGCCGCGCCGACCTGGAAGCTGGAGCAGCTCGGACGGATGGGAAACCCGCGACTGCAGCTCGCGCAGACACCGCACGTGCTCGCCGCACCGGCCGGCGAGAACGCATGGCTGGTCGCCATCGAGCAGCTGCTCTACGCGAAGCGCAACCAGATCCCGTCGCTCCTGCGGAGCTCGCAGAAATGAACATCGGCCAGACTTTCACCTACCCCGAGGAGCAGCAGAAGCAGCGCGAGCGGGCGAAGAAGCTGTCGTGGCTCAGCATCGCTCTGCTCGTTTCGGCGGGGATACTTCTCTTCTTCACGCTCGGACAATCCGAGGCGATGAAGACGGCGTGGATCAGCGACATCCTCACCGCCATTCCGCCGGCCGCGCTCCTCCTCGCGATGCACTACGAGCTGCGCGCGCCATCGAAGCGCTTTCCCTACGGCTACACTCGCGCGATCGGCGTCGCATTCCTCGTCACGAGCGGCGTGCTCTCGCTGATCGGACTCTACCTGCTGTACGACGCGCTGATGAAGCTCGTCATGCAGCAGCGTCCACCGATCGGGACGATGGTGCTCTTCGGCCACCAGTTCTGGGCGGGGTGGGCGATGATCGTGTCGCTCTCGTACAGCCTTCTCTGCGGGCTCACCATCGGGCTGCTGAAGAAGCCGGTCGCGAAGAAGTTGAGCGACAAGGCGCTCCACGCCGAAGCGACGATGAACCGCGACGAGTGGCTCTCGGAAGGCGCGGCGATCATCGGGATCGTCCTCGTCGCCTTCGGCCATTGGTGGGGAGACGCAGCAGCCGCGGCGTTCATCGCGATCGAGATCATCCACGACGGCTGGATGAACACGAGACTCGTGATCGGCGACCTGATGGACGAGAGCCCGACGAAGATGGGCGATCACGCGCTCGAGGAGGTGACCGCCAAGGTCCGCGATCGTGTCGAGGAGCTCGAGTGGGTCTCATCCGCCGGCGTGCGACTGCGCGAGCATGGTCGCGTCCTCGTCGGCGACGTCTTCGTCGTCCTCGACGACGACACCGACGTGATCGCGCGCAGTGCCGCGGTCGCCGATAGCGCGCGCGAGGTCGACTGGCGGCTGCACGACATCACGGTGATGCCGGTCAGTCACCTCGACGCGCAAGATCCGCCGAAACTCGCGCATGGCTCGCGACCCCGAGGCGCTCGGCGATTGAAAGAAACTGCTTGAGCAGCTCGAGGGAATGCTCAGCTTCGCCGCGGCGTGCTTCCATCGTCGGCGCGTAGAGGAACGACGGCGCACGCCGCCTGACGGCGGAGGCGATCTCCTCGCGGAGGATGGCGTACTCACGCCGGACTTCGTCGGCTGACCAGCCGAGTCGCGCGCGCTGCGCACCGTGGCGCTCGGCGATGACGCGCTGAATGTCGCTGCCGTCGAGCGTCGAGGCGGACGGCTCGCCAGTCGGCGACTCGACGACCTCGTCCAGCGAGCGGATCGTGCTCGCGATGTCGGCGAGGAAGCTCGCGAGATGATCCTCGAGCTCTGCTTCATCCGTCGAATGAGCAGTCGGTGTCGCGGGGTCGCTGCGCAGCCGCGCGACGTACGCATGCAGCACGCGGCCGAGGTCGGCCATGAGCGCATCGGCGAGCGCGCGCAGCGGACGCCCCGCTCGCGCCGCCGGACCGGCGGGCATCATCACCGGCGAGGGCTCCGTCTTCAACGTCTCGCGATCCTGGTCCGAGCGATCCACATCCTCCGCTTCGACGTGCGGACCGTGCCCTTCCACTCCGCCTGTCTCGAGCGACGTGACTGGTGCGCCGGGCAGCCAGAGGAAGAACGTCGAACCGACCCCGAGCTCGCTCGTCACGGTGATGTCGCCACCCATCAGTCGCGCGAGACGCCGGCTGATCGCGAGCCCGAGGCCGGTCCCGCCGTGCGACCGAGTGAGGGCCATGTCGGCCTGCACGAACGGCTCGAATACCTCCTCGAGCTGGTTCTCGGGAATTCCCGGGCCGGTATCCTCGACGCGGATGTAGACCCACGGTCCGTTGCCGGGAAGCTGCATCCCCGGTGTCGGATGCGACGCAGCTCCGGCACTGACTGAGACGCGTCCGCGCTGGCCATCGCGCGGCGAGGTGAACTTCACCGCATTGCCGAGCAGGTTCACGAGAATCTGCCTGACGCGTGCCCTGTCGCCCCACGCCGCGAGCCCGGCCGCGTAGCCGGCCACGTCGTTCACCAGGTCGAGGTCGCGCGCACTCGCCTGCGGGGCGACCAGCTCCAGCGCCTCGGATATCGTCGTGCCGACTTGCAGCGCCGACCGCTCGACGGTGACCCGCGCTGCCTCGATCCGCGAGAAGTCGAGCACCTCGTTGATCAGCTCCATGAGATGCCGCGCGCTGCTGCTGGCGCGAGTGACATGCAGTCGCTGGTCCTCGCTCAGCGCACCGCCGATCTCGAGGTCGAGCAGCTCGAGGTAGCCGAGGATCGCGTTGACCGGCGTGCGGATCTCGTGACTCATCGTCGCGAGGAACCCGCTCTTGGCGATGTTTGCCGATTCGGCTGCAGCACGCGCGGACTCGGCCGCCTCGGCTGCTGCCTGCAGGAGCCCGTCGGCGGCGCGGCGCGCAGTGAGGTCGCGAGTCACCTTCGCGAAGCCGAGCAGTGTCCCGTCCTCGTCCCAGAGTGCGGTGAGCGTGATGCCGGCCCAGAAGCCGGAGCCATCGCTGCGAACGCGCTGCCCTTCGCCGGTATACTCGCCACGCTCGGCGGCCTGGGCGAGATGGCTCTCCGCAGTCCCGTCTTCCGAGCCGCCGTCGGGATAGAGCACGCGGAGGTGAGCGCCTTCTACCTCGTCCTTGGTCCACCACTTGATCAGCCGCGCGCCTTCACCCCAGAACGTTATGATGCCGTCGGGATCCATCAGGAAGATCGCGTAGTCGCGGACGTTGTCCGCCAAGGCGGCGAACGCACGTGCGGCTACGCTGCTCGGTGTGATCCCGGAGTACGGCGCGCGGGTGTCCTCTCCTTCCGCGCGCGCTTTCTCTCGCGACTTGCCGCGTCGTATCGCCGCCGCTCGCTCGCGCGCCTCGGGCGCGTCGGAGTTGTCGAACGGCGTCGCCAGGGAAACGCCATCCCGCGGAACACCGCCGGGGCTTTCGTTGCTCGCCATGCTGAACGCGAATGGCAAGCAAAAGGCCAGCGCGACGAACGACCGGCTGGATCAGTGTCGGCGGGTGACGTCGGCGAATCGGAGGGTCGGTATGGTGTCCGGACCAAGGGAGTTTGGCGCCTCATCGGGCATGGCCGCGACACCGCAACCCAACAGCTTGAACGACAATCACAAGGATTTTCATGGATAACCCGGCTCGCTCCAACCGGCGCACCGCACTCCACTCCGGTCGTCGGCATCGTCGTTCCACCTTTACGGCCATCCCGCACGCGTAACCGTTGAGCGATCGCGATGCCGATCGAGGCACCTCTCGATCCGCATCGGAAGACGCTCGTCTAACCCATGCCAGCTCTCTGACAATCGCCTGCACGGATTGCACGCGCACGGACGAGGCTTTTATCAAACCGCTCCGTGCCCTCCGTGCCTCCTGTTCAATCGGCCGTCACCTCTCCCTGCAGAGTACCTGCTTCTTGATCGAGGCCCGCGCCCCGCTGCTTCACTCGCGCCGCCGCTGCGTCTCCACGCTGTGCTCGCCGAACGACCGGCCGAGCGCTGCGACCTCGGCTTCGGCGAGTGGCACCATCCGCCGCGCCCGGCGCGCGATGAGGAGGTCAGAGAGGGGATTCGCGAACACCTGCCGCAGCATCGCGAAGGGTGCGAGGCTCGCCGGGATGTAGATCTTCCGGCGCCGCTTCACGATACCATCGACCAGTGCATCGGCGCATCGCTGCACCGGCGTGATCGTCCCGAACGGGCCGGGGAGCGATGCGACCATTTCCCGGAAGCTGTTCAAGTCGTGCTGG
>JBJMNK010000084.1:0-28518 GCA_045804265.1 Gemmatimonadaceae bacterium | reverse complement strand
CGAGAACAACACGCTGTTCGGGAAATGCAACAACCCGAACTGGCATGGCCACAACTACGTGCTCGAAGTCTCGGTCACCGGCGAGGTGAGTGACAGGACGGGCTACGTGATCGACCTCGGCATCGTGAAGCGGATCGTCAACGAGCGCGTGGTCGACAAGATGGATCACCGCAACCTGAATGTCGAAGTGGACTTCATGCGCGGCATCATCCCGACCACCGAGAACATCGTCGTCGCCTGCTGGCGCGAGATCGCGCCGGCGATCGCGCCGGCGAAGCTGACGCGACTCCGCCTCTGGGAGACGGAAAACAACTATGTCGAATACGAAGGGCGGTAAGCGCGGCGCGAATCGCCGCCCTGCCGGCGCTGATCCAGTCGACGGACGCGCGCTCGTCACCGAAGCGGATCGCACGGGGTCGGCTGACGCCGAGTACAATCCGGAGTACGCGCGCATGGTCGAGGCGCAGCTCGGGATGCTCGGCGAGGACGCGACGCGCGAAGGGCTCAGGCGCACGCCGGTCCGCGTCGCACGCGCGATGCGCTGGCTCACTCGCGGCTACGAGCTCGACGTCGAGCGCGTCGTCGGCGGCGCGGTGTTCGCCGCCGAGAGCGAGAACATGGTGATGGTGCGCGACATCGACTTCTACGCGCTGTGCGAGCACCACATGCTCCCGTTCTTCGGGACAGTCCACGTCGCCTACATCCCCGACAAGCACATCGTCGGGCTCTCCAAGCTGCCGCGCATCGTCGAGGTGTTCGCGCGGCGGCTGCAGGTGCAGGAGCGGCTCACCGAGGAGATCGCGCGCGCGATCGAGGACGTGCTCGAGCCGAAGGGCGTCGGCGTGGTCATCGAGGCGGCGCATCTCTGCATGATGATGCGTGGCGTCGAAAAGCAGAACTCGAAGACGATCACCTCGGCGCTGCGCGGGATCTTCCGCTCTGACGGGCGCACACGCGAGGAGTTCCTCCGCCTCGCCCATAACGGCGGCGTGTCGACCCGGTGAGCGTCAGGCACGCGGCCGGCGGCGGCCCCGGCGCCCTCGGCGGCCGGATCGCCATCGTCACCGGCGCGTCGCGCGGGATCGGGCTCGCGGTCGCGCAGGCGCTGGCCGGGGCCGGCGCACGTGTCGCAATGCTCGCTCGCGGGGCGGATGCACTGCGCAGCGCGGCCGAGCCGCTGGCCGCGCTCGCGATCCCGACCGACATCGCTGACGAACGCGCGGTAGCCGCCGCGGTCGCGCAGGTGACGAACACGCTCGGCGCGCCGGGGATACTCGTCAACAACGCCGGACTGTTCACGCTCGCACCGGTGGAGTCGCAGTCGGCGGCCGACCTGCGCGCGACGCTCGACATCAACCTCGTCGCGCCCTTCCTGCTCGCGCGTGCGCTGCTGCCGGGAATGCGTGCGGCGGGGCGAGGGCACATCATAACGATCGGCTCGATCGCCGACCGCTCGACGTTTCCCGAGAACGGCGCCTATGCGGCGAGCAAGTTCGGGGCGCGGGCCATGCACCAGGTGATGCGCGAGGAGCTGCGCGGAAGCGGCGTGCGGGCAACGCTCGTGTCGCCGGGGCCGGTCGACACTCCGCTCTGGGACGCGATCGGCCCCGATGACCGCGCCGGCTTCACGCCGCGGGCACGCATGCTGCCGGCCAGCGCAGTCGCCGACGCCGTGCTCTTTGCCCTCACGCGCGACGCGGCCGTGAACGTGGACGAGCTTCGGCTGTCACGATCGTGAGGCACCCGGGCGCGCATGCATTCTGAATTCGTCGATACGCTGCGCTGCCTCTCCATCCACGAAGAGTCCTGGCTCGTCGTCGCCGCCGACGAGACGGTCGGGCGGCACGTCATGCGCGGTCTCCTCGGATGCCCGGTCTGTCACGCGCGCTATCCGATCGAGAGGGGGATCGCCGACTTCGCCAACGGAGCGGTCCGCCCGATCGCGCTCGAGCGCGACGACGCGGGGGCCGACGACGCGGAGGCCGACCAAGCGGCGGCGCTCAAGCTTGCGGCGATGCTCGACCTCACCGACTCCTCGGGCTACGTGATCCTGGTCGGCGAGTGGGCTCGCCTCGGCGCGGCGTTGCGCGAGATCGTCCCGATCCTCGTGCTCGCGGTCAACGCACCACCCGACGTCACGATGGGCGATGGCGTGTCCGGGGTGACGACGCTCGATCGCATCCCCGTCGCCGCGAGCTCGGCCCGCGGCATCGCCTTCGCTCCGCCCGGGCGCAACGATGGCGACCGCCTCGAGCTTCCGGCCGCGCTCGGCGCCGTTAGGCCTGACGGCCGCGTCGTCGCACTCGCGTCGGTGCCGGAGCCCGACGGTGTCGCCATCGTCGCTCGCGACGCCAGCCATTGGGTCGCGAGGCGGACCAGCGGTGCTCCGCTGATCCGCCTCGTCCGCAACCCCGGCTGACGCCGGCTGCTACGGGGTCGTCGTCGGTACCGCCGCGCCGGCGGCCTGCGCCGCGGCCTTCTTGTGCCAGACCGAGCTCGGTACGATCGCGGCCGTGCCCGCGCCGTGCGGCGGCGGCGCGAAGACCAGCGACCCACCTGCCGCGCTCGCGACCACGACGATCGGACGTCCGGTCACGAACGCGCCACCAGCGGCCGACGCGTCGGAAACCATCGTCGGCGTCAGCGTGAGCAGTCCCTCTCCGGCGGCTGCACCGCCAGTCACGGTGAACGTCGGGCGACTCGGGTACGTCGCCGTGATGGTGAAGTCCGTCTGGTGCAGCGACAGCTCGACTGCCCGCGCGCCGGCGAACGCGGTCGAATCGGGGTTGGCGAGGATCCAGTCCCCGTAGATGCTCGTCGTCTTCGGCTCGCTGTGCGCCGGGGGCGCATCCTTGATGCCGAACGTCTTCTTGAAGCCACCACAGCCTGCGACCGCCACCATGGCGATCAGAAGGGCCATCTTTCGCATGTCTGCACTCCGTGCCTTAGTAGCGACCAGAAGTGCAGGGAATGTGCCGCCGGTCAGTGCTGGGGCTCGTGCTCGTCCGCGTACAACGCGTCGATCAGCGGCTTGTATCGCGCGTCCACGATCTTGCGCCGCACCTTGAGCGTCGGCGTCATCTCGCCATTCTCGATCGTGAGCTCGTTGTCCAGAAGACCGATCTTCTTCGGCTGCTCGAAGTTCGCGAGGCTGCTCGTTCGCCCGAAGATTTCCTTCTCCATCTTTGCCCGTACGATCGGCATCGTCACCAGCTGCCGGCGATCGGTCCAGATCAGGTTCTTCAGCTTTCCCCAACGCTCCAGCTGCTCGAAGTTCGGCACGACCAGCATGATGGGGAATTTCCGCTTGTCGCCGAGCATGATCGCCTGGCTGACGTATTTGTTCGTCTTGACCATGTTCTCGATCGGCTGCGGCGCGACCTTTTTCCCCCCGGCAGTCACGATCAGGTCCTTCTTGCGATCGGTGATCGCGAGATAGCCGTCGCGCAGCTCACCGATGTCGCCGGTGTGAAACCACCGATCGGCGTCGATCGCGTCGCGCGTCGCTTCGGGCTTGTTGAAGTAGCCCTTCATCACGTGCGGCCCACGCGTCAGGATCTCGCCGTCGTCGGCGATCGTCACCTCGACGCTCGGGATCGGCCGCCCGACGGTGCCGAGCCGGAACTCGGATGGCGTGTTGCAGCAGATGACCGGCGACGTCTCGGTCAGTCCGTATCCCTCGAGGATCGTCAGCCCCGCGGCGTAGAAGAACTTGTTGATCTCGGGCGAGAGCGGTGCACCGCCCGAGACGAAGAAACGGAGCCGCCCGCCGGTGCGCGCCTGCAGCTTCGAGAACACCAGCTTCTGCGCGATCCTGTACTGCAGCGCCGTGAGAGCGTTAGGCGCCCGCCCCGCCAGCACGGCGTCTGCCCACCGCTCCGCCGCGCGACGCGCCCAGAAGAAGATGCGCTTCTTGACCGCACCGCCCGAGAGGGCGTTCTCGAGGACGCGCGAGAACATCTTCTCGTAGAGCCGTGGCACCGAGGCGACGATCGTCGGGCGAACCTCCTGCATGTTGTCGGGCACCGTGTCCATCGACTCGGCGTACGCGATCGTAGTTCCCGTGTACATCATCGTGTAGTGGCCGACCATCCGCTCGAACACGTGCGACAGCGGGAGGAAGCTGAGCGCGACGTTCGCTTCCGCGTCGAAGGCGACGCTCAGCCGCTGCACGCTCGCCGTGACGTTGGAGTAGAAGTTGTCATGGGTGAGCATCACGCCTTTCGGCTCGCCGGTCGTTCCCGAGGTGTAGATCAGCGTCGCGACATCGTCAGGCTTCGCCTGCAGCGCGGCCTCGTGGTATGCGGCGACCGTCTGCCCGGTCTCGCCCTCGGCGCCACGCTTCTCCAGCACCGACATCGATAGCTCGACTCCGGGTGGAACGGGATCGATGAACGAGATCACGTGCCTCACCGATGGAGCGTCCTTGCGCGCCTCGATCACCTTCGCCGCCTGCGCGGCCGTGGAGACGAAGACCGCAACCGCGCCGGAGTCGCGGAGGATGTACGCGACCTGATCCGGCGGCAGGTTCGGATAGATCGAGACGTCGATCACTCCCGTCGTCAGGCAGGCGTAGTCGGCGATCGCCCACTCCGGACGGTTCTCGGAGAGAATCGCGACGCGGTCGCCCGGTTGCACGCCGATCGCGCGCAGTCCGCGCGCGCAGCGCATCACGCGTTGCGCGAGATCGCGATGCGAAATCGAGCGCCAGCTGCCGCCCGCCTTGTACATCAGTGCATCCGGGCGGTCGTACTTCGCCACGGCGTCGAAGAACAGCTGCGGAAGGGTACCCTGGGGGATCGTTCGCGGCCCACCGGTGGCGATCATCACGAATCCTCGCGGCGAATGGCGGGCGGCCGACATGACCGACCAGACGCGGACAACATACCGCGCGAACGCCGCGGGTGGCCAGCGCCGACAGCTAGTGTTTTGCCTTGATGATGAGCGTGAACTGCAGGCCGCTCCCCGGGACCGGGTCGCCGCCGGCGCGATATGCCCGCGCCTCGACGACGATCGTATCGCGCACGAAGCCGCTGGTATCGGGGGCGTTGCTGAAGGGGAAGTTCACCCGGCGGATGCGGAGCTTGTGCGACGCGATCCCGGAGACATCGGTGGTGTCGAGCTCCGAACGCTTCGTGTCGCCGCTCGTCAGCATCACGTACGACGTGTCAGTCGCGGCACCGGCCGGCTTCACGATCTTGTATCTGACGAGGTACGCCGGCACCGTCGTGTCGCCAACGGCCTCGGTCCCGACGGGCGTGTGGCGGAGACGAACGCTGAATGACGCCGGCGGCACGAACAGGGTGTCGAGCGTTATGAAGCTCAGCGTCACCGAGTCGGTCACCGGGCCGGCCGCGAGCAGCTCGTCGGCGGTTCGCGTCGCGGTGATCCTGATCGCCTGGCTCTGCAGCTTGCCGGCCTGCGCATAGACGCGCGCCCTCTTCCCGGCGAGCTGCGGCGCCGTCTTGCCGGTGACGATCCCGCTCGTTGCGTCGACGGTTAGCGGCACGGAATCGCGAAACGATGAATCGCTCGGCAGCACGGAGTCATATGCGACGACGTGATACGTCACCGCCGCGCCGACGATCTCGTCTCCCTGCGCGTTGAACACGCGCGCCTTGAGCGGGGCCTGGTTGCCTAACGAGTCGAACATCGTCTCGCCAAGCACCACCGACGGCGACGGCGCGCGGTTGAACTCGATCGAGAACGCGGCCTTCGGATCCGACGGGATGTCGCTGCACGCCGCGCCGGCGACGACCACTGCACCAGCGAGCAACGTCAGGCAGCGGCCCTCCAGCCTGCGAACTGCGCGCTCCATCATTCCATCCGCTCGCGCAGCACGCCGGCGATCGCGACGTACGCGCCTGACGCGGCGTCGTCGGGATCGCGCAGCACCACTGGCTGTCCGGCCGCCGACGCTTCGACGACTGCCGGCGTCCGCGGTACCTCGCGTTCGAAGACGAGATCTTCGGGGAGGCTCGCGCGCACGTATTCGGCGACGCGCGCGCTCATCGGGTCGCCCTGGTCGTACATCGTCAGCAGCATTCCCTCGAGCGCGAGCGAGTCGTTGGTGGCGACGATGTCCTGCAGCCCGCGCAGGATCTGCGGCGTCGTCTGCAGCGCGAGAGGCTCGCACTGCAGCGGTACGATCGCGTGCGCACTCGACTCGAGCACGCGCCTGACGATCGCGCCGAGCCCGGGCGGCGTGTCGACTATGACGATGTCGGCACGCTCGGCGAGATCGCCGAACAGCTCGTCGAGGACGCCGACCGCGGTCACTTGCCTGATGAAGTCGACGTGATCGCCGCGATCGGCGATCCCGCCGGCGACGAGCACCTTGAGCGCGGCGAGTGGGGTGGCGAGCAGCACCTCGGGTAGCGCGCGCTCCCCGGTGAGGTACTCGGTGATCCCCGGCGTCGGCTGTCCCGGGCGTAGTCCGATCCCGTAGCGCACCGACCCCTGCGGATCGACGTCGACGAGGATCGTGCGCATCCCGCGACGCGCGAACGCGGCGGCGAGGTTCACCGCCGTCGTCGTCTTGCCGACACCACCTTTCTGACTGACGATCGCGAGGATCTTGCCCACTCTCACTCCACCGGAGTGTGCGAGTCGGCGCCGCTCTGCAGCGCTTCGAGCGTCTCCTTCGCGTGGCGCATCCACCGCCCCGTGTCGACGCCATCGAGCGGCTGGGCGAGGAACGCCTCGAGATGGCGCGTCGCGCCGTTCGTGTCCCCACGCTTGAGCAGCAGGAACGCGAGCCCGTAGTGCGAGCCTGACAGCGCCGGGTCGAGCTCGAGCGCGCGCCGGTAGCTGCGGATCGCTTCCTCGAGCCGCCCCGTCTTCGAGAACGCGATCGCCATGTTCTGGAGGATCTTCGGGTCGTTCGGGTGATCGCGCAGTGCGAGGCGGTAGGAGGTGAGCGCAGCGTCAAAATCGCCCTGGCGCTCGAGCGCCAGGGCTTCGCTCAGGTAGTCGATGCGCGGGACCTTGGAGTCGCGCTTCGACGTGCCGCTCGTGAGGCGGCTCCACCAGGACATTCGGTCGGGATTCGGCGGAAAAGGGAAGGCGAGGCACCCGGATTTGCAATCGACGCACCGGGGGCGTCTACCGGCTCCAAGCTATGGTGCGGGCGATGGCTGAGCAACCGCGTTCGCGTCGTGTGCGGACCGCGCCGGACGCGGCTTTTTCTCGCGCCGTGTCGGGTGCCTCACGCTTCCCGCTGACCCCTGCGCGGACTACCTTTGCCCCATGTCACCACGCCGATATGCGGTCGATCAGAACAAGGGCGTCCTCGACGTCGAATGGCCGTTGTTCGGCGAGATGGCGCGCGCGCTCGCGCTCAAGGTCGCGCGTGAGTACGACCCGGAGATCGTCGTCGGCATCGCGACGTCCGGAGTGATTCCCGGCGCGGTGGTCGCCGCGATTCACGGCCGCGAGTTTCGCGCGATGACGATCAGCCGGCGTGGCGACCAGGAGAAGGTCCGCGAGACGCCGCACGTCCTCGGCAGCGTGCCACCGCAGGTGCGGGGCAAGCACGTGCTCATCGTCGACGAGACGTGCGACTCGGGCGACACGATGCGCCTCGCCGTCAGCGCCTGCGTCAACGCCGGCGCGACCGAAGTCCGCACCGCCGTCTGCTTCAGGACCGGCCCCTATCGCGCCGACTTCTGGGCGCTCGAGACGGACAGCACGATCGTGCTCCCCTGGGACCGCGAGGTGCTGGTGGATGGTGAGCTCGTCCCCAACCCCCTGTACGACGACGCGCGGAAGCTGCTCTCGCCGTACCGGTAGCGATACGCAGTAAGCGATAAGCAGTCAGCGGACGGCGTTGACCTGGCGCCGTCCGCTGACTGCTTGACGCTTGTCGCTTACGGCCGAGTGCTACACGGAGCGCAGAGTCATACTCGCAGCACCGACCGCTACTCGACCTCGCCTAACGCTGCCTCGTAGCTCGACCCGCGGCCGAGGGTGTCGTAGACGTGTTCCATCACGTCGCTGTTCCCGACGAGGAAGCGGCAGCGGTGCGCGCCGGCCGAGCGGCACTCGACTTCGAGCACGGCCAGCGGTGCGTCGGCGACCCGGCCGAAGAAGTCGGCGAACATCCCGGTGGTGAAGTGGCACCCCGGCTGCTCCATCCCGTTCGCGGGATCGGCCTCGCCCCAATCCGGTGAGTCGAGTACGGCGACAGCGCTTCGCAGCGAGCCGACCGAGATCGAACCCCATCCGGCGTCGCGGAAGAATCCCGTCGCCATCTCCTCGAATCGCTCGATCGTGAGCGATTCCGGTGCCTGCTCGCCACGCGAGGCAAGCCAGCCGCGGAACGCGGCGAACAGCGTTTCTCCCCCGGCGTATCCCGCCTCCTGCAGATAGGACGCTGCCGCTGGCCCCGCGTCGCGATAGAGCGCGGCGCGCAGCGCCGCGAGCGCCGTCCGGGGGAGTCCGACCATGCCGTTGTTGACGAGATCCATGGGTTCCGTGCGCCTAACGTGAGTTCAACACTGCGATGAGAGACGAGAGAGACTCCGAACGAGAGAGGAGAGACGGGAGAAAACGCCGCTCATCCTTCGCCCACCCGCTTCAGCAGCTCGGCTTCGTCGATCGTCTCGACGCCCAGCTGCTTCGCCTTATCCAGCTTGCTCCCGGCGTCCTCGCCGACGACCACGAAGCTCGTCGCCTTCGACACGCCGCTCGTCACCCGGCCGCCGGCCCGCTCGACGATGGCCGTGGCTTCGCCACGGGACAGCGTCGGCAGTGTCCCGGTAATGACGACCGTCTTCCCCCGGAGGGCACCGTCGGCGGCGACTTGCACCGGCTCGTCGAACGTGAGCCCGTGCGCGCGCAGCTTCTCGATCAGCGCACGCGTGCTTTCCGTCGCGAAGAACGATGACACCGCGTGGGCGATGATCTCGCCGACTCCGCGCACCTCGAGGATGTCGTCGGCGCTCGCCGCCATCAGCCGGTCCATCGTTCCGAAGTGGCGCGCGAGCAGCTGCGCCGACTGCTCGCCGACGTGCCGCACGCCAAGCGCGTTCAGGAGCCGCGACAGCGGCCGCTTCTTCGATTCCTCGATTGCCGCGACCAGGTTCTCCGCGCTCTTCTCGGCGAACCGATCGAGCGTGACGAGCTGCTCGACCGTCAGCCCGTAGATATCGGCTGCGTCGTGCACCATCCCCGCGTCGATGAGCTGGATGATGCGCGCGTACGAGAGCCCGCGGATGTCCATCGCCCCGCGCGAGGCGAAGTGCACCAGCCCTTCGAGCTGCCGTCCCGGGCAGGCGACGTTGCTGCAATAGAGCGCGACCTCGTCCTCGTCGCGCTCGACGGGCGTGCCGCAGCGCGGGCACTTCGTCGGCACCTTCACCTTGCGCGGCGGGTTCTCCGGATCGCGCTTCTCAGGCACTGGCCCGATCACCTGCGGGATCACCTCGCCGGCGCGCTTGACCAGCACAACGTCGCCGACGCGCAGGTCCTTCGTGTGCACGAGGTCGAAGTTGTGCAGCGTCGCCAGCTTCACCATTGCTCCGCCGATCTCCACCGGCTCGAGGACGGCGAACGGGTTGAGCACCCCGGTGCGCCCGACGTTCACCTGAATGTCGAGCAGCTTCGTCTCGGCGATGTCGGGGGCGAACTTCCGCGCGATCGCCCAGCGCGGCTCGCGCCCGACGATCCCCAGCTCGTCCTGCACGCCTAACGCGTCGACCTTCACCACCGCGCCGTCGATCGCGAAGTCGAGCTCGGCGCGGACCTCGCGCTCGACGCGGCTCGCCCAGGCGTGCACATCGCCTAACGTCGCGCAGCGCAGCCGGTGCGGCGCGACCGGGATCCCCCACGAGTCGAGCAGCTCGAGCAGCTCCCACTGCGAGCGGACCGGCGGTGCCTCGCCGTCGGGCAGCGCGAGCGCGTATCCGAAGAACCGGAGCGGACGCCGCGCGCTCACGCCGGGGTCGAGCTGTCGCAGCGAGCCGGCCGCCGAGTTGCGGGGGTTGGCGAATACCGGCTCGCCGGCCTTCACCCGCGCCGCATTCAGCTCCTCGAAGCCGGAGAAGGGCATGTAGACCTCGCCGCGGATCTCGAGCAGCGGCGGGTGTCCCGTGCCGCGCAGCCGCAGCGGCACGTCGCGCACGGTGCGGATGTTCGCGGTCACCACCTCGCCGACCGTCCCGTTGCCGCGCGTCGTCCCGATCTCGAGCACGCCATCGCGATAGGTCAGGCTCACGGCCGCGCCATCGATCTTCAGCTCCGCGGTATAGCCGCTCTTCCGCACCGACTCCCCGCCGAGCCTGATGATGCGCTTCTCCCAGTCCTCGAGCTCACCCTCGTCGAAGGCGTTGCCTAACGACAGCATCGGCACGAGGTGCGTGTGCTTCGCGAGCTGCGTCGCCGGCTCGGCGCCGACGCGCTGTGTCGGCGAGTCCGCGGTGCGGAGCGAGGGGTACTGCTCCTCGAGCGTCCGCAGCTCGCGGAACAGCTGGTCATACTCGCGGTCGGAGAGCGACGGCGCGTCGAGCAGGTAGTACTCGCGGTTCGCGTCCTCGATGCGCTCGCGCAGCGTCGCGGCCCGCGCCGCGGCGTCCGGTGGCGGAGAGACGGTCATGGCTGCGGAATATACGCGTGCGGAGCGGCGGCGCAGGACGCGGACGAGCGCGTGCGCTAGCCTTCCGCTTCCCGGTCGATCACCTGCAGCGCGACCGTCACCAGCCGCTCGAGCTCCTCGTCGCTCGCCTTCGGCAGCAGCGTCTCGGCCCACATGTGATCTTCGGTGCGCGTGTACCGCTCGAGCAGGCGGCGGATGAACGCGACCATCGCGATCCGCTGCATCTCGCCGCGACGCTGCGCCTTGCCCACGTCCTGCGTGTCGCGGATCAGCGCCTCGAAACGATACGCGTTGCGCAGCGCCTTCGCCGTGAGCGAGGCGACGACCTGGCAGAAGCGCACGTCGCTGTCGCTGAACGGCGACGCGTCACGCTCGGTGCGGAGGAAGATCGCGCCGATCGTCGTCCCCTGCGCGCGGAGGGGCACGACGACGATCGAACGCACGTTGCGCAGGTGCAGCTGGTCGCGGACGCTGCGCAGCATCGGGTCGGTCGCGGCGTCGGGGATGAACACCGTCTCGCCGCTCTCGAACGCGCGCTGCAGCTCCGGGTAGCGATTGAGGTCGACGACGAGGTTCCGGATCGTCGGGTCCTCGTAGCTGGCAACGAGGCGGACCTCTTCCTTCTCGCCGCTGAGGAAGATCGAGCAGCGGTCGAGACCGAACGATTCGCCGAGCTTGCGGGCGACAGTCTGCAGGATGTCGAGGAAATGCAGCGACGACGAGATTTCCTGCAGGATGTCGACGATCGCTACGAGATGGTCACGCTCCCGCTGGAGCTCCGAGATTTTCGCCTCGAGGCGGGCGATCTCCGAGTTTTGAGGCGAGGGCGCCGGCGGTGACGTCGGCGTCTGGGGCGTCTGGGGAGGGGGAGCCATCAGCGTTCCCGATGTGCGCGTTGAATTCGTCGCTGGCGAATCGGACGACCTTGTTCCGGCCCGTCTCCTTGGCGACGTAGAGCGCCTCGTCCGCCGTCTTCACCAGCGCTTCGCAGTGCGTGACCGCCGGGTGCGGCCAACCGGCGACACCAAAGCTCGCGGTCCGCTTCAGTGTGCCGCCTTCGAAGGTGAATGTATGCGCCTCCACCGCTTTGCGCACTCGCTCGGCGAAGGTGACGCCCGCATCGAGCACGGTCCCGGGAAGCAGCAGCACGAACTCCTCGCCGCCGTAGCGCCCGACGCGATCGATCTCGCGCGCCTCACGCTGCAGGATCTGCGCGAACTGCTTGAGCACCGCGTCGCCGGCCTGGTGCCCGTACGTGTCGTTGACGCTCTTGAACTTGTCGATGTCCGTCATGACCAGCGAGAACGGCTCATTGAGCCGCATGCTGTGCTCGAACATCTCGTTCAGCCGCTCCTCGAGATGGCGGCGGTTGGCCAGTCCGGTCAGGCCGTCAGTCTGCGAGACGCGCAGCAGCTGCGTGTTGACCTCGGCGAGCTGCGCGGTCTTCTGCTCGAGCTCCATCGTCAGGCGCTTCATGCGGAGCATCGACTTCACGCGTGCGCCGAGCTCGGCGAACTCTATCGGCTTCGTGATGTAGTCGTCGGCGCCGGCGTCGAGCCCCTTCACCTTGTGCTCGGTGGCGTCGAGCGCGGTCTGCATGATGATCGGTATGAACGGCAGCGACTTGTTCTGCCTGACGCGCCGCGCCACCTCGGTGCCGTCCATCGTCGGCATCATCACGTCGAGGAGGACGAGGTCGGGCGGGTCCTGCTCGATCATCCGCAGCGCGACGTCACCATCGTTCGCGCTCGAGGTCTGGTATCCCCATGCTTCGAGGCGCGCCTGCAGCAGGTCGACGTTGTCTTCGTGATCGTCGACGATCAGGATCCGCGCCGGGCGGCCCCCGATCGGTTCGTCATGCGCCATTGCCGGTCCCGAGGAACCGCTGGACTTCGGCCACCACCGCGCGTGGCTCGCAGGGCTTCGCCAGGTACCCGTCGCATCCGACTTCCATCGCCTTCTCGCGATCCGAGGCGAGCGCGTGCGCCGTCAGCGCGATGATCGGAATGCCGCGCGTCTGCGGATCGTGCTTCAGCACCTGCGTGGCCTCCCATCCATCGATGATCGGGATGGAGATGTCCATCAGGATGAGGTCCGGATGCTCGCTGCGCGCCTTCGATATTCCCTCTTCGCCATTGAGCGCTTCGGTGACCTTGTAGCCGAAGTGCCGGAGAATAGTGGAATAGACGATGCGGTTATCCTCGTTGTCCTCGACGAGGAGAACGGTTTTCCCGTTTGGATTCATGCCGGCTCTCGCGCCGTTCGCTCGGGACGAAGTCACTCCCTCGCCCTGGCCAACCGGCGGTGCGGTGTCTGAACTCACGTTGTGCTCCGACTTCGTTCCCGGATAATGCAAAAAAGTCTCCCGCTATCTGAACGGGCGACGGACGGACGAGCGTTCCCGGTTGTCAAGCAAGATCCTTACCAGACTGGAGGGTTGAAAGTACCGATGGCCCAAGCTTCGAATCCGACCAGCTTCAGGTCGCGAACCCGCGATTCCGCCACTCCGTCCTCCTCCCTTCGCGGCACCGAGGGCTCGCGTGCGGGCAACGGGTCCACGACACGAAGCGGGCGCGCAGCAGCCAAGTCGCCCCCCGCAAAGGTGGCGCCGCGAGGACGGCCGTACGACGAGTCCACTGATTGGAAGCAGCTTGGACTCCTCGCCGCAGGAATCGCCGCCGGTGCCGGATTGGGTGCAGGGCTCGCGCTGCTCTTCACCTCGCAGACCGGCCCGCAGCGCCGCGCCCGCATCGCGCGCAAGGCGCGCCATCTTGGCCACGACGCCGAGCAGCGGTGGGAAGATCTCGCCTTCGCCCTCAAGGAAGCCGCCCGCGGTGCCCGCGACCGCTTCCGCCATCGCGCCGCCGCGTCCGCCGCCGAAGACGAAACCGACGCCGATGACTGAGCAGTAAGCGATGAGCTGCAAGCAGTAAGCGAACAGCGGCGAGACGTACCTCCTCGCCGCTGTTCGCTTTCCCGCAGTCGGTTTGTCCGCAGTCCGCTGACTGCTTGACGCTTATCGCCGGGCTGCCGCGCGGACCGCGTCCGCGCGAGCAACCTACAGGTCCTTGAGATCTTCCGCTGCCCGCTGCTTGTAGAAGCGATCGTTGTAGTCGGTCGCCGGAAGCGAGAGAACGAGTTGGAACTGCTCGCGCGCTCTGGTCTTGTCACCGGTGTCGCGGTAAATCTCCGCGAGGTCGATGTGATGCGTGATGCGCGTCGGATCGACAGCGACGGCCTTCTCCATATACTGCACCGCATTCTTCCAATTCGCCGAGCCGAACACCTGCCCACCGAGGACATTCTTCGCGATCCATCGCGTCGGACCGCTCAACCGCATCACCTCCGCGTTCCACATCCCCATCACGTGCAGAGCGCCGGGGTGATTGGGATCGATCTTGAGCGCTTCGAGCGCCTGCGCGCGGACGTCGGTCGCGTACTTGATCTTGTCGCGCGGACCGAGCGACAGCGCGGTGCGGCCAAGCGCGCGGGCGAGGGTGAAGTGACCATCGGCACCCTGCGGGTTCACCTCGATCGCACGCCGAGCGTACTGCTCGCCGGTACGGAACAGCGCGAACCGGGCGTCCTTGTTGCCGTCGAACTCGGCCACATCCACCGCGTCGCGCGACGCGTCGGTGAGCGCCGTGTAGTTCTTCGGGTCGATGGCGATCGCGGCCTCGTAGTGCTTCAGCGCCGCGGCGGGATTCATCGCCGCGTGCAGCGAATCGCCGGCGGCGATGTGCTCGGCCACGCTCTGGGCGCCGGAGTTTCGCGCCGCCAGCATGGACACCGCAAACACGGCTGGCGTGAGGTAACGCGTGTACGATCGGGTCATACTGCGCATGACTGCCTCGCGGATTCGCGAACGGGTCGTGGATCGAGGAAGACCGCGCTGACCGATCGAGCGACCGTCAGGCACGGCGCGGCGGGGTTTGGCTGCCGACATCTTAGGAATACCCCAGAGTCCGGTCAATGTTGGCGCATCGGCTGATCGAGCGTAAGCGGGACGGCGGGCGGATCGAGGCCGGCGAGTGGCGCGCCCTCATGAACGCATACGCCGCGAGCCACATCCCCGACTACCAGATGGCCGCGCTGGCGATGGCGATCTTCATCCGCGGACTCGATCGCGAGGAGACGAGCGCGCTCACCGAGGCGATGCTGCGCAGCGGTGCGACACTCGACCTCTCGTCGCTGCGCGCAGCGCGCATCGACAAGCATTCGACCGGCGGTGTCGGCGACAAGGTCTCCCTCGTCCTCGCGCCACTCGTCGCCGCGTGCGGCATCGCGGTGCCGATGATGTCCGGTCGTGGACTGGGCCATACCGGCGGGACGCTCGACAAGCTCGAATCGATCGCCGGCTTTCGCACCGATCTCACGCTCGAGCAGGCGAAGACGCAGATCGAGAAGCTCGGCTGCGCCCTGATCGGTCAGACCGGCGAGATCGCTCCCGCCGACCGCAAGCTCTACGCGCTGCGTGACGCGACGGCGACGGTCGAGTCGATTCCGCTCATCTCGGCGAGCATCATGAGCAAGAAGCTCGCAGAGGGGCTCACTGGTCTCGTGCTCGACGTGAAGCGCGGCTCGGGCGCATTCCTCCCCGAGCTCGAACGAGGACTCGACCTCGCGCGCACGATGATCGAGCTTGGCGCCGACCACGACTGCCCGACGGTCGCGTTGATCACGGCGATGGATCGGCCGCTCGGCCGTGCCTGCGGCAATGCGCTGGAGGTCGAGGAGTCGATGCTCGCCCTGCGCGGTGAAGGGCCGCCCGACCTGATGGAAGTCACGTACGCGTTAGGCGCGGAGATGCTCGTCCTCGGCCAGGTGGCCGCCGACATCGACTCGGCCCGCCGCGCGCTCGAGAAGGCTATCGGAACGGGACGAGCCGCGGAGAAGATGCAGGCGATCATAGAAGCACAGGGTGGAAACCCCGGCGTCGTCGATGACCCGGCGGTCCTCCCACAGGCGTCGCATGTCGAGCTCTTTCCCGCGCCGCGGCGGGGATTCGTGGCCAAAGTCGAGCCGCGGACGATCGGGCGCGGGATCATCGCGTTAGGCGGCGGCCGGACCCGTATCGAGGATCGCGTCGAGCCCAGCGTCGGCTTCGTCATAACGGCGAAGCCGGGCGACTGGGTCGAGGCAGGGGAGCCGCTGGCCACCGTCTTCGCCAGCGATCGGAGCGGGATCGAGTCCGGGCGAGCCACGCTGCGCGCCGCGATCGTCATCGCCGACGAAGCCGACCCGCCGCTCCCGCTCGTGTCGCACCGGGTCACCGCTGCCGGTGTCGAGCTCTACGCCCGAGACTGAGGCCCGCGCCGGGGGCTCCCTGATCGCGCAAACGAGGCCCTGACAAAAGTCGGCCTTGACTTTTTTCGCTCGGTGCTAAATAGTTAGCATAGTGCTAAGTTTTTAGCATCACCCTCTTCCCAGCCGAACATGTCCGCACTTCCGGAGCTCAGCCGCCGCGAGCGGCAGATCATGAGCGTCGTCCACCGACTCGGTCGCGCCACCGCCGCGGAGGTGCTCGCCGAGATGCCCGAGCCGCCGAGCTACTCCGCGGTGCGAGCCATGCTGCGAATCCTCGAGGACAAGGGGCAGCTCAAGCACGAGCAGGACGGGCCGCGCTATGTCTACTCCACCACGATGCCGGTCGCGCGCGCTGGACGATCGGCGCTGCGCGATGTCGTCGCGACTTTCTTCGCCGGTTCGGCGGAGGAAGCCGTCGCGACGCTGATCGACATGAATGAACGGAAGCTCAGCGGCGCGGAGCTGGATCGCCTCGCTGACCTCATCAACCGGGCCCGCGAGGAGGGGCGCTGACATGACTACGCTCTCGAAGCTGCTGTCCGACGCCGCCGCCCCGGCGATGATCGGGATCGGGATCGACGCCGCGATCAAGGTCGCCGTCCTGCTCGCCCTCGCCTGCGTCGTCGCCCGCGCGCTGTGGCATTCCTCGGCCGCACTCCGGCACCTCGTCTGGAGCGCGGCGATTGCCGGCGCACTCGTGCTGCCGATCCTCGCCCTCTCGCTCCCCGCCGTCCACGTGCCGATCCCCGGTGCGGCCGCCGCACGCGGGCTCGCCGCGCGGATCAGCACAGCGTTAGGCGCGGCGACCGGCGACGAGGCGGCCGACGTCCACGTGACCGCGCAGCGGTTGACGAACGGAGTGCACCACGTGACCGCGGAGACGAACGCAAAGACCGAGCAGCTGCAGCTTGCTTCCGCGGCAGCCGCGGCATCGACCGTTCCGGCGAGTGGTCCGGTGCGCGTCACGCTCGTCGAGCCGCCGTCGCGATTGGGCTGGCCGGCGATCGTGACCCTCGCCTGGATGGCCGGTGCGCTGATCGCACTGCTGCCGCTCCTCCTCGGCGCGCTGCAGCTGCGGGCGATCGGGCGGCGCGTGCGGGACGTCGAGAGCGACGCACTCGATGACTACGCCGCGGCGCTCGCGCGATCGTTAGGCGTCCGCCGCGTCGTTCGCGTCGTCGAAGGCGACGCCGTCGCCACGCCCATGACGTGGGGGATCGTCCGTCCGGTGGTGCTCGTGCCCGGCGGCTTCAGCGAGTGGCCCGAAGCGCGCCAGCGCGACGTTCTGCTCCACGAGCTCGCCCACGTCGCGCGTTATGACTGCCTCACGCAATACCTCGCCAGCGTCGTCTGTGCGCTGCACTGGTACAACCCGCTCGCCTGGATCGCGGCGCGCAGCCTGCGCGTTGAGCGCGAGCGTGCGTGCGACGATCGTGTCCTCCTCGCCGGCGCGCGGGCGTCGGAGTACGCCGAACACCTGTTGACCATCGCGCGTACGCTGCGAACTCCCGGCGCGGCCGGCGCTGCCGCCCTCGCGATGGCGCGTCCATCGCACCTCGAGGGCCGCCTGCTCGCCGTGCTCGACGCCGGTCGCCGGCGCGCGACACTCGGCCGCGGCCGCGCGGCCGCCGTCGGAGCGGGAACGTTCGCCGTCGCCGCGCTCGTCGCCACGCTCGCACCATGGAGCGCGCGCACTGCGGTGGCGAAGGAGCGCCATGCGGTCGCCGTCGTTTCGAGGGACACCGACTCGGTCGTGTTCCGGCACCGTGCCGTGCGCGACTCGCTCCGCGACCTCCTGCGCAAGCTGCCTGACGACTCGGTCTTCACGCTGCTTCGCGAAACGGCGAACGACTCCCTCTTCGACGCCTTGCGCCGGGCGCCGCACGACTCTCTCATCGAATCACTCGTGCGCGCCGGCAGCGACTCGTTGATCAATCCGGCGCTGTACAAGTCGATGAAGGCACTGCTCGACACGCTCGGTGGCGTGGTCGGCCCCGGCGTCGTGCTCGCGGATGGCCAGCGGCTCACCCGCTCGCCGGCAGGCGGCGTCGTAGTCAGTACCGAGGGCGCCAGCTCTGACAACCCAACCGCGTTCCGACTCCCCGGCTGCTCGTTCGCCAATCATCGCTCGTCGTCGGCGATCGTGAACGAGAGCGATTCGCACATGAAGGCGAGCGTCAAGAACGGCGAGTGTGAGATCAGTCTCGAGCGCGAAGGCGCGATCCAGTTCAACGGCAATTTCACCGACATCACGGCCGTCGATGGCGATGGCTGGGTGACGATCTATGACAAGGGCGGCTCGACGACGCACAAGCTTCGCATCGAACCCGGCGACGGAAGCGGCCTGACTCGCACCTGGTACGTGAACGGGACGAAGCAGCCGTATGACAAGGCGGCGGCGAGCTGGCTCGCCGACGCGCTCCAGGAGCTCGATCGCTATACCAACTTCTCGAATGGCGCGCGCATGGCCGTCGTCTACAGGGAGCGCGGCGTCAATGGCGTGCTCGACGAGGCAGCGAGCACCAGCAGCGACTACACGAAGCGGAGCGACGTCGAGCGCCTGCTGAAGATGGCAAAGCTCGATCAGCAGCAGACGGAGCGTGTGCTCGGCTTCGTCGCGAGCGACATGAGTGGCGACTATGACAAGTCGCAGCTGCTGCAGGCGCTCCTCAAGCAGGGGCTGATCGGCGCCGCGCTGCAGCCGAAGTTCATCGCCGCCGCCGCGACCATCAGCGGCGACTACGAGCGGCGGCAGGTCCTCACGGCGCTCGTGCAGAGCGGATCGCTGAGCGTCGCCTCGCAGAACGCGGTATACGGCGCCGCCCTGCACATCAGCGGCGACTACGACATGCACGAGCTCCTGCTCGAGGTAGTCAAGAAGTACGGGCTGTCGAAGGAGACGGCACCGGCGTTCATGGTCGCCGCGGCCCGGATCAGCTCCGACTACGACATGCGCACCCTCCTCACGACCGTGATGGACGAGCAGCCGAAGCTCGATCCCACGATCATCGACAGCTTCCTCGACCTCGGCGCGAAGCGGATCAGCTCTGATTACGACAAGGCCGAGTTCTTCATCGCGCTCGCGCAGAAAGCCCCGAGCACCGACGCCGAACGTGAGCGCATCGCCAAGGCCGCCGAGTCGATCAGCTCGGAGTCGGACTACGGCCGGGTGCTCGCGTCGCTCCGTCGAATGAAGAAGACCAGCGGCAGCTACTAGCCGCCAACCGGGAGTCCACATGCCTGACGCCGATCGCACGGCGCGCCCCAACCGGGGCGCGCCGGGCCGGCAGGCTGCCCGCCTGCTGGCGCTGAGCCTCGCCTGTCCGCTCGTCCTCATCGCGCAACAACCTGCGCCGCGCGACTCCACGACCGCTCCGGTCGTCAAGCATGCATCGGCGACGCGCGTGCCTAACGGTGCGATCGTCGTCGACGGCCGGCTCGACGAGGGCCTGTGGAAGTCGCTCCCGGCGATCACCGATTTTCTCGAGAAGCAGCCGCACGAGGGTGCCGAGCCGGCGGAGCGCACCGAGATCCGCCTCGCGTACGATGACGCCGCGCTCTACGTCGGCGCCCGCATGTACGCAAAGGATCCCTCGAAGGTGCAGGCGCCCGTCGGACGTCGTGACAACACCGCGCAGATGGAGCAGGTCGTCATCTCGCTCGACACGTATCGCGACCGCCGCACGGCCTACAGCTTCGGCGTCACGGCGAGCGGAGTCCGCTCCGACTTCTACGTCGCCAGCGACGACCAGATGGACACCAACGCGTCGTTCGACCCGGTCTGGGATGGACGTGCGCATCGCGACGCACTCGGGTGGACGGCCGAGATGCGCATCCCGTTCAACCAGCTGCGCTTCAACGCTGCCGACCAGCAGCTGTGGGGAGTGAACTTCAACCGTTGGATTCCCTCGACGAACGAGGACATCTTCTGGATCCCGATCCCGAGCAACGTCACGGCCTGGGCGTCGCGCATGGGAACGCTCGAGGGGATTTCAGGAATCCAGCCGTCGTGGCGGGTGGAGCTGCTCCCATACGTTGCCGGTGAAGGGAGCCGCAACTCCGATCGCGACCGGCGCGACCCGTTCGACGACGGGCGCAACCTCGACAGCCGCGTCGGTGCCGACGTGAAGATGGGGCTCGGTCCGAGCCTGACGCTGCAGGCCACGGTCAACCCGGATTTCGGGCAGGTCGAAGCCGATCCATCGGTCGTCAATCTCTCGGCCTACGAGCTGTTCTTCAGCGAGAAGCGCCCGTTCTTCACCGAGGGCGGGCAATTCCTCAGCGGCGGCGGCGCGACCTACTTCTACTCACGCCGCATCGGCGGGCGCCCGCGTTCTGTGCTCGACGCCGACTTCGTCGACGCGCCTAACGCGACGACGATCCTCGGTGCGGCCAAGCTCACCGGCCGCCTCGCCAGCGGCCTCTCGATCGGCGCACTGGCTGCGGCGACGGATCGTGAGACGGCGTCGGGATATTTTCTGCCGGATCCGCTGACCGCGACGCCGGAGCGGCGTGTGCACGAGACCGTCCAGCCGCGCGCCGACTACGGCGTCGTGCGTCTTCGCCAGGAGCTCGGCAGGTCTGGGTCCACCGCCGGAATGATCATCACGGCGGTGCATCGCGCGCTCGGCGCACGCGACGCGCTGGCGGCGATTCTTCCCCGTGACGCGATCGCCGGAGCGAGCGACTTCAACCTGCGGTTCCGTGACGGCGAGTACCAGCTGACGGGAACCATTGGCGGGAGCCACATTGCCGGGGACAGCCTGGCGATCGTTCAGTTGCAGCGGTCGTCGGCGCGCTATTACCAGCGCCCCGATGCGCATTACGTCCGGCTCGACTCGACGCGCACATCGCTCAACGGCTTCAACAGCTACCTCGAGATGCAGCGCACCAACGGCCGGCACTGGCTGTGGGACGCACTCGCCGGTGCGCGCTCGCCCGGCTTCGACGTCAACGACGCCGGCGCGATGTCGGTCGCCGACGAGAAGTTCCTCGACGGCATCCTCACCTGGCGGGAGAAGAAGCCTAACGCGTACTTCCAGGACTATCGGATCTCGCTCGAGACGTACGGCCAGCTCGACTTCGGCAACGTCCGCAACGCGGCGTTCGTGCGCTCCGACGCGACGTTGACGTTCAGGAATTTCTGGTATGCCAACCTCACGGCGTGGCAGGACCTGCCGTCGCAGAGTGGCACGCTCACGCGTGGCGGACCGTACATGGGCACCGGCTACTATCGCGTCGGAATCGTCGAAGTCGGCAACAGCTTTGCCTCGCCGACCCGGTGGTCGGGCCGCGTCTACTACGGGCGCTCGACGTTAGGCGAGAACACCGAGCGTTACAGCGGCAGCTTCGGGTTCCGCGCCGGCCCGCAGTGGCAGGTCACCGTCGCGCCGAATTATCTCGTCTCCCGCGACCCGCGCCAGTATGTCGGCACGGCCAGCGGCGCCGGCCCGGCCGAGACGTCCGGCAAGTCCTACCAGTTCGCGACGATCGACTTCCACGAGTTCACGCTCAGCAGCCGCCTCAACTACTCGTTCAGTCCCGATCTCACGCTCGAGATGTTCGTCGAGCCGTACGCGGCAAGCGGAAGCTTCGCCGGACTCGGCGAGCTCACGCGCCCCCGGAGCCGCGAGACGCGCGGGATCGGGGGCGACCCGAGCGCGCTCGACTTCAACGAGCGCTCCCTCCGCACCAACGCCGTGCTTCGCTGGGAATGGCGGCCGGGAAGTCTCTTCTACGCCGTCTGGCAGCGGAGCGGCAGCCGCTCGCTCGAACGCTTTCGCCCCGTCGATCCGACCGATGCCTTCGGCGCATTCGGTGGCCGCTACACGAACTTCTTCGCGCTGAAGATGAGCCTGTGGGTGCCGTTAGGCGGTTGACGGGAACCGGGGCCGGCGCCGACGGGTTGATCCTGCGGATACCGGGCATGGCTTTCGCGACGACGCTGCCGCGTCGCGATGCCGGTCCATCGCGGCTCCAACCCGTCAACCGTCATGAAAGTCGAGATCTACTCCGACATCTCCTGTCCCTGGTGCTACATCGGCGAGAAGCGGTTCGCCGCCGCGCTCGCATCGTTCGCGGAGGCTGATGTCGACGTCAGCTTCCGCCCCTACCAGCTCGACCCCGCCGCGCCGGCCACAGCGCGGCCGTTGACCGAGGCGCTGCGCGAGAAGTTCGGAGCCGGCGTCCAGTCGATGCTCGACCGAGTGACGGGTGTTGCTCGCGGTGAAGGGATCGAGATGCACTGGGATCGAGCGCGGGCCGCCAATACGATCACCGCGCACCGGCTGCTGCGTCTCGCCCTGCTCGAGAACGGGCCCGCCGTGCAGCGCGCGCTCGCCGAGAAGTTGTTCGAGGCGCACTTCACCAATGGCGGCGATGTCGGCGATCACGGGCTGCTCACCGAGCTCGCGACCGCGGTTGGGATGAACGCCGATCGGGTGCGCCGGTATCTCGACTCCGCCGAGGGACTCGCCGAGACGCGCGCCGAGATCGCGCAGGCACAGGCGCTCGGAATTCGCGCTGTCCCGACCTTCATCTTCGACGATGAGTACGTCGTCGAGGGTGGGCAGCCGTCGGCGGTGTTCGCCGACGTGCTTCGCGAAGTCGCCAGGCTCTCGGCGACGCGACCCGAGCCGACGGTGCCGAGGTGAGCGCCGCCTCCGATCGGAAAGTCGTCGTCATAACGGGCGCGAGCGGTGGTATCGGCGCGGCGCTCGCCCGCCTGCTTGGCAGCGCCGGTCAGGATGTCGTGCTCGCCGCGCGCCGTGCCGGCGAGCTCGCGGCCGTCGCGCGCGACAGCGGCGACGCCGCGCTCGCCGTTACGACCGACGTCACTGACCGCCGCTCGGTCGAAGCGCTGCGCGATCGCGCAATCGCGCACTTCGGCCACGTCGACGTGTGGGTCAACAACGCCGGGCGCGGCATCACCAAGCCCGCGCTCCAGCTGACGGACGCCGACTTCGACGACATGATGACGGTCAACGTCAAGTCGGTGTTGTATGGGATGCAGGCGATAGCGCCGCACTTCGTCGAGCGTGGGGCAGGGCACATAATCAACGTCTCGTCCTTCCTCGGCCGCGTGCCGCTCGCGAGCATTCGCTCCGCTTACAACGCGGCGAAGGCGGCGGTGAACGCACTGACCGCGAACGTGCGCGCCGACCTCGCCGTGAGCCATCCGGGAATTCATGTGTCGCTCGTCATGCCGGGGCTCGTCGCCACCGACTTCGCCCGCAACGCGTTAGGCAACACGGCAGGTAATGCCTCGGGCAGCGTATCGGGCAGCGCGTCAGGCAGCGCAGTGGCCACGCCCATCCCGACCCCGCCGCGGTCGGCTCCCGGCGCGGCGACGCCGCAGACCGCCGAGGAAGTCGCCGCGGTCATCGCCGGCGTGATCGCCAATCCGGTGGCCGAAGTCTTCACCAACCCGGCCAGTGCGGAGATCGCCAGGCGCTACTTCGAGGACGTCGCCGCCTTCGAGCGCGGCATGAACGCCGGGTTCGCGCCGTCCAAGCGTTAGGCGGCGCGTCAACCGATCGTCAGCCGATCGTCAGCTGCTCCGCCTGCAGCGCGGCGTGCACCGCGCGAAGCACACGGTGCTGCACGATCAGGTAGGAGCCTCGCTCCGAGTCGCTCCACCAGAGCACCCGGAACGTCAGTGCACCGCCGACGATCGAGACGAGGAGCGCCGTGGCCACCGGATCCGGCTCGACCCCTTCGATCCCGCTGCGCACAGCCTGTTCGATGATCCGCTGCACCTTCTCGACGTCGTCGGTCCCTTTCACCGGGATGTCGAACATCATCCGCCGCCGCTCGTACGCGGTGTTGACGGTGACCGACTTGGTGAACAGGTCCGCGTTGGGGACGATCACTCGCCGGCGATCGTAGGTCGTGATCAGCGTCGCCCGCGGCTGGATCTGCTCGACAGTCCCCTCGAAGCTGTCGACGATGATCTGGTCGCCGACCTCGAATGGATCGGTGATCAGCAGCAGGATCCCGGCGAGGAAGTTCTGGAAGATGTCCTTGAAGGCGAAGCCGATCACCACGCCGCTGACACCGAGCAGCTGGATCAGGCTCCCGATCGTGAACGAGGGAAACGCGACCGTGGCCGCGAGCAGCAACACCAGCGCGAGCGCCAGCGTGAACGCGAGCCTGCCCAGCGCCACCCGCAGGTTGGCGTGTACGCGCTTCGTGCGCACGGCCCGCTCGGAGCCCCAGCGGACTCCGCGCGCCGCGATGTATCCAACGATGATGATGATGAGCGCGGCCGTCAGTCGCGGCAGCTCGGCTAGAAACGCGGTGCCGAGGTGCCGGATGGATTCGTACGCGACGCCTAACTCGAAGTACATGCAACCTCACGCCGGAGCCGGGCGCTCCGCGAGCGAATGGGCAGAGAGGTCTTGCGGATCGGCGGTGGTCGTTTGCAACTGACATACCGGCGTCTGCAAAAGGACGTTGGCATCTCGCCGCGAGCCGCACCGTGTGGCGCGGTGCACGGTTCGGGTGCATCTTCGCGAGACACGTCTCCCCCGGACGCCGATCGCCAATGCACATGCCTGCTGAACTGGTCGCTCCTGCCCCGCAGAACACTCCCACCGGCGAGTCCGGCGCGAGTGCACCCGCGCACGAGCTCCCCGCCGACATCCTGCGCGAAGCTTCGCTCAGGCTCGGCACGTTCTCGCTCGTCGTCGCCGTGCTCTGGTTTCTCGGCACGACGCTGGGGCACGTCGCCCAGCGATTCATGGCGCCGCCGGCGAACGAAGGCTGGTTGAGGTTCGGCGGCACCGATGGCATCGCCACTGGCAGCGTCATCGTGTCGATCGCCCTCTTCGTCTATTCGCGCCACAACCGGCGTGGTCCGCAGTTCATCCTCGATCTCGGACTCGGCTACATGGTCAGCATGGCGCTGGCGCTGGGGCTGATGTTCCACTGGGAAGTCGCGCCGGACAATTACCTGATCATCCCCCAGATCTCCTGGGCCGGAGTCCTTCTTCTCATGTTCGCCGCGCTGCTCCCCGTCTCGACGCCGAAGATGATCGTCGCGGGAGTGATCGCCGCCGCGATGAACCCGGTGGGGATGCTGATCGGCCGCTCGCGCGGCGTCTGGAGCGGATCGTCGTGGCAAGTGGTTCTGATGCACTATCCCGACTTTCTGCTTGTCGGCGTCGCGGTCGTGATCACGCGCGTGCTCACGCGGCTCGGCCGACAGGTGGGCAAGGCGCGCGAGATGGGCAGCTATCAGCTGATGGAGCTCCTCGGGCGCGGCGGGATGGGCGAGGTGTATCGCGCCACCCACCGCATGCTCGCGCGCCCGGCGGCGATCAAGCTCATTCGGCCGGAAGCGATCGGCGGTGGTGACGACGAGGCAGCGCGTCTCGCGGTGAAGCGATTCTATCGTGAGGCGGAAGCGGCAGCGAATCTCCGCTCGCCACACACGGTCGAGGTGTACGACTTCGGCATCACCGCCGACGGGACGCTCTACTTCGTGATGGAGCTGCTCGATGGGATGGATCTCGAGTCGCTCGTGGTGCAGCATGGGCCACTCCCCGCGGGACGGGCGATCCGCATCCTCTGCCAGGTGTGCGAGTCACTCGAGGAAGCGCACCGCGCCGGGCTCGTCCACCGCGACATCAAGCCGGCCAACATCCACGTCGGTCGCCTCGGATTGCAGCGCGACTTCGTGAAGGTCCTCGACTTCGGGCTGGTCAAGCCGTTCAGCGCGAAGAACGCCGGCCATTCGCTGGCCACGGTCGCCGGGCAGACGCCGGGCACGCCCGCCTACATGGCCCCCGAGATGGCGCTCGGCGAGGCGGTGGACGGCCGCGCCGACATCTACGCGTTAGGCTGCGTCGCCTACTTCCTCCTCACGACGCAGCTGGTGTTCGATGCGAGCACCGCGATCCAGATGGTCGCGCGCCATCTGCAGACACCGCCGACACCGCCGTCGGAACGGACCGACAACTTCATTCCCCCGGCGCTCGAGGAGCTCGTGCTGCGCTGCCTCGCGAAGGCGCCGGCCGACCGGCCGCAGAGCGCCGCGGAGCTCGCACGGTCGCTCAGCGCGGTGGACGTGCGCCCCTGGGGCGACGAGGACGCGGCACGCTGGTGGAGCATGAACCAGCCCGGCGCTCCGTCGCTCCCGAGCGCCCCGCTCGCACCGCCAGTCGCCGCGGCGCACTGACGGCCCTGCGCCCGCACGATCACGTGCGCTGGACATGCAGAGAGGGGCGATTGCCTAACGGCAGCCGCCCCTCTCTCGTTTCTCATCTCTCAACCGCAGTATCGCTCATCTCTCGTCGCCGCGTCATAGCCGACACGGCGCAGCTAGTCGTTACGCGTCAATGTTGCTCGCGAACTTCGCGTTCTCCTCGATGAACACGCGCCTCGGCTCGACTTCGTCGCCCATCAGCTTCTGGAAGATCTCGTCGGCGTGCACCGCGTCCTCCATCCCCACCTTGAGGAGCGTGCGGTGCTCCGGATCCATCGTCGTGCGCCAGAGCTGGTCGGGGTTCATCTCGCCCAGTCCCTTGTAGCGCTGGATGTTGATTCCCTTGCCGTCGCCGTTTCCGTTGCCCCCGCCTAACCGTTTCGCGTACTCGTCGCGCTCGGACAGGTCGTAGGCGTAGTACTCCTCCTTCCCCTTGGCCACGCGGAAGAGCGGCGGCTGCGCGATGTAGACGAAGCCGGCATCGATCAGCTCGGGCATCTGGCGGAAGAAGAACGTCAGCAGGAGCGTGCGGATGTGCGCGCCGTCGACGTCCGCGTCGGTCATGATGATGATCTTGTGGTAGCGCGCCGAGTCGAGCTTGAACTCGTCCTTGATCCCCGATCCGATCGCGGTGATGATCGTCCGGATCTCCTCGTTCGACAGCACCTTGTCGATGCGTGCCTTCTCGACGTTGATGATCTTGCCGCGGAGCGGCAGGATCGCCTGGAAGGAGCGATCGCGTCCCTGCTTCGCCGAGCCACCGGCCGAGTCGCCCTCGACGAGATAGATCTCGCAGAGTGTCGGATCGGAGAGCGAGCAGTCGGCGAGCTTGCCCGGCAGGTTGCCGATGTCGAGCGCGGACTTCTTGCGCGTCAGGTCGCGCGCCTTGCGCGCCGCCTCACGCGCGCGCGCCGCGCTCATCGCCTTGTCGATGATCGCGTTCGAGACCCGCGGATGCTCCTCGAGGAATGCGGCGAGCAGCTCGTTCACGACCGACTTCACCGCGCTCTCCGCCTCGGAGTTGCCGAGCTTCGTCTTGGTCTGTCCCTCGAACTGCGGCTCGCGCACCTTCACCGAGAGGACGGCCGTGAGCCCCTCGCGCACGTCGTCGCCGGTGAGCGTCGTCTCCTTGTCCTTCTTGGCGAGGCTCGACTTCTGGATGTACTGGTTGATCACGCGCGTCAGCGCGCTCTTGAAGCCGGTGAGGTGCGTCCCGCCTTCATGCGTGTTGATGTTGTTGACGAAGGAGAAGACGTTCTCGTTGTAGCCGTCGTTGTACTGCATCGCCAGCTCGATCCCGATGTCGTCACGCTCGGTCTCGAGATAGATGACGTCGTTGTGCAGCACCTTCCTGCTCGCGTTCAGGTGCTGCACCATCTCGCGCAGTCCGCCCTTGGCGTGGAACGTCTCTTCCTTTTCTTCGCCCGGGCGCTCGTCCTTGAGCGTGATGGTCACGCCCTTGTTCAGGAACGACAGCTCGCGCAGTCGCGACTGCAGGATCGAGTACTGGTAGACGAGCACCGTGAAGATCGCCGCATCCGGCTTGAACCAGACCTTGGTCCCTGTCTCGCGCGCACCGACCTTGCCCAGCATCTTCAGCTTCGTGCGCGTGTCGCCGCGCGCGAAGTCCATGAAGTATTCCTGGCCGCCGCGCTTGACCCAGACTTTGAGCTGCTCGGAGAGTGCGTTGACGACGGACACGCCGACGCCGTGCAGGCCACCGGAGACCTTGTAGCTGTTCTTGTCGAACTTGCCGCCGGCATGGAGCACCGTCATCGCCAGCTCGACGCCCGGCATCTTCTCGACCGGGTGGATGTCCACCGGGATGCCGCGGCCGTTGTCCTCGACGGTGATCGAGTTGTCCTGATGGATGATCACCGAGACGCGATCGGCATGGCCGGCGAGCGCTTCGTCGATCGAGTTGTCGACGACCTCGTAAACGAGGTGGTGCAGGCCGCGCTCGGACGTCGAGCCGATGTACATCCCGGGACGCTTCCGCACTGCCTCGAGCCCCTTCAGTACCTGAATCTGCTCGGCGCCGTACGCCGACTTTTTCTCGTTATCGTCCGCCGATTTAGCCATGTCCACGCTGTCCGAAGAAACGCCGAAAACACCTGGGGGGTAACTTACCAAATGTAACGGCTCGGCAGGCGGAAATCAACTCCGACGGCAATTGCTATCGCCTTGACGGGCAACGACTTACGAAACGAAAAAGCGCGGCCGGCGAAGCTCGTCCCCGGCCGCGCTCCGGTCAGCGTTAGGCACCGCTGCCTAACGCTGCGCCAGAACGCGCGGCGACTTGAGCGGCGGCAGCGCGGCCTCGATCTCGCGGCGCCGCGACTCGAGCCACGGCGGCAGCACGAGATGCTCGCCCAGTGTCTCGGCCGGCTCGTCGATCGCGAACCCGGGT
>JBJMNK010000083.1:0-19190 GCA_045804265.1 Gemmatimonadaceae bacterium | reverse complement strand
GCACGGTCCCGAAGCGGTCGGTGAGATCGCGGTGCGGGGCTACAACGTCATGCAGGGCTACGCCCGCATGCCAGGCGAGACCGCCCGGTCTTTCACGCCTGAAGGTTTCTTCCTCACCGGTGATCTCGGAATCATCGACGATGAGGGATACCTGCGCGTCGTGGGACGTAGCAAGGACACGATCATTCGCGGCGGGTATCAGATCTATCCGCGCGAGGTCGAGGACCAGCTGCGTGCTCACCCCGCCGTCGACGACGTCAGTGTGATCGGCATCCCGCACGAAGTGCTCGGGGAGCTGGTCTGCGCCTGCATCGTTGCCGTCGAGGGAGCCGTCATCACCGGGAATGAGCTCAAGGAGTTCGCCCGCGACACGATGGCCGACTACAAGGTCCCAGATCTTGTGCGCTTCCTGGACGCCTTTCCGATGACCGGGACCGGAAAGGTCAAACGCCGTGAGCTCGAGCGCATGATCGCGCTCGATGCCGCGGACCTCAGACTTGAGACATCCCAATGAATTCGCGTCACCCGTCCCGACCATCAGCAGCCAAGCGACCCGCTGTCGCCCCGATGCACCGCGGACCACAGGCTCACGCCACCCCGCAGTCGCAGGCCGTCATCCCGTCCTATGGCGGCTACGCGCCGCAGTTCCACGCGCCTAACGCTGCGCTCCTCATCGACTTCGACAACGTCACGATGGGGATTCGCTCCGACCTGGGCAACGAGCTCCGCAACCTCCTCGGCAGCGACATCATCAAGGGCAAGGTCGCCGTCCAGCGCGCCTACGCCGACTGGCGCCGCTACCCTCAGTACATCGTGCCGCTCACCGAGTCGTCGATCGACATGATCTTCGCGCCCGCCTACGGGTCGTCGAAGAAGAACGCGACCGACATCCGCCTCGCCGTCGACGCGATGGAGCTCGTCTTTACCCGCCCCGAGATCGGGACGTACATCCTCCTCTCCGGCGACTCCGACTTCTCGAGCCTCGTGCTCAAGCTCAAGGAGTACGGGAAGTACGTCATCGGCGTCGGCATCCGCGAGTCGTCGAGCGACCTGCTCGTCATGAACTGCGACGAGTACTACAGCTACAACGCCCTCGCCGGCCTCGTGAAGACCAACGAGGAAGAAGTGGTTTCGAAGGATCCGTGGGAGCTCGTCACCGAAGCGATCAGCCGCATGCAGCGCAACGGCGATGTCATGCGCTCCGATCGCCTCAAGCAGGTGATGCAGGAGATCGACGCGAACTTCGACGAGGGCGAGCTCGGGTTCTCCAAGTTCTCGAAGTTCACGATGGAAGCGGCGCAGAAGGGACTGCTCGTCGTCTCGCGCCTCGAGAACGGGCAGCTCGAAGTGTCGCCCGCCGTCTCCTCGCGCGCTGCGGCTCCGGCATCCGGGGGCCGTGGCGCCGCCAGGGGCCATGGCCGCTCCGCGCCGGCAGCGCAGAGCGATGCTGTCGTGCCGCCCGCTGTCGCCGCCGACGGCGACGAGGAGCGCGCCGGCCGTCCGCGCCGTGGCCGTCGCGGCCGCGGTGGACGCGCTCGCGAGGGACGCGATGAGCGCCCAGGCGCTGACGTCGCCGCGCAGGTTGACCGCGAAGCGGCTGACATCACGCCGGTCGATTTCGTCTCGCCCGATCGCGACGCAACAGCCGCCGACCCGGTTGCGCGCGACGAGCGTCCGCGCACCGAGCACGCACCGCGTGCCGCCGCCGTCGCGCGCATCATCACTCCCGACGTCATCGGCGAGAGCGGCGAGCGCCTGACGCGCGACGAGGCCTTCCAGCTCGTCAGGCAGGCGGTCGAGTCGCTCACCACAAATGAAGACGATGCGGTCCGCGCCAGCGATGTCCGCGTGCGCGCACGTGAGCTGCTCGCTCGCGACAGCGAGAGCCTCGGCGAGCGGATGTTCACTCGAATCCTCCGCGATGCGCACGACGCCGACATGATCGATCTCCGCCGTCGCGGTGATGACTTTGAAGTCGCTCGCGCCGTCGCCGCGCCATCGGTCCGCGAACAGCTGGTGCGCGCCGAGTCGGCGGCTACACCGGCGACGACTGGCGGCGCACTCTCGACTGCCGCTGCCGCTCGTCGCGGCATGGGCCCGCGTGGCGCGACTGGACGTGGCGTGCGTGGCCGAGCCGGCATCGCCGGACCGCCGCCCGATCTATTCGCGGTCGGCGTGATCGAAGACCCAGCCACGATCATGCCTGACGTTCCCGCCGAGTCCGCGGTCGAACCCGAGCCGCCGGCCTCGATGCCCGAAGTGTCGGAAGCCCCCGCGCCGCGCGCTCGTTCGGGCGCCAAGCGCGGCGCCCGTAAGGCACCCGCTGCGGCGGCGTCGACGAACGGCAACGGCGATGGGGAAGGCACCACCGCGCCGGTCGCGAAGAAGACCGCACGTGGCGGAGCAAAGAAGACCGGCGCGAAGCGCACCGCCAGGAAAGCAGCCGAGTGAGTCGGAGCGCCGCGCCTTCGGCGCGGCGCTCCGTCCCCCGGACGCCGCGCGGCACTCCTTTCCCCCCCGCGTTCTACGATCGCGATACATCCGTCGTCGCGCGTGACCTGCTCGGCGCGGTGATCGAGTGCCGGTCGGATGAAGGGGTGACGAGTGCGCGGATCGTCGAGACCGAGGCCTATATCGGTCCCGATGATCCCGCCTGTCACGCTGCCGCGGGGCTGACCGCGCGGACGAGATACCTCTTCGGCCCGCCCGGCATCGCGTATGTCTACCTGATCTACGGCATGTATTGGTGCTTCAATGCCGTCACTCGCGAGGAGGGGCATGGCAGCGCGGTGCTCGTTCGCGCGGTCTCACCCCTCGAGGGTGAGCCGCTCATGCAGCAGCGGCGTTCGCGCACGCGTTCCCGCTTCGACCTGACTAACGGCCCGGGAAAGCTCTGCCTCGCGCTGGGAATCACGGGTGATCATAACGGCCGCCCGCTCGACCAGCCGCCATTGCGCATCCTCGCGAGCGAGGTCGTTGCCGACCGCGACGTCGTCGTCACGCCGCGCATCGGCATCACCAAGGCGGCCGAGTGGCCGCTGCGCTACTTCGTGCGCGACGATCCGTTCGTGTCGAAGACCCCGCGCACCTTTCCACGCACGGGCTGGCCGCCGGCACTTCGCGCGCTCGACCGTTGATGCTCGACCGCTGAAGACAAACGGCGGGGCATGCCCGGCTCGAAGGCCGTCCGCACACCCCGCCGCTGCCCTGCATCCCTCTCGCCGGGCTCGGTGGCCGGACGTTAGGCCTAGCGTCCGAGCTTCTCGATCGACGAACCGATGTTGTAGCGGATCCCCGCTTCGAGGAAGTAGGTCTCGTTGTTGTTGAGCAGGAAGTCCGCCTGCGCCGGCATGTAGCTGCCCTGGCCGAACACCGAGAACCGCAGCAGCTGGAGCTGCGCCCCGACCATTACCAACGGCGCCGAACGGGTCTTCTGCTCTTCGATCACCGCCAGCGTCGAGGCACCGACCGGCGTCCGCGGCGTCGCGCTCTGGATGAAGTTGAACGCGAACCCGAGCCCGCCGTAGGGGCGGATCCACCCGAACGCCTTCGGGAAGATCATCGCCACCGCTTCGACACGGCGATTGTCCTTGATGTCCAGCACGTGCGAGCCGACTTCGTCGTTCAGGATCGTCGTCCCGGTGAAGAACGCCTGGTCGAGCGACAGGTACAGGCCGCCGCGGCTCCGCGTGATCAGCGTTTCACCGCCGAGGATCGGTGCCTGGCCGTGCGACGTCGTGGTCGTCCAGTAGGTCATGTTCCCGGCTTTCGCGCCGAAGAACCACGAATCCTTGAACAGGCGCCCCTCCTGCGCCGCGCCGACACGTGGCGCGACGGCGAGCAGGACGAGCCCGAAGAGCAGGCGACGAATGGAGCGCATAACGGAGTGCCTCGCGATTGGGTTCAGGTCGACACCCCCGCGGATGACGTGCGCCACCTGCCGGGGAAATTTCAGCGCCGCATCGCCGAGTCTCCCTCGCCGATCAACGCGTTGAACAGCATCTTGAACGTTCCGTACGACTGCCCGCGGTACTGCACCCGGAAGCCGAACATGACCACTCGTCCGCTTCCCACCGGCACCTCGACTGCCGCTGCCTTCCCGGCGATCGCGCTGCCGCCCTGCAGGTATCCGCTCAACAGGATGTCCGACTCTCGTTCCGGATAGCGCGCGATCACCTGCGCCGCTGACCCGTTCGGAACCTCGAACGTCACCGAGTTCGTGAAGTACACCGCCGCCGTGTCGCTCATCCCGCGCGCCACGTATTGCGTCCCATCGACCAGCACTCGCAGTATCGATCCCGGTGCGTACAGCGATGCGCCCGCACCAGCACCTTCGTCGTCCTGTCTCGGCACCGTGATGCGCTTGACTGCAACGCCCATCGCCGATGTCGCCAGCTCACTCGCCCGGTCGAGCAGGACCAGCGTCCCGCCAGCACGCGCGAACTTGTCGAGCGCCGCGACTCCATCATCGCCGAGACCACCCGCATAACGCGGGGGTACCTGCGACGCCGACATGCCGTCGTGGATCTCGCGGAAGCTCATGTCAGGGACGAGGATGACGTCGTACAGGTCACGCAGCTTGCCGGCACGGACCACCGAGTCAGTCAGCGCGGCGAAGGGGATGTGCTCCTTCTCGAGGATGAAACGCGTCCACCCTTCGTCAATGTTGCCCGTCCACGGCTTGTAGAGCGCAATTCTTGGCATGCGCCGCATCGTCGCACCGGGCGGCAACGATGGTGTGCGCGTCGGCGCGCATCCACTCGTCACCGCCCCCGGTGCAAGCTCGGTCACGAAGCGCGTATCTCCCCCGCTCCCGGCGATTCGCACCGCGCGTCCCGCCGTGAGCGCGCCCGCGATCAGCCCGTAGCTCCGTGTGTCCGACGCCGGGAGTGATGCGTAACGCCCGCTTCCCGGTCTCACGCACGCGGCGACTGGGAAATCGGGCGCCATCGCGGTGATCGCTGACAGTGGCGCTGTCATCGCGCTATCGACTCGGCTCACCGCCACCCCCATCTGCAGCGGCAGCGTCCACCCCGCGACGTCGTATGGCTTCTCGACCGGCCCGCCAGGATACCGCTCCATCTTCGGAAAGTGCTGGATCTCGAACAGGTCCATCACGTGCGCGCGATACGGCTGCGCCAGCGGGATGAACACATCGCTGCTTCCGGCGATGGTGCCCATCTCGATCCCTCCATAACGCAACGCCTCGAGCAGGCGGCGTGATGCTTCCGGATCACGGCCCGCGCTCACGCGATACCCGTACGGATCGCCCCGCGCACCAGCGCTGACTGCTTTACGGCCGAGGGCGACGAAGTTGCGCACGTACTCCGCCCGCTGATCCGCGGCGAGGTGCACCAGCGCTTCAGCCGCGATCAGCTCGTAGTCCATGATGTCGCGCTGCCGCCAGACACCACCGGGCCATGGGTTCGGAAAGTTCACTCGGCGCTCGTATCTCGGCAGCCCGCGCTCGTGGCCCGCGAGCTCGCTCGCTTGGAGCGTGATCGGCGTGGCGATCTTCACGCTCGCTGCCTCGGTGAGCAGCCCGATCATGTTGTGCCTCGTCGGCGCCGATCGCGCGCCGCCGTGCCACCAGAGGTCGTATGTCGCTCCATCGCCGACACCGGACTTGTCGTGCGACTCGAGCTCCCACGACATCTTCGCGCCGATCTGGTTGATGCCGCGCACGATCAACGGGTCGACGAATGGATCGATCGGGTCGACGTGCGGCGGGACCGTGATGCGCATCCCGAACGACCCCTGCTGGTGCACGTCGTAGAAGATCTCGGGAAACCATGACTGATAGAGCATCCGCGACACGAGCCGCGTCTCGTCCTGCGTGATCATGTACCAGTCACGATTGTTGTCGTGTCCGACGTAATGATGGTAGAGCCACGGGAGCGGACCGCCCTCCCACTTGGTCCCGATGCTTCCGCGGTACCACTCGGTCACCAGTTGCTCCCCGTCCGGGTTCATCGACGGGATCAGCAGCACCACCACATCGCGCAGCGCCCGCTGCAGCGTGTCGTTCGTTGCCAGGCGGTACGCCAGTTCCATTGACATCTGCGACGAGGCGATCTCGGTCGCGTGAATGTTGCAGGAGATCACGATCACCGCCGGCTGGCTTGCGATCGCGGCCGCCTCCTTCGCCTTGTCCAGCTTTCGCGGGTCGGCCAGCATCGCCTGCACCGTCCTGATCTCGCCCAGCCGCGCGATGTTCTCCGGTGTCGAGATCGTTGCGACGATGAACGGGCGTCGTTCCGTCGTCGGCCCCAGCGTATCGACGCGCACCGCCCTTGACGATGACGCCAGTGCCGCGAAGTAGCTGGTGATCTGCTGCCAGTCCGCCAGCGTCCGGTCAGCACCGACGTCGATCTTCGTCACGGCCTTCGGCGTCGGCACGTTCGTCTGCTGTGCCTGGAGCGTCACTGACCATCCGAGGAGCGTTGCGGCAAGCGCGAGAGGAATGCGATTCATGTAATGGGAGGTGGCGCGGGCCGAGTGTCGGCGGCGAAGAGCGCACCGCCCGAGTATTTTGCAGTTGTTGCTCGCGCCGAGCGGCGCGGCGGGAGGAGAATGATGAACACAGGTCCGGCGCCCCGCGCCGAGCAATTCAGCACCGCCGTTCGCGGAACGATCTTCGGAAAGCGCAGCGAGATCGCCCGCCGCCTGCGACCGGGTGATGCGCTGCTCCTCATTCCCGATCCGCCGGGCGTCGACGAGCCATCGGTCTGGGTTCACGCCCGAGGCGGCGACGTACTCGGTCACCTCGCCCCCGACGTGAACCTCTGGCTCGTCCCTTGGCTCCTCGCCGGCGGCCGCTGCCAGGCGACCGTCGCCAAGATCAATTCCGAAGACACCGAGAGCTGGCGCAGGATCATAATCGATGTCCGACTTCTCTCATCCCCTCATGAGCTTCAACACGGCGAAGAGAGATGAGCGGAGTCTCGCGCGCCGAGTCAGCTTCATCATGGCGATGAGAAATAAGAGAGACCGCGATCCAGAGATGAGAGAAGAGTGAACCAACTGGGCGCAACGGCGACCGCGGGTGTGCCGGTAACCTCAATCGTATTTCGTCTCTCCTCTCTCATCTCTCCATCGGAGCCTCATCATCTCTGATCGCACTGTCATTGCCAGTCAAGGCCCGCAGGACTCCGCCTAACGCAGTACACCCACCTTCTTTCCCACCTTCACGAACGACCGCACCGCCAGGTCTAGGTCGTCGCGCGTGTGCGCCGCGCTGACCTGGCACCGCACCCGCGCCTGCCCCTGCGGTACCACCGGAAATCCGAACCCGGTCACGAACACGCCTTCATCCAGCATCAGGTCGCTCATCCTGATGGCATCGGCAGTCTCACCGATGATGATCGGCACGATCGGCGTCTCGCCGGCCAGCGGCTTGAACCCCGCCTCCGTGATCGCGGCGCGAAAGTAGTTCGCGTTCTCCTTCAGCTTTCGCACCCGCTCCGGATGCTGCTCGATGAACTCCACCGACGCCAGCGCGCTCGCCGCGACCGTCGGCGGCAGCGCGTTCGAGAACAGCTGTGGACGCGAGCGCTGCGTCAGCAGGTCGCACAGCGCCGCCGGCCCGGCGACGAAGCCGCCTGCCGCACCGCCTAACGCCTTGCCGAGCGTGGACGTTATGACGTCCACCTCCCCAACCACCCCGAAGTGCTCGGCGGTTCCGCGTCCGCTCTTGCCCAGCACCCCGGTCGCGTGCGAGTCGTCCATGACGACGATCGCGTCGTGGTCGCGCGCGATCTGCAGGATCTCGGGCAGCTTCGCGATCGAGCCTTCCATCGAGAAGACGCCGTCCGTCCAGATCATTCGGCGCTTCGCCGACTTGTTGGCCTTCAGCTTCTCGACGAGGTCGTCCAGATCGCCGTGCTTGTAGACACCGGTCGTGCACTTGGTGATCGCCTTCGCCAGCCGGATCGAGTCGATGATCGAGGCGTGGTTCAACGCGTCCGATACGACGAAATCACCGTCTTCGACTACCGTCGCCGTCAGCCCCTCGTTCGCGTTCCACGCCGACACGTACGACATCGATGCGGGCGTGCCGACGAAGCGCGCCAGCGCCTCCTCGAGCTGCCGGTGCACCGTGAACGTGCCGCAGATGAACCGCACGCTCCCCGTTCCCGCTCCATAATTCTTCAGCCCCGTGATTCCGGCCTCGACGACACTGGGCTCGGCGCTGAGCCCGAGGTAGTTGTTCGACGAGAGTATGAGAGTCTTCCCGCGACCCTCCATCTCGACCCACGCGCCTTGCGGTGAGGAGATGTAGTTGAGCCGCTTGTAGACGCGATCGGCCTTGAGCTGATCGATCCTCGCGATGAGGTCGGCGTTGAATGCGGAGTTGAGGCTCACGTGCAACCGTGTGGTGCTGGGGAAGAGAAGGTGGTCACGCCCGGGCGCGACGATCGAGAACATCGGCAATCTCCGGATGCCCGCGCTCACGCGCGATCGCCGCGGGCGTCGCGCCAGCGTCGTTCGCGGCGGCTGCATTCGCGCCGCGCGAGAGCAGCAGCTCGACGACGCGACGGTCGCCGTTTGCCGCCGCGGCATGGAGTGCCGTCCATCCGCCGTGCTGCGTGGCGTTGACGTCCGCGCCGGCATCGAGCAGGATCTTCGCGACGTCGGCTGCCCGCCGCCCCGCCAGTGCGGCGTGCAGTGAGGTGTTCGCCATCTGGTTCGTCGACCGCAGGTCGACCGGCGCATTGTTGTGCAGCAGCAGCGTCACGATCTCCGGGTGGCCATAGTGCGCGGCAAGATGGAGCGGGCTCCAGCCGTCGGCGTCGAACGTCCGCGTCAGGCGGTTGTCCATCGAGAGCAGTGCCGCGACTTCGTCGGTGTCGCCGCTCTTCGCCGCGGCGTGCACATCGTCATGATCCGGCTCGAGTTTCATCAGGCTACCTCGAAGATCACCTTGCCCGCCTCACCGCCCTTGATCGCCGCGATCGCGTCATCGAACCGCTCGAGGGGAAAGCGGTGAGTGATCACCGGTGTCGGATCGAATTGACCGGACCGGAGGAACTGTGTCATCTGAATCCAGGTGTCGTACATCTTGCGGCCAACGACGCCGTAGATCGTGATCCCCTTGAAGATGATCTCGGTCGCGAGATTGACATCCATCGGCTTCGCCGGAATTCCGAGCATCTGCACGCGGCCGCCAACGCGCACGAGCGCGAACGCCTGGTGCACCGCGCTCGGAACCCCCGACATCTCCAGCACGACGTCCACCCCCAGGCCGGTTGTCGCCGCCTTCACCACCCGCTCGGCGTCATCGGGGTGCACGGCGTCGTTCGCGCCCATCGTTCGCGCAAGCGCCAGCCGCTTCTCGTTCACGTCCGTCGCGATGATCCGCGACGCTCCTGCGGCTCGGCAGATGCCCACCGCGAAGATCCCGATCGGTCCGCACCCTGTCACCAGCACGGTACTGCCCGGGATCGGCGCCGTTAGGGCGGTGTGAAATGCGTTTCCCATCGGGTCGTGGATCCCGCCGATGTCGAATGAAATATTGTCGTCGAGGTGCCACACGTTCGTCGCCGGCATCGCGATGTACTCGGCGAAGCATCCATCGCGGTCCACGCCGATGATCTTCGTGTACGGGCAGACGTGCGCGTTTCCTGTGCGGCAGAGCGGGCATCGGCCGTCGACGATGTGGCCTTCCGCCGTGACCCGGTCGCCTTCGCGCACATCGGTGACGAGCTTGCCCACCTCGGTCACTTCTCCGGCGAACTCGTGCCCGACGACGAACGGTGGCTTGCATCGCCCTTTCGCCCAGTCATCCCATTCGTAGATGTGCACGTCGGTACCACAGACGCCGGCGCGTCGCACTCGAATCAGGACCTCGTCGTCCCGGATCCTCGGAACTGGTACGTCCTTGAGCACGAAGCCGGGACTCCGGGACTCCTTCACGAGCGCTTTCACTATGTACGTCCGCGTTCAATGTGATAGCAGGAGGGAAGCGCGCGATCACGCGCTGACAACGGCCTGAAAGGTGACACGCGACCCGGAGCGATGGAAGCCTCGCGCCTGCGCGATAAGATCAGCCCGGCGAATTCTTCGTCGTCGACCTCCAGCGTCGCGCCGGTCATCCCGCTCGCCGGATGTCGATCGAACCGAGCGTTGCTCCGTCGGGAGATGCTGCGCACCACACCTCGACGTGGCGCCGCCCCGGGAGTGGCAATGCACAACTGTTGGACGCGGCGATCGTTCATGCCTCACGTTCGAGCGCGTTCTCCTCGCGAGCTGAGATCCAGTCATGATGCTTGCGAGTGATGCTCCCGTTTCATACCGACTGCGACGAATGCACTGCCTGTGCGCGAGCTGACGAACATTCGCATGTTGGTCGGCATCGCTATTGCGTGCCGAATATACGATTCCTATATTCGCGCGAAGTCGTGACCTGCTTGCGAATCGCGCGTCACATGCGTATCGATTCGCGTAACACTTTCAACGATCGATCGTCGAATACACGAATCGTGCGCCGGATGCAATGGTGCACGCGGTTCGAAGAAGTGCCGACAGCCGATGATGAAGACCAGTTCGCGCAGTGTTGGTGGGAGTGAAAAGCTCGTCGCAACGAGCGGCGCTCCCGGGGCGATGCGCGAACGAAGAGCAGATCGCGAGGGCTGTGTTGCTTCGCGGCAGGATGCGCCGATCTTGCCAGGATCGCGCGCAAGGCGAAGACGCTAGCGCGTCGACGCCGACCTCACCGGTCCACCGGGGGACGGTGAGAGCCAACACTCCAGAACTGGAGAAAGCACCATGGCCGCAAAGAAGGGTGGGCGCAAGAGCGCCAAGAAGGGTGGTCGGAAGTCGACCGCGAAGAAGGGCGCGCGCAAGGGCGCGAAGCGTGGCGCGAAGAAGGGCGCGCGTAAGGGCGCGAAGAAGTCGGGCCGCAAGCGCACCGCGCGCTAACGCTCACCCGTGGCAAACAAGAAAGCCGGCGATTCGCCGGCTTTCTTGTTTTCTATGGAACTCGTGCTCACCACAGGTGAGCACCGAGCCGGCGAACCGCCGGCTTTCTTGTTTTCTATGGAACTCGTGCTCACCACAGGTGAGCACCGAGCCGGCGAATCGCCGGCTTTCTTGTTTTCTATGGAACTCGTGCTCACCGCAGGTGAGCACCGAGCCGTCAGCCTAACGGGAATATCGTGCGCTCGCCAGCTCGGTGATCCGATCGATCAGCGCTGGATACGCCAGCCCGCTCCGCTCCGCGGCCCGCGCGAACTCGCCTGACTTCTCCAGGTAGCAGTTAGGATTCACCTCGATGACGAAGATCTCGCCCTCCGCGGTCACTCGCAGATCGATACGCGCGTAATCGCGGAGCCGGAGCGCATCGAACGCATCCACCGCCACGCGCTGCATTCGTTCGAGGAGCTCCGGCGCGACGCCTGTTGGAAAGATCGACTCGGTCCCGGCGTATTCGGCCCCACTCCCCTCACCGTCCTCTCCCCACTTCGCGGCATAGCTCGCGATCCTCGGCTTGTCCGCCGGAAATTTCGTGAAATCGAGTTCGATCACCGGCAGCGCCGTGGCACTCTCGTTTCCCAGCACGCCGACATAAAACTCGCGTCCGTCCACGAACTGCTCCACGAGCACCGGCGACTTGAATTCCTTCTGAAGACCGTCCATCGCCTCGAATAGCTCCTTGATGTCGTGCACCACGGATTTCGATGTGATCCCCAGCGATGCATCCTCCTGTGGTGGCTTCACGATCACCGGGAACGAGAGGTTGCCGACCGAGTCGAGCGCGCCGCGAAAGACCGTGGCGAATTGGGGAGTCTTGATCTGGTGGAAGCTGAGGATCTTCTTGGTGAGAGCCTTGTCGCCGGCGATCATCAGCGATGATGGACTCGAACCGGTGTATCGAAGGCCGAGGAGGTTGAGCAGCGCGGCAACGTTCGACTCGAGTGCGCTTTTCCCCGCGAAAGCTTCCGCCATGTTGAACACGAGGTCGGGCGCCTCGCGCCGAAGCTGCGCGATCAGTGGCTCGATCTCGTCCGACACGACGGCCCGGAACGTCTCATTGCCATGCGCATGCAGCGCCTCCTCGAGCTGCCCGAGCACCGGGTCTTCCGGCGGCCCTGCTGCGTCGGTCGTGTGCAGCAACCCGATCTTCATTTTGTGCCTTCTCTCGAGACGCCATCCAGCGCGTTCGTGTAGCGAAAGTTCATCATCACGGCCGTCCCGAAGGCGGTCAGTTCGATCAACGTCGACGCTTCGAGACCGCGCACGCGGAGATCGAGTTTCGAGCTGCGCTCCGCGAGCAGGTCGACGAACTGCCTGACGGCGACCGTTCCCTCGCCGGTCCAGTAGGCGATGCGCGAAACGATCTCACGTCGATGGCGCTGAAGGAACGCGGCCGCGCCCTCACCAGCCGGCGCGACGTCTGATGACGCGAAGATCGTTCGCAGGTCGCCGTCGAAGTGTCGATCGTCGAGCGTTGCGATCGCCGGCTCACCGCCGCGGTAGTGTTCCTCGACCGTGTAGTTCATCGCTTCGACCGGCAGGTCGTCGGGAGTGACCACCGGAGTCTCCGGGCTCTCCTCGCCAACTTCGCGCATGACGCGCTCGACATATTCGAGCTTCTCGAGCGCGCCCCAGCCTGCGTATTCGCGACGCCAGTCGAGGCCAGGCGTCAGCCACACCGCGAACGTTTCGGCGAAATCTTCGTCCGGATGCTTCTGTGCGTACCAGCCGAGGATGTGTCGAACGTATGCGCGCGAAAATGGATCCGCGCGATATCGCTCGCGATATGGTCTGGAGTACGGACCGAAGAGCTGCCGCCAATCAGCGCGATCGTACAGCCGATACGCGTAGTTGAACGCGTGCCCCGCTTCATGCCTCAGGTAGCGCATGATGTCGGTCTCGCTCTCGACTTCGACCGCCTCTTCAGCTTCGATCCGTGCCAGCCGCGGGTCGGCGAGGTAGAAGGGAATCCCGATCAGCGGCGTGTCGTCTGGACAGCCCCATTGATCGCTGAGATATACCGGCGGCATGAAGCGGAGCCCTTTGGTCGACAGCTCCTCATAGAGCCGGTCGACGAGCTCCTCCAGGCGCGTTCCCTTCAGCGAAAGCCCAAGCTCGGAGATGCGACGCCCGAGCAGCGCGCGCCGCTCACCCTCCCAATTGCTCTCGACGATTTCGGACACGAGGGCTCCGCGAGCAAGCAGCATACCCGGCTGGACAATTCAGTCACCTACCCCGGTGCACAGACCCGAACGACGACGGGGCGGAGTCACCTGAAGTGACTCCGCCCCGATACTCGTACCGCGCTGGTCTCTAGGCCGCGCGCGGCGCCACGTCAGCTTCTGTTTCTGGTGCCGGACCCCAGACGTATGCCCAGAATCGCGGGGTCTGCTCGGCCCGACTACCCTGAGAGATCACGATTCCGAGCGGCTCGGTTGCCGTGCTCGATTCGACCTGCTTCTTAATCATATAGTAGTTCCTCACGCATTGGGTCCCCGGAACGGTCGGGGACGCCCCCTCTATAAGCAGGGGTTGAGCCACCCGGTGATGGTGGCTCATATGCATGAAAAACAACGACTTACGAAACGCGCGAAAAACTGCAGCACTCGGACTGTGTCATTTCGAGACGTGTGCGACGTCGCACTCGTGTCGATCTGCTATGCGACGTCCTTGTACGCCACAAAAGTTCCCGAGTCGGCGCCGCCTTCAATGGAGACGCGCCAACCTGCGTAGCTGGCAACCAGTTCGTTGAGAACCGACCGGCTTCGGCCACCGATCGGCCCTCCCCCCTCGACCACGTGAACTCCTCCGTCTGCAGTCGCGTCCTTCAGGAGTGCAAGTGCCCGCGCTCGCTCACTCTTCGTCAAGGATGCCAGCGCTGATAGTGAGCACACGACAGCACGAAGCGGGACTTCGCTCTTGAATGATCCAAGGTCCCCGACCAGTGCACGCACCCGCTGCGAGAGTCCCGCCGCCTCAGCCTCGCTGAGTACTCGCAGCAGCGCGTCCTCTTCCTTCCCGATGGTCAATACGTCTCGCCCGTATGCAGCGAGCAGGAGTGCGGATCCCTCAGTGCCGGCACCTGCTACCAGGACCGGACCGTCCGCGCTGGGCACGACCGTGCGCACGACGGGGGCATCCGCTGTAAGCCCCCACCGCTCGGGGCGGCGCAGCTCGGCCGCGGCTTTCAACCGGCGGCGCTTCCATGTTTCGTAAGTTGGGAGTCGTAGCCGGCGGAAGATCAGCCGATCGACTTCTTCGCAGAGCAGCATCTCCGTGAGCGAGAGCTGCGAATCAAGTGCGAGCACGGCGACCGCTTCGTCGCCGATTGCGAGCAGTGCCTGACGCGGCACTGACTCCTTGTAGTTCTCGATCTCTTCTTCGACGTAGAGCTCGTACTCGTGCTTGAGGGAGCGAGGTCGTCGTTGCGACATTGCGGGCGAAGAGAGGGACAGCCGGTGCTCGTTCTAACGTAGGAACTCTTTGCGCGCGCGCAAGGTGCGACGATTATGTCGCGCGTTGCGCATTACTCCAGATAGTCAGACCGGCTCGACGTGCACCGTGACCTCGGCTACACCATAGGCTGCAGCGATCCGACTCTCGACCGCGTCCGCGAGATGGTGTGCGTTGACGACCGACATTCCTTCATCCACTCCGATCGTCACCTCGGCGAACAAGGTCCCGCTCGCCGTGAGGCGGGACCGCACCGCGCGCACGACACGAACCCCGTCGACCGCGACGATCCGCTGGCGTAGGTCTTCCGGATCGACACCACGCTGATCGACGAGAATTGGTACCGTTTCGCGAAGAATTCCGTAACCTGTCCAGGCGATGATCAGCGCGACGATGATGGCGAGCCCGGCGTCGAGCCGGGCATAGCCGAGCCGCGTTACCACGAGCGACAAGACCGCCAGCCCGGTCACGTAGACGTCGCTCACTGTATGCGCCGCGTCCGCCATCAGGAACGCACTCTGCAGCTCGCGCCCGCGTTTTCGTTCGTACCAGACAACGAAGAGGTTGAGCAGTACCGTCGTCGCGAGTACCGCGATCTCTGCGCGGGTCGGTTGCTTCGGCAGGCTCGGCTCGATCAGCTTCTGCACGCCTTCGCGGAGCAGCTCGAAGCAGGTGATCGAGAGAAATCCGACGATCCCGATCGCGCCCAACGTCTCGAACTTGTCGTGTCCGTACGGGTGGTCGTCGTCCGGTGCCTGGGCAGCGAGAGTCACCAGAAGGATGCCCATTACATTGTTGAGCATGTCCAACCCCGACTCCAGTGCAGCGCCAAGAACTGCCAGCGTGCCGGTTCGGATCCCTATGGCGAGCTTCACCGCAACGACGGCACCGTTCGCGACGAGAATCGCAAGCAGCGTTGCACGTATTGCCGGTCCGCGCCCAGCGGACTCGCCATTGTCGGAGTCGGGTCTGTTGGTCAGCGACACGCGTGCAATATCCCCCGGTGGTATCGTGACGGTCAATTGCGCGGCGCAATCCCGGTCTTTGTCAGCGGATGCCTGAGCTTCCTGAAGTCGAGCGGGCTGCGCGAAGGATCCGCAAAGCTGTCGTCGGGAAAGTCATTGCCCGCGTCCGGCTCCTTCATCCGTCGCTCGAGCGACGGATCACGCGACGAGCACTCTTGTCGCTGCGTGGCCACCGGATCACCGAGGTCGCGCACCGGGCGAAGCATCAGCTGTTGATGCTTGACGACGAACGGTCACTTCACGTGCATTTCCGGATGGCGGGTGACTGGGCGCTCGATCATGTTGACGACGAGCTGCCGCGCTCTGCGCGCGCCGCGATCGAGTTCGCCGACGGGACGCGCCTGCTGCTGGTCGACCCGCGCGCGCTGTCGGCGCTCACGCTGCTGCCGAAGGGCGCGAGTCCATTTGGCGAGCTTGGCCCCGATCCCTGGTCACCGGATTTTGATCGCGCGTTGGCGGACGCCCTCGCGCGTCGTCGCATGCCGGTCAAGCCGGCGCTCCTGGACCAGCGGGTGGCCGCCGGGGTGGGCAACATCTACGCGGCGGAGGCGCTCTGGGAGGCTCGCATCGATCCTGCGGCACCGGCTAATTCGCTCAATGTATCGCAGGTGCAGGATCTCGCGGCTGCGATTCGGACTGTGCTCGATCGAGGCCGCGCCGGGGGGCGTCGGTACAGGGAAGGCGAAAACCGCTTCCAGGTCTACGACCGCGAGGGGGAGCCATGTCGCCGCTGCGGCACCCCCATCGAGCGGCTGGTGCAGGCCGGGCGCTCCACCTGCTTCTGCTCGCGCTGCCAGCGACCGTCGGCACCGCCCACCCGTCGCGCACGCCCGCCGAAGCGTTAGGCCTGACGTCTGCTCTGTCGTCCTCGGCTCATGCCTGTTGTCCGCGCCGGAGACGAGCTGCGTCGATGCGCTTCTTCAGCCCGTGCGCCCAGATGCCATACGACGCTCCGCCGATCGCGCATGCCACCGCGGCCGGGAACAGCGCGCGCATCCCGAGAATGTCCGTGGCCGCCGACCCGACGATCGCGCCGAAGAGAAAGCTGAGCAGAATCGACGCGAGCAACGCCAGCTTCCATGCCGCGATCCGGCGGTAGCGCAGCCAGTGCCCGAGCATGACACCGATGTCGGTGACGATCCCCGTGACGTGCGTCGTCCGGATGACCAGCCCATAGTAGCTGCTCGCCATCGCGTTCTGGAGCCCACACGCCATCGCGGCGATCGGGATACCAAGCGGAAGGCCGCTGATCAGCATGATCGTCGCGGTCGCGAGGAGCACAGACTCGATCATCAGCACCACGCCGTACCGACGCCCCGGCCGCAGCATCGTCTCGCCGATGATCGTTCCGGACAGGATTGCGCCGACGAGAAAGCCGGCGATGATCCCGATGGTCACCTTCAGGTCGCGATGGTCGGTGCTCGCGAGGTCACCGCCTAACCGTGATACTGCTCCGGTCATGTGACTGACGGGGACGTGGAAGAATCCAAGCGCGACCGCATTGACGTAGCCGGCGACGCTGGCGAGCGACATTCCTCCCGCCATCACCAGCGGCCGCGCAGCGATGATCGTCGGGCGTTCGGGCGGCGCGCCAGGTCGCGTATAAGGCATCAGTCCATCGCTTCGAGCAGGGCGCCTTTCAGATACCCCGTCTCGGGTACCGTCAGCAGCTCGGGGTGATCCAGCGGCTGTCCGCGCATCTCGCGAAGGACGATCCGGCGACCGCTGTCCGCTGCGGCAGACTCCAGCATCTCGTGGAAAAGAGAACGCGAGAGATGAAAGCTGCAACTCGCGGTGAACAGCAAGCCACCCGGCGCCAGCAGTCGCATCGCTCGCAGGTTTATGTCCTTGTAGCCGCGGAGCGCTCCGGCGATCGCCGAACGGGATTTCGCGAACGCAGGTGGATCGAGGACGATCGTGTCGTATCGTTCGCCACTCCGTTCAGCGCTTCTCAGGTAGTCGAAGGCGTCGGCTTCGATGAAGTCGATGTTCGTCAGGCCATTGCGGATCGCATTCTCCTGCCCACGCTCGAGCGCAGGCGCGGAGATGTCGAGCGAGGTCACGCGTGTCGCGTTGCGTGCGAGGTGCAGCGCGAACGAACCATGATAGCTGAAGCAGTCGAGGGCGCGGCCGCGCGCGATCCGCCCGACGAGTGCCCGATTCTCCCGCTGGTCGAGGAACGCCCCGGTCTTCTGTCCCTCCCATGGCGCGGCGATGAACCGTACTCCGCCTTCGAGTACCTCGATCTCGCGCGGAACGTCGCCGGCGATGAGGACGGTCTCGCGCGCCAGCTGTTCGCGCGCGCGAACGGCCGCATCGTTGCGAGCGAGGATGCCGGCGGGTTCGCACAGCTCCTGCAGCGCCGCGATCACTGACGATCGCTCAGCCTCGAGCCCTGCGCTCAACAGCTGGACGACGAGCCAGCGATCATAACGGTCGCAGACGAGTGACGGAAGCCCGTCGCCTTCGCCATGGACGAGCCGATATGCATTCGTGTCGCCGGCGAGCGCGGCGCGTCGACTCACCGATTTCGCGATCGCGTTACGCCACCATGTGGAGTCTATGACGGCGCCCGGATCGCGATCGATCATGCGCAGCGAAATTTCCGATGCCGCGCTCCACAGCGCCCAGCCAAGCGGCTTCCCTCGGTAGTCTTCGACCGCGACGATTCCCGCCTCGCGGCTGGGGCGTCGCTCGACATCGCTTCGGAAGATCCACGGATGCCCGCCGGTCACTCGGCGAAGGCCTTTTTGCGAGACACGGGCAGCGCTCATCGATATCAATAGTAGTGGAGCGCAGTCGCGCGGAGCGCGTCGCGAGGGCTTGCTTTCCAGCTCGGTCGCGGATATCCTTCCCGCCCCTTCAGAGGGGCAGTTTCAGAGGCGCCGGCGGTACGGATGGAGCAGTGCGGCGACTTGATTTTGCCCTGTTGATCGGGTACATTTCAGACCTTCGCTTCGACCGGGAAAACGCGGCTCGGAGCGGCTGGAAGACGCAAAAGATGATGCTGTTTGACAAGTGATGGATTGAGGAATCGTGGGATGTGAATCCTCGTCGAGTCCGACATGCAGGCCGTTAGGCGGCGTGTTGGAGTTTGACGAAAGATTGCATCGTTGATGCGCGTAGCTCTGTATTGACTGAGGATCACTCAGTATTGCTACTGAGAGTCAAGCGAGCGAAGGCATGTGGGGGATGCCTGGGCACACGGAGGCGAGGAAGGCCGTGGTAAGCTGCGATAAGCCGGGGGGAGGAGCACACATCCAGTGAGCCCCGGATGGCCGAATGGGGAAACCCGGCCGCCCGTGAGGGCGGTCATCCGTCTTCGGACGGAAGCGAACCCTGGGAACTGAAACATCTCAGTACCGGGAGGAAGAGAAATCAACCGAGATGACCCTAGTAGCGGCGAGCGAACGGGTTCGAGCCCAAACCGGTCTCCTTGTGGGACCGGGGTTGTAGGACCCACGGACGCGTCGGCTGACCCTAGCTGAACTCTCCTGGAACGGAGGGCCAGAGACGGTGAGAGCCCGGTAGGCGACAGGCGAAGCTGACGTAGTGGAGTTCCTGAGTAACGCCCGGTACGAGAGGCCGGGCGTGAAGCTGGGGGGACCACCCTCCAAGGCTAAAGACTCCCGTGTGACCGATAGTGGACGAGTAGCGTGAGGGACAGGTGAAAAGCACCCCTGTGCGGGGAGTGAAAGAGATCCTGATATCTGATGAGTTTAGTGTTTTGTATGAGTG
>JBJMNK010000082.1:0-37925 GCA_045804265.1 Gemmatimonadaceae bacterium | reverse complement strand
GTCCCACGCGCCCGAGGTGCGCGAGACGAGGCCGCCCGCCTGCAGCTGCACGTGCGTCGCCTGCCCCTCGAGCGCCGCCTGCGCGGCGGCGGTGCGGTCGCTCTGCCCCTCGACGTGCTGGATGGAGTCGATGTTCACGTACTGGTCCTGCAGCGCGTGCACCAGCTCGTGGGCGACCGTCATCGCGGCCATCGTCGAGTCGGCACCCTTCACGACGTAGAGCACCTTGGTGCGCGGATCGTAATAGCCGACGATCTGCTCCGTGAGCAGGTCGAGCAGGAACGGCCGCAGTTGCATCGTATCGGGAATGAGCCCGAGGACGCGGAGTGCGCTCTGCTGGCCGGCGAGCTCCGATGCCGGCTGCGCCTCGTTGAACTTGTCCTCGAGGAACTTGCGGACTTGGTCCTTGCTGCGCTCCTCGATCTTCGGTTGCGTCTTGTACTTGAGCCCCACCGCCGCCTCGATCCGCGGAATGTCCTCGGCGACCTCGCTGGCGTAGGGGCTGCTGCTCGACTCGGGGCGCGAGCGGCAACCAGCGACGGCGACGAGGCAGAACGTTAGGCGGAGGAGCGGCGAGCGGGTCATCGTGTTCAGGTGCCGACGAGATAGGTGAGATAGGCGGCGACCATCTGCCGGCCGTAGAGCAGCGTCACGAGCGCAGCGGGCGCAAGGAACACGCCGAACGGGACCTGGGGCATCTCACGCCGGCGCAGCCGTGTCACCGGTACCACGACGGCGAGGAACACGACCGCGCCGATCGCGGCACCCACGAACACCGTCAGCAACGCCAGCTCGGGGCCGATCGCCGCGCCGATGAATGCCATCAGCGTCACGTCGCCGAAGCCCATTGCTTCCTTCTTCAGCGCAGCTTCTCCCAGCCAACCGACGATCGCGATCGCGCCAGCGCCGACACACGCGCCGAGGATCGCGTCGAACGGACCAGCGAACGGACGCTGATCACCGAAGGCGAACCCGGCGAAAGCGGTCAGCAGCAGGAAAAGAAATCCCGTGATCGTGAAGCCGTCGGGGATCGTGTAGGTGCGGAGGTCGGTCACGGCGACGCCGACCAGCAGCGTGGCGAAGATCGCGAGCCGGAGCGCGAAGAACGTTGCGCCGAAGCGCCACGCGCAGGCGAGCCAGATGAGCGCGATGAGCAGCTCGACGGCGGGATAGAGTGGCGAGATGGGGAGCCCGCATCCGCGACACTTTCCGCGCAGCACAAGCCAGCTCACCACCGGAAAGTTGTCGTACCACGCGATCGGCTTTTCACACCGCGGGCAGCGCGAGCGCGGCCGCACGACCGAGAGGTTCTCCGGCCAGCGGGTGATGCAGACATTGAGGAATGACCCCACGCACGCACCGACGATCGCGGCGTAGGCCAGCACGAGTGCTCGCATGGCGGTTGGTAGCGCTAGTGGCGCAGCGTGTAGAGGAGAATTCCGGCGGCAACCGCGACGTTCAGCGATTCGACGTCGGCCGCAATCGGCAGCGACACGAGTGCATCGGCCCGGTCACGAGTGGCAGCAGTCAGTCCGCTCCCCTCGTTTCCCACGGCCAGTGAGAGCCGGTCCGGGCGTGGCCGACGTCCGACTTCATCGCCTCGCGCATCCGCGCACCACAGCTCCGCGCCGGTGGCATCGAGGAACGCCTCGAGCTCTTCGGCGGTAGCATGAAATGCAGGGTGCGTGAAGTGAGTGCCCATCCCGCTACGGACGACTTTGGCGTTCCATAGGTCAACGGTTCCGGGCAAGGCGATCGTCGCTGTCGCACCGAGAGCCGCCGCGGTCCGGACGATCGTCCCGACATTTCCGGGATCCTGGACTGCGTCGAGCACGAGCAGGGTAAGCGGCGTCGCACCGGCAAAATCGGCCAGTGCGCGCACTGGAATCTCGGCAATCGCGAGCACGCCCTGCGGTGAATCGGTTTCCGCGGCGGTGGCGAAATCGCGCTCGGAAAGCTCGATGTGTTCGATGTCCGCGCGCTCGACGATCGAGGCGATGAGGAGAGCGCCGCGCGGGGCGTCAGCGAGCTGCGGCGCGGTAAGCACTCCGCGTATTCGCAGCGGCGATCGCAGCAGCTCTTCCACGGCGCGCACGCCTTCGGCGACGAAGAGCCCTGCACGCTCGCGCGCTTTCCGACGGGACAAGTCTCTCGCTAAGGTCAGCAGCTTCAATGTCTTAGGGATGACCTTGCTGGAATGGCTCTTGCCATGTCGTCCATCGCTCTCTCACCACCAGGGGAACGCATGCTACGCAACACATTAGTCGGGCTCACGCTCGCCGTCTCGCTGGCCGGCTGCGGGGTGTCGCAGCAGCAGGAAGTGCAGATGGGACAGAGCTACTCCCAACAGGTCAACGCGCAGTTGCCCATCGTGCAGGACGCCGAGCTGAATCGCTACATCAACGTACTCGGTGATTCGATCGCGAAGCTGACGGCTCGCGGCGACCTCGATTGGCACTTCTACATCGTCGACAGCCCGGAGGTCAACGCGTTCGCGATTCCGGGTGGTTTCATCTACATCAATCGCGGTCTCATCGAGCGGAGCGACAGGCTCGACGAGCTCGCGGGCGCGATCGGCCACGAGATCGGCCATGTCGTCAAGCGGCACTCGGTGAAGCAGATGGAGCAGGAGCAGAAAGCGAACATCGGGGTCACGCTCGCCTGCGTGCTGACGAGCATCTGCCAGAGCCAGGCGGCGCAAGCCGCGATTAACGTAGGCGCCGGCGCCGTGTTCGCCAGCTTCAGCCGCCAGGATGAAGCCGAAGCTGACCAGGAAGGGATCAAGAACGTCGTCCGCGCCGGTATCAGCCCCGAGGGATTCCCCTCGCTGTTCCAGAAGCTGCTCGACGAGCGGAAGACGGCACCCGACGCCGTGTCGAGCTGGTTCGCGACGCACCCGACGGAAGAGTCGCGCATCGCCGCGACGCAGGCGACGATCAACACGTACGATCCCGCCCTGCTCCGCACCCTGACGACGGACAGCCAGGCGTTCCACACCTTCAAGACGCGGATCATGGCGCTGCCGCCTTCGCCACCGACGCGGGGACAGTGAGGGTAAGGCAGCTGTAAGCGATCAGCTGTAAGCAGGAAGCGAACGGCGTCGGGGAGCGCATCCCCGACGCCGTTCGCTTCCTGCTTATCGCTTACAGCTCACCGCGAGCCGGACGCCGCTTGCCAGCGACTGCCTAACCGCGCAGTGCGACCCTCGCCGCTGCGAGCTGCTCGGCGACAGCGTGCGGCCCGGTTCCGCAGTCGACCTCGCGCCGGGCGACCGACCGGTCGGGGTCGAGTGAGTCGCGGGACGCCGCGTCGAGGGCGCGGTGCGCCGCGTGGAACGCTTCATCGGAGAGCGCCGTGATCGGCACTTCGCGTTCTTCCGCGGCGCGAGCGAGCGAGCCGACCACGCCGTGTGCCTCGCGAAACGTCGCGCCACGCTCGACCAGGTGATCGGCCAGGTCGGTCGCCATCATCGACGGATCGAGCGCGGCGCGCATCTTCGTCGTGTCGAAGCGAAGATCGCGAATCGTCCCGGCGACCGCGGGGATAACGAGCATCGTTGCGTCGACGGCGCCGAACAGGATCGCCTTGTCATCCTGCAGGTCCTTGTTGTAGCCCGACGGAATCCCCTTGAGGAGGCCGAGCATGGCGGTCAGGTCCCCGAGCCGCCGGGCCGCGGACGCACGCGCCAGCTCGAGCGCGTCGGGGTTCCGCTTCTGCGGCATCATGCTCGAGCCGCTCGAAAACGCGTCGCCGAACCGGACGAAAGCGAACTCGCTGGTGCCGAAGACGATCAGGTCCTCCGCCAGGCGCGACACATGGCTCGCGCCTAACGCGAGAGCGAAGAGCAGCTCGGCGACGAAGTCGCGGTCGCTGACCGCGTCGATGCTGTTCCGGGCGCGGGCGGCGAAGCCGAGCGTCCCCTGGAGGAGCACGCGCGAGACCGGGAAGCCGGAGCCGGCGATCGCGCCCGCGCCTAACGGCAGCACGCCAGCCGATGCCGCGGCGTGGCCGAGCCGGACGCGGTCGCGCTCGAGGGGCCAGAAGTGCGCCAGCAGCCAGTGCGCGACGCTCACCGGCTGCGCACGCTGCATGTGGGTGTAGCCCGGCATCAGCGTGCCGACGTTCGACTCGGCGCGCTCGACGAGCGCCTGCTGCAGGTCGCGAATCACGCCGTCGAGTCGATGACACGCGTCCATCGCCCAGAGCCGCGTCGCGGTCGCGACCTGGTCGTTGCGACTCCGGCCGGTGTGCAGCTTCGAGGCGACGTCGCCGATCTCGGCGTGCAGCAGCCGGTCGATCAGGGTGTGAATGTCCTCGTCCGAGGGCGTGGCGATGACGCCGTCGGCGAGACGGCGCCCGACCGCGTCGAGCCCGGCGCAGATCCGGTCGCTTTCGGGAAGCGTGAGAACGCCGGCGTGCCAGAGCGCGATCGCCCACGCCTTCGAGCCTTGAATGTCGAATGGCCAGAGGCGCGCGTCCACGGCGAGTGAATTGTTGAGCGCCTCGAACGCGCGGGCCGCGGTCCCGGCGAACCGGCCGCCCCAGAGCTTGTGCGCGCGCTCCGGTGTGGCCGGGCCGCCGCCGTTAGGCGTCGGACCGACCTTCAGCTCCGGACCGGCGTTCGGCGCGCTCAAAGCGCCACCTCGACCTCGTCCGGAGCGTCAGCCGAGGACGAGCCGGCATGATCCGGCCGCGACGCGTTCGCGCGAGCCGCCGCTTCCTGGTTCTTGAGCGCGCGGACTCGCGACGGCAGCGCGAAGAGGCGGATGAACCCGGCCGCGTCGCTCTGCTGATAGACATCGTCTTCACCGAAGGTGACGAAGCGCTCGTCGTAGAGCGCGTGCTCGCTCGAGCGGCCGGCGACCTGCACCGCTCCCTGGCGGAGCCGGAGCGCGACCTCACCGGTGACCTGCTGCTGCGTCGCGGTGACGAAGGCGTCATAGGCTTCGCGCTCGGTCGTCCACCAGCGCCCTTCATAGACGAGATCCGCGTAGCGCGGGGCAATCACGTCCTTCGCGGCGAGCGTGCGCCGGTCGAGCACGAGCTGCTCGAGCTCCGAGTGCGCCGCATACAGCAGCGTGCCGCCCGGTGTCTCGTACACACCGCGCGACTTCATCCCGACCATCCGGTCCTCGACGAGGTCGATCCGCCCGACGCCGTTGCGCGCACCGATCGCATTGAGCGTAGTGACGATCGCCACCGGGGAGAGCTTCTCGCCGTTGACGCTCACCGGCGTCCCCTTCTCGAAGCCGATGGTGACGACCTCACTCACTGCAGGCGCTTCGTCGGCATGCGCGGTGAGCTGGAAGAGATCGCGCGGCGGCTCCGCCGCCGGATCCTCGAGACAGCCGCCCTCGTGCGAGAGGTGCCAGATGTTGCGGTCGCGCGAGTAGATCTTTTCGCGCGTCGCGGTGACGGGAATGTCGCGCGCTTCAGCGTAGGCGATCGCGTCCTCGCGGCTGCGGATGTCCCACTCGCGCCATGGCGCGATGACCGGAAGCTCGGGGGCGAGAGCGGCATAGGTGAGCTCGAAGCGCACCTGATCGTTGCCCTTCCCCGTGCAGCCGTGCGCGAGCGCGTCGGCGCCGATCATCTTCGCCACTTCGACCTGGCGCTTCGCGATCAGCGGCCGCGCGATCGAGGTGCCAAGCAGGTAGCGGCGTCCATAGACCGCGCCGGCCCGGACCATCGGCCAGATGTAATCGGAGACGAGTGTCTCGCGCAGGTCCTCGATGTAGCACTCCTCGGCGCCGGAGGCGAGCGCCTTGGCGCGCACGCCTTCCAGCTCATCTCCCTGGCCGACGTCACCGGCGACACAGACGACGCGCGCGTTGTAGTTCTCGCGCAGCCAGGGAACGATGATCGAGGTATCGAGTCCGCCCGAATAGGCGAGGACGATGAGGGGCGATTTCATGGCGCGTCCCGTGTTGAGCTAAATTTATATGCACGGCCTCTGCATATCTAAGCACAACGCGCGCCCACGTCAATGGGGCCGGCAGGCGCTCCGGAGCGCTACTCGCCGACGACGTCGCGGATGCGGCGGGCGATCCGTTCGCGGGCGGCCGACGACCGGCAGACGAGGAGGATGGTATCGTCGCCGCCGATGGTCCCGAGCACTTCCGGCCACCCTTCGCTGTCGAGCGCATGGGCAACGGGTTGCGCGCCGCCAGTGACTGTCTTCACGACCAGCAGCTCGCCGACGCCATCGACGCTGACGACGAGGCTCGGCAGGAGCCCGTCGAGCGCGGCCTTTCCCTCGGCGTCAGCGCCGACGCCGCCTGCCGGGGCGTAGCGCGGGCCGTCGGCGGTCGGCACGCGAACGAGGCGCAGCTCACGGAGGTCGCGGGAAAGTGTCGCCTGCGTCACGTCCCACCCGCGCTGGCGAAGCAGGCGGCGGAGCTCCTCCTGGCTGTCGACGACGTGGGCGTTCACCACCTCGAGTATGGCCGATTGGCGGTCCTGCTTCGGTGTGCTCATTGGGTTGGATGCGGGTCGGCAGAGCTTAGCACGAGGACAGCAACGGCGTAAGCCGGGAGTTGACGGCGGGCTGCATAATTATTATGCATTAGCAGTGAATAAAATTCCCGTCGCTGTCCTCGGCGGCACCGGCTACGCCGGTGCGACGCTTTGTGACCTCATCGACCGCCATCCGGCATTCGAGCTGGCGTTCGCCACGGCGCGGACGCCGGGCGAACTGCGTGGCAGCGACGCGCAGCGCATCCCCGTGATGCCGGTCGAGGATGCGCCGCTGGACCAGGCGCGGGTCGTGTTCAGCGCACTGCCCCACGGCGTTTCAGCGCAGTGGGTCAAACGGGCACGAAGCGCGGGTGCGCGGGTGGTCGACCTGTCCGCGGACCTGCGGCCGGGCTCGGGCGCGGTCGGCATTCCATATGGATTGACCGAGCTGGCGCGCGACGAGGTGCGGGGTGCCGATGTCGTCGCCAACCCGGGATGCTACCCGACCGCGGTGCTGCTCGCCATCGCGCCCCTGCTGCGCCGGCAGCTCATCACGCCCGGCGCCACCATCGCCGCGACGGCGGCGAGCGGAGTCACCGGTGCCGGCGCGTCGCCGAAGAAGGAGCTCCTGTTCGCCGAAGTCGCCGACAACTACCGCGCCTACGGTGTGGGCAATGCGCACCGGCACGTCGCGGAGCTCCAGGCGATGGTCGCGCGACATGGCGCCGACGCCGACCTCGTGTTCACGCCGCACCTGCTGCCGGTTGCGCGCGGAATACTCGCCACGACGATCGTCCCGATCGCCGAGCCACTGCGCGATCCGATTTCGCTCTGGCGGGAGGACTACGCCGGCGAGCCGTTCATCGAGATCGTCGACCAGCCGCCGTCGCTTCGCGACGTCGTCGGGCGGAACGTCGCGCGCGTATACGTCACTGTCGCCGCGAACGCGAAGCGTCCGGCGCTGATCGTCATCTCGGCGATCGACAACCTGCTCAAGGGAGCCGGCGGCCAGGCAGTGCAGAACGCCAACCTGATGCTCGGACTCGACGAGCGCGCCGGACTTCCCCGATGAACAGGATCGGCGGAGTGCGCGTGATCAAGGTCGGCGGCCGAGCGCAGGAGGATCCAGCGCTCGCCGGTGCGATCGCGGCGGCTTGGCGGGCCGCACCGGGCGGGCTCTGCCTCGTGCACGGCGGCGCGGTCGAGATCGACCGGCTGCAGCGCGCGTTAGGCGCGGTGCCGCGGTTCGTCGGCGGTCGGCGGGTGACGAGCGCCGAGGACATCGAGACGGTGCGCATGGCGCTCTCGGGGACGGCCAACAAGCGGCTCGTCTCGGCCCTCTGTGCGTTAGGCATCCCCGCGGTAGGCATCTCCGGAGAGGACGGGGCAATGCTGCGCGCCGCGCCATTCGATGACTCGCTCGGCCAGGTCGGACGTCCACAGTCGGTGCGGACCGACCTGATCAGGCTGTTGCTGGATGGCGGATTTCTTCCCGTCATCGCACCACTGGCGGCTGGCGCGGAGGGTGAAGCCGGTGCGCTCAACGTGAACGGCGACGATGCCGCGGCGGCGATCGCTGCCGCGTTAGGCGCGAGCGAGCTGGTGTTCGTGACCGACGTCGACGGCGTCCGGCAAGATGGAGCGACGATCGAGAGTCTCGACGCGAGCACAGCGAAAGCGCTGCTCGCGTCGGGCACGGCGGTCGGCGGGATGGCGGTAAAGGTTGCGTGCGCGCTCGACGCGCTCGCTGGCGGGACGGCTCGGATCAGGATCGGCGGAACCGCGGCGATCCGCGATGCGAGCGCGGGAACCACACTCACGATGCACGGAGAGGGAGTCCTGACATGACGCTCGCGCATATCGCGCCGCCCGCTGGCGACGCACTGCTCCCGGTCTACCGCCGCATGCCGCTGGAGATCGCCGGCGGCAGCGGGGTTCGGCTGTTCGACGCCGAAGGGCGGGGCTTCCTCGACTTCACGAGTGGCATCGCCGTCAACGCGTTAGGCTACGGCGATCCCGGATTCCTCGACGCGCTCCGCGCGGCGGCCGAGTCCGGGCTGGTCCACGTCTCGAACCTCTACAGCACGGCGCCGGCGCGCGCGCTGGCCGAGTCGCTGGTCGCGAAGTCATTCGCGTCGAGCGTCTTCTTCTGCAATTCGGGCGCAGAGGCGAACGAGGGTGCGTTCAAGTTCGCGCGCCGCTGGGCGCGCACCACGCGCGGCGACGCGGCCACCGAGATCCTCGCCGTCCGTGGCAGCTTCCACGGCCGACTGTTCGGATCGCTCGCCGCGACGGACCGTCCCGCCTATCGCGCGCCGTTCCGGCCCCTCGCGCCAGGCATCTCGATCGTGGAGCGCGACCTGGCGGCGATCGAGGGCGCGCTCGCTGGCGGGACGGTCGCGGCGGTCATCGCCGAGCCGGTGCAGGGCGAGGGCGGCGTGCGCGTCCTCTCGACGCAGTTCCTGCGGGCGCTGCGCGATTTGACGCGAGCGCATGGCGTCGCCCTCATCTTCGATGAAGTCCAGTGCGGGCTTGGACGAACGGGCAAGCTCTTCGCGTACGAGTACTCGGGCGTCGAGCCGGACATGATGACGCTGGCAAAGCCGCTCGCCGGCGGTCTGCCGATGGGTGCGGTGCTGCTCGCGTCGCACATCGCGGCGACGATCCAGCCCGGCGATCATGCAACGACGTTCGGCGGTGGCCCGTTCGTCGCCAGTGTCGCCTCGTATGTGCTCGATCGACTTGCCGACCCCGAACTGCTCGCGCACGTCAGGAAGAACGGCGCATGGCTCGGTGACCAGCTCGCGTCGCTGTCGTTGCGACTCGCATCGGTTCGTGCCGTGCGCGGCGTCGGCTACTTGTGGGGCATCGACGTGACCGCGCCAGCGGGAACGGTGGTGAACAAGGCGCTCGATGCGGGGCTGCTCCTCTGCTCCGCGGGGAACCACACAGTCAGGTTGCTCCCGCCGCTCGTGGCAACGCGGGCCGAGCTCGCCGAGGGGTTGGCGATTCTCGAGGACGTGCTGGCTTGACACGCGTTCGTCGGCGCGCAGAGCGCGCCGATGCTCAGAGTGCGCCGACGAACGCGGCGACGAGGTTCTCGAAGTCGCGCGCGACGCGCGACGTCGTTTCGAGAACCTCGTCGTGCGACAGCGGCACGAGCGAAAGACCGCAGGCGAGGTTGGTGATGCAGCTGACGCCAGCGACGCGCATCCCGATCGCACGAGCGACGATCGTCTCCGGGACGGTCGACATGCCGACCGCATCCGCGCCCATGAGCTCGAGCATGCGAACTTCCGCCGGCGTCTCGTACGAGGGGCCGAGCAGGCCGGCGTAGACACCGTCGCGAAGCGCGACGCCGAGTTTCCGCCCGGCCGCGTGCAGCGCGGCGCGCAGTGCCGCGTCGTACGGATCCGACATGTCAGGGAAGCGGGTGTCTCCCGGCTCGAGCGGCCCCTCGAGCGGATTCCTGAACATCAGGTTGAGATGGTCGGCGATGACCATCAGGTCGCCGGCGGCGAAGTTCCGGTTGATGCCACCGGCCGCGTTGGACACGAAGAGTGTGCGAGCGCCTAACGCGTGGAGCAGGCGCACCGGATAGCCGGACAGCCGCGGCGAATGCCCCTCGTAGAGATGGAACCGGCCGGCCATCGCGAGGACGGGGCGTCCCTCGAGCCGGCCCGCGATGAGCATCCCGGCGTGGCCGTGCACCGTCGCCTGCGGAAAGCCGGGCACTTCGCGAAACGGGACGCGACGCGCGTCCTCGATCCGCTCGGCGAGTCCGCCGAGCCCCGACCCGAGGATGATCGCGGCGGCGGGCGCCGAGCCTAACGCGAGCCGGTCGCCGAGCTCCTCGGCCGCCCGCCTGGCAGCGGCCGCGGATGGCGGCTGCATTCCCTCTGCACCGATCGCCTCGTCGATCATGGCGCTGCCCGGAGCGCGGCGATCTCGGCCTTCGCCCGGTCGAGCAGCACACGGCGCTGCTCGTATGGAAGGAATGCGCTGGCAAAGCCGTTGAGGGCCATCGTCGCCAGCTCGTCGAAGCCGAAGCCGATCCGTGAGGCGTGCTCGTACTCGTCCACCAGCGTCGTGCCGCTCATGAGGCGATTGTCGGTGTTGAGGACCACGTTGAGCCCTCGCTCATAGTACACTCGCAATGGATGCGTTTCGTACGACTCGGTCGCGCGCGTCTGGACGTTGCTGGTGAGACAGATCTCGAGCGCGATTCGCCGATCGTTCACGTACTCCGTGAGTGCCTCGTCTTCGAACAGGCGCGTGGCGTGACCGATCCGGTTGGCGCCGCAGACATGGACCGCATCGCGGACCGACGGTGCACCGTCGCCCTCGCCGGCGTGGCAGGTGCACGCCATGTCGTGGCAGCGGGCGAACTCGAATGCCTTGAGATGACGCGACGCCGGATTCCCGGCTTCGCCGCCGGCCAGGTCGAAGCCGACCACCCCCTGGCGGCGGTACGCGACGGCGAGTCGCGCCAGCTCGAGCGACACCTCGGGCGACATGTTGCGGATGCCGCAGATGATGAGGCGACCGACGATGCCATGCTCGCGCTCGGCGCGAGCCAGCCCGCGCAGCGGCGCCTCGACGGCGTCGCCTAACGCGAGACCACCGCGGATGTTGAGCACCGGCGCATAGCGGACCTCGATATAGCGCACCCCCTCGGCGAACGCGTCGGCGGCCAGCTCGTAGGCGATGCGCTCGAGCGCGGCAGCGGTCTGCATCACCGACAGCGTCACGTCGAAGCGCGCGAGGTAATCCTCGAGCGACCGCGCGTCACGCACGATCATGTATTCACGCAGCGCCCCTTCGGTCGCCGCCGGCATCGAGACGCCCTGGTCCCGCCCGAGATCGAGCAGCGTCGCTGGGCGGACCGACCCGTCCAGGTGACAGTGGAGCTCGGCCTTCGGCAGCCGACGCAGCAGCTCGCGATCGACGGTCGGCATGTCAGAGTGCTCCCTGCACCGTCAGACGCGCAGCGCTCATTGCGGCGCTCCGCCGGCGACGTCGATGAAACGCGGCTCCGTCGGCGGCGAGATCGGCCCCTTCCGCGAGCGCAGGTACGCCACGAACGCGTCGAGATCCACCGTCTTCAGGTCCTCGACCCGCACCGACCGGTTTCCGAGAGCGAGGCCATCGCCGCCCGTCGCCATGAAGTCGTTCATCGCCAGCGTGTAGCGCCCGTCGTCGGTCACCGAATCGCCGTTGGCCAGGGTGAGCGAGACGATGCGGCTGCCGGCCGGGCGCGACGAGTCGTACCGCACCGTGAGCCCGCTGACGTGCACGTTGAGCCGTTTGCCGACGAGCTGCTCGACGTAGCTCCGAAGCACCGCACCCGGGAGCGTGAAGCGAAACAGCGTATTCCCGAACGGCTGCACCTCGTACAAGTCGCCGAAGGTGGCGGTGCCGGCACGAAGGTTTGCCCGAATCCCGCCATTGTTCATCACCGCGACGTCGGCTTTCGCGCTCCACCGCTGCGCGTCGGCGACGAGGTTGCCTAACGCGTACTGGTCGCCCGAGTGGTTCATCGCGCTCGCGATGGTGGCGGCCATGGCCGACATGCGCTTCTGCACCGCCCCCACCGCCGCCTTCACCATCGCCGCGACAACCGGGTCGGCAGGCAGCGAGTCGGTGAGCACCTCCACCACGTGAGCGGTCGCGCTGTCGGCAAGTCCGCGCTGCGACGGATAGATGTCGGCCACGGCGATCGCCTCGCCGCGCGAACGCGCCTGGACGACCGGGATTCCGTTCACCACCGCGTCGATTTTGGTGTGGGTATGTCCGCTCACGATCTCATCGACAGGCTCGCGCAGCGCATTCGCGAGGTCGATGATCTCGCCCTTGCAGTCATCGGTGCCGGTCGCGTCACAGAACGCGCCCGCGTGCGCGATCACGATCACCAGCTGCGCCCCTCGGACGCGGAGCCGGCGCGCGAGCGAGTCCACGATCGGCGCCTGGGTAACGAACCGGAGCCCGACGACGTTCTGGGCTTTCGTCGTCGTCGGCGTCGCCGTGGTCGCGAGGCCGATGATCCCGATACGCAGCGTACCCCGCCGTACGATCGTGTCGTTGCGGATCCAGCCGACGTCATGCGATGCCGAGTCGAGCACGTTGGCGGCGAAGATCCCGTAGTCGGCCTGCCGCATTCGCGCCCGCAGGGTGTCGGTCGTCCAGTCGAACTCGTGGTTGCCTAACGCCGACGCGGCGACACCCCAGCGCTCGAAGATCGGGATGCCGGGTCGGCCGTAGGCGAGGTTCGACGCCGGTGTCCCCTGCCATTCGTCGCCGCCGTCGACCACGAGTGTCGCGCAGCGAGGTGGCACGCACCCGGCCTTTGCGCGCGCGATGGCGGTCGCGACGTAGGCGGCGCCGCCACGCAGCACGCCATTGCCATCCGCGCGCGGCTCGAGCGCGCCATGGAAATCGTTGGTCGAGATGACGCGGACATGGTGCTCGCTCGACGACGGCTGCTTCCGAGCGCGCTCGCCTTCGTACGCGGAGCGGTGCATGGCGGCGTAGGCGCGCGTGACCGCCGCGGCCGGAACGATCTCCCAGTTGCGGTGGAAGTAGTCGCTCGGACGGATGGTCTTCCGCGTCCGCACTTCACGCTCGAGCAGGTTGCGGATCCCGCTGTCGCTCTCGAACACCACCGGCGCGCCGGCGAGCATCGCGTACCCACCACCTCCGGTCTGGCGGTAGTTGTTCAACGCCATCGTGAAGCTGTCGCCAGGTGCGACATCCTGGCCGCGGAACTTGAGCCTGGTCACGCGCGAGCCCTTCGGGCGCGACAGGTCGAGCGTGTAGTCGCCGCCAGCGACGATGTCGAAGTTGTAGCCGGGGATGGTCGGGTCGATGACGGGCTCGGCGCCGTCGCCTAACGTTCCGTAGTAGCGCGCCGACTGCTCGAGGTACGCGCGCAGCTGCGCCCCGCTGATCTTCACCGCCCGGAGCGTGTTGTCGTACGGATAGATGCGTGCGAGATCGGCGATGCTGATCGTGCCGCTGTCCAGCCCCGAGAAGCTGAAGGCCGAGCCCGCGGCGAGATCGGTGTGCGCCGTCCTGCGCATCACCTCGAGCACGAAGTCCGTCACCGGCACATCGCGAACGCGCGCCGAGTCGCCGTTCCAGCGTAGAGGGGTGGTGCCGATCGGCGCCGTGACGTAGGCGAGCGTGCGCCGGTGGAGATCCTCGGTCGCAGCGACTACTCCCTGCTGTTCGGCGTGCCCGGCCACCGGGATCACGCCGCTCGCGATGGTTGCGGTGGTGACTCCGCGCGCTGTTCCACATCGCGTCACCGGGATCATCGCCCACCCGACGCTCTGCGCCCAGTTCTTCGGCTGCAGCATGCGCGTCGAGTCGATCGTCGAGCCGGCGTTTTCCTTGTGCGAATGTCCATACACGACGAGCGCGAGGCCGGGAACCTCATTCGCGATCCGCGCCGCGACGTTCTCGCTCGGCAGGCCGGTGCTGGCCGTGTCGTAGCTCGACGGCTCGTTGAGTCCCGTGTGTACCGTCGCGATGACGATGTCCGCGCCAGCGAGCCGCGCCGAATCGGCCGCCGCGCGAATGGCCGGCACGATGTCCCCCAGCGAGACGCGGCCGCGCACGTTGTCGCGGTCCCAGATCATGACGCCGGGAGTGGTTGCGCCGACTACGCCGACCTTGATCCCGCTGCGCTCGATGACCGCGAACGGTCGGTATGCATGCGAACCGTCAGGCAGATACGTGTTTGCCGAGAGAAATGGAAACGACGCCTGCCGCACGGCGCGGTCGAGGTACGGCACGCCGTAGTTGTATTCATGATTGCCGATCGCCGACGCGTCGTAGCGCATCGCGTTCATCGCGGCGACGACGCCGACGACGGTGTCCGGCGTGACGCGGGCGGCGACGTAGGCGAGCATGTTGCCCTGCAGCAGGTCGCCGGCGTCGAGCAGGATGACCCGTCCGGGATTCGCCGCGCGAATCGAATCGATCACCGTCGCGGCTCGCGTCAGCCCGCGAATCGAGTCCGGACGATTCGACTCGTAATCCCATCCGCGCAGCCGGCCATGCACGTCGGTCGTGGAGACAACGACCAGCCGCGTGGTGTCGTCGCATGCTGCCGGGGGGCTCGCTGCCGGCGTCGCCGAAGAGCTGATCGTGCTCGCGGCCACCGGAGCGGGCGCAGGCGCAGGCGCCGATGTACAGCCGGATGCTAAAATAACGAGCGAGGCGAACGAACCCCGCGAAAGCGATCTATGCATCCAACCAAGCTAGTAGTCGCTCATCCGGCGTGGGAGTGTGCGTTGACGCCCCCGCGACGGGTGGCGACTTTGCATCGCGCACGCTGTGATTTCCTCCGCCGATACCCAACTGTGACAGACCGACCGCTCCCAATCCGCTGTCGCGAACGGCAGCTTGTACCACGCGTGATCGTAGATGCGCGACGGAGACTCGTCACGTGTCGCTGATCGTCGGCATCGCGGGAGGTTCGGGCTCGGGCAAATCCACTGTCGCCCGGCGCATCGCCGGATCGCTCGCGGCGCCGGACGTCGCCTTCATCGACATGGATGCGTATTACAGGAACTTCGCGCATCTGCCGATGGACGAGCGCCGGCGCGTGAACTGGGACCATCCCGAGGCGCTCGACCTCGACCTGCTCGTCGATCACCTCGCCCTGCTCCGTGCCGGAATGCCGATCGAGAAGCCGACCTATGACTTCGTCACGCATACGCGAGCAGCGAAAGTCGAGCGGATCGAACCCGGGCTGGTCGTCGTCGTCGACGGAATTCTGCTGTTCGCGGACGAGCGTGTGCGCGCTCACTGTGACGTGAAGGTATTCGTCGACGCCGACGCCGACATCCGGCTCATCCGGCGGATCCGGCGCGACATGGCGGAGCGCGGCCGTCCGCTCGACGAGATTCTCGCCCAGTACCTTTCTACCGTGCAGCCGATGCATCTGCAATTCGTCGAGCCGAGCAAGCGTTATGCGGACGTGATCGTTCCGCGCGGTGGACATAACGAAGTCGCGATCGAGATGCTGGTGGCGAAGATTCGCGGGCGCATCGGAGCGGGCCGCGCGTGACGATTCCCGACACCCCACTCGGCGCCGGCGAGCGAGTGCTCGTCGTCGACGACGAGCCCGACATCTGTGCACTGGTCGCCTACCACCTCGCGAAGGCCGGCTTCCGCGTCACGACGGCGGCGAATGGAAACGACGCGCTGTCGAGTGTGCGTGATGAAGAGCCGGCGCTCGTGGTCCTCGATCTCATGCTGCCGGGACTCTCGGGCTACGATGTGCTCGAGCGCCTGCGCGCCGAGCCTAACACTCGCGACGTGCCCGTGCTGATGCTGACCGCGCGACGCGAGGAGGAAGACCGGATCCGCGGATTGTCGCTCGGCGCTGACGACTACCTCACGAAGCCGTTCAGCCCTCAGGAGCTGGTGCTCCGCGTCGCGGCGATCCTTCGCCGGACCCGACTCGCCGCGAACGCAGGCGCGGGAGACTCGGTGACGATCGGACCGTTGCGGATCGCGCGCGCGGGGCACCGCGTCACCGTCGATGGTGCCGAGATCGAGCTGACGCCGACGGAGTACAAGCTCCTGCTCACCCTCGCCGAGCGCCGCGGCCGCGTTCAGAGTCGCTCGCACCTGCTCGAGACCGTGTGGGAGGCGGCGCCCGACATCCAGACTCGCACCGTCGATATGCACGTGCAGCGGCTGCGCACGAAGCTCGGGCCGGCGGGTCCGCTGATCGAAACCGTTCGCGGCTTTGGCTATCGACTGAACGCTCCGCCGCGCCCGGCGGAGCGCTGATGCGCCTCGCGCAACGGCTGCTGGCCGGTTCGCTGACGCTCGTCGCGATCCTGGTCATCTTCGTGATCGTCGTCGCCAGCGAGCGGCTTCGGGACCGGCTGTACAGGCAGACCGGGGACGAGCTCGAACGTGAGGCACGCGTGGCAGCGCTGCGGTGGACGTCGCCGATCGGAGCCGACCCCCTCGCGGATTCGCTCGGTGCCATCCTGGGCCACCGTGTCACGCTCATCGACTCGACCGGCCGCGTCCTCGGCGACTCCGACTTCGAGCCGGCGCAGCTTGGAACGCTCGAGAACCACGCCGGTCGCCCGGAGATCGTCGAGGCGAGGCGATCGGGGGTTGGTCGGTCGCGGCGCCGCAGCCCCTCTCGCGGCGACGACGAGCTGTACGCCGCCGCCCGCGCACCGTTAGGCACGGCGCGCGTCGCCGTCGGGATGGCGACCGTCGACCGGATCGTGGCTGGCGCACGCCGCGACGTGCTGACGGCGGGGATCGCCGCAGCCGCGGTGGCGCTGCTGCTCGCGTGGCTGTTCTCCCGAACTGTCTCGCGCCCGATCTCCGAGCTGAGCGACGTTGCGCGCGCGATCGCGGCGGGGGATCTCGCACGCCGGCCACGACTCGCGGCTCCGGGCGAAGTCGGTGATCTGGCGGGCGCGCTGCACAGCATGTCGGAGCAGCTCGCCGCGCGGCTCGACGCCCTCGAGCGCGATGACGTCCTCATGACGGCGCTCATCGATTCGCTCGACGAGGGCGTGGTCGCTGTCGACAACAACGGCATGCTGGTTCGGATCAACGCCGCTGCCCACGACCTGCTCGGCATCGGCGGCGCCGCTCCGCTTCCGGATGACCACCTGCCGCGCGATCCCTCGCTCCGCGCCGCGCTCGCCAGCGCCCTGCATGGTGAGGCCACCGACGGGGTCGAGCTGCGGTTAGGCGGACGGACGCTGCTGCTCACGGCGCGGCCGTTGCGGGCTGGCGGCGGCGCCGTGCTGGCCTTCCTCGACCTGACCCCGATCCGGCGGCTGGAGACCGTTCGGCGCGACTTCGTCGCCAACGTGTCGCACGAGCTGAAGACCCCGTTGACGGTGATCGGCGGCTTCGCCGAGACGCTCGCGGATCACGACCCGCCCGAGGAGCAGCGCCGGCAGTTCGTCGAGGCGATCCGGACCAGTGCACACCGGATGCAGCGGCTCGTCGACGACCTGCTCGACCTGTCGCGCATCGAGTCCGGCGGATGGCAACCGCATCTCGTCCTGGTGGACGTTCGCGCGCTGGTCAACGAGGCGGCGAATTCCATCCGCGATGCAGCGGACGCGAAGGGAATCGCGATCGTCACCGATGTCGCGAGCGATGCCGCCGAGATGCACGCCGACTCGCTCGCCGTCAGGCAGGTGCTGGCGAACCTGGCGCAGAACGCGTTGCGCTACACCGCGGCCGGATCGATCGTGCTCTTCGCCCGGCGAGACGGAAATCGCATCGCGATCGGGGTGCGCGACACCGGGATCGGCATCGCTCCGGAACACCTGCCACGTGTCTTCGAGCGATTCTATCGCGCAGACCCATCGCGCGCGCGGGACGTCGGGGGAACGGGGTTGGGGCTGGCCATCGTCAAGCATCTCGTCGAATCGCACGGCGGCCAGGTCAGCGCGACGAGTGCACCGGGAGTGGGAACCACCGTCACCGCCTGGTTTCCGGATGTCGCCAGCCGTGAGTGACCGCCCGTGATCGTCATCACGGCTGTGCCGCCATCCGATCGCAATCGTCTCAGCGGTGGGGCCGCCGACTCGAGGACGTAGCGGCCGGCTCCGCATTCCGTCGCACCGCCACCGTTAGGCCTAACCCAACCGGCACCATTTCAATGAAACGACATATCGTGCAGCGCGCAGCTCTCCTCCTCGCGGCGGCCGCACCCGTGATCGCGTCTGCCCAGCAGACGCCTGCCCAGCCGGCAACCCCGGCCGCAACGACGGTCACCTTTCCCATCGAGTTCTCCGGGCTGCTCTTCCCGCAGTTCATTTATGGCGGCCCCAAGGGAAATGGCACGCGCTCGGCGAATCAGTTCCAGCTCGAGCGCGCCTACCTCACCGCGAAAGCGAAGATCGGCGACCGCACGAGCCTGCGCCTGACGTCCGACATCTATCGGCCGGGCGGCAACAGTGGCTATACGATGCGCGTCAAGTTCGCCTACGTGCAGTACGACTACTGGACGAACGGTGAGGGGTTCATGGGCACCAACGCACAGGTGCGCCTTGGCATGCAGCAGACCGTGATCAATGAGACGGAGGAAGCGTACTGGCCACGCTACGTCGCGAAGATCGCGACCGAGCGCGCCGGATTCTTTTCCCCCGCCGACCTCGGCGCGTCGACGACACTCTCGCTGCCCAGCGGAATGGGCGAGCTCTTTGCGGAAGTCGCGAATGGCCCGGGCTACACGAGCGCCGAGAACGATCGATTCAAGGATTACTCGGCACGCCTGACGCTGACTCCGTTCGGCACCACGCCCGCGCGGGCGTTCACCGTCGCGCCATGGTACTACAAGGGCACGGTGGCGAGCGTGCTTCAGCCGGCCCAGGGGCGGAAGCGTGACCGCGCCGGCATCTTCGCGGGCTACAAGACTCCAATCTTCATGTTGGGTGGTGACCTCGCCAACTCGACGAACGAGAACGAGCGTGCCGCGCCGGGCGGCGTCGTGACCGAAGACCGCTCGGGGAAGGTCATCAGCGCGTACACCCACATCCGGCCGTTGGCGATGCGCAACCCGAACGGGTCGAAGGCGTGGGGAATCCTGCTCCGCTGGGACAAGGTCAGCGGCAACGACGCGTACGTCCCGAACAACGGCGACTTCCCCGTCGTGGAGGGCAAGTTCATCGTCGCGGGGCTGACTCACGACGTGAACAGTCGCTTGTCGTGGTCGCTCGATTGGCAGCAGCAGTCGCCTAACGGCGTCGCCGCTCCGGCTCTCGACCTGCGCACTTACAATCTGCACGTCCAGGCCGCGTTCTAGCAGCGTCCTGCGACCGACGCGGGGGCGGCCGGAAGATCCGGCCGCCCCCGCGTTCGTTTTTCCCGGCGTGCGACTGTAACACCTTCGTAACGCGTCGGCGCCTTGGCGGCGCGCCAGTCTCCTTCAGCGGTAGACTTGAGGTCACGACAACCTCTTCTGCCCCTGGAGAATCCTGTGAGATCGACTGCGCTCGCGACCGCGCTCGTCCTGCTGGCCGCCTGTTCGTCCCAATCGCGCAAAGGCGACACGACCGCGGCGTCGGCATCGTCCGGCAGTTCCGTTGCGCTCACGGGCGCGGGCGCAACGTTTCCGTTTCCGCTCTACTCGAAGTGGTTCGCCGACTACGCCGGGAAGACCGGTGTCAGGATCAACTACCAGTCGATCGGCTCGGGCGGGGGCATTCGCCAGCTCAGCGAGCAGACCGTCGACTTCGGCGCGTCCGACAGCCCGATGTCGGACGCCGAGTTGGCGAAGGCCAAGGGAGGGGCCGTCCTGCACTTCCCGACCGTCCTCGGCGCGGTGGCGGTGATCTACAACCTTCCCGGGTTGAAGCAGCCGCTCAAGCTCGATGGGCCGACGCTCGCCGACATCTATATCGGCATCATCACGAAGTGGAACGACGGTCGGATCGCCGCGCTCAACGACGGTGCTGCGCTGCCTAACGCGGACATCCTCGTCGTCCATCGGTCCGACGGAAGCGGGACGAGCTTCATCTTCACCGACTACTTGTCGGCGGTGAGCCCCTCGTGGAAAAGTGGACCTGGCAAAGGCAAGGAAGTCCAGTGGCCAACCGGGCTGGGTGCGAAGGGCAATGAGGGCGTGGCGGGCCAGGTGCGACAGAGCGTCGGCGCGATCGGCTACGCCGAGCTCGCGTACGCGAACCAGAACAAGATCGCGACCGCGCTGCTGAAGAACGCGTCGGGCGAGATGGTCGCGCCCTCCGTCGCATCAGCGACGGCCGCGGCGGCGGGCGCCGTCGCCGTGCTTCCCGCGACGACCGATTACAGGGTCTCGATCGTCAACGCCAGCGGAGCGGGCGCCTACCCGATCGCGTCGTTCACCTGGATCCTCGTCTACCAGAACCAGCCTGACGCGACGAAGGGAAAGAAGCTGGTGGACTTCCTGACGTGGGCGCTGACCGATGGACAGGCAACGGCAAGCACGCTCGATTATGCGCCGCTCCCCCCGGCGATGTCGAAGCAGCTCGTCGAACGACTCAAGACGATCAAGGTCGGCGCGACGCCGTGACGGCGCCGGAAGTAATCGCGGGCCCGACACCGCTCGACGACTCTCCAGGCGGGCTCGCCGCTCGCCTCGAGAGCGCCGGCGTCGGTGACCGGATCTATCGCGCCGCGATCACGACCTTCGCGGCCTGCGTCCCTCTCCTGCTGGTCGCGATCGCTCTCGAGATTGGAATTGCCGCGTGGCCCGCACTGCATGCGTTTGGCTTCTCGTTCCTCACCTCGAGCGACTGGGATCCGGTCAACGGATCGTTCGGCGCCGCGCCGGCGCTGTACGGCACCATTGTCTCGTCGATTCTCGCTCTCGTCATCGCGACGCCGTTGGCGATCGGCGTCGCCATCTACCTTTCGGAATTCGCGCCGGCGTGGCTGCGGCAGCCGGTCTCGTTTCTCGTCGATCTGCTCGCGGCTGTGCCGAGCGTCGTCTACGGGTTGTGGGGAATCTTCGTCCTGATCCCGCTCCTGCGGGCGCACGTCGTTCCCTTCCTCCGCGACACGCTGCATCTCGGGGCCACGCCGCTCTTCTCGGGGCCGAACTACGGGCCGAGCATGCTCGCGGCGGGAGTGATCCTCGCCATCATGGTGCTCCCGTACATCTCGGCCGTCTCGCGCGAAGTGCTGCTCGCGGTGCCCCGGTCGCAGCGTGAGGCGGCGCTCGCGCTCGGCGCGACCCGCTGGGAGATGATCTGGGGCGCCGTGCTCCCCTTCGCCCGCTCCGGGATCATCGGCGGCGTGATCCTCGGGCTCGGGCGAGCGTTAGGCGAGACGATGGCGGTGACGATGGTCATCGGCAACACCCACGAGATGTCGGCGTCGCTCCTTGCGCCGGGATACACGATGGCGTCGCTGATCGCGAACCAGTTCAGCGAGGCGACCGGCGACCTGCATCTCTCGGCGCTGATGGCGGTCGGCGTCACCTTGTTCGTGCTGACGCTGATCGTGAACGGCATCGCGCGCTGGCTCGTCTGGCGCGTTGCGCGGCACGACTGAGATGGCGACGATTCCACAGCCGCGGATCACAGTCCCGCCACGGCGCGAGCACCCGAGCGTGTCGCAGCGCGAGTACACGGCGCGGACGGTCCGCACGATGGGCCGCCGCAAGGTCGTCAACGCGATCATGGTCGGACTGACGTGGCTCGCGGCGCTCGTCGCGACACTCCCGCTGCTCTTCATCCTGTTCTACCTGCTGAAGAAGGGCGCGTCGTCGCTCTCGCTCGCCTTCTTCACCCAGATGCCGAAGCCGATCGGCGAAGAGGGTGGCGGGATGGCCAACGCAATCGTCGGCACGCTGATCCTCGTCGCGACCGCGATGGCGATCGGCCTGCCGGTCGGGATCGGCGCCGGCCTGTATCTCGCCGAACATCGGGCGACGAAGCTCGCGACGGTGGTTCGCTTCCTCTCCGACGTGCTCAACGGCCTGCCGTCGATCGTGGTCGGCATCTTCGCCTGGCAGTTCCTCGTGCGCCCGGTGGGCCACTTCTCGGCGCTCGCCGGCGGAGCCGCGCTGGCGGCGATGATGATCCCGATGGTGACGCGCACGACCGAGGAGATGGTGCGACTCGTGCCGACGTCGCTGCGGGAGGCGGCGCTCGCGTTAGGCTACACGCGCTGGCGCACCTCGCTGACGATCGTCCTGCGGACGGCGGCGGCCGGGATCGTCACCGGCGCGCTGGTCGCCGTTGCCCGCATCGCCGGCGAGACCGCACCGCTCTTCTTCACCGCGCTCGGCAACCAGTTCATGTCGACGTCGCTGCGTGAGGCGATCGCCGCGCTCCCCCTTCAGATCTTCAACTATGCCATCAGTCCGTACGAGTCCGCCCACGCGCTCGCCTGGGCGGGCGCCGTCGTTCTCATTGGGCTCGTGCTCATCTTCAGCGTCGCAGCCCGATTCGCGACGCGGGCCCGCTTCGGCAATGCCGCCGACTGACCTCGATGTCATCCGCTTGTCAGCGTGGTTCGGCAAGCAGCCGGCTGTCCGCGGCGTCTCGGTCGATCTCCGCGAGCGGGAGGTCACCGCGATCATCGGCCCCTCGGGTTGCGGCAAGTCGACGCTCCTGCGCTGTCTCAACCGGATGCACGAGACGGTGCCGACGGCACGAGTCGAAGGCACGGTGTTGCTGCACGGCACCGACATCTATGGCGATGGCGTCAGTCCGATCGCACTGCGACGGCACATCGGGATGGTCTTCCAGCGGCCGTCGCCCTTTCCGACGATGTCGATCCGTGACAACGTCGCCGCCGGGCTCCGGGTTCGCGGCAATCGGCTCTCGCGTTCCGCGACCGAGGAGATCGTCGAGCGCGCCCTGCGTCGCTCCGCGCTGTGGGACGAGGTGAAGGATCGCCTGCGGCTGAGCGCGTTAGGCCTGTCGGGCGGGCAGCAGCAGCGCCTCTGCATCGCCCGCGCCCTCGCCAATGACCCGTCGGTGCTCCTCCTCGATGAGCCGACCGCGTCGCTCGACCCATTGAGCACGCAGAAGGTCGAGGAGCTCGTCTACGAGCTGCGCGCGGAGATCACGGTCGTGATCGTGACGCACAACATGCAGCAGGCAGCGCGCGTCTCCGATCGCACGGCCTTCATGCTCGCGGGCGAGCTGGTCGAAGTCGCGCCGACGGCGACACTGTTCACGAATCCCGCCGACAACCGCACCGAAGCATACATCACCGGGAGATTCGGATGACCATCGCCACAGCACCTCGGCCAGCGCCATCCCGCGCTCCGTCGACGCCATCCGAGGGACGGAGCCACCCCGGTACGATTGCCGCCGGCGACTTCTCGTTCTGGTACGGCGCGAAACAGGCGCTGCACGGCATCAGCATCGTCATCCCACCGCGCGGCGTAACCGCGCTGATCGGCCCATCCGGATGCGGCAAATCCACCTTTCTCCGCTCCATCAACCGGATGAACGACACAGTCGTCGGCACGCGACACACCGGTTTGATCACGCTCGATGGCGAGAACATCTACGCGGCGGACACCGACACGACGGCGCTCCGCCAGCGTGTCGGCATGGTGTTCCAGCGCTGGAACCCGTTTCCGAAGTCAATCTACGACAACGTGGCGTACGGACCGCGCATCAATGGGCGCCTGTCACGCCCCGACCTCGACACGCTGGTCGAAAGCTCGTTGCGCCGGGCCGCGCTCTGGGATGAAGTGAAGGACCGTCTGCGACAGAGCGCGTTAGGCCTGTCCGGCGGACAGCAGCAGCGACTCTGTATCGCCAGGGCGCTCGCCAACGAGCCCGAGGTCCTCCTCCTCGACGAGCCTGCCAGCGCGCTCGACCCGATCGCGACGCAGAAGATCGAAGAGCTGCTCTATGAGCTCAAGCGCGAGCTGACGGTCGTCATCGTCACGCACAATCTGCAGCAGGCGGCTCGTGTCTCGGACTACACCGCTTTCTTCTTCATGGGAAAGCTCGTCGAGGTCGACACGACGGAGCGCATGTTCACCAGCCCGCGCGAAGACCGTACCGACGCCTACATCACCGGGAGATTCGGATGACCGCCCCAGACACGACGCGCTTTCGGCACTTTCACGACCAGCTGGCGACGCTCAAGCAGCGCATGCTCGACATGTCGGCGAAGGCCGAAGCGCTGATCGAGCTGTCCGTGGAGTCGCTGGTGCATCGCGATGCCGGCAAGGCCGACGCGGTGATCGAGGGCGACCACGAGGTCGACGCGCTCGAGCTCGAGGTCGAGCAGCTCGCCATCGCGCTCCTCGCGCTGCAGCAGCCGATGGCGCGGGACCTCCGCTTCATCATCGCCGCGATCAAGATCTCGAGTGACCTCGAGCGTGTCGGCGATCATGCAGTCAACATCGCCCAGTCGGCTCAGCGCCTCGCAGCCTGGGGCGGCACCTTCGAGCTCCAGCCGCAGATCGAGGACATGGCCCGCCGCGCGCGGCAGATGCTCAGCGACGCGCTGGACTCGTTCGTCCGCGCCGACGGCGCGTTAGGCAGGGCCGTCTGCAAGATGGATGACCAGGTGGACGCGCTTCACAACTCGGTATTCCGCGTGCTGCTCACCCACATGATGGCCGACCCGCGGACGATCAACCCGTCGCTCGAGGTGCTGCTCGTCAGCCGGAACCTCGAGCGGGTCGCCGATCTCGCCACCAACATCGGCGAGGACGCGGTGTTCCTGGCCGAGGGCAAGCAGATCAAGCATCACGCCGAGAGCAGGTGACGCCCCGCGGATCTACGGCGCGATCGTCACGCGCAGGACGTAGTACGCCAGCGCCGCCATGACCGCCGCCGCCGGGATCGTCAGGATCCACGCCCAGACGATCCGGCCGGCGATCCCCCACCGCACCGCCGACAGGCGATGGGTCGCGCCGACACCGACGATCGCTCCCGAGATCGTGTGCGTGGTGCTCACCGGCACACCGAACCGTGTCGCCAGCAGGATGCTCAGCGCCCCGGCCGTCTCGGCGCAGAAGCCGCCGACGGGGCGCAACTTGGTGATCCGCGATCCCATCGTCGCCACGATGCGCCATCCGCCGAACAGCGTCCCCGACGAGATCGCGATGTAGGCGCCGAACTCGACCCAGTAGGGAATCGTGTTCGCGTTAGGCAGGTAGAGATGGTGCTGCCACCCGGTCGCCGTCGCGAAGCTCGCCTGCACCGCGACCAGGAGCCCGACGATGATCCCCATCGTCTTCTGCGCGTCGTTGGCACCGTGGGACAACGAGAAGAGCGCCGAGCTGACGAGCTGCATCGCCCGGAACGTCCGGTCGGCACGCGACGGCGACATCCGCTGGAAGAGCCAGTAGACGGCGATCATCAGCAGGGCGCCGAGCGCGAAGCCGATCAGCGGCGAGAGCACGATCGCCGCCAGCGTGAGTATCCACTTCTCGCCCCACAGCACCGCACTGATTCCCGCCTTCGCCACGGCCGCACCGGCGTAGCCGCCGATGAGCGCGTGCGAGGAGCTCGACGGCAGTCCGTAGTACCAGGTGATGATGTTCCAGATGATCGCGCCAAGGAGCCCGCCGAGCACGACGCTCGGCGTCACGATCGAGGTGTTGATCATCCCCGAGCCGACCGTCTTCGCGACCGCGGTGCCGACGGTGAAAGCGGCAGCCATGTTGAAGAACGCCGCCCAGACCACGGCGGCGAACGGGCTCAGGACACGGGTACCAACCACCGTGGCGATCGAGTTCGCCGAGTCGTGGAAGCCGTTGCTGAAATCGAACAGGAACGCGATGACGATGATCGCGATGACGTAGTAGAGCACGATCGCTCCGCCGCTCAGGCGTTCTTGAGCGCGATCGACTCGAGGACGTTGGCGACGTCCTCACACTGATCGAGCGTGCGCTCCATCGTGTCGTAGAGCTCCTTCCAGCGCATCACTTCGATCGGATCCTCACCACCGTCGAACAGCTTGCCGACCGCGGCGTGGTAGATCGCGTCGCCTTCCTCCTCGAGAGTCTTCACTTCCTGCCCGCGCTCGATCACGATCTTCGGCTTCTTGATCGCGATGACCGCCTGCTCGAGGCTGTCCGCCGCGCGGACGATGACGTCGGCGAGCAACCTCGCCGGTTCACGCACCGTCGTGATCCGGAACATCACGGCGCGCCGTGCCGTGCCGTCGATGAGGTCCACGACGTCGTCGAGGCGCGACGCCAGCTCGTGAATGTCCTCGCGATCGAATGGCGTGACGAAGCTCTTGTTCAGGCGCGTGATGACATCGTGCGTGAGCACGTCGGCCTCGTGCTCGACCTCCTTGATTGCGGCGACATGCTCGACGATCCGCGCCGGCTCGCTGAACAGCTGCTTCTGCATCCTCGCCGCGCGCACGAGCCGGATCGCGATCTGGTCGAAGAGGTCGAAGAACTTCTCGTCCCGGGGAATCAGCTTGCTGAACATGGGTGCAGTGGGCGCGTGGAGGGGGAGCTGCTGATCTAGTAGACCTGCCCGCCTGGCGCCGCCGGCGGCACCGAGCAGGTAACGCATTTCTCGCCGTGCACGAGCGAGCTCTCGAGCAGCTCGCGGAGCGGCAGCGGCCCGGGGCCAAGACACTTCGCCATCGCGACCCCGCCGGAAGTCCCGATCCGCGTCGCCCCGGCGGCGATCATCTTCAGCGCCGCTGTGCAGTCACGCACTCCACCCGACGCCTTCACGCCCATCGCGTCGCCGACGATCAGGCGCATCAGCGCGACGGCTTCCGCGCTCGCGCCGCCGGCCGAATGGAATCCAGTGCTCGTCTTCACGTAGTGCGCGCCGGCTTCCCGCGCGAGCGCGCTCACCTTGATGATCTCGACCGGCGTGAGCGCCGCTGATTCTATGATCACTTTCACGAGCCGCTCCGGCGCCGCGCGGACGACTGCCGCCATGTCGTCGGCAACGTAGTGCCAGTCCCCGCTCTTGACGTGCCCGACCGCGGCGACCATGTCCAGCTCCTCGGCGCCATCGTCGACCGCGCGCTGTGCCTCGAACGCCTTCACGTCGCTGCGCGACGCGCCTAACGGGAAGCCGATGACCGTGCAGACGGCGACCTCGCTCCCCTTGAGCCGCTGCGCGCAGAGCTTCACCCACACCGGGTTCACGCAGACAGCGGCGAAGCGGTGCTCGAGCGCCTCGGCACAGAGCTGCTCGACCTCGCGCGCGGTCGCCTCGGCCTTGAGCAGCGTGTGGTCGATGAAGTCGGCGATCCGAGCGTTCGCCCGCACGTACTCCACCCCTGGCGGCGCATCTGTCGAGGCCGTGAGAAGCTGCGCCGCGGTGCGAGTGGTCACCGCGGTCGACGGGGCCGCAGCCGTACCGGTACCGTTAGGCCTGGCGACGAGGTCGGCGCGGGCGAGCTCGCTGGCGATGCGTTGCGCGAGGACGTCGAGGTCGAGCGTCATTGCGCTGCCCTCGCCGCCGCGTTGAGCGCCACCTCGTCGATCACGCCGACGACGACCGCCTGCACCGGAATCTTCTGGTCGCGGAAGAGCGTTCGCGCCGCACCGCCTTCCTGCACGACGAGCACCTTTTCCCCCTGCCCCACTCCTATCACATCCAGCGCGATCACTTCGTTTCCTTCCTCGTTGTCGTCCAGGTCGAGACGGCGAACGAGCAGCAGCTTGCGTCCGCCAAGGTTTTCGTGCCGGTGCGATGAGACCACGTCACCGACGACGCGAGCGAGAAACATCTCAGCGCTCCCCCGCCGACGAGTCGAGCAGCCGCTCCCCGCCGAGATCGACGTGGTCGACCTTGCCGACGATGCCGGCGTCGACGGCGGCGAACGGGTTGTCGAGCGTCATCGCCGCTTCGCGGGAGGTGATGTAGTAGACGACCTCGCCCGGCCCGACGCCGACACGATCCACCGCGATGAGCGGCTTGCCCGCGCTCGCGCCGCGCGCGTTCACGGGTTGCAGCCACTGCAGCGTCACCCCCGAGAGGGTGTCCTGCTTCACCGTGGAGACCACGCGGCCGACGACCCGGGCAAGTTGCATCGCGCGTAAGATAGTGCAGCCCTCTATCGGCGGCCACGGCGGCGCCATCATTCTGGCGCAGCCCCTCGGCCGATTCGACACCGGTCGCGAAACGTCTCTTGTCGCGGCTATGGAGCGCTGCCATTCTGGCCGTCTTCTTGCGGCCCTCTGCTTGCCTCTACGCGAGACAGCATCACCATCGCCGAGTTTTTTCGGCGCGCGGTTTCATCCAGAACGAGGCTCTACATGGCAGACAAAGTGATCGGCATCGACCTCGGCACGACGAACTCGGTCGTCGCGGTCATGGAGGGTGGCGACCCGGTCGTCATCCCGAACGCGGAAGGGGGGCGCACCACGCCCTCCGTCGTTGCGTTCACCAAGGACGGCGAACGACTGGTCGGCCAGGTCGCGAAGCGTCAGGCAGTGACCAATCCGCAGAACACGGTCTTCTCGATCAAGCGCTTCATGGGGCGCAAGATCGCGGAGGTATCCGACGAGTCCAAGCGCGTCCCGTACAAGGTCGTTTCGGGGCAGAACGACGTCGTCGCGGTCGAGGTGCAGGGCAAGCGGTACACCCCGCCCGAGATCAGCGCGATGATTCTCCAGAAGATGAAGCAGACCGCCGAGGACTACCTCGGATCGGGCGTGACGAAGGCGGTGATCACCGTGCCCGCCTACTTCAACGACGCCCAGCGTCAGGCGACGAAGGACGCCGGCAAGATCGCCGGGCTCGATGTCCTTCGCATCATCAACGAGCCGACCGCCGCGGCGCTGGCCTACGGCCTCGACAAGAAGAAGGACGAGAAGGTCGCCGTCTTCGACCTTGGTGGTGGCACATACGACATCAGCGTCCTCGAGCTCTATGACGTCGAGGGCTCGCGGCAGTTCGAGGTCAAGTCGACCAACGGTGACACGCACCTGGGCGGCGACGACTTCGACCAGCGCGTGATCGACTGGATCGTCACCGAATTCAAGAAGGACCAGGCGATCGACCTGTCGAAGGACCCGATGGCGCTTCAGCGCCTGAAGGAAGCCGCCGAGAAGGCGAAGATGGAGCTGTCGACCACGCAGTCGACGGACATCAACCTTCCCTTCATCACCGCCGACGCGAGTGGCCCGAAGCACCTCAACTACTCGCTGACTCGCGCGAAGTTCGAGCAGCTGGTGGACGACCTCGTCCGCCGCACGATTCCGCCGATGGAGAAGGCGCTGAAGGATGCCGGCATCAAGCCCGAGGAGATCGACGAGGTCATCCTCGTCGGCGGCTCGACGCGCATGCCGAAGATCCAGCAGATCGTGAAGGACTTCTTCAAGAAGGATCCGCACAAGGGCGTGAACCCGGATGAAGTCGTCGCGATCGGCGCGGCGATCCAGGGCGCGGTGCTCACCGGCGAGCAGAAGGACGTGCTGCTGCTCGACGTGACGCCGCTCTCGCTCGGCATCGAAACGTTAGGCGGCGTGACCACGGTGCTCATTCCGCGGAACACGACGATCCCGACCAAGAAGTCCGAGACCTTCTCGACGGCGGACGACAACCAGAGCACCGTCGAGATCCACGTCCTGCAGGGCGAGCGCGAGATGGCGCGCGACAACCGCACCATCGGGAAGTTCCAGCTCTCGGGGATCCCGCCCGCTCCACGCGGGATGCCGCAGGTCGAGGTGACCTTCGACATCGACGCCAACGGGATCCTGCACGTTGCCGCGAGGGACAAGACGACGGGCAAGGAGCAGAAGATCCGCATCGAGGCGTCGAGCGGTCTCTCGGACAACGACATCGACAAGATGGTGAAGGACGCCGAGAAGTACGCGGCCGAGGACAAGCAGCGCCGCGAGGAGATCGACACGCGGAACCGCCTCGACAGCATGACCTACGAGGTCGAGAAGAACTCGAAGGAGTGGTCCGATCGGCTCAGCGCGGACAACAAGGCGAAGCTCGAAGCAGCGGTCGAGCGGTCGCGGAAGGCGCTTCGCGGTGACGACATCGCCGAGATTCGCTCGGCGCAGGAGGAGCTGACCCGGGTGTACTCGGAAGCGGGAAGCTCCCTGTATGCGCAGAATGCGCAGCAGGGTTCGACCGAAGGAGCGGGCAGTGGTCCCGCGGGAGGAGCGCAGCAGCCAGGCGCTACTCCGGGCGCGGATGACGTCGTCGAAGCTGATTACGAGATCGTCGACGACAAGAAGTAAGGACGAGCAGCGAGGCGATGGGCACCGGCGGACAGCGCCGGTGCCCATCGCGCATCCGGCCAACGGGCGCGCCCAGCACCCTGTAATCCGCTTGTGAGGAAGTTGCAGGAAACGACGCCCGCACTGGCGCGTCGATTGACGGCGGTCGCAAACTGTTCACGGCACGCCGTGTGTCGTATAGGAACGAGCTGGCCGCCTCGGCCGCAGGGGGCGGCTGCAGTGAGCAGAATCGCGGCAGGAAACACGCGGGGGTCCCGCGTGTAGAGAAGTTACAGCCCACACATCGGTGCAACGTCGTATGGCATCTTCGATCTCGCGGACCCGCTTCGGCGCAGCCGTCGCGGGCGCATTCCTCGGTGGTCTCCTCGTGGCGTCCGCGTTCGACTGGACGCACGTTGGATTCGCGCAGCAGTCGACGTCGTCCAAGCCGCCGGCGCAGGAGGTGAAGTCGCTCGCCGACGCGAGCAACGCCTTCGTCGCGATCTCGGAACACGTCACGCCGTCGGTGGTCTCGATCCAGGTCGAGAGCACGCAACGCCGGCCGTCGCTGCGCGGACGAAACGTTCCGCCCGGACTCGATGACTTCTTCCGCCAGTTCGACAATGGCCAGCAGCGCGCTGAGCCGGTCGAAGCGAGTGGATCGGGGTTCATCGTGTCGAAGGACGGCTACATCCTCACCAACAATCACGTCGTCGCTGATGCCGACCGCGTCACCGTGAAGCTCACCGATGGTCGTGAGTTCACGGCGAAGGTCGTCGGCAACGATCCGACGACCGACGTCGCGGTGATCAAGATCGACGCGACCAACCTTCCGACCGCGGCCCTCGGCGATGACAACACCGCGCGGGTCGGCGAATGGGTGCTCGCGATCGGCAACCCGCTCGGCCTCGACTTCACGGTGACCGCCGGCATCGTCAGCGCGAAGGGACGCGCGGTGCGCGGCCTGCTGCCGAGCCAGTACGCGATCTCGGACTTCATCCAGACGGATGCAGCGATCAACCCGGGGAACTCGGGCGGTCCGCTCGTGAACAGCCGTGGTGAAGTGATCGGGATCAACAGCGCGATCGCGAGCACGACCGGCTACTACTCCGGTTACGGATTCGCGATTCCGATCACGCTGGCGAAGGACGTGATGCAGGACCTGATCAAGTTCGGCAAGGTTCGGCGCGCAGCGTTAGGCGTCTCGATCCAGGACGTCGACGCGGAAGACGCGCGGGCGGCGGGGCTTACCGACATCGCCGGGGTCAAGGTTGGCGGCTTCTCCGGCGACGACTCGCCGTCGCGGAAGGCAGGGATCGAACCGGGTGACGTGATCGTCTCGCTCGACGGGCATGCGGTCGATCGCGTGAGCACGCTGCAGCGCCTCGTGCGGGCAGCGGGCCCGGGACAGACGGTGAACGTCGGCGTCGTCCGCTTCGGGACGAAGAAGACATTCCCGGTGAAGCTGATCGCCGTGCAGGACGACGAGCAGGTCGCGACGCGTGGTGGCGTCAGCAACACGACGACGCCGGACGCTGTGAACTACGACAAGCTCGGCGTCACCGTCGCGCCGATTCCGCAGGAGCTGGCGCAGCGTTCCGAGCTCGGCGACCAGTTTCGGCGCGGGCTGCTCGTGACCGACGTGAACACCGGCGGGCCGGCGTACAAGAAGCTGATCGAGGAGCGCGACATCGTCGTCGAGATCCTCAATCCGTCGCCGCGTCGTGCGGTCACGTCCCAGAGTGAGCTGGAGAAGGCGATCAATGCGCTGAAGAGCGGACAGTACGTCACGTTGCTCGTGTACAACATCGACCAGCGCGCAACGCGGGTCGAAAGTCTTCGCGTTCAGTAGCACATCGCATATCTGGTGCAGCGCGCGGGGCCGGGCGATCGCCCGGCCCCGCGTGTTTTCACGGCTGCACTGGAGCGAAAAGCGCGGCGGCGATACTGTTCGTCGAGTACGCGAGCGTGGCGGAACTGGTAGACGCGCCAGCCTTAGGAGCTGGTAGGGCAACCTGTCCGGGTTCGAGTCCCGGCGCTCGCATTGCAGCGGTGCGTCAGTGGCGGGCGAGGCCTGACGTTCGAGCGTCGTCAGCTCGGGAAAGTTCGTCGCCAGCCTGACCGCTCCGGGTTTCGCCGCCAGGCGGCAGCGCGGCATGCGCCCACGCCGGAACACTCGCGCCCCCCACCCCGTTCACCCCGCGGTTATCTTTCTACTCGTGGGCGGAGCGCGCCTGGCGTACGACAATCCCGAGTACCATGGAAATCCAGATCAAGACGAAGAAGAGCGAGGGGCTCGAGCGGCTTCTCGAGGTGTCGGTCCCCGTCGAAACCGTTCGCGACGCCGAGGACAAGGCGGCGCGCAAGTACGCGACGCAGGCCCGCCTGCCGGGCTTCCGACCGGGGAAGGCGCCCGCTGCGATCGTCCGCAAGAAGTTCGGCGAGGCGATTCGTCAGGCGGCACTCGAGACGCTCGTGCAGGATGCGTTCAAGGAAGTGATGGAGCGCGAGAAGCTGCAGCCGGCTTCACAGCCGCACGTGCACGACCTCCACTTTCATGAGGGCAAGCCACTCACGTTCGAGCTGCACGTCGAGGTACGTCCGGAGGTGAAGCTCGAGCGCACGAGCGGCTTCCGCGTCAAGCGCCCGGAGCAGCAGGTGGGTGACGCGCAGCTGCAGGAGCAGCTCGACGCGCTCCGCGACCAGCGCGCGGCGTGGGCTCCCGTCGAGGACAAGCCGCTCCCCGGCGATCAGGTCACGGTCAACCTCGCGACCGCCGAGGACGGTGGCGCGATGACCGAAGGCAAGGAGTACCGCCTCGTGATCGGCGAAGGCCAGGCGATCCCGGCGATCGAGGAGTTGATCCTCGAAGCGAAGCCGGGGCAGACGATCGAGCGGCCGGTGAAATGGCCGGATGATTTTCCCGACGAGGCGCAGCGCGGCAAGACAAAGCCCGTACGCGTCGAGCTGCTCGACGTGAAGCGGAAGTCGCTGCCCGCGCTCGACGACGCGTTCGCGCGCGATGTCGGCGAGTTCGATTCGCTCGACGCGCTGAAGACGGCAGTGAAGGCAGACCTGGAATCGCACGCGCAGCGCGACTCCGAGTCGCAGCTCCGGCAGCAGCTCCTCGACGAAGTCATCTCGGCGAATCCGTTCGACGTCCCGGAGGGATGGGTCGCTGAGCTGAGTGAGGCCTACCTCAAGCAGTTCCAGGTGCCGGAGGAGGAGCGCCCGCGCTTCGCGCAGGAGTTCCGGCCGGTCGCCGAGCGGCAGGTGCGGCGCGACCTCGTCATCGAAACGATTGCCGAGCGCGAAGGGTTGACTGCTACGGAGGCGGATATCGACGACCGGGTGGCGGAGGTCGCGTCGAAGCGCGGGTCCAACCCTTCGGAAGTCTATGCCTCGCTGCAGAAGGCAGGGCGGCTGCGCGAGATCGAGCGGAGCATTACCGAGGAGAAGGTGTTCAGCTGGCTGAAGGAGCGGAACACGGTCGAGTAGGGGCTGCAGCAGCCTAACGGTCGCACGCAGCACTTGCTCATCATTCGCACCAACCACAGGACGATGAACGAAATGGCAACGATCTACCCGCCGTATGTGATCGAGCGCTCGAGCCGGGGTGAGCGCACCTATGACATCTTCTCGCGGCTCCTCATGGACCGCATCATCTTTCTCGGGACGCCGATCAACGACGACGTCGCGAACATCATCATCGCGCAGCTGCTCTACCTGCAGGCGGACAACCCTGATCGGGACATCCACCTGTACATCAACTCCCCCGGCGGGAGCGTGTCCGCGGGACTCGCGATCTACGACACGATGCAGTTCCTGAAGAGTCCGGTGAACACGATCTGCATGGGGCTCGCGGCGAGCATGGGCGCGTTTCTCCTCGCCGCAGGGCGGAAGGGCAAGCGCCTGGCGCTGCCGCATTCGCGCATCATGATTCACCAGCCGTCAGGCGGCGCGCAGGGCACCGCAGCCGATATCGAAATCCAGGCGAAGGAGATCCTCTATCTTCGCCACCAGATGAACGAACTGATGTCGAAGCACACCGGACAGCCCGTGGACCAGATCGAGCGCGATATCGTGCGCGACAAGTTCATGAGCGCCCCGGAGGCTGTCGCGTACGGGCTGATCGACCAGGTCATCACCCACCGCGGCGAGATTCCAAGCGAGCCGGAGAAGAAGTAGAAGCGGGTTCCTGTCAATGGCGCTCGGGCATGTGAAAGATTTCACGATGCCCGCCGCCAAATGATGTTGCTTGACCGTTCCGGCGGCGTCTGTTAGTTCTCGTGGGGCTGTCGCTGCCGGCGCCCCCCTGGTTCCCCCCGTTTCCGAGCGCCATGTCGCACGACAAACATCTTCGCTGCTCGTTCTGCGGAAAGTCCAAGGACTCGGTCCGGAAGTTCATCTCGGGCCCGTCCGTGTACATCTGCAATGAGTGCATCGCGCTCTGCAACGAGATCCTCGCTGAAGATGAAGAGCGCGAGGTAGCAGAGGCGATCACCCAGGTCCCCTCCCCGCAGGAGATCAAGGACGTCCTCGACCAGTACGTCATCGGTCAGGAGAGAGCGAAGAAGGCGCTCGCCGTCGCGGTCTACAATCACTACAAGCGGATCAATGTCCAGTCGGTCCGCGACGAGGATGTGGAGCTCGACAAGTCGAACATCCTGCTCATCGGCCCGACCGGAACGGGCAAGACACTCCTCGCGCAGACGCTGGCGCGAATCCTCGACGTCCCGTTCACGATCGCTGACGCGACGACGCTGACCGAGGCAGGCTACGTCGGCGAAGATGTCGAGAACATCCTCGTCAGGCTGCTGCAGGCGGGTGACTTCAACGTCGCGGAGTGCGAGCGCGGCATCGTCTACATCGACGAGATTGACAAGATCGCGCGCAAGAGCGAGAACCCGAGCATCACGCGCGACGTCAGCGGCGAGGGCGTGCAGCAGGCATTGCTCAAGATCCTCGAGGGCACCGTCGCTTCCGTCCCGCCGCAGGGCGGGCGCAAGCATCCGCAGCAGGAGTACATCCAGATCAACACGAAGGACATCCTCTTCATCTGCGGAGGAGCCTTCGACGGGCTCGAGAAGATCATCGAAGCCCGCACGGGCCGGAAGCAGATCGGCTTCGGCAACACGAGCATCGGTGGAACGGGAAGCAAGGGCGAAGTCGCGCGGCTCGACGAATCGGATCTCAAGAAGAATCCATTCGTCGAGGTCGAGCCGGACGACATGCTTCGCTACGGCCTGATCCCCGAGCTGGTTGGCCGCCTCCCGGTGACGGTCGCGCTCCAGGCGCTCGACGAGGATGCCCTCGTTCGCATCCTCAAGGAGCCGAAGAACGCGCTCACCAAGCAGTACACGAAGCTGTTCGAGCTCGAGAACACGAAGCTCGCGTTCGACGAGAGCGCGTTGCGCGCCGTCGCCCAGAAGGCGCTCAAGCGAGGCACCGGCGCGCGCGGGCTGCGCGCGATTCTCGAGGAGCTCCTCACCGACGTCATGTTCGACCTGCCGAGCCGCGAGGACGTGACCGAAGTGCGCGTCACCGAGGCGACAGTCGTGAACAAGCAGCCGCCGCTGCTCGAGATTTCACCCAAGCGGCAGAAGCGCGAAGCGTAGAGCCGACCGCGGCCAGCTGGTCGGGGCGCGAGTGGCGGGGGCGGGTTAGATTGCTCGAATGAGCCCGCTCTACACCCGAGACGCCGAACAATTCGAGATCCCGGAACGGCTGCCCGTGCTGCCGCTTCGGGATCTCGTGCTATTCCCATACGTCGTCACCCCGCTGCTCGTCGGGCGGCCGGCGACGATGGCCGCGCTCGAGGCAGCCGTCGCGGACGACCGCTGGATGCTGCTCGTCGCGCAACGCGCGGCGGAGGTGGAGGAGCCGGCGGCGGCGGACCTCCACCGCACCGGCGTCGTCGGCCGGGTGCTGCAATTCAACCGGCTGCCTAACGGTACGGCCAAGGTGCTGGTCGAGGGAGTCGCGCGGGCGCGCGTGAGCCGCTACGCGCCGGCTGCCGGCCACCTGCGGGCAGTGGCCGCACCGGCCCCCCTCGCGGGGCTCGGCGACGCCGCGGCCGGCGCCGGCATCGAGAGCGTCGGCGCGCAGGGCCGCGCCGCGCTCGAGCTGTTCGAGGAGTACGTCGCGCTGCATCGGCGCCTGCCCGCCGAGGTCACGGCGATGGTGCAGGGCGCGCCGACGGAGGCGCAGCGCGCCTATGGCATCGCCGCGCACCTGACGATCGCCACCGACAGGCGGCAGGAGCTGCTCGAGATCGACGACTTCGAGGCGCTGCTCCGCCGCCTCGTCGCGACGCTCACCAGCGAGATCGAGCTGCTTCGCCTCGAGCGGAAGATCGACGACGACGTTCGCGGCACACTGTTCCGGAACCAGCGCGAGTTCTACCTGCAGGAGCAGCTCAAGGCAATCCACCGTGAGCTGGGGCAGGAGGACGGTGACGACCTCGCCGAGCTCGAGGCGCAGCTCGCGGCGAAGACGCTGCCGGAGCCCGTTCGCGCCCGGGCGGTGCGCGAGCTGCGGCGGCTGCGCAAGATGTCGGCGATGTCCCCCGAGTCCACTGTCGCGCGGGGATTCCTCGACTGGGTCGTCGCGCTTCCCTGGACGGAGCGGACGGACGAGCACCCATCGGTGGCGAAGGCGCGCGCGGCGCTCGACGCCGACCATCATGGCCTCGAGGACGTGAAGGAGCGGATCCTCGACTACATCGCGGTGCTCGCGCTGGTCGAGAAACCGGAGGCGCCGATCCTCTGCCTCGTCGGCCCGCCGGGCGTGGGGAAGACGTCGTTAGGCAGGTCGATCGCGAAGGCGCTCGGACGGAGCTTCGCCCGCATGTCGTTAGGCGGCGTTCGCGACGAGGCCGAGATTCGCGGCCATCGGCGGACGTACATCGGCGCGATGCCCGGACGCGTGATCCAGGCGATGCGCCGCGCGGCAGTGGTGAATCCGGTCATCCTGCTCGACGAGATCGACAAGCTCGGCCAGGATTTCCGCGGCGATCCCGCCTCGGCCTTGCTCGAGGTGCTCGACCCCGAGCAGAACCGCGCCTTCAACGACCACTTCCTCGAGGTCGACTACGACCTTTCGCAGGTGCTGTTCGTAACGACGGCGAACAGCCTCGCCGGGATCCCGGAACCACTGCGCGACCGGATGGAGATCATCCGGCTTCCCGGCTACCTCGACCAGGAAAAGCTCGCCATCGCGCGACGGTTCCTCGTGCCGCGCCAGCTCGAGCGCAACGGCATCGATCCCGCGCGCGTCACCATCGACGACGCAGCGTTGACGGGTGTCCTCCGCGGTTACACCCGCGAAGCCGGCGTGCGCGAACTCGAGCGGCGGATTGCGCGGATGGCCCGCAAGCTGGCGCGGCGGGAGGCCGAGGCGTCAACCGAACGGCCGATGGATGCGCCGCCGACGCGATTCACCGTCACGCCTGACGCCCTGCACGACCTGCTCGGCGTCGCGCCGTTCGACGACGACGACAACACGCTCGATGACAAGATCGGTGTCGCCTGCGGACTGGCGTACACCTCGGTCGGTGGTGAAACGCTGGAGATCGAGGTCTCTGTGCTCCCCGGCCGCGGCAAGCTCGCGCTCACCGGCACCCTCGGCGACGTGATGAAGGAGTCGGCGAGCGCGGCGCTGAGCTACGTACGCTCGCGCGCCGGCGCGTTAGGCATCGACCGCGAGTTTCATCGCACGCGCGACATCCACGTGCACATCCCGGCCGGCGCGACGCCCAAGGATGGCCCGTCGGCGGGCGTCGCCATGGTGACGGCGATCGTCTCGACCATGACCGGAATCCCGGTTCGTCGCGACGTCG
>JBJMNK010000081.1:0-24052 GCA_045804265.1 Gemmatimonadaceae bacterium | reverse complement strand
GCAGTTGAAATTCGATTACGCCTCCGTAATCGAATTTCAACTGCTCTGACCCCTCGCAATCGACCCCTCGCAATCAACTTCCCCCAGGTCGTGCCGATATTCGCCGGCATGAGCGATGAGCGAACGACCCTGGCACGGGATGGGCGCGAGGAGCGGCCCGCGCGCGATGGCGCGGGCCATCCGCGCTCGACAACAAACCGGATCGCCGTGATCGGCGCGCGGCTCCGCGAAGGCGCCTACGGCGCCGACGTGGCGCTCGAGGCAACCGCCCGGGAGATCATCGCCCGGCGCGAGCTGCTACACGACCCGCGACACGACCTGCCTCGCGACCCGCGCCGCGATCGCTAGTCGCGCGTCGCCACGGGCAGCGGTGGAGCGGTTTGACAATTGCGCCTGGAGACGCGACCACCTGCGTCCACTCCGGCACTCCGATGTCGAACGATACCGCACCACTACGAATTGCCCTCAGCGGCTCGACCGGCTTTCTCGGCCGAGCGCTCACGAAGCATCTCACGGCGATCGGGCACGACGTCGTTCCGCTCACTCGACGGAGGCATGCCAGCGCCAGCGCTGCGATCGGGTGGGACCCGGCGCGCGGTGAGCTCGCGCCGACCGCGCTCGTGGGGATCGACGCCGTCGTCCACCTCGCCGGCGAGAACGTCGCGCAACGCTGGACCGACGATGTGAAGCGCGAGATCCGTGACAGCCGCGTGAAGAGCACTGCACTGCTCGCGCGCACGATCCAGGCGATGGAGCGGCCCCCGCGCGTGCTGCTCAGCGGCTCGGCTGTCGGCATCTATGGTGATCGGGGCGATGAGCTCCTCGATGAATCCTCGCCGCCCGGCCGCGGATTTCTCGCTGACGTTGCGCGTGCATGGGAAGACGCGACCCGCGCGCTCGATCGTGCCGACGTCCGCGTCGTCCATATGAGAACCGGGACGGTCCTCGGCACACACGGTGGAGCGCTCGAGAAGATGCTCACGCCGTTCAAGCTCGGACTCGGCGGACGGATCGGGGCGGGAACGCAGGTGATGAGCTGGATCGCGCTCGAGGATTGGACGCGCGCGGTCGCGTTTCTCCTCGGCGCAGGGCAGCTGCGGGGACCGGTGAACCTCGTCGCACCAGTGCCGGTGACGAACACCGACTTCACCAACGCCCTCGGTCATGCGCTCGGTCGGCCGACGATCATGTCCGTCCCGGCGACGGCGATCAAGCTCATGTTCGGGGACATGGGCGAGGCGACGATCCTCGCCAGCCAGCGCGTGGTGCCGACGCGGCTCCTCGGCGCCGGCTTCACCTTCCTCTACGAGACGATCGACGCTGCGCTCCCGGCGGTGCTCGCGGCGTGAACGTGCGTGCCCGCGGCGGCGCGAGGGTGGCGCCCGCGCCTAACGGTTCGTGAAAATGCGAAGGCCCCGGGTGTACCGCCCGGGGCCTCGCACGTTGTTTCGCTCGGCTGCGTCGCCAATCGATCCTGCACCTGCACCTGCGTCGTGCCACTGCACCTGCGCTTCACTTACCCACTACCACCGATCCCGCTCTGCCGGCGTCGCCTCGGGCGTCCCGTCGACTCCGCCTTTCAAGGTGCTTCGTCCTTCGCTCGTCCCGCGGCGCGAAGGCTATGCAACGTGCGTACCGCGATGTGACGTGCGGCACGATCGAGTCGAGTCGTCAGGCAAATTGTGCGGGATGCTTCGTGTGGAAGTCCGTCGCCTGCTGGTACGCCATGGCCACCCGGCAGAGTGCCGCTTCCCCGTAGAGGTTGCCAAGGAAGGTCAGTGAGACCGGCGTGCCGTTCTCGCGGAAGCCGTTAGGCAGGATCACCGCCGGATGGCCGGTGAGGTTGGTGGCGACGAGCTGCCAGCCGCCGTTGGTCGGCGAGACGATTACGTCCACGGTCTCGAACAGCTTCGCCCACTGCTGCATGATCGTCGTGCGGACGCGGTTGGCGTTCACGTAGTCGACCCCGGGAACGAAGCGCGACTCGCGGAACGAGGTCGGCCATGCGTCAGGCGTCTGCCTGGTCATCTCGGCGTCGCGGCCGCTGCGGGTGAGCTCGTCGAATGCCGCGCCGGCTTCGACATCGAGGACGAGGCGCACCGCATTGTACGCCGCCTCGGGAACGGCGACCGGGATGAGCTTCACGCCGAGACGATTCATCACCGCGAGCGCGGCGTCGTCGAACTTCTTCGTCGAATGCTGGGGCTTTCCGTCCGCTCCGGTCTCGGGAAGCTCGAACTCGTGCTGGAAGTAGCCGATCCGGATGTGCGAGAGCGGCTGGCCGGCATTGAAGCCAAAGCTCGCATCGTGGACGGTCAGGTCCTGCCCATCGCTGCCGCGGATGGCGTCGAGTACGAGCGCGCAGTCCTCGACGCTGCGGCAGATCGGGCCGAGCTTGTCCATGCTCCACGACAGCGCCATCGCTCCGGTCTTCGGCACCCGCCCGAAGGTCGGGCGCAGCCCGGTGACGCCGCAGCGCGTCGATGGTGACGAGATGCTGCCTAACGTCTCGCTGCCGATGGCGAAGGCGACCAGCCCGGCCGACGTCGCGGACGCTGGACCGGCGCTCGAACCGCTCGAGCCCTGATCCACCTTCCATGGATTCTTCGTCGTGCCGCCGAACCAGACGTCGCCCATTGCCAGCTCGCCTAACGACAGCTTGGCGACGAGAACCGCGCCGGCCTCGTCCAGCCGCTGCACGACAGTCGCGTCGTAGTCGAGCTGCTGCTCCTTGTACGGTGGCGTGCCCCATGTCGTCGGATAGCCCTTCACGGCGAGCAGGTCCTTCGCGCCCCACGGGATTCCATGCAGCGGACCGCGATACTTTCCTCGCGCGAGCTCGGCATCCATCGCCGCGGCCTGCTTCATCGCGCGATCCTCGGTGAGCGTGACCACGCACTGAAGCACGGGATCGAAGCGCTTCAGTCGCTCGAGGTACATCCGGGTCAGCGCGACCGACGACACGCGCTTCGCCTTGATCATCGCCGCGAGCTCGGTGACCGGCTTGAACGCGAGCTCCTCGAGGTTCTTCGGCGCCGTCCCGGCGTGGACGACGCTCGGGATGATCGCCCTTTGCTTCGTGTCCAGCTTCATGCCCGGGAGGAGCGGGTTGAACTGCACCGCCGGCGGCGTCGAGTTGTCGAGATGTATTGCGTGAAGCTGGTCGATCTGCTCGCGCTGCTGCTGCAGGTCCTTCACCATCGCCTCACGCTGGGCATCGGTGAACTTCACGCCGGCGATCTCCTCGGCGGCGGCGATGCTCTGCGCGGTGATCTCGGCGCCAGCGCTGACCGCCGCCCAGAGCACACCGGGAAGCAGCGTCGAACCGAGTCCGATCGAAGCGAAGTAGCCGAGGAATGCGCGGCGGGCGTGGGTCGTGTCGAGAGTCATGCGCGACGAGGAGAGGGGCAGAAGAGTGACGAGAGAAAAAAGCTATCGAACCGCTGAGAACCACCGCGAAGGTGAGGCTCGGGACGCCGGGGCCGAACGGCTGGGGCAAGCGGGGCGAGATCATCCCGCCTAACGCTCAAAAGTACGTTGCCCGCACGCGACCGCGACCACCTGAATGCCACGGCAGTTCTCAGCGGTTCAACTGCCGTGGTTCTCATCAAGAGTTGCCAGCAATGTTACCGCGTCGAACCAGCGGCTGGCCAGAGTCCGCTCGAAGCCACAGCTTTTCGCGATACCGCTGCCGCTCGCGAAGCCACCCTCTCTCGCCCCAAGATGCGTCCTGCCATTCCTATAGCATTCGCCGCGGCCTTCTCGCTCGCGCACGCGTTGCCCGCACAGACCGCAGCGCCGCGCGCTCTCCCCCCGGACTTCGACGCGTACGTGGCTCGCGTGCTGAAGACGTTCGACGTTCCCGGGGCCGCCGTCGCGATCGTGAAGGACGGACGCGTCATCCTCGCCCGCGGGTACGGAGTGAAGAAGCTGGGGAATCCGGCGCCGGTCACGCCGCGGACACGATTCGGGATCGCGTCGAACACGAAGCTGTTCACCGCGACCGCGCTCGGGCTGCTCGTCGAGGATGGGAAGATCGAGTGGGACGCGCCGGTGATCCGGTATCTCCCTGATTTCGCGATGTACGATCCGTGGGTCACGCGCGAGATCACCGTCCGCGATCTGCTCGTTCACCGCAGCGGGCTCGGACTCGGTGCCGGCGACCTGCTCTGGTGGCCGGCGTCCACGTACGACCGGAAGGAGATCGTGCACCGGCTGCGCTTCATCAGGCCGGCGACGTCGTTCCGGTCGGCATATGCCTACGACAACGTCCTCTATCAGGTCGCGGGTGAGCTCGTCGAGGCGGTGAGCGGACAGAGCTGGGAGCAATTCATGTCGTCGCGGGTGCTGGCGAAAATCGGGATGACCGAGAGCAACGTCAGCCACTCCGACATGTCCGGCCCCGACGTCGCGACCACGCACGCCGAGGTGGACGGCACCGTGAGGCCTATCGCTCCGTTCACCGGCGAGAGCACCAACCCGGCGGGCGGCATCAACTCCACCGCCGACGACATGGCGAAGTGGATGATCGTCCAGCTCGACTCGGGGCGGCTGGCCGATGGATCGCGGCTGTACGCGCCGTCGACGACGCGACAGCTCTGGCGCATCGTCACGCCGCTTGGCGGGGGGACGCCACCGGCGGAACTGTCGTGGACGGCGGCGAACTTCCGCGGCTACGCGTTAGGCGTCAACGTCACCGAGTACCAGGGACGGAAGATGCTCACTCACACCGGCGGGCTCCCCGGCTACGTCTCGCAGGTGACGATGATCCCCGAGCTGCGGCTCGGCGTCGCCGTGCTCACCAACCAGGAATCCGGCGCTGCGTTCCAGTCGATCACGCTGCGCGCGCTCGATGCGTTCCTCGATCTTCCCGCGCACGACTATCCGGCGATCTATGCGCGGATGGACCAGGCAGATCGCGCAGCTGCGCGCGCCATCGAGGCGTCGGCAGCAGCGAAGCGCGACTCGATGTCGGGACCGTCGCTTCCAGTCGCGTCGTACGCGGGGACATATCACGATGCATGGTACGGCGACATCACGATCGCGAACGAGAACGGCAAGCTCGTCATCCGCTTCTCGCACACCCCCGATCTCGTCGGCGATCTCGTGCACTGGCAGCATGACACCTTCGTCGCGCGGTGGCGCGACCGGGAGCTGCGCGCCGACGCGTATGTGACGTTCGCGCTGCATCCGGACGGCACGGTCGAGCGCGCGACGATGCAGGCCGTGTCACCGCTGACCGATTTCAGCTTCGACTTCCAGGATCTGGAGCTGCTGCCCGCGCACGCCGTGAGCGGGCGGTGATCGAGCGCGGCTGGCACCATGATTGCGCGCCTCGCGACTTCTACGAGTGAACGCGAGCGTCCGGAGCAGCCATGTTCTTCCACGATTGGCATTCGATTTTGCGCGTGGCCGTCATCGCGGCGGCGACATACATCCTCGTCATCGGCGTGCTGCGCGTGATCGGCGAGGAAGCGCTGGCGAAGATGTCAGCGTACGACTTGCTGGTGACCGTCGCGCTCGGCTCCATCCTCGCGTCGGTCCCGTTCGCGAGCGCGATCACCGTCGCCGACTCGCTTACGGCGATACTCACCTATCTGGTGCTCCAGCAGGTCATGCGCTGGGCGATCAAGCGATCGGAGCGCGCCGAACGCGTGATCCGCGATACGCCGAAGTTCATGCTGTGGGATGGCCAGTTCATCGAGAAGAACATGATGGAGAGCAGCATCCTCCAGGGAGAGGTGCGCGCCGCCATCCGCCGTGCGGGGCTGGGATCGACGTCGGACGTGCTCGCGGTGATTCTCGAGAACGACGGCGACTGGTCGGTGATCCCTTACGACGACGACAGCGATCTCTCCGCGCTCGAGGGGCTGAAGCAGCCCTGGCCCCTCCATGGCCGGAAGGGGGGAAAGGACAAGTCGTCGAAGCGCCCGCTCCCGGCAATGAGCAGTGGGGGAACCGTCTGACCCGGACGACCGCCGAAGCGGGTGTCACTGTCGAATGACCCGAGCGTCCGCACGCCACTCGAGCGTCGCGTGAACGGCGCCGCGAGCGCACCGCTGCAAGCGCCGACGAGATGCGCGAGTGGAACGGCCCGCACCGCCGCGCCGGCGTCGGCGACGAGGAGCAACGAGCCTGTCCGCCATTCCCAGCAGAGCTTTCCCATCGCCAGCAGCAGCGCCGCGGCGCCGGCTGCGCGCGTTAGGCCTGACGATCCGACGGCGTGGAGCGACAGCAGCGTCACCAGCGCGTAGGCGACCCCCGACAATCCGCCGTAGCGCACGAGCCCCGGCTCGAACAGCATGACGGCGACGCCGATCGCGGTGGAGGACAGCGCGACGACGCCAGCGATCGATCGTCCATTCCACTCGAGGATCACACCGGAAACGACGACGACCATCAGGTCGTAGCCCAGGTGCGCCCGCGAGAAGTGCACGAAGCTGCCCGTCGCGACGCGCCAGAGCTGGCCATCGGCGACGGCGCCACGGTCGAGCACCAGCACTGACTGTAGTGCGGGCAACAGCGCGATCGCGATCGCAGCCACCGCGATCGCGATCGTCAGGCGCGGTAGTCTCACGCGCGCGGCGCTGCATTGCGCCGCCGTGCGTCCAGTTGCGCCAGTGCGCCGACCGCCGCGAGCCCGACGAACAGCGCCGCAAACCAGCCATCGATGCTCCCGGCGCCGGTTCCACCACCGCCCCCGCCGGCGGCGCCACGCCGGACGACTTTGTATTCCTCGGGCGACTCCCGCACCTTCTGCTTGAATTCCGCCAGCTGATCGTCGAGGTTCGTGATCAGCTGCGTCGACGCCTCGTGGAATCCGCGATTGCTGTCGTTGCGCAGCTGTTCGTCGAGGTTCACCGGGGCCGCCGAGCCCTTGATGTGACTCACGCCGGGCGCGCGAAAGAGCAGTCGGCGGCTGGCGATGTCGTAGACGACGGCATCGACCATCGTGCGTGTGTCGTTCTTCTCGCCGTTCACCAGGTACGCGCCGACCACTGTCCAGTAGGTGATCGAGCTGCGCTTCTGGTCGACGAACTGGATCTGGTCGTACGAGATGAGCGCGATGACGTCCACGCCGAACATGCTGCGGAGCTGGTCGAGGTTGTCGAAGCTCCCCCTTGGCGTCAGGTAGGCGGAGGGAATGATCTCGATCGACTTCACCAGCTTCGGGTCGCGGAAGTGCGCCGCGACCTGCTTCATCAGGTCGAGTCGGTCGGACTCGGCCAGCGTGCGGGGCGCACACGGTTGGCAGCGCGCCTCGTCCTCGGGCACGAAGGCGACGCCGACGCGGAGCGGCAGCGCGAGCACCGGCACCGATGCCGTCTCGACGTGGTCCATCCGCTGCGGGTAGAGGTAGTTGACGACGCTGGTCGCATGATGCTGCGGGGCGCTGGCGCAACCGGCGATCGCGAACGCGATCAGCGGCAGCAGTGGCACGAGCGCTGATGTCCGGCAATGGGCGCGCATGGTGACGTTCCTCTCGTGGAGTGGGTGAGGCGTGGTGCATTCGCACGCTACCCGCTCCCGGGATGGCCGCCCATACGTCAATCGACCTAGGCACCAATGACGTATCTCCGCCGTTCACTCCGGGGACGTTCCGCCCGCAAGCCTCCGGCGTAGATTGAAGCCCATGGATATCCCGTCTCCGATGCGACTGCTGTACTCCTACCTGCGGAACTACTGGAAGCTGGTCGCCCTCGCGCTGTTCCTCGCCGCGATCAACCAGATCTTCTCGCTGCTCGACCCGCTCATCTTCCGGCACATCGTCGACGGTTACGCGACGCGGCCGAGGAGCTATACGCGCCCCGAGTTCATCCACGGCGTGTCGCTCCTGCTCGGCGCCGCGGTCGGCGTTGCCTTCATCTCGCGCGTGGCGAAGAACTTCCAGGACTACTTCGTCAACCTGATCATCCAGCAGCTCGGGGCGCAGCTCTACGCCGACGGGATCCACCACTCCCTCTCGCTCCCCTACGCCGCGTTCGAGGACCAGCGCAGCGGCGAAACGTTAGGCAAGCTGCAGAAGGTGCGGTCGGACGTCGAGAAATTCATCGGGGCGATGGTGAACTTCGTCTTCACCACGCTGATCGGGTTGATCTTCGTCACGGTCTACGCCTTCACCGTGCACTGGGTGATCGTTCCCGCGTTCCTGCTGACCGCACCGCTCCTCGGCGTCCTGAGCTCGGTGCTGAGCCGGAAGGTGAAGACGATCCAGAAGGTCATCGTCTCCGAGACGACGGCGCTCGCCGGTGCGACGACGGAGTCGCTGCGCAACATCGAGCTGGTGAAGAGCCTCGGCCTCGCCGACCAGGAAGTCGCGCGCCTCAACGGGACGACGCAGAAGATCCTCAAGCTCGAGCTGAAGAAGGTTCGCTACATCCGCAGCATCAGCTTCGTCCAGGGGACGGCGGTGAACGCGCTGCGTACGTGCGTCCTCTTCCTGATGCTCTACCTCATCTACGCCGGTGAGATGACGGTCGGACAGTTCTTCTCGATGCTCTTCTATTCGTTCTTCATCTTCGGCCCGCTGCAGGAGCTCGGGAACGTCCTCAACATCTATCGCGAGACCGAGGCGTCGATGGCGAAGTACCAGGAGATCCTCGCGATGCCGCCGGACCCGAAACCGTTGAACCCGGTGCCGCTCGCCGGGTTGACGACGCTCGAGTTCGCGGATGTCTCCTTCCGCCACCAGAGCGCGAGCGCGCCGGCATTGCAGGACGTGGCGTTCAGGGTCAGCCGCGGCCAGACGATCGCCTTCGTCGGGCCGTCGGGCGCGGGAAAGACGACGCTGGTCAAGCTGCTGGTCGGGCTCTACCAGCCGCAGTCGGGCGAGGTGCGCTACGACGGCCACGCCAGCAACACGGTGGACCTCGACCGGTTCCGCGAGCGCGTCGGGCTCGTCTCGCAGGACTCGCAGCTCTTCTCTGGCACGATCCGCGAGAACCTGCTCTTCGTCAGGCCTAACGCCACGGACGAGGAGTGCCTCGCCGTGCTGCGCCAGGCGGCGATGGACTCACTGCTCGCCCGCGCCGACAAGGGGCTCGACACCGTCATCGGCGAGGGCGGCGTGAAGGTGTCAGGAGGCGAGAAGCAGCGCCTCTCGATCGCGCGGGCGCTGCTGCGGCGCCCGCACCTCTTGGTCTTCGACGAGGCGACGTCGTCACTCGACTCGCTCACCGAGGAATCAGTCAGCGCGACGATCCGCGACGTCGCCACCGGCCGCGACTCGATCACGATTCTCATCGCCCACCGCCTGTCGACGGTGATGCACGCCGACCGCATCTACGTCCTCGAGCGCGGCCGCATCTCCGAGTCCGGCCGCCACGAAGAGCTCCTCGATCGCAAGGGACTCTACTACGCGATGTGGCGCCAGCAGATCGGCGAGCGGCGAGTCGAGGGCCCGCCGGTAGTGGTCGGAGGGATGCCCGGCGGGAAGCTGGCGACGCGGGTGTGATGACGACGGCGTTCGAGACTGCATGGGCGACGGGCCCGACGAAACAGCGGAAGGCGAATCGGGAGATAGCCCGATAGGCGAAAAGGCGCGGCGGCGAATTCAAGGGGTCAGAGCAGTTGAACGGCGGTGACGCCGGCGTTCAAATGACGCCGCACTCAACACTCTCCGCCGTTACCCCACCCCCAACGGTCGCCTAACGCTCTCGCGGTGACGCGGTGGCAGTTCAGTTTCGCTCGCCATGTACCGCGCCATCTCAGCTCACAGTCAGCTTCGCCACTCCACCAGCCCGCTGTTTCGAAACACCGCGCCCTGTCGCCTATCGGGTTATCTCCCGATCCGCGCCCCGCTGTCTCCTGGGGCCCGTCGCCCATCGCCTAACGGTGGACGGCGGAACGACCCTACTCGTCCCCGCTCCCCGCCGACACCAGTTCCTCTTCGACTCGCTTCTCTGAATGCGCGAACGGCCGCCGACGGCTGAGGTCGAAGACGTCGCCCTGCGTCAGGGCGTGGAGCTTCACGTCGTAGATCGATAGCGTCTTCTCGACTCGTGCCTCCGCGATGTTCGAGTAGGTCACCGTCGAGCCATCGAGAACGCTGACGGCGCCATCGCCGATCACCGTGAAGGTGCGGTTGCCCTTCACCAGGATCGCCGTGTTCTCATCGATCCCGATGCCGAGGATCCGCGGGTTCTGCGCGACGACGCCGAGGAGGCGACTCATCCGCCCACGCTCGGCGAAATGCTGGTCGACCATCACGCCGGGGAAGAGTCCCAGCCCGGGCGCCATCCGGGCACCGTGGCCGAGCCGGTGCGAGCCGTCGTCGTTGCCGCCGACCATCATCGTCTCGCAGACCACCGACGCGCCGGCCGAGGTTCCCGCGATCATGCCACCGGCATGGAAGATCTCGTGGACGCGCTCGAAGATCGGCGTGTCGCCGAGCTGACTCGTGATCTTGAGCTGGTCGCCGCCAGTGAAGAAGACTGCGTCCGCGTCATCGAGGATCTTGATCTTCTGCGGTGACTTCGCGTCCTCGCGCTTCTCGACCTCAAGCTTGTAGAGGTGGCGCACACCGAGCGCGCGGAAGACGCGCTCATACTCGTCCCACATCTGCTGTGGCAGCTGGCTCGCCGTGGTTGCGACGACGAGCTTCCCGCTACCGACGTGTTCGGCCAGCGCCCGGAGAATGGTGCGGTCGTTTTCCTTGTCTTCGTGCCCGCCGATGATGAGGAGTCGCCCGAGCTTGTGATTCGGCATTGTCGTGGGAGTTGATGTGAGCCGTCGCTCACCCGCAATGCACGTGGCATGCAACCAGAACAGGTTTGCCCGGGAATCCGGTGCCGGTCTGCCCATGGAATGACACTTGCCCCTTGGGACCTCGTCCTTTCGTGCGGCTTCGCCCGGCTCCTTCCGGGCGAGGCCGTCTCTATTGCCGTCCCTCCCGATGGATTCATTGCATCTGACGTTGTACGTCGCGGGCGACACCGCTCGTTCGCGGCAGGCGATGGCCAACCTCCAGCGCATCTGCGCCGAGCTGCTCGGGGGACGGGCGCATTGCTCGACTGTCGACGTGCTCGACAGTCCCGAGCTCGCCGATGCGGAACGCATCCTCACCACCCCGACACTCGTTCGCGAGTCTCCTTCGCCCCGCCGTCGCGTCACCGGCGACCTCTCGGACGCGCAGCGCGTGATGTCTGCGCTCGGCTTCACTTCCACCGAACAATGACCTCAAGCGCCAAGCAGAATGCACCGCCGGTAACCGTACCCAAGACACCGACAGGGATCTCCGGCTTCGACGCGATCTCCGAAGGCGGGTTGCCGCGCGACCGAGCGACACTCATCGCCGGAACCGCCGGCAGCGCGAAGACGATCTTCGCGGTGAACTATCTCGCGGCGGGCATCACCTACGAGAACGAGAACGGCGTCTTCGTCACCTTCGAGGACAGCGTCGTCGACGTCCGGCGGAACATGCAGGGGTTCGGCTGGGACATCGCGCAGTGGGAAAAGGAAGGCAGATGGGCGTTCGTTGACGCCGCGCCCGACGCCGATGGACCGATCGCGGTCGTCGGCGACTACGACCTGAGCGCGCTGCTCGCGCGCATCCAGCACGCGGTGAAGAAGGTCGGCGCAAAGCGCGTGTCGCTCGACTCGCTCAACGCGCTGTTCGTGCAGTACCGCGAGCACGGACTTCTCCGCGCCGAGCTGTTTCGCATCACGTCGGTGCTCAAGAAGATGGGGCTTACCGTCGTCTTCACCGGCGAGCGCGTCGACGAATACGGCGAGGTCACCCGCTACGGCATCGAGGAGTTCGTCGCCGACAACGTCGTCATCCTGCGCAACATCCTCGACAACGAGCGGCGTCGGCGCACCGTCGAGATCCTCAAGATGCGCGGCACCAGCCACCAGCGCGGCGAATTTCCCTTCACCATCACCTCGCGTCAGGGGATCGTCGTCATCCCGCTCTCGCAGATCGAGCTGACCCAGAGCTCGTCGACGGTGCGCGTCACCTCGGGGGTGAAGGAGCTCGACAAGATGTGCGGAGGTGGCTTCTTCCGTGATTCGGTCATCCTCGCCTCGGGCGCGAGCGGCACCGGCAAGACGCTGCTCGTCACGCAGTTCATGAGTGGCGGCTACAAGGCGAAGGAGCGCAGCCTCCTCTTCGCGTTCGAGGAGAGCAAGGACCAGCTCTTCCGCAACGCCGCGGCGTGGGGGATGGACTTCAAGGCGATGGAGCAGAAGGAGCGGCTGATGGTGGTCAATCGCTATCCACATTCGATGGCGATGGAAGACCACCTCGTCGAGATGACGCAGATGATCGAGGACTTCAAGCCGAACCGTGTCGCCGTCGACTCGCTCTCGGCGCTCGAGCGTGTCTCGTCGCTGCGCGGCTTCCGCGAGTTCGTCATCGCGCTGACGTCGACGCTGAAGAGAAAGGAGACGATCGGACTCTTCACGTCGACATCGCCATCGCTCCTCGGCGGGACATCGGTGACCGAGAAGCACATCTCGACGCTCACCGACTCGATCATTCTCCTCCGCTACGTCGAGGCGTTCGGCACGATGCGACGGGCACTCGTCGTGCTCAAGATGCGCGGCTCGCATCACGACACCGACATCCGCGAGTACACGATCGACGGGAAGGGGATGCACATCGGCGATTCACTGCGCACGGTGAGCGGGGTGCTCTCCGGCGACGCGACCTTCCGCGACGAGTAGCGACGACGTTCGATGGCCGAGAACGAGACGTCCACCAAGCCATTGGAGCAGGCGGCGACCGAGCAGTCCGAGCTCGGTCGCGCCGAGCGTCGCCGCCGCGAGCGGCGCGCCGGCTCGTGGACGTCGGTGCTTCGCCAGATCGTCGAGCGGCTGCCTGACGGCATCGTCATCGTCGGCGAGGAGGGCCGCATCCGGTTCGCGAATCCTGCCGCCGAGACGCTGTTCGGCCGCAATGCGAACGAGCTGACCGGAGAAGATTTCGGGCATGCGCTGGCACCGAGCGAGCACGCCGAGATCGAGGTGGTTCGCCGCGGCGGCGACACTGTCGTCGCCGAGCTCCGGGTGGTGAAGATCGACTGGGAAGGCGATCCGGCATCGCTGGTCTCGCTCCGCGATGTCACCGATCGTCGCCAGGCCGAGGAGCGCGCGAAGCAGCTGCTCGAGGAGCAGCGCGGGCGCATCGAAGCCGAATCAGCGAGCCAGGCGAAATCGGAGTTCCTGGCGATGATGTCGCACGAGCTGCGCACTCCGCTCAACGCGATCCTCGGCTACTCCGAGCTGCTCGACCTCGGACTGGCCGGACCGATCACCGACGCGCAGCGCCAGCAGCTGCGTCGGATCGGCGCGAGCGGGCGTCACCTGCTCGGCCTCGTCAACGAGGTGCTCGATCTCGCACGGGTCGAAGCGGGACGGCTGACCGTCAGGCACGAGGTCCGCGCCCTCGGCCCCGTCGTCGAGTCGGCGCTGGTGCTGGCCGGCCCGCTGGCCGAGGAGCGGGGGCTGACCATCCGTCCGCCCGGCGACGCGTTAGGCAGCCTCGTCTTCGTCGGCGACGAGGACCGCGTGCGGCAGATCCTCGTCCACCTGCTCGCCAACGCGGCAAAGTTCACCCCGAGCGGCGGCTCGATCTCGGTCCAGGCGGAGGACGGGCAGTCGCCACCGCCTAACGCGACGCTGCAGGACGGAAGCCGCTGGCTGTCGGTCTGCGTCACCGACACCGGTGTCGGGATCCCGCCCGACCAGATCGAGTCGATCTTCGCGCCATTCGTGCAGGGGCAGGCGGGCCACACCCGCGACCGCGATGGCAGCGGTCTCGGATTGACGATCAGCCGGCGACTGGCGCGATTGATGGGCGGCGACATCACCGTCACCAGCCGGCCGGGCAAGGGCTCGACCTTCAAGCTCTGGCTCCCGGCCGCGAGCGAAGGGCAGACCGCCGAGCCGCCGGCGGCCGGGCCGCAGTTCACCGGGCGTGATCCGATCGTGCAGGGACTGACCGAAGTCGGCGAATCGCTGCTCCGCGAGAACGACGCGATTGTCGACGAGGTCGTCGCCCGGCTGCGCCACGAGCCGTCGATGCCGTCCGCGCGTGCACTGCGATTCACCCAGCTCGCCGATCATCTGACCACGCTCATTGCCGACATCGCCGGCGCGCTCGTCATCCTCGAGGACGTGCACGGTGAGCCGTCGACGCTGCTCGTCGATGCCTCGGACATCCAGCGCTACATCGCCGAGCGGCATGGCGCACAGCGGGCGCGACTCGGCTGGACAGTGGAAGGACTCGAGCGCGAGTTCGCGATACTCCGCGAGGAGATCCAGCGCGCGGTCGAGCGCGCCTTCCCGGGCGAGGGCGCGGGGCGGGTGAGCGAAGCGATCGCGCTGGCCGACCGCCAGATCGAGCAGGCGCGCGAGGCGAGCGTCGGTATCCTCAAGCGCGTGCTCGACGGAAAGAGCCAGCAGCGCTGACGATCGCGCTGGTCGCCCTTCGCTAGCTTTCGAGCGTGACCGCGACTGACCGCTCCAGACGAATTCGATCGCTCGCGCCGGGGATCGTGCTCTGCGTCGCGATCGCCGCCGCTGCCGCGCTCCTGCAGGTGGCCGAGGAGCGCGTCGTCGGTCACGCGATCATCGAGGCGATCGTCATCGCGATCCTGCTCGGTACCGCGGTGCGCACCCTCAGGACACCACCCGCCCTCGACAAGCCGGGCATCGCATTCTCGGCGAAGCAGGTGCTCGAGTTCGCGATCTTCCTGCTCGGCGCGTCGGTAAACCTCCCCGAGCTCCTGCGCGCGGGGCCGGCGCTGCTCGGCGGAATCGTCGTGATCGTCGCCGTCGCGTTGACGTTAGGCTACACGATGGGGCGCGTGTTCGGGCTGGCGCCGAAGCTGGCGGTGCTCGTCGCCTGCGGCAACGCCATCTGCGGCAACTCGGCGATCGCCGCGGTCGCCCCGGTGATCGGTGCGAACGCCGACGACGTTGCGTCGTCGATCGCGTTCACCGCCGTGCTCGGGGTGGTGATGGTGCTGGCGCTGCCGCTTCTCATCGGGCCGCTGGCGCTGTCGAACTACCAGTATGGCGTGGTCGCGGGGATGAGCGTGTACGCCGTGCCGCAGGTGCTGGCGGCGACCTTTCCCGTGAGCCAGCTCTCGGGCGAAGTGGGAACGCTGGTGAAGCTGGTGCGCGTGCTGATGCTCGGGCCGGTCGTCCTGTTCCTCAGTCTCGTGTCGAGGCGCATCGCGCGCCGCGAAGGCGCCGCGCCGCGGCTCGCGATCGGGAAGCTGGTGCCGTGGTTCATCGTCGGCTTCATCGCGCTCGCGGTGCTGCGGTCGATCGGGCTCATTCCCGCGCCGGTCGCCGGGCCGGTGCGCGAGATCTCGCGGCTGCTCACCGTCGTTGCAATGGCCGCGCTCGGACTCGGCGTCGATCTCCGAGCGGTCGCGCGCGCCGGCTCGCGCGTATCGCTGACGGTGGTGACCTCGCTCGCCGCGCTGCTGGTGATGAGCATCGCGATGATCGCGCTGCTCGGCATTCGCTGACGCGCGAAGACGTTAGGCGTGAGCGGCGATTTTCGCCCGGGGTGATGCCTCGCGGCGATGCCCCGGGGTGAGGCCCGAGGTGATCAGGCGGCGGGCGTGCCCCCTCCCGTGGGGGTGCCTGCAACCGATCCGCCGCTGCCCGCGTCGAACTCGCGCGCCGCTTCCTCGGCGCCCTTGAAGCCGATCCGGCTGTGCGTGCCGTCGCAGAATGGCTTCTTCGTCGAAGCACCGCAGCGGCAGAGCGTCATTGGCTTGCCGGGCTTCGGCGTGTACGGGATCGGGTTTCCCTCGTGGTCGATGAGCGTGAACTCGCCCTCGATGGCGTACGGACCGTCCTTCCGAACCTTGATCGTGATCGACATCCAGTCACTCCGTGATTGCTTGAGGCAGGATCAGGCGCGAAGAAAATCGGCCTGCCAGTTGGTGATCGCCTTCTTCACATCCTCGCTGTTCTTCAACTCGCCGGCGAGGCAGCGCTCGACCAGCGATGCCAGCTCGGCGTCCGATGCGAATCGCAGGCCGATCAGCTGTGAGAGATTGAGCTCGACGATGCGGCCGCGCAGGTGATCGGGAAGCAGCGCGACCAGGCGCAGCCGCTGCTCGAGGCGGATGACGCGGTTCTGCACGATGAGGACCATCGTGCGTCCAGCGAGGATTCCGGCCGCGATTCCGACCGCGAACACGAATGCCCAGATCGTCGTCCGGTTCGGCGCGCGCACAGCGACAATCGCGGTCTGCACGACGTTGAAGACGACGATCGGGAGCGCGACGTAGTGATAGAGCGCGAAGAAGCGCCGATGGTTGGCGTAGCTCTGGGTCCTGACGGCGCTCATGTAGGCGGGGGAAGGGGAGGACCGCTCAAGATCAGGAGTGCGTCGCGACAGCGTCGGTGGCGTAGCGCTTCAGTCGTTGCACCATGGCGGTCAGCCCCGACTCGCGTGCGGCGAGCCCGATGCCGTCCATCACCTGCCTCACGAAGTCGTCGGGGATCGCGAGCGTCGTCTCCGGCGGCTGTCCGTTCACGGCGCTGAAGAGGATGGCGAGGAACGCGGCGATGGTAGGACTCTTTCGCGGATCGAGATCGGCATAGAACGACAGCTTGCCGTCGCGAAGCTCGGGGAACACATCGACGCGAGTCTGGCATTCGGGTACCGTGAACGCGGTGCGGTCGAGATCACGAAAGCGCTCCGGAAGCGGCTCGAGCTTCTTCGCGTACGACAGCAGCGCCTGCATCTTCTCCTCGCGCTCCATGGCGCGGAAGTAGCGGAGCACACGTTCGACGGAGGGAGGCAGCGCTGGCATCACGAGAAGTTATCAGCGGGACAGCGGGCGCAGTAAGCGCCGGACGGAAGCTGTAGCGGTAAGCGTCCGTGCACGCGCACGATACTCAACGGGAGAACGACGAATGCCAACACGCAATGCGACGGCCGTCTGGAGTGGCGGTGGTCTCAAGTCGGGGAAGGGTGAGTTCAGCGGCGAGAGCGGAGTGATCAAGGGCTCCTACTCCTTCAACACGCGCTTCGGCGAGGAGAAGGGCACCAACCCCGAAGAGCTGCTCGCCGCCGCCGAAGCCGCGTGCTTCAGCATGGCGCTGAGCCTCGGCCTCGAGCAGAACGGCACCCCGCCGCAGCGCATCGAGACGAAAGCGGCCTGCACCATCGCCCAGTCCGGTGGCGGCTTCAAGATCACCACCATCAAGCTCGACGTGCGCGCGCAGGTCCCGAAGATCGACGGCGCGAAGTTCAAGGAGATCGCCGAGAACACGAAGAAGAACTGCCCGGTCTCAGTGGCACTGGCCGGCGTGGACATCCAGCTCGATGCACAGCTGGGGTGAGACAGGGGGTCAGGGGTCGGGGGGTCAGGGCCGGGCGGCGAGTACATACCACCGTGCGAGGCCACGCGTTAGGCAGCCGGGATGCAAAGCGGTTGCTGACCCCCGACCCCTGACCCCAAGGCACGCCTAACGGCGGTGGCCCCGGGGCACCATCACGACGACGGTGCCGGATACGGCGTGGCCAGCATCATCCGCTCGCTGCGCAGGCGCTCCAGCACGTCGACGTTGATCTGCTGCTGGATGTTCATGTGCGTCATGTAGTCCGGGCTGAGCACGATGTAGACGACCTCGTACTGCAGCGACCAGTCGCCAATCGCGGTCAGATGCGCGCGGTCGAAGCGGATCGGCTTCTGCCGCTCGACAATCTCGCGCAGGATCACCGGGAAGTGCGCCGCTGCCGCCGGATCGGTGCCCTGCGCCAGCTTGAACGTCAGTGCCACCCGACGCTCGGCCAGCCGGCGATAGTTGCGGATGCGGCTCTTGAGCAGATCCGCGTTGGCGATGATCACCTGCTCTCCGCCGATGCTCCGAACGCGCGTCGTCTTCAGGCCGACGTGCTCGACCGTCCCCTCGACGTTGTCGACGACGATGAAGTCGCCGATGACGAACGGCTTGTCGAGCACGATCGACAGCGCGGCGAAGAGATCGCCGAGCACGTTCTGCACGGCGAGCGCGATCGCGATGCCCGTGATCCCGAGCCCGGCGACCAGCGTCGTCACCTTCACCCCGAGCAGGTCGAGGGTGAGGACGACCAGCACCACGCCTAACGCGATGCGGGCCAGGAAGGCGAAGCCCTGCACCGTCGCGACGCTGGTCCCGTCGCCGCCGCGGCTCTGGCGGTAGTGCACGACCCAGAACCGGATCGCGCCATTCACCCAGATCGCGACCTGGACCATCATCCCGATGACGAGCGCGCCGTGCAGGATCAGCGCGACGCCGGTGTGCAGCACGATCACGCCCTTCATCGCGACCGAGAACCCGACGATGACGATGAACCAGTCCCTCGTCTGCTTCACCAGCTCGACGAGGACGTCGTCCACCCATGTCGCCGTCCGCGCCGCCGCCGCGCTCAGCCGCCGTACCACCACCCACCGCAGCAACCCGAGGGCGATCACCGTCCCGGCGAACAATCCGAGCCCGGTCAGCCACGCGCTGACGCTGTTCCCCTGCCAGGTCCAGCCGAGTACGTCGTTCATCGGGGACAATCTAAACCAGCCCTTAGCCATTAGCCGTCAGCGTTGAGCGACGGCGGCACTTCACTCGTCGCCTCTAGCTAACGGCTACCGGCTAATGGCTGCAGTTCTCATCCCGCCTGCCTAACGACGCCGGCTCCGCGTCCGGTCTCCCATGCATCGAGCCCGTCGCAGGCGCCGCAGTTGCGGCAGCGCCATTCCGGGTCGACGTCGGTCTCGCCGAAATACTCCAGGATGAAGCGTGTGTAGCAGCGCGCGGTCTGGCAGTAGGAGACCATCGCGTCGAGCTTGCGACGGTCGAGGACGCGGCGTTCCTCGTAGTCGGTCAGGTCGGCGCTCAGGTTCACCTTGAGCAGCCCGGTCTGCAGTCGCTCCCAGGTGTTGCCGCGATGCTCGCGCAACACGCCGTGCCGCTTGAGCAGCGTGAGGACGATCCGCACTTTCCGCCGCGCGACCCCGGACTGGTCGGCGATGTCGGTGAGCGCGACCGGCGTGCGCTCGGGATGCGATTCCATCACCAGCGCGACCTTCGCCGCTTCCTCGATCTCGGGATATTTCCCGCCGAGGAAATACGACTGGATCCGCTTGTCCTCGACGCGGTAGAGCAGCGTACAGGTCGCGGGCTCACCGTCGCGTCCCGCTCGTCCCGCTTCCTGGTAGTACGACTCGATCGAGCCGGGGAGGTGATAGTGCACGACGAAGCGGATGTCGGGCTTGTCGATCCCGAGCCCGAATGCGTTGGTGGCGACCATCGCCCGCATCTCGTCGTTCATGAAGCGGTCCTGCGACTCGCGACGCTCCGGCGCGCCAAGCTTCCCGTGGTACAACCCGACCGGGTAGCGGTCCGCGAGTTGTGCGTGCAGGCGCTCCGCCTCACGGACCGTCGCGGCGTAGATGACGCCCGTCCCCGTCGTGGAATCGAGGATATCCTCCACCGCCTTGTCCTTCACGCCGTCGTTGACCGTTCGCTTCACCTCGAAGCGCAGGTTCGGCCGGGCGAAGCCGGTGATGGTGACGTGGGGCTCACGCATGCGCAGCTGTCGCGCGATGTCCTGCCGCACTTCCTCGGTCGCGGTGGCGGTGAGCGCGAGCACCGGCGGACGCCCCAGTCGCTCGACGATCGATCCGAGCGAGATGTAGTCGGGACGGAAGTCGTGCCCCCACTGGCTGACGCAGTGCGCCTCATCGACGACGAAGAGGCTGACCGTGCGCGTGAGCAGGCGATCGAAGAATTCGCGATCCTTGAATCGCTCGGGCGTGAGGTAGAGAATGTCGCCCTCGCCCTCGAGCACCTGTCGCCCCGTCTCGCGCGCCTCGGCGGTGCTCAGGTGCGAGTGCATCGCCAGCGCGTCGACCCCGGTCGCCCGCAGCTTGTCCTGCTGGTCCTTCATCAGTGCGATGAGCGGGCTGACGACGATCGTCAGGCCGGGGAGCATCAGTGCCGGAAGCTGGTAGATCAGCGACTTCCCCGCTCCGGTCGGCATCACCACCAGGGCATCACGCTTCTCGAGGACGGCGCGAATCGGCTCCCACTGGCCAGGCTGAAATGCATCATGGCCGAAGCGCTCGTGGAGGATGGCGAGCGCTGCGGCTCGGGTCGAAGGCCGAGTCATGCCGCCGAGGAAAGCAGAAATCGTTCCGGCGCGACGACTGTCTCGATCGATCGCTATCTTGCGACGTGACCGAGAACACCATCGATTATTTCCGCTGCTGGCCCGTCGTGCCCGCCTGAGCGAGGATCGCGCGCTGATGCTCGAGATCTACCTCGTCTGCGCCCCGGGGCTCGAGACGCTGCTCGCCGCCGAGTCGCGAGCGTTAGGCCTTCGCGTCCGCTCGACCGAAGCCGGCGGGGTGACCGTGGACGGCGGGCTGCGCGATGTCGTCCGCGCCAACATCGGGCTGCGCACCGCGAGCCGCGTGCTCGTTCGCGTCGCATCGTTCCGGGTGACGGCGTTCCACGAGCTCGAACGCAGCGCACGGCGGATCGCGTGGGAGCGCTTCGTCGGCGCCGCCCCGGTCCGCGTGCGTGCCACCTGCCGCAAGTCGAAGCTCTACCACTCCGACGCGGTCGCCGAGCGCGTACTTGGCGCGATCCAGCGCGTGACCGGGACCGGCGACGCACCGGATCCGGGTGAGCGAGCGGCGCCTCGAGAGACGCGGGCGCCGGCGAAAGAAGGAAAGAGCGCGAAGCCGGCGAAGGGAGCGAGTGATTCGCGCTTCATCCCGGCGAAGCCGACCGCGGCCGCGAAAACCGTCGCTGCCCGTGCGGCCGCGAAGCAGGGGATCGCGTCGGCGGCGGCGAAGGCCTCGACGCGCGCCGCGAACGAAGCTGCGAACGAAGCGACGGCGAACGAAGCAGCCGTGAAGGCTCGCACGTTGGCGCCAGATCGCACGGCGCAGGACGCGGGCGATGCGCGCGAGGAAGCGGACGAGGGCGCGGGCGCGCAGCTGGTGGTCGTGCGACTGTTCCGCGACGAGTGCACGATCAGCATCGACAGCTCGGGTGCGCTGCTTCATCGACGGGGCTACCGTCAGGCGACGGCGAAGGCGCCGCTCCGCGAAACGCTCGCCGCCGCGATGCTGCTCGGCGCTGACTGGCGAGGCGACACTCCGCTGGTCGATCCGCTGTGCGGCGCGGGGACGATCCCCATCGAGGCGGCGCTGGTCGCCCGTCGAATAGCGCCCGGTCGTGCGCGAGCCGAGCGCGGCGACTTCGCGATCGCCTCCTGGCCCGAGCTTCCCGCGGGGGAGATCGAGCAGGCGCTGTCGGAGTTTCGCGGGAACGAGCTGGCGTCGGCTCGTGTACCAATCGTCGGCTCCGACCGCGACGCCGGCGCGATCGAGGCCTCGGTCGCCAACGCCGAGCGGGCGGGCGTTGCCGCCGATGTGCATTTCGTCCAGCGTGTGCTCTCGGCGGCGGAGCCGGTCGGTGATGCAGCCGGTCTGCTGATCGCGAATCCGCCCTATGGGGTCCGCCTGAGTGAGGGCGCCGATGTGCGGAACATCTACGCACAGCTCGGAAAGGTCGCCCACTTTGCGTTTCCCGATTGGCGCGTGGGGCTGCTGTCTCCCGATCGCGCGCTCGAATCGCAGACGCGACTCCCGCTCCGCCAGGCGTTCGAGACGACCAACGGCGGGATCCGCGTTCGTTACCTCGTCGCGGTCCCGACCCCGGGTCCGGAACTCGCCGAATAGGGTGTAGTAAACATGCTTGTTCACTCAAATTCGCCGTTGTTTGCGCCGTTCTCGACGCCGGGCGCGGCGGTATGAGAATTGTAGGTAACAGGTCAATTGCACGTCGATCCGCGCCGGTCTGATCGCGGGATCGCCCACAACCGAAGTGCCTGCACCATCGCCGTTTGGTTCCGTGCGTTGCGGCCAGTGGCCGCGCGCACGTTGCTGTCTCGCCACCATTCAGTCAGGAGTTCACCGTGGGAGTCGGAGATCGTTTCGACGCCAGTGATGAGGATTCGTCGGGCCAGGGCAACGGCGGCCGCAAATCCGGGGCGCGGAAGACCACCCGCAAGGCGGCGCGTGCTTCGGCCGCGCCAGCATCGATCGGCTCGGGAGCCGGCGATTCATCGCGCCGCTCCGGCGAGCGCTACGCCGAGAACGGCGACGGTCACGACGGCCGCGACAGCGCGCTCCGCGCGCTGCTCGATGCGCTGCACGACATCGAGGAGGGGCACTTCGACGTCCGGCTGACGCCTAACGGCGATCCGCTGATGGCCGACGTCATCCTCGCCTTCAACCGCGTCGCGTCGCGCAACGAGTCGATGGTCGACGAGATGGAGCGGGTCAGCAACGCCGTCGGCCGCGAAGGGCTGATGACGGAGCGGGCCGGGATGACCGAAGGGGCGCGCGGCGGCTGGGCGCGCGGACTCTCGGCGCTCAACTCGCTCGTCGCCGACCTGACGCAGCCGACCACCGAAGTCGCGCGCGTGATCCGCGCGGTGGCCGAAGGCGACCTGAGCCAGAAGGTCGAGCTCGAGCTGGAAGGCAAGGCGGTGCAGGGGGAGTTCTTCCGCATCGGATCGACCGTCAATCGGATGGTGGACCAGCTCAACGCGTTCGCGAGCGAAGTCACCCGCGTCGCCCGCGAGGTCGGAACCGAAGGACGGTTAGGCGGTCAGGCGAACGTGCAGGGCGTCAGCGGTACATGGCGCGACCTGACGGATTCCGTGAACGGAATGGCGAGCAACCTGACCAACCAGGTGCGAAACATCGCCGTCGTCACCACCGCGGTCGCGAACGGCGACCTGTCGCAGAAGATCACCGTCGAAGCCAAGGGCGAGATTCTCGAGCTGAAGAACACCATCAACACGATGGTCGATCAGCTCAACGGCTTCGCCAGCGAAGTCACGCGCGTGGCGCGCGAGGTCGGTACGGAAGGACGGTTAGGCGGTCAGGCGAACGTCGAAGGAGTCAGCGGCACGTGGCGCGATCTCACCGATTCGGTGAACGGGATGGCGTCGAACCTCACCAACCAGGTGCGAAACATCGCCGACGTGACGACGGCCGTCGCGAAGGGTGACCTCGGCAAGAAGATCACCGCCGAGGCGAAGGGTGAGATTCTCGAGCTGAAGAACACGATCAACACGATGGTCGATCAGCTCTCGTCGTTCGCCGCGGAAGTCACGCGCGTCGCACGAGAGGTCGGCAGTGAAGGAATCCTCGGCGGGCAGGCAAACGTCCCCGGCGTCGCCGGAACGTGGAAGGACCTGACCGATTCAGTGAACGGCATGGCCGGCAACCTGACGGCACAGGTCCGAAACATCGCCGACGTCACCACCGCGGTCGCCAAGGGTGACCTCGGCAAGAAGATCACCGCAGAAGCAAAGGGCGAGATCCTGGAGCTGAAGAACACCGTCAACACGATGGTCGATCAGCTGAACGGCTTCGCCAGCGAGGTGACACGCGTCGCGCGCGAAGTAGGCACCGAGGGTATCCTCGGCGGCCAGGCGAATGTCGAAGGCGTCAGCGGTACCTGGCGCGACCTGACCGATTCCGTGAACGGCATGGCGTCGAACCTGACGGCGCAGGTGCGTAACATCGCCGACGTCACGACAGCAGTCGCGAAGGGTGACCTGTCGCGAAAGATCACCGCTGAGGCGAAAGGCGAGATCCTCGAGCTGAAGAACACCATCAATACGATGGTCGATCAGCTGTCGTCGTTCGCGGCCGAAGTGACGCGCGTTGCGCGTGAAGTAGGCACCGAGGGTATCCTCGGCGGACAGGCGCGAGTCCCCGGCGCAGCCGGTGTGTGGCGCGACCTGACCGACAACGTGAACTTCATGGCCGGCAACCTCACGAGTCAGGTGCGAAACATCGCGCTCGTGACGACGGCGGTGGCCAACGGCGATCTCTCGCAGAAGATCACCGTCGAAGCGAAGGGCGAGGTGCTCGAGCTGAAGGACACCGTCAACACGATGGTGGACCAGCTGAATGCGTTCGCGGCGGAAGTGACGCGCGTGGCGCGAGAGGTAGGCTCCGAGGGCCGGCTGGGTGGACAGGCGAACGTCCCAGGCGTCGCTGGTACATGG
>JBJMNK010000080.1:0-3661 GCA_045804265.1 Gemmatimonadaceae bacterium | reverse complement strand
GCTCGGCACGCACGAACCGGTCGAGGTCGCCGTCGAGCACGCGCTGGACGTCCCCCATCTCCTCGTTCGTCCGGTGGTCCTTGACCATCGTGTATGGGTGCAGCACATACGAGCGGATCTGGTTGCCCCACTCCGCAGATTGCGCTTCGCCACGCTCGCGCGCGAGCTCCTCCTGGCGCTTGCGCTCCTCGAGCTCCAGCAGCTTCGAACGCAGCATCGCCATCGCGGTCGCCTTGTTCGACGACTGCGAGCGCTCGTTCTGGCACTGGACAACGATGCCGCTGGGCTTGTGCGTGATGCGCACGGCGGAGTCGGTCTTGTTCACGTGCTGCCCACCCGCGCCCGACGCGCGGTAGGTGTCGATCTGAAGATCGTCCTCGTCGATCTCGACGTCGCCGACCTCGTCGACCAGCGGCGTGACTTCGACGCCGGCGAAAGCGGTGTGGCGACGTGCCTGCGAGTCGAACGGCGAGATCCGGACGAGCCGGTGTACGCCTTTCTCGGCCGAGTAGAGACCGTAGGCGTTCTCGCCGTGCGCGATGAAGGTGGCGGACTTGATGCCGGCTTCCTCGCCCGCGCTCGCCTCGACCATCTCGGTCTTGAAACCGCGCCGTTCCGAGTAGCGCAGGAACATGCGCAGCAGCATCTCGGCCCAGTCCTGGGAGTCGGTGCCGCCGGCGCCGGAGTTGACCGTGACGATCGCGTCGCCTGAGTCGTAGTCGCCAGAGAAAAGGCGGTCCATCTCGAGGTTGGCCAGGCGCTCGCGGACGCTCTCGAACTGCTCGTGGAACTCGCCGGCGATCGACTCGTCCTCGGCTGCCATCTCCTCGAGCGCTTCGAGGTCGTCGACGTCCGCTACGAGCTTGCGGTACTCGTCGAGCTTGCGTTGCGTGCGCGAATGCTCGGCTGAGACCTTCGCGGCCTTCTCCTGGTCGTCCCAGAAGCCGGTCGCGCCCATGTCCTTCTCGAGCGCCTCGAGGCGCTCACTCAGCGAAGCTGGGTCAAAGGTAGTCCGCGAGCAGCTTCAGCTGGTCACGGAGCGACGCGAGGTCAATGTCGGCCGCATCGGTGGACATGCACCCGAGGCTAGCGGGCGCCCTCGTAGGATCGGCGCGTGCCGAACATCAACACCCCGGAGTTCAACGATTCGCGCGAGCACGCCGGCTTCCGCGCGCGGCGCGCGAAGGTCGGTCATCAGGCCGGCGCTGTCAAGACGGGCCTGTCCTACTGGGAGGTGGACCCCGGCGAGGCGGCCTACCCGTACCACGCCCACCTGACCGAGGAAGAGATCGTCGTGATCCTCGAGGGGACGGCCAGTCTGCGCAGCCCCGAAGGCTGGCGCGAGCTGTCGCAGGGCGAGGTCGCCGTGTTCCCGACCGGCGAGGCCGGCGCACACCAGATCGTGAACAAGTCCGATGCCCCGCTGCGCTTCCTGTCCTTCAGCAACTCGGGCGACCCCGAGATCGTGATCCAGCTCGACGCTCAGAAGTACGGCGTCCGCGACGGGGGCAGCCAGACCACAGAGTGGTTTCGGCGGGGCGATGCGGTCGAGTACTTCGAAGGCGTGGCGCGCAACGACGATGCCTGACACGCTGCGGCCGATCTTCGACCAGGTGGTGATCAAGGAGCTGGAGCCCGACCGGATGCGCAAGTCCGGCCTGCTGGTCCCGCAAGGCACACACGACCTGCCGCCGAACGAGGGCATCGTGCTGGCAGTAGGAGAAGGTCCACCCGACCTGCCCGACTTCAAGATGCCGGTGAAGCCCGGAGACCACGTGGTCTTCCCACGCTCAGCGGGCGTATGGGTCGAGGTAGAGGACGAGCGTCTGCTCGTCTGCCGGGTACGCGAGCTTCTGGGCGTAATAGAAGACCGCTGAATCAAGCCCAGCGACTCCCGCTCAACTGCCGCTTCTCGCCTTTGCGGCCGCGCATGCAACGGGGGGCCAGGCCCCGTGTTGCGTCCTTGCTGCAGCGCATGCAACAGGGGGCCAGGCCCCGTGTTGCGTAGCCACCGACGTTGTCCACGCGACTACGGTGCGGGACGTGACGCCGTCATGAGACGCCTAGTCGCCTCCCTCGCTCACTCCCGCTCTACGGGATCTTTGCGAGGCCTTGGACGTCTTCCGCTGGGATCAGCGTGAAGCGGTTCTTTGCTCCGGCTTGCCGTGCTTCCTTGAACGGTTTGTATTCGGCGCTCTCGTAGAAGCCGTCGGCGATCTCGCGCGATGGCCACTCGAGCAGCACGATGCACTGGGGTGCGGCTCCGTCGCCCTCGAGCTGGTCGACCTGGATGCTGCGCGACAGGTAGCGCCCGCCGGCGGCCTCGACCATCGGAGTGACGTTGCGGACGTAGTCGTCGACCCACGCCGGATCGGTCACGTCCATCTCGACGATGGCGTAGTGCTTCATTCGACGGTCAGCTCGACGCGGTCGTTCCAGAACGCCACGCGGCCCTTGATCGCGTCCACTTCCGGAAGCGGGTCGGGGTAGTACCACGCGATGTCCTCGTTGCCTCCTACCGTGTAGTAGGACGCCTCACCCTTGAAGGGACATTTGGTGTGGGTGTCGGTGCCTTCGATCGGCGCGACGATGTCTTCGGTCGGGATGTAGTAGCGCGTCGGCGAGCCGGTCTCGTGCAACAGCAGCGGCCGGCTGGACTCGGCCAGCAGGACGCCGTCCTTTTCGACGCGGATGTGCCGCGGGCTCGGCTCGAGCTCGATCTTGTGCCCGGTCACGGCGGCGATCAGACGGCCTGTTCGGCCCCGTGGCACTTCTTGTACTTCTTCCCCGAGCCGCACCAGCAGGGGTCGTTGCGGCCGATCTTCGGCTCGTCGCGGACGACCTGCTCGATCTGCGGCGGTTCCTCTTCGACGTACTCGCCCTCGGCCGCAGCGGCCGCCGCGGCGAGCGCGCTCGGCTGATCGGCTCCGCCGCCTAGGTACTGCAGCGGCCCGGTTGAGCTCGAGCCTGCAGGCGGCTGCCAGCTCTGGCCGGCAGCGCCCGGCTGCTCATGCTCGATCTCGATTTCGACGTTGAAGATGTAGCGCGCGAACTCCTCCCAGAGCGACTGGATGAGCGCGCCGAACATGTTGAACGCCTCGTTCTTGTACGCGACGAGCGGGTCTTCCTGAGCGAACCCGCGCAGGTGGATGCCCTCGCGCAGGTAGTCCATGTCGTGCAGGTGCTCGCGCCAGCGCTCGTCGATGATCTGCAGCAGGATGAAGCGCTCGAGCTGGCGCATGAGGTCGTCGCCCAGCTCCTCCTCGCGCTCCTCGTACGCATTGACGATGTCCTCGCGCAGGTCGTGCAGCAGCTCCTGCTTCGTGAGCGAGTTCGGGTCGAGGTCGTCGAGCGCGAGGCCGGTCGGGTAGATCTGCTCGAGCTGTGTGAAGAACTCGTCGAGATCCCACTCCTCCACGAAGTCGCCCGGCAGATATTCCTCGGCCATGCGCTCGATCGCGTCGGCGATCTGCGTCTTCGCGGTCTCCGAGATGTCCTCGCCGTCGAGCACGCGGTTGCGGTAGCCGTAGATGACCTCGCGCTGCTCGTTCATGACGTCGTCGTACTCGAGCGTGTGCTTGCGCTGCAGGAAGTGCTGCTCCTCGACGCGCCGCTGGGCGCTCTCGATCTGCTTCGAGAGCATCTTCGCCTCGATCGGCTC
>JBJMNK010000079.1:0-10468 GCA_045804265.1 Gemmatimonadaceae bacterium | reverse complement strand
TTCGTACCCTTCTTCGCCGAGATCTCGGTGTGGAGCGTCGTACCGCCGAACTGCTCGAGGACGACGCCGTGCTGCAACAGGTCCTGCTGCACCTTCATCGGATTCGCCTGCGGCAGGTCGATCTTGTTGATCGCGACGATCAGCGGCACGCCCGCGTTCTTCGCGTGCGAGATCGCCTCGATGGTCTGCGGCATGACGGCGTCGTCGGCAGCGACGACGAGCACGACGATGTCGGTGACTTCCGCGCCGCGCGCGCGCATGGCGGTGAACGCCTCGTGGCCCGGCGTGTCGAGGAAGGTGATGTGCTTGCCGTTAGGCAGCGCGACGTTGTAGGCGCCGATATGCTGGGTGATGCCGCCCGCCTCGCCGGCAACGACGTTGGCCTTGCGGATGTAATCGAGCAGCGACGTCTTGCCGTGATCGACGTGGCCCATGATCGTGACGACCGGCGGCCGGGGCACCAGATCCGTCGCCTCGTCGGCGACCTGCTCCTCGGCTTCAGCCTGGTACTCGTCTTCGCGAACGGCCTGGAAGCCGAACTCACCGGCGATCAGGTCGATCTGGTCGAAGTCGAGGCGCTGGTTGATTGTGACCATGAAGCCGAGGTTCTTGAACGCGAACGCGACGATCTCGGTCGGCGTGATCTTGAGGATCTGCGCCAGCTCGCTGACGGTGATGAACTCGTTGACGCGGACGAGCTTCTTCTCGCGCTCGGCGGCCGCGGCGCGATTGGCTTCGGCTTCCTCGCGTCCCGATTCGTCGCGACGCGGCCCGCCCTTCCGGCCAGCCGGTCCACGCATGGTGGACATCGTCTTCGAGATGTTCGCCTGCACTGCTTCCTGATCGACCTGCCCGCGCTTGCCTTTCTTGCCGCGGCGGCCGGCATCGCGCCCGGCCATCGACGGCGGCGTCGAGGGCGCGCCGGTCGTACGGCTGTCGCGAGTCTGCTCGCGCGCGGGCGGATAACCGCCCGGCTGCGCCGAGGCGATTGGACGCGGTGGAAGGAAACGGGCCGATGCGGGCATCGGCTTCGCGCGCGGCGCGCCCGGGGTGATCGATCGCGGTCGCGGTGCCGACGGCGCGGCGGACGTCCCCGATGCCGCAGCAGCCGGGCGCTCCTCGCCGCCATCGTCAGGCGCGGTCTCGGGCTGCGCGGCGGCGGCCTCACGCTCAGCGCGGTGCTGCGCCTCACGCTCTTCGTCGGCGCGACGACGTGCTTCCTCGGCGGCGCGACGCTCGGCTTCGAGCTTTGCCTGGCGCTCGCTCTCGACCCGGGCCGCTTCGGCGCGCGTCGCCTCGAGCGCTGCCTGACGTTCGGCTTCGGCGGCGGCTTCGACGGCCGCGGCGGCAGCGGCGCTCTCGACGTCGGCTGCCTTACGGCGGCGCCGGACCGGGCCCGCGTCGTCGGCTGGTGCCGTGACCGGCTCGGGTGCCGGTGCGACCGGCGCAGCGGCACTCCGGCGCCGGCCACCCTTCGCCGGAGCCGGCGCCGGCTTTTCGGCGCGAGCACGCTTCTCCCGCTCCCAGCGCGCCCGGATGCGGGCGATCTGGTCGTCGGTGAGTGGACTGATGTGACTGCGGACGGGGATGTCCATGTTGCGAAGCAGCGCGACGACTTCGTCAGCGCTGATCCCGAATTCTCCCGCCAGGTCGTTCACGCGAAGCTTGCTCAAACCTTCCTCCGATTGGGCGCAGGCTCGACGCGCTCGTCGCGTGCCGCCTCCGCTCCCTCCACGAGCGCGCGAATCCCTCTCGCGAGCTTACCGTCGACGACGCCGACCGCAGCCGTCGATTGCCGCCCCACCGCGGCGCCGAGCTCGTCGGCGCCTAACGCTTCGGCAAAGCGCACCCGCCGCGCATTCAGCAGCGGAATCACCTTGTCGAGACTGTTCCTAGCAGCGTCAGGCGCGACCAGCGCGAACACGAGCTTGTTCTTCGTCGCGGCCATCCGCACCTGCTCCACTCCCACCACCACCATCCGACCACGAACGCCGAGGCCGAGCAGATTGGCCAGCTTCCGGCGTACGACGTCGTCCATCGGTTATGCCTGCGCCCCACCGGCGCTGGCGCCATCACCCTCGGCGCCTTCCTCGGTGAGCGAGTCGATCATCGCCATGATGCGATCGGCCTCGGAGGGCGCGATTCCGGGAAGCTTGAGGAAATCGTCCTTCTCGAGATCGATGATGTCGTTCAGCGTCTTGTAGCCCGCTTCGCCAAGAACCGCGACGGTCGCCGGGGGAAGTCCCTCGATCTCCGAGAGCTGCAGATCCACTTCGGCTTCTTCGCCCGGAAGCGGCGCGAAGACACCCTCGGCACCGCGCTCCATCCATTCGCGACTGGAGAAGAGATCGATCTTCCAGCCGGTGAGCTCCGAGGCGAGCCTGACGTTCTGGCCGTTGCGCCCGATCGCCAGCGAGAGCTGGTCTTCGTCGACGATGGCCTGGATCGTCTTGGTGGCGGGATCGCTGAAGACACGCGCGACCCGAGCCGGTGCAAGCGCCAGCTTGGCGAAGCGCTCCGGGTCCGACGACCAGGGCACGATGTCGATGCGCTCGCCACCGAGCTCGTTCACGACCGCCTGCACGCGCGAGCCCTTGAGGCCGACGCACGCGCCCACGGGATCGATGCTGTCATCGCGCGAGAACACGGCGATCTTCGAACGGCTGCCCACCTCGCGGGCAGCGACGCGGATCTCGACAATCCCCTGCTGGATCTCGGGGACTTCGAGCTTGAAGAGCGCCTTCACGAAAAGCGGATCAGCGCGGCTGAAGATCAGGCGCGGTCCTTTCGGCGTCTCCTCGACGCGCTTGAGGACAGCGCGAATCGGCTCGCCTTGATGAAAGTGCTCGCGGTGATTCTGCTCGCGGTACGGAATGATCGCTTCGGCTTCGCGGAACTTGTTCAGCATGATGACCAGCTTCCCGCGCTCGATCTGCTGGACCTCGCCCGAGAGGAGCTCACCGACGCGCGACGAGAACTCGTCGCGGATGCGGGTACGCTCGCCCTCGCGGACGCGCTGGATGATGCGCTGCTTCGCCGCCTGCACCGCGGCGCGGCCGAAGACGGCAAAGTCCACCGGCTCCTCGAGCTGATCGCCGACCTCGAAGCCCTCGTCGTAGAAGCGGGCATCGTCGACGGTGATCTCACGCGCTGGATCGGTGATCGTGTCGACCACGGTCTTGAGGACAACGATGCGGATGTCGCCGCGCCCGTCGTCGATCGAGACTTCGGCCTGGACCGTCGGACCGTACTTCTTGGCGAGCGCGGCGAGAATGCCGTCCTGCAGGAGGTCGTGCAGCTCCGAACGCTCGAGCTGCTTGACGTTCGTCAGCTCACGCACCGCCGCCAGAATTTCCGCTGAACTGACCATCGCGAACCCCTCTTACCTTTTCCAGTGAAACGCGAGCCGGGCTTCCCGAACGCCGGCCAGCGCGATGCGCCGCTCCTCGCCCTTCGCCATCCGAACCGTCGCAACCTCGGCGCCCGGCTCACCTTCGATTGAAACGATCTCGACTTCAGCGCGACCACCTACTTCGTCGCTGACGATGTTCGCCTTCTCACCAACGAAACGCCGCCAGTCGCGTGCGTGTCGCAGCACCCGCTCCACCCCCGGCGACGACACCTGCAGCACGTATTGCGGACCAACCACATCGCCGGCATCGAGCCGCGCTTCGATCGCACGCGATGCTGTCGCACAATCACCGACCGACACCTTCTGCTGATCGAGCCGATCGATGCGAACATCGATCACCGGCCGATTCTTCGTCCCGCCCTTCTTCAGCTCAACCAACTCGAAGCCGAGCGAGTCAAGCTCCTTCTGGACAATGACTTCCAGTGAATCGCTCACGTTGGATCGAGGTGCCGGACACCAACCCCAAGAACGAAAAAATGTGGGGAAACTCCCCCACATTCAACTCGCGCCCCGTCTCCGGGAGCGCCGAGCAAAGTGAATCTAGCCTGTGCGAAGGCCGATATCAAGCGAGCGCCGCGCGCCGTTCACTCCGGCTCGGCGATCATCACTCCGAGCTGGCGGCCAGCATCGCCGGCGCGATGCGAGAAGAAGCGATCGTTGTCGCAGCGGGTGCAGCGCTCGCTGATCGTGATCTCGCGAACGCCGAGCGCGCTCGCGTGCGACGCGATGATCTTCCGGAGATCGACCCGCGTTGGTCGGTCGACGTTCGTGCCGGTGAGCGCGGCGTAGACATCGGGACTGACCTCATAGCAGTCACCGCAAATGGCCGGGCCGCAGTGAAGCACGAGCTCCGCCGGCGGACAGCGCTCGAGCGCGAGCATCTCGATCGCGCGAGCGGTGATGCGGGCGGCGGTGCCGCGCCATCCCGAATGGAGCAGCGCCGTGACACCAGTACGGTGGGCGATGAACACCGGAACACAGTCGGCGATGGTAACGGCGAGCGCCGTTCCTGGCAGCGGCGCGAGGTGGCCGTCGGCGTCGTCGGATCGAAGCCATCCGGTCCAGCCGGGAACATGCCGGATGATGGTGGCCTCGTGCACCTGCCGCGAGGACGCGAGTCGAGCACCGCCAAGCGATTCGCGAAGCGTGCCCCACCGCGCGAAGACATCGCCGACCGGCTCGACGCCCTGCAGCCCGAAGCTGCCGGCCGCGCGCGTGGTGGTGAAGGCGGTGACGCCTAACGCGGCGAAGCCCGGCGCGATCTCCCGGTCCTCCTGCTGGGCGATCGCGCCTCCCGCGGCAGTCACTGGTTGCGGCGGTCCTCGACTCGCTCGATCCGCGCGCCAAGCGCGCGCAGACGCTCATCGATCCGCTCGTAGCCGCGCTCGATCTGCCCGACGTTGTTGATGGTGCTCGTCCCTTTCGCGCAGAGCGCGGCGAGGAGCATTGCCATCCCGGCGCGGATGTCGGGGGATTCGACGGTCGAGGCGGTGAGCGCTGAGGGGCCGGCGACGATCGCCCGGTGCGGATCGCAGAGCACGATCCGCGCGCCCATTCCGACCAGCTTGTCGACGAAGAACATCCGCGACTCGAACATCTTCTCGAACATCAGCACCATCCCCTTGCACTGAGTCGCGGTGACGATCGCGATGCTCATCACGTCGGCCGGGAACGCAGGCCAGGGTTGATCTTCGAGCTTCGGCACCGCGCCACCAAGATCGCTCTGGATCTCGAGGCTCTGCTCGTCGGAGACAACGAGATCATCACCATCGACCTCGCAGACGACGCCTAACCGCTCGAAGCCCATGCGGATCGCCCGCAGGTGCTCGACGCCGGCGCGCTCGATGCGAAGCGGCGACTTCGTGACGGCAGCGAGGCCGATGAACGAGCCGACCTCGATGTGATCGGGGCCGATGCGATGTGTCGCGCCAGTCAGGGTCCGCCCACCCTCGATCGTCACGCGATTCGTGCCGATGCCGTCGATGCGCGCGCCGAGCGCGACGAGGAAGTGACAGAGATCTTGGACGTGCGGCTCGCAGGCGGCGTTGCCGATGACGGTCGTACCCTTCGCTGCGACGGCGGCGGTGATCGCGTTCTCCGTCGCGGTCACGCTCGGCTCATCGAGGAACATGTCGATGCCCTTGAGGCTCGACGCCTTGAACTCGAGGAGCTTGCCGATCTTGTAGGTCGCGCCCAGCTGCTCGAGGGCGAGGAAGTGCGTGTCCAGCCGGCGGCGGCCGATGACGTCGCCGCCCGGTGGCGGCAGCTTGATCTCGCCGCAGCGTGCGAGCAGCGGCGCCGCGAGGAGGATCGCGCCGCGGATCTTCTTGCAGAGCTCCGGATCGAGATCCGCCGCGCGGAGCTTCTTCGCGTGAATGTGGAGCGTGTTCCGCTCGGTCCATTCAGCGCTCGCACCGACCGACTGCACGAGCTGTACGAGAGTCTCGACGTCACGAATGCGCGGGACGTTCTCGAGGATGACGGGCTTGTCGGAGAGCAGCGCGGCAGCGACGATCGGAAGCGCGGCGTTCTTGTTGCCGGACGGCCGGATGGTGCCGGAGAGGCGGTGGCCGCCTTCGACGATGTATTGAACCGCGTTCGTGACCATTATCGGGTAGCAGCTGGTGCGCAAAAGTGAAGAACGGGCGCGAAGGATGGTCAGGCGTGGGTCGGGCGCGCAAGCGCCAGCTCCGTCCGCATCGATCGCCGATTGACGAGGTGTGCCGAGGCTCACTACGATAGTCGCGGCAGGGCTCGGCTGGCCTCACCCTTGCACGAGTGAAGGCGTGCCGCGAACGGATCAATGCGATCCGAGGCGCGGCGCCACGACCCAATGGAGACGATGATCGACGCGATAGGACACGCGGGGTCGCTGCTGCTGCAGGCGGCGGCGTCGATTCCGGACACGATCGTCACGAAGCCGATGGCAGCGCAGCGCAGCTGGTTCGACCAGCTGACGGCGATCGCGAGCGGGCTGGTGTCGATCTCACTGCTGGTGCTGACCGTTGCGCTGGTGCCGGCCGCGTGGAACTTCCGGAAGAGCTACAAGAAGATCAGCGACCTGCTGGACAAGGTGTACGCGGACATCAATCCGCTGACGAAGCACGCGAGCACGATCGCCGACAACCTGGACTACATCACGACGTCGGTGCGGGTGGACATGCAGCGCGTGAACCAGACGATCGCCGCGGCGAATGAGAAGCTCCGCGAGGCGGTGGAGCTGACCGAGCAGCGGATGAGCGACTTCAACGCGCTGCTGCGCGTGGCGCAGCAGGAGGCGGAGGACACGTTCGTGTCGACCGCGGCGATGGTGCGCGGTGTGCGGAAGGGGATGGAGACGTTCGACGAGCAGACGCGCGTGAACGACGGGGCGCGATCGACGCGCCCGGCCTACGAGAACGACGACTGGATCGAAGGGGGAGACAACGATGGCGACGACAGTGCGTCCGCGGCCGCGGACCGGCGGCCCGGCCCGCGCATCCGCTCGCGGGACCTCGCGTGACGAATCACGCGAGCAGCAGTTCGACCTGCTCACCGCGACGCTGATCGGCGTTGCGCTGGGAGTCGGGACGACGCTGCTGCTCCGGCAGGGCCCGAAGGGCGAGCGCCCGCTGATGCCGATCCTGCGCGCGGCGGGAAAGGGGGCGAAGTGGGCAGGAGTGGCAGGATACGAAGGCGCCCGTGCCGGGGCCAAGGCTGGACGGCGCGGAGCGGCGTGGGTCGCGGACAAGGGCGAAGATCTCTGGGACCAGGTCCCGACCGAGGAGATCGGCGAATCGATCGGCGAGTTTCTCGAGGAAGCACGTGACCGGATCAGCGACACGGTCGAATCGGAGCTCAGCGATCTTCGCAAGGCGATCAAGCGCCAGCGGCGCAAGCTCGGCGTCTGACGCGGAGCTGAAGTCGAGCGCAGGCGCGCGGCCGCTGGCCGCGCGCCTGCTCCGCGCGTCCGCGTTCATCCTCGGCGCCGTCGCGTTAGGCGCGCTCCTCCCCCGTGCGGCGTGGGCGTGGACTCCGGGGACGCACATCATGCTGAGCGAGGCGGTGCTTCGAGCAGTGGCGACGCTCCCATCCGACATCGCCGACCTGCTGCGCGCGTTCCCGTACGACTTCCTCTACGGGTCGATCGCCGCCGATACGAGCATCGCCAAGAAATACGCGGCGCCGGGGCGCCACTGCCACGCCTGGAACGTCGGGCTCGAGATCCACGACAAGGCGCGCGACGAGCCACTGCGCGCGTTCGCGTTAGGCTACCTCACCCACCTCGCGGCCGACGTCGTGGCGCACAACTACTTCGTGCCGCGCCAGCTCGCGGTCGCGTCGCGCACGGCGGGGCTCGGGCACAGCTACTGGGAGAGCCGCTTCGAGACGCACCTCGGCGAAGGCCACGCGCGCCGGGCCAAGGAAGTCATCCTGCTCGACCACAACCGGTCGGACGAGCTGCTCGACCGCGTGCTCAGCCCGACGATCTTCAGCACGCCGACCAATCGCCGCATCTTCCGCGGCATGGTGTACGTGACCGACAGCGAGTCGTGGCAGCGCGTGTTCAAGGTCGCGAAGGAGATGAGCCGCCACGACCTGCCCGACGACGATGTCGAGCGCTACGTCGCGCGGGCGTACGACTACGTGATCGACTTCCTCGTACGCGTGGACCGATCGGAGCCGTACAACTTCGACCCCGCGGGCGAAGAACCGCTGCGCCTGGCGAAGATCATTCGCCGCGATACGCTGCGCGCGGGCGGCGGCGGCGAGAGCGCGCTGGTGGACGAGGCAGCACGTCACTTCGCGCTGCCATCGTCCGCGCTCGACTACGCGAAGACGGTCGAGGCGCCGATCATCCCTGGCCCCTGGCCGCCAGCAGCTGATTGACCTTCTTCGCGTCGGCGCTCCCCTTCGATTTCTTCATGACGAAGCCGACGAGCACTCCCTGCAGCTTCTTTTCGCCGGCGAGGTACCGCTTCGCCTCTGCCGGGTGCTCGGCGATGACGTCGTCGATCCACTGCTGCAGCGCGGCATCGTCCTCGACGCGAACGAGCCCTTCGCGCTTCGCGACCTGCTCCGGGCGGTCGCCGGTCTTCACCATCTCGCTGAACACCTGACGGGCCGCCGAGTGCGCGACGACGCCATCGCGCACGAGCTTGATCAGCGCGGCGAGATCGGCCGGCCTGACGCGGAACTCATCGATGGTTTCGCCACCGGCGTTCAGCGCGGCGAGGACGCCGTTGATCGTCCAGTTGGCGGCGGCCTTGGGGTCCTCGCTCTGGCGGGCGACGCCCTCGAAGTAGTCGGCAAGCTCCCCTGACGAGGTGAGCACCTCGATGTCGTAATCGCCTAACGCGTACTCATCGACGAACCGCTTGCGCCGCGCCTCGGGAAGCTCGGGAATGGACTTCCGCATCCGGTCGATGAAGTCCTTGTCGAGGACGAGCGGCGGGAGGTCCGGCTCGGGGAAGTAGCGATAGTCGTGGCTCCCCTCTTTGGTGCGGCTCGGTCGCACCTCGCCGCGCGCGCCGTCGAAGAGCATCGTCTGCTGCTGGACGGTCCCGCCGCTCTCGAGGAGCTGCACCTGCCGCGCGAACTCGAGCGCGAGCGCTTTCTCGACATTCGAGAACGAGTTCAGGTTCTTGACCTCGGTCTTGGTGCCGAGCTTCACCTCGCCCATCTTCCGCGCGCTCACGTTCGCGTCCACGCGGAGGCTTCCCTTCTCCATGTCGCCGTCGCTGATGCCGCAGTAGATAAGGATCTGTTTCAGCGCGCGCAGGTAGCCACCGGCCGCTTCGGCGGTGCGCATGTCGGGGCCGCTCACGATCTCGATCAGCGGGACACCGGCGCGATTGAGGTCGATGGCCGTCGTCGCGGGGTAGCGGTCGTGGAGTGACTTGCCCGCGTCCTCCTCCATGTGCACACGCTCGATGCCGACGCGGATCAGTGCCCCGTCGGCGCGGTGACCGATGGTGAGGTGCCCATGCTCGGCGAGCGGCTTGTCGAACTGCGATATCTGGTAGCCCTTGGGCAGGTCGGGATAGAAGTAGTTCTTCCGCGCGAACACCGACACCGGATTGATCGTGCAGTCGAGGGCGAGCGCGGCGCGCGTCGCCAGCTCGACGGCGTGCGCGTTCAGCACCGGGAGCGCGCCGGGAAGCGCGAGGCAGACCGGGCAGGTGTTCGCGTTAGGCGGGGCACCGAATTCGGTGCTGCAGTTGCAGAAGGCCTTGGTCCGCGTCCGCAGCTGGACATGCACCTCGAGCCCGACGACCATCTCCCATTCGGTGCCGACGGCGGTCGCGCTCACCGGAGCGCCTCCGCGCCAAGCGCCCGTTCCAGCGCGTAGGCGACGCCGAACATCCGCGCCTCGTCGAAGTGCGGTGCGATGAGCTGCCCGCCGACAGGGAGGCCATCGACGAGACCGATAGGCTGCGACATCGCGGGGACACCGGAAAGGTTCGCCGTCGCGGTGAAGATGTCGCTGAGGTACATCTCGAGCGGGTCGGCGGACTTGGCGCCGATCTCGAAGGCGGTGCTCGGCGTGGTCGGCGTGAAGAGGAGATGGACGCCGCTGGCAAAGACCGAACGGAAGTCGTCGGCGATGAGGGTGCGGACCTGCTGCGCCTTGCGATAGTAGGCATCGTAGTAGCCCGCCGACAGCACATAGGTGCCCAGCAGGATGCGCCGCGTGACCTCGCGTCCGAACCCGTGCGAGCGCGTCGCTTCGTATGTCGCCGCGAGCGAGTCGGCGGCCTCGCGCACTCCGTAGCGGACACCGTCGAAGCGCGCGAGGTTCGACGAAGCCTCGGCGGGGGCGATGATGTAATAGACGGGAATCGCGAGCTCGGTGTGCGGCAGCGAGACGTCGCGGACCTCGGCGCCGAGCTGGCGGAAGATCTCGAAGGCGCGCTCGCAGCGGGCGCGGATGCGGGCGTCGAGGAACTCGGGGAAATACTCCGCCGGCCGCCCGATCACCATCCCCTTCACCGAGCGCGAGCCCGCGGCGTGGTAGTCGGGAACCTCGACGTCCACCGTGGTGGAATCGAGCGGATCGTGACCGGCGATGGCGCG
>JBJMNK010000078.1:0-13022 GCA_045804265.1 Gemmatimonadaceae bacterium | reverse complement strand
GTCGTCATCGACCCGCGCTTCGACTGGGAGGGCGACCGCCGGCCCGACATCCCGCTCCACGAGTCGGTGATCTACGAGACGCACGTGCGCGGCTTCACCCGGCTGCACCCCGACGTCCGCGAGGACCTCCGCGGCACCTACGCGGGGCTGGCGTCGCAGCCCGCCATCGCCTACCTGCGCTCGCTCGGGGTGACCGCGGTCGAGCTGCTCCCGGTCCATCACTTCGTCACCGACCGGCACCTCGCCGACAAGGGACTGACGAACTACTGGGGCTACAACTCGATCGGCTTCTTCGCGCCCGACGTCCGCTATGCGCGCGGTGGGCTGATGCACCAAGTGTACGAGTTCAAGTCGATGGTGAAGAAGTTCCACAGCGCCGGGATCGAGGTCATCCTCGACGTGGTCTACAACCACACCGGCGAGGGGAATCACATGGGACCGACGCTCTCGCTCCGCGGCGTCGACAACAAGGCGTACTACCGGCTCGAGGCGGACAAGCCGCGCTTCTACACCGACTTCACCGGCACGGGCAACAGCCTGAACATGTTGCACCCCCGCACGCTGCAGCTGATCATGGACAGCCTGCGCTACTGGGTGACGGAGATGCACGTCGACGGATTCCGGTTCGACCTCGCGCCGGTACTGGCGCGCGAGCTGTTCGAGGTGAACCGGTTAGGCACCTTCTTCGACATCATGCAGCAGGATCCGGTTCTCTCGCAGGTGAAGCTGATCGCCGAGCCATGGGACGTCGGCCCCGGCGGCTACCAGGTCGGCAACTTCCCGGTCGGGTGGGCCGAGTGGAACGGGAAGTTCCGCGACTCGGTGCGACACGTGTGGCGCGGCGACCCGGGGCACACCGCCGAGCTGGCGACGCGACTCTCGGGGAGCAGCGACCTGTATCAGTGGACACAGCGTGGCGCGTACGCCGGCGTCAACTTCGTCACCGCGCACGACGGCTACACGCTGTACGACCTCACCGCCTACGAGAAGAAGCACAACGAGGCGAACGGCGAGAACAACCAGGACGGCCACAACGACAACATCAGCCGCAACTGGGGCGCGGAAGGTCCGACCAACGATGACCGCATCCTCGACATGCGCTTCCGGACGATGCGGAACTTCCTCGCCACGCTCGCCTTCTCGCAGGGCGTGCCGATGATCTCGCACGGCGACGAGATCGCGCGCTCGCAGAAGGGGAACAACAACGCGTATGCGCAGGACAACGAGCTGACCTGGGTCGACTGGGCACTCGACGACCGGCGCCGTGCGCTGCTCGAGTTCACGCGTGCCGCATTCGCCGTGCGACTGGCGAGCCCCGTGCTGCGCCGCCGCCACTTCTTCAAGGGGGGCGACGACGAGAAGGAGCTCGTCTGGCTGAGCGCCGACGGCAAGGAGATGACCGATGATCAGTGGCAGGACGCCGACAATCACGCCCTGCAGATGCTCATTCACGGTGAGGCGACCGACGAGCACGATGATCGCGGGCGCCCGATCAAGGGTGACACCCTGCTCCTCCTCGTGAATGCCGGCGAGGGTGACGTGAAGTTCACTGTTCCCGACGCGCCCGGTGGCGCGCGCGGCGTGTGGGTGGCGGTGATCGACACCGCGCACCCGCGTGGCCACGCCGTGAAGGAACACACGATGACAGTCGCTCCCTACTCGCTCGTCCTCCTGCGCTTCGGCACCGACCGGCGCATGACGCTCGAAGTGGAGCCGCTGCACCAGAAGGCGGAGGCCGTCCAATGAAGAAATCCCCGACCGCACCACCCAACGCACCAGCCGGACAGCGGCGCGAAGTGCCCGATGCGCCTAACGCGCGCCCGGTCGCGCCACCGGCGCCGAACCCGTCCGACGTCGCCCGGCTGCTCGCCGGCGTCCACGACTCGCCGCACGCGATCCTCGGCGCGCACCCGGTATCAGCGGGGGCGGACTCGGGCGTGGTCATCCGCGCGTTCCATCACGCGGCGACGGGGGTCGAGTGCATTCCCGAGGGACGCGACCCGATCCCGATGCTTCGCGTCGAGGGCGGGCTGTTCGCGGTCTTCCTCCCGAAGGCGACGCTGCCGCTCCGCTACCGGCTGCGCTTCACCTTCGCCGGCGGCTCGACATGGGAGCGCGATGATCCGTACCGCTTCCTGCCGACGATCGGCGACATCGACCTGCACCTCTTCAACGAAGGGACGCACCACCGGCTCTGGGACATGCTCGGCGCGCATCCGCGGACGATGGACGGCGTCGCCGGCGTCGCCTTCGCGGTGTGGGCGCCTAACGCGAAGCGGGTGAGCGTGATCGGGGAATTCTGCGGCTGGGATGGCCGCCTCTTCCCGATGCGCCAGCTCGGCGCGTCGGGGGTGTACGAGCTGTTCGTCCCCGGGCTCAGGGAGGGGGTGCTCTACAAGTTCGAGCTGCTCACGCGCGAAGGCATTCCGCGGGTGAAGACCGATCCGCTCGCCTTCAAGATGGAGCAGGCGCCGCAGACCGCGTCGATCGTGGTCGACCTGGAGAAGTACGAGTGGGACGACGACCTCTGGATGCGCACGCGTCGCGACGCCGACCCGGCGCGCGAGCCGATGCTCATCTACGAGGTGCATCTGGGCTCATGGGCGCGGGTGCCCGAGGACAACAACCGGTCGCTCAGCTATCGCGAGATCGCGCCGCGGCTGGTCGAGCACGTGAAAGCGTTAGGCTTCACGCACATCGAGCTGCTCCCGATCATGGAGCACCCGTTCGCGGGATCGTGGGGCTACCAGGTGACCGGGTACTACGCGCCGACCTCGCGCTTCGGCTCGCCCGACGACTTCAAGTTCTTCATCGACACCTGCCACCAGGCGGACATCGGCGTCATCCTCGACTGGGTCCCGGCGCACTTCCCCAAGGACGACTGGGCGCTGCGCCGCTTCGACGGGACCGCGCTCTACGAGCACCAGGATCCGCGGCTGGGCGAGCATCCGGACTGGGGGACGCTGATCTTCAACTACGGGCGCAACGAGGTCCGGAACTTCCTCATCGCCAATGCCCTCTACTGGCTCGACGAGTTCCACGCCGACGGACTGCGCGTCGACGCGGTCGCGTCGATGCTCTACCTCGACTACAGCCGCGAGCCGGGACAGTGGCTGCGCAACCGTTATGGCGGACGCGAGAACCTCGAGGCGATCGAGTTCCTGCGGCAGACGAACGAGATCGTCCGCACCAACCAGCCGGGGTGCATCACGATCGCCGAGGAGTCGACGGCTTGGCCGGGGGTCACCAAGCCCGTGTCGCAGGGTGGACTCGGCTTCACCTTCAAGTGGAACATGGGGTGGATGCACGACACCCTGAAGTACTTCTCCGAGGATCCGCTCTATCGTCGCTGGCACCAGGACACGCTGACCTTCGCGATGATTTACGAGTACAGCGAGCACTTCATCATGCCGCTGTCGCACGACGAAGTGGTGCACCTGAAGAAGTCGCTGCTCGAGAAGATGCCCGGTGACGACTGGCAGAAGCTCGCCAACCTGCGCGCGCTGCTCGCCTACCAGTACACGCGCCCGGGAAAGAGCCTCCTCTTCATGGGGACCGAGCTCGCGCAGACCACCGAGTGGAACCACGACACGAGCCTCGACTGGCACCTGGCCAATGAGCCGCGGCAACGCGGGCTGATGCAGTTCATGCGCGACCTCGGCCGCGTCTATCGCGATCGGGCGCCGCTCTGGCGGCGCGATCACGAGCCCGAGGGATTCTCGTGGATCGACGTCGCCGACCGCGACAACTCGGTCCTGTCGTACGTCAGGCGCGATGGCGCCGACCACGTCGTCGTCGTGCTCAACCTGACGCCGATCCCACGCGACGAGTACGTGATCGGCGCGCCGGCGGCGGGGACCTATGTGCAACTCCTCTCGAGCGACGACGCGGCCTACGGCGGCAGCGGGTACCACACACGCGAGCGGGTGGAAACCGAGCGCTCGCCGATGCACGGCTACCAGCAGTCGATGCGCCTGACCCTCCCACCGTTAGGCGCGATCGTGCTCGCGCCCGAGTAGCGCCGGGGAGGATTCAGCGGATGGCCACCACGACTGCCGCAGCGGCCGCATCGGCGCTGCGGGCGCTCGCCGACCGCGTCGGGATCATCGGCGAGTACCGGGACCAGACCGGGAAGGAGACGCGCGCGACCTCCGACGAGACGCGCGTCGCACTCCTCGCGGCGATGGGGATCGATGCCTCGACCGACGAGCGCGCGAAGCGCGCGCTCGAGGAGATGGAGGAGCGGGAGCAGCACGAGGTCCTCGAACCGGTCCGCGTCGCTCCGTTCGACGAACAGCGCCGCGAGCTCGGCATATCAATCGGCGCGGGAGCGGGCGCCACTCCGCTCGACTGGTCGGCCGAGCTGCGCGAGGAGAACGGAGCCGTCCATGTCGCGAATGGGCGCACCGTTCCCGGCGACGACGGCCGTCTGCATGTGTCGCTCCCTTTCGCACCCGGGCTCGGCTACCACACGCTTCACGTCAGCACCGGTGGCGGAAAGGGCGAACGCTCGGCCGAGCAATCGCTGATCGTCGTCCCGACATCGTGCCTGACGCCGGAGCAGGTGCTGAAGGGGCGCAAGGTCTTCGGGATAACGGCGAATCTCTACACGGTGCGCAGCGCGCGGAACTGGGGAGTCGGCGACTTCACGGACCTCGCCGCCCTGTTGCGCTGGGCGGCGAGTGTCGGCGCCGAGTTCGTCGGCGTGAACCCGTTGCACGCGCTGCGCAACGCCGACGGTGACATCAGCCCGTACAGCCCGATCTCACGGCTCTTCCGCAACCCGCTCTACATCGATGTCGAAGCGGTACCCGGATTCGGCGCGTCGCACGCCGAGCGCGAGATCATCGGCAATGCGCAGTTCCAGGCCGAGCTGCGGCGGGTGCGCGGGAGCGATCACGTCGAGTACGAAGCGGTGATGCGGCTCAAGTGGCGCCTGATGCGCGAGCTGCACGCCGCGCACCTGCGTGGTCCGCGCGACCGGAACCCCGACTGGCAGCGCTGGCGCGCGTCGCAGGGTGAGGCGCTCGAGTGCTATGCCACCTTCCGGGCGCTCGGTGAGCACCTGGGGCGCGACGGCGATGCGCCGGTCAGCTGGCACGAATGGCCGGAGCAGTATCGCGACCCGCGGTCGGCCGCGGTGCGGCGATTCCGCGAGATCCACGAAGACGAAATCGATTTTCATCGCTGGCTGCAGTTCGTGATCGACCAGCAGCTGGCGCAGGCGGCGAAGAGTGCTCGCGATGCGGGGATGGCGATCGGCCTCTATCAGGACCTGGCGATCGGGACGTCGCCTAACGGTGCGGACGGCTGGGCCAATCCGGATCTCTTCGTGAAGGGGGTGAGCATCGGCGCTCCGCCCGATCCGTACTCGGCGACAGGACAGAACTGGGGGCTGCCACCGATCGACCCGCGCGCGCTGCGCCGCCAGCGCTACGAGTACTGGATCCAGCTCGTGCGCTCGTCGCTTCGACATGGAGGCGCGCTCCGGATCGACCACGTGATGGGGCTGTTCCGCCAGTTCTGGATTCCCGAAGGGCGGAGCGGGACCGACGGCGCCTACGTCCGCTTCCCCTCCGACGACCTGCTCGGCATCCTCGCGCTGGAGAGTACCCGCGCCGGAGCGCTGGTGGTCGGCGAGGACCTCGGCACCGTGCCTGACGATGTCCCGCCGGCGATGCGACGCTGGCATCTGCTCTCGTCGAAGGTGCTCTATTTCGAGCGCGACGGAAACGCATTCAAGCCGGCGGCGAGCTACGACGCGGAATCACTCGCGACCGCGAACACGCATGACATGCCGACGCTCGACGGTTTCTGGCGCGCCCGCGACGTCGAGATCCGCCGCTCGGTCGGGTTGGTCGAGAGCGACGCCGCCGCACGTGAGGCACGCGCGACGCGCGACGAGGAGAAGCGCGCGCTGCTCGAGCGCCTGACGGCGGACGAGCTTCTATCACCTGAGCAGGCCGACGAGTTGTCGAAGCCGGAGCCGGCGGCCGCGGCGCGAGCGGCGCTGCGCGGGGCGGTTCACGAGTTTCTCTGTCGCACGCCCGCGGCACTGGTCGGGCTCTCGCTAGACGACATCGTCGGCGAGGCCGAGCCGGTGAACGTGCCTGGCGTCGGCTCCGACAAGTTCGCGAGCTGGTCGCGCCGCCTCTCGCTGCCGATCGAGAAGCTGGCGAGCGATCCGTCGGTCGCGGCGACGCTGCGATGCCACCGCTCACCGCGCGAGGGGCGATGAGGGCGCTACCGCCGTTAGGCGCGAGCTACCGGCTCCAGCTCCACAAGGACTTCACCTTCGACGACGCGCGCGCGCTGGTGCCATACCTCGAGCGGCTCGGGGTGACGCATCTCTACAGCTCGCCGATCCTCAAGTCGCGCCCGGGAAGCACGCATGGGTACGACGTCGCCGATCCCACAGTCGCGAATCCCGAGCTCGGTGGCGAGGATGGACGCACGGCGCTCGCGAAGTCGATCGCGGATGCAGGCCTTGGGCTGCTCCTCGACATCGTCCCCAACCACATGGGCACCGGGCCGGCGAACCCGTTCTGGGAAGACGTGCTCGCCCATGGCCCTGCCTCACGCTATGGGCGCTGGTTCGACATCCGATGGAGCAATACGGCCGAGCCGCTGCGCGGGCGGGTGCTCCTGCCCGTGCTCGGTGACAAGCTGCCCAAGGTGATCGAGCGCGGCGAGCTCACCGTCAAGCTCGCGGGCGGCCGCCTCCGGCTATGCTACTTCGACAACGACTTCCCGCTCGACCCGGCGACCTGGCCGCCGGTCCTCGAGCGCGCGTTAGGCGCACGCAGCGGAGGAAAGGCGGCGAAGCCGCCGCGTCCCGGTGACGTCGAACGGCTGCGCGAGATCATCGATGCGCTCCGTGCGCTGCCGCGCCGCATCGCCGCCAACGCCGAGCCGCGTGCACGCGCTTCCGCCGACGCGCTCGCGCAGCTCGATGCGCTCCTTCATCGCTCCCCAGCGATGCGGCGGCGCATCGAAGCGGTCGCTTACGGATACGCAAAAGGCGCGAAGGGACGCGAGCGAACCGCCGCCCTCGTCGCTGCGCAACCCTATCGCCTTTCGTTCTGGCGCCGCGCCGCGCGGCTGATCAACTACCGCCGCTTCTTCGACATCAACGAGCTCGTCGCGCTCCGCATGGAGAGCGACGAAGTGTTCGACCACGTCCATGCACACGTCCTCGACTGGGTCGCGAACGGGGAGGTGCACGGGCTCCGCGTCGATCACGTCGACGGGCTGCTCGATCCGCTCGGCTACCTCGAGCGGCTCCGGCGGAGCGCGAACGCACGGAGTGGGGGAGCCACGACGGACGACACGTTCCCGATCCTCGTCGAGAAGATCCTGACGCCGGGCGAGCGGCTGCGCGAGGAGTGGCCGGTGCAGGGGACGACCGGCTACGAGTTCCTCAACGACCTCGAGTCCGTGTTCGTCGAGCCATCGGGCGCGGCGGCGATCACCGCCTTCTATCACTCGCTGCGACCGGGGACGCGGCGCGATCCGCTCGACGACTTCGAGGAGGTCGCGATGCGGGGCAAGATCCGGATCCTCACCGGCTCGCTCGCCCCCGATGTCCGCGGGCTGGCGGCGCTGCTGCTCCCGATCGCGAAGCGCGACGCGCGCGTGCGCACGTCAGGCGCGGCACGCCTCACGCGCGCGCTCACGGAATGGCTCGCCTGCTTTCCGGTTTACCGCAGCTACATCGACGGACGCTCGAAGACACCATCCGCCGCCGATCGCGACATCGTCGAGCGGGTCGCGCGACGCTGCGCCGAGCGCGGTCGACTGGCGCCGCACGTCATCGCGTTCCTCAGCGACACGATGCTGAAGACCGATGGTCCCGATCGCGACCAGCGGCTCCGCTTCGTCGCCAAGCTGCAGCAGGCGAGCGGACCAGCGACGGCGAAGGGCGTCGAGGATACCGCGCTCTATCAGTACGTCCCGCTCGTGTCGCTCAACGAAGTCGGCGGCGATCCGGCGCGTCCGCTCGACGAGGCGGTGCAGCGCTTCCACGAGGCGAACGCCGAGCGCGGCCGTGCCTGGCCGCGCAACCTGCTTTGCACCAACACGCACGACACCAAGCGGAGCGCCGACGTCCGAGCGCGACTCGACGTGCTGTCGGAGATGCCGGAGCTGTGGAGCGACGCAGTCACCCGATGGCGCGGGATGAATGCATCACACCGAAAGCGCATCGGGCGCATCACCGCGCCCGACACCAACAGCGAGTACCTCCTCTACCAGACACTGCTCGGCATCTGGCCGACCGGGAACGGCGAAGCGGCCGTGCCTGGCGCGAAAGCGTTAGGCGGGCTTCGCGCACGGGTCGAGGAGTACATGCTCAAGGCGGTGAAGGAGGCCAAGCTCCACACCAGCTGGACCGACCAGAACGAGGAGTTCGAGAACGCGCTCAAGGAGTTCATCGCCGCGATTCTTCCGACGGCGGGCGCTGCTCGCTCCCCATTCCTTCGCGACGTCGCGGAGTTCACGGCGCAGGTGGCGCGGCCCGGGCTGTGGAATTCGCTCTCGCGGATCGCGCTGCACATGACCGCGCCCGGTGTCCCCGACCTCTATCGCGGCGACGAGCTGTGGAACTTCGCCCTCGTCGATCCGGACAACCGGCGCCCGGTGGACTTCGACCGCCGGAGCGAGCTGCTCGAGGAAATCAGCGGACGTTACGCACGATCGGACCGGTCGCGCGCCGAGTTGCTGCGCGAGCTCGTGTCGAGCCCCGAAGATGACCGCACCAAGCTGCTCGTCACCTGGCGCGCGCTGCAGGCGCGCCGCTCGCGGCCGCAACTGTTCGCCGAGGGACGCTACGAGCCGCTCATGGCGACGGGCGAGCGCGCGAATCATGTGATAGCGTTCGCGCGCGTCCTCGGCAGCGACGCGTCGATGACGATTGCCCCGCGCCGCAGCTGGGCGCTGAGCGGAAGCGACCGTATCCCGATCGGGGGGGACATCTGGGGAAGTACGCACGTCGTCCTGCCTGACGGCGCGGCGCGAGGGTGGCGGTGCGCGATCAGCGGCCTCAGCGTCGAGGCGGAGCGACGGGGCGGGGGGTGGGCACTCCCGCTCTCCAACGCCCTGAACCAATTTCCTGTATCGGTGTTGGAGAGTAACGGGACCGGGTAACGTCCTGTTGACGCCGCCTCGCCGTGAGTCGTCCTTCGGCTGAGCGCGCCTCGTCCGCCCCCCATCAAAATCTATCGCTTCAGGCAATGCCCAGTTCTTCCAATCCGACCATCGCGTATTTCTCGATGGAGATCGCTCTCGAGACGTCGCTTCCCACCTACAGCGGCGGACTCGGTGTGCTCGCCGGCGACACGCTGCGCGCGGCCGCCGACCTTGGCGCGCCGATGGTCGCGATGACGCTGCTCTATCGCAGAGGCTATTTCACCCAGCATCTCGACGCCGACGGTCGCCAGACCGAGACCGCGGTCGACTGGAAGCCCGAGGAGCGGCTCGAGCCGCTGCAGCCGAGGGTGACCGTCGAGATCGAGGGCCGCACCGTGCACGTGCGCGCCTGGCAGTACATGGTCCGCGGGGTCTCCGGGCGCACAGTGCCCGTCTTCCTGCTCGACACGGCGCTTCCCGAGAACAGTCCCGACGACCAGCACATCACCGACGTCCTCTATGGCGGCGACAACGACTACCGCCTGCGCCAGGAGATCGTGCTCGGGATGGGCGGTGCGGCGATGCTCCGCGCGTTAGGCTTCGACGGCGAGATCATCCACCACATCAACGAGGGGCACGCGGCGCTGCTGACGCTGGCGCTCCTCGAGCGGCAGCGCGACGGGCGCTGGGACAGCGACGTCTCGGAAGCCGACGTCGCCGCGGTGCGCCACCAGTGCGTCTTCACGACGCACACGCCGGTGCCGGCCGGGCACGACAAGTTCTCGCCCGATGCGACGCGGCGAATTCTCGGCGAGCAGCGGGTGACGCTGCTGAGGAACGCGCGCGCGCTCGACGGCGACGTGCTGAACATGACGCTGCTCGCGCTCCGCTTCTCGCGCTTCGCGAACGCGGTGGCCATGCGGCACCAGGAAGTGTCGCGGGAGATGTTTCCGCAGTACGAGATCGAGTCGATCACCAACGGCGTGCACGCGGCGACGTGGACGGCGGAGCCGTTCCGGCAGCTCTTCGACCGCAACATCCCGCGCTGGCGGACCAACAACCTCTATCTCCGCTACGCGGTGAAGATCCCGCTCGACGAGATCCGCGACGCACATGCGGCGGCGAAGGGACTGCTGCTGAACGAAGTCCAGCGCCGGACCGGGATCCAGCTCGACCCGAAGGTGATGACGATCGGCTTCGCGCGCCGCTCGACGCCATACAAGCGCGCCGACCTGATCTTCACCGACCTCGATCGCCTGCGGGACATGACGCGGCACATCGGGCCGCTGCAGGTCGTCTACGCCGGCAAGGCACATCCGCGCGACGGGCTGGGCAAGCAGCTCATCCAGCGCATCTACGAGGCGAAGGCGCACCTCGGCGACGCGCTCAAGGTGGCCTACATCGAGAACTACGACATGACGTTAGGCAGCATCCTGACGTCCGGCTCCGACATCTGGCTGAACACGCCGCTCCGCCCGCTCGAGGCGAGCGGCACGAGCGGGATGAAGGCGGCGCTCAACGGAGTGCCGAGCTTCAGCACGCTCGATGGCTGGTGGATCGAGGGGTGCGTGGAGGGAGTGACCGGCTGGTCGATCGGCGAGGACCGCACCCTCCCGCAGGATCCGTCGCATGACGCGATCGACCTCTATCGGAAGCTCGAGCGCGAGATCCTGCCGATGTACTACGGGCTGCCGTATCGCTGGGCGGAAGTGTCGCGGGCCGCGATCGCGCTGAACGGGAGCTTCTTCAACACTCAGCGCATGGTCGGCGAGTATTTCCTCAACGCGTACTTCCCGAGTGGCGGCGGAGTGCAGAGCCTGACGCAGGTCGCGGTCGGCTCCTGACGCACCGCTGAGAGCTGCCGCGGCGTTCTGAACCGGTCCGCCGCGGCGGCTCATCATCGGCCGCTGCCTGACGATCCGACTGCCTGACGGCGCTACTGCCGCGCCCGCGCGTACACCTCGAGCCAGGGTGACGCGCTCGCCGGGGTGAGCCGCAGTGTCCGCAGCGCACGCAGTGCGCCCTTCACCGCGCGCTCCTCGACGCGCGCCCAGCTCCGCGTGTGCTCGTCGGCGACGGGAACGAGAGTGTCCCCGTACACCCGCAGCACCCGCAAGCCGCTGTCCCGCAGCAGCCGGCGCAGCGACTGGAGGGTGAAGCCGTAGCGGTAGGGAAAAGTCAGCAGGTTGTTGTGCGCGAGGATGGCGCGGGCGATCGGCGAGGCGGGGCCATGTTCCGCGGCCTCGCGCCACCGGGCATAGACGCCGCCGTTAGGCACGCGGACGGCGACGATCCCGCCCGGAGAGAGCAGCGACCGCGCGCGACGGATGACGTGCCGGGGGTCCGGCAGCTGGTCGAGGCAGTTCCAGATCGCGACCGCGTCGAAGCGGCGAGTCGCTGGCAGCGCATCGATCGTCCCGACTGTGACGGTGAGTCCCTGCCTGCGCGCGAAGCGTGAGGCGCCTTCGTTGACGTCGACGCCCTCGAAGCGCCAGCCGCGGTCGCGCGCGGCGTCGAGGAAGGCGCCGACGTAGCTGCCGACCTCGAGTCCCATCCCCGGCACGGTGGCGATGCGCGTCAGACGGCGAGCCTGCATGCGGTAGGAGCGCCGCTGATTCGCGAACAGCGTCCGCAATACGTCGTCGCCGACACCGGCGTCGGCCTCATAGATCCCGGCTACGTCCTCGGCGCGCTCCTGCGGATTCCGGTAGACGAGTCCGCAGTTGCGGCAGCGAACGACCCGCACCGGTGGGGGCTCGGAGAACGCCGCACGGTCGAGCAGCTTGTCCGGCGGCGTCTCACCGGCGACGCGCCGGGTGTGAAAGCTCCACAGCGCCTCGACCTCAGCGCGCACTTCGTCGGCGTCGGCGACTTCGTCGGTGTCGGTACCACCGCAGACGTGACAGCGCGCGAGCTCGTAGGCAACCGATGGCATGGGGCGCAAGAGTGCAGTCGCCGTGCCGGGCTACCAGCTATAAGCTGTAAGCCGTAAGCAGTGAGCGACGACGTAAACGCTGGTGCGTTGGCGCGGTCGCTGACTGCTTGCCGCTTATCGCTTACTGCGGCGAAGCGCGCCGCGTGCGCGCTTCTTGCGCGATGTGGTTGCATGATCACCCGGGCGAAGCACTCGAAGGTCCAGGACGCGGCGATCAGGAGCACGCGCGCGATCAGCGGCGGGAAGCGTCTCACCCTCGAGATTCCGCTCGTCGGACAGATCGTGCCGGCGACCATGCTGCTGCCGAGCGCGACGACGCGTCCGCCGGCGGTGCTGCTGCTGCACGGCTACGGATCGCGGAAGGAGCAGATGGCCGACGCGGTCGGACGCGCGCTGCTCGAGCGGAGGATCGCGTCGCTCTCGGTCGATCTTCCGCTGCACGGCGAACGCGAGCGCGCCGTCGAGATCGACGCGATCCGCAACCCGCTGGTGCTCGTGTCGCAGTGGCGGCTCGCGCTCGCCGAGTGCGGGGCCGCACTCGAGTGGATGTCCGAGCAGGAGGAGCTCGACGGGCGGTGCCTCGCGATCGCCGGCTACTCGATGGGTGCGTTCATCGGCGTGATGGTCGCCGCGAACAGCGATCACGCGCGCGCGCTGGTGCTCGCCGCCGGCGGCGACCTTCCCGAGGCGACCCCTTTCACGCGCCTGGTGCGGACCGTGGCCGACCCGAGCAGCTCGATCCGCAAGCTCGACGGCCGCCCGCTGCTGATGATCCACGGCAAGCGCGATCGCACCGTCCGCCCCGAGCAGGCGACGCGGCTCTTCGAGGCCGCCGACGAGCCGAAGGAGCTGCGCTGGTACGACGCCGGCCACTGGCTCCCCGACGCGGCGACGCGCGATGCGGCGGCGTGGCTGGAGGCGCGACTTGCTCGGCGCCGTTAGGCGTTGGCGGGAGGCAAGC
>JBJMNK010000077.1:0-27479 GCA_045804265.1 Gemmatimonadaceae bacterium | reverse complement strand
TCGTTAGGCATCCTCGTCGCGGCCAGCTTCGCGATCGGCGTGACGACGGTGGTGCCGCAGCTGATCCTCCCGTTCGCCGCCGGGATGTCGGCGCCGGCGGTGCGCGGCCGCGTCGTCGGCCAGGTCGTGTCCGGGCTGCTCGTCGGCATCCTCGCCGGGCGCGTGGTGGCCGGCGCGATCGCGCACTTCGCCGGCTGGCGCAGTGTGTTCGCGATCGCCGCCGTCGCAATGCTGCTCCTCGCGGTGGCGCTGCGCATCATGCTGCCGCTCGCCCCGCCGGCGGCCGGCGGGCTCTCGTACAGCGGACTGCTCCGATCGTTAGGCACGATTGCCCGCGACGAACCGGTGATCCGCGACGCGGCGCTGCTCGGCGCGCTCACCTTCGCGTCGTTCAGCGCCTTCTGGACGACGCTCGCCTTCCGCCTGGCCGAGCCGCCGCTCCATTACGGCAGCGCGACGGCCGGCGCCTTTGGATTGATCGGGCTTGTCGGCGCCGCGGCGGCCCCGCTGGCCGGACGGATGGCCGACAAGCGCAGCCCGCGGCGGACGGTGGGGATCGGGCTGGTCGTCAACATCGCCGCATGGATCGTCATGGCGTTCGGCGGCCACACCCTGCTCGGGCTCGGGCTCGGTGTGGTGCTCCTCGACGCCGGCACGCAGGTCGCGCAGGTCTCGAACCAGGCGCGCGTCTACGCCCTGCCCGCCGCGATGCACGGCCGCCTCAACACGATCTACATGACCGGCTACTTCGTCGGCGGCTCGCTCGGCTCGGCGGCGGCGACGCTGGCGTGGGGTGCCGGCCACTGGGCCGGGGTCTGCGCCGTCGCGTTAGGCGCGCTGGCGGTCGCGCTGCTGGTGTACGTCATCTCGCCCGGCGGCGGCAGGACTGACGCACCGCCTCCACCGAGTCGACAGCCTGCTGCCAGCGGGATGCATTGAAGCGAGTGCCGAGGATCCGCTGTGCGGAATCAGGGGTAAGGAAGACGCTGTTCTTGCCGAACGCCGCGAGGAACGGCACCGCCTGCACCGTGTCGCCTAACGTGAGCAGCGCGAGCGCACGGGTGTCCTGGCCGATCCAGATGCACTCGTCGACGCGGGCGCTGTCGGTGAGGAGCAACGCTCGGCCGTACTGGCCACGCGCCAGCCAGACCGAGGCGAGATACGAGTACGCGCGCGCGCGCTCGAGTGCGTAGAGCGGCGACCGGTCGAACGTCGCGTCTCGCGCGTCGCCAACCCCTGGGTTGCTGAGCACCTCACGGGCGAACGCCTCGACCGAATCGCGCAGCTCGGCGTCGAGGAAAGTGGTCCGCCGTCCGGCGAATTCGTTGAGGTAGTAACGGCCGGTCCGCGCCTGGCGGACCGCCCAGCGGTGGATCGTCGCCGAATCTCCGTTGTTCGTGACGAGGGACGTGATGTCGTACGTGCGCTTGAGCTGCCCGCCCGATCGCTCGTACAACGTGTCGAGTGAGGGGAGCAATCTCGCGATCGAATCGCGCGGCGTCCCGCGCAGCTCCATCTCGTGCAGTTGCTGCACGCGAAGATCGAGCGCCCACGGATTGTCCGGATGCTCGCGCATCAGCCGTTCGGTCCATTCCCCCGCGGCGGCCGGTTCCTCGAGGCGGTAAGCAAGGGCAGCCATCCCCGCGAGCTCTCCGGCTCGTGCGTTCGGTTCCGCGTTGAGCCGAGTCGTCAGCCGGGCAAATCGGCGCTCGGTGCTGGTGAAGTACCCGAGCCAGTCGAACGGGCCACTTGTCGAGCGCGTGCTGGCAACGAGCCAGCGCATCGGATGCTCCGGTGCCCAGCGGGCGAATGCGTCGGCGAGGACGCGACTCGCCATGAAGCTGCGTCCCTCGTGCACTGCGTTCTCCATCGCGTCGAGCGACGGGCGGTCGCCGGCACCGTTGCTGGTGAGCAACACCAAGTCGGCGACCGCCCGCGTGCGCGGCGAAAACAATGGCGCAGTCCGGATTCGCACGTCGCCCGACAACGCGTCAGGCGGGAGCACCAGGCGCCCGACATAGCCGCCGTCATGTGCACGCACGAGCATTGCCGGCAGGATCTCGGTCGAGATACGATGGACGGTTGCCGGGTTGGAGCGCAGGTCGATCGTGGCTTCCGCCCAGAGCGTGTCGCCGTCCACCCAGCTGGGTGACGGGACGAAGCGGAGACCGACCGTCGCACCCGGCTTCGGATAGCGTGGATACATCGTCGCTTCACCCGGGCCCGCCGCGACGGCGCTCTGTCGGCGCCACATGGGAGCGACCAGCGCGACGACGACAAGCGACGCGGCGGCGGCGATCACGGCGCCGGGCCTTCGCGTCATCCAGTGGCGCCGTGCGCCGGCGCCGGCGGCCAGCACCGGCACAACGGGAGCCGGAGCCTCACCGTTAGGCGCTGGCATGCCCACGGACCGTGCACGCTCGATCCGATGTAACAGCGAGCCCGGAACCCGCACGTCGGGCAACGCGCGCGCGCTGTCTCCGAGAGCGATCATCTCCTCGATGGCGGCGGCGCAGCGTCCGCAGCGAGCCGCGTGACGCCCGCCCCGCGTCTTCATCCGCTCGATCTGTGACTGGTCGGCGAGCCGGGAGAGCGCCTCGTCGTCTGGATGCATCGCTGGCAGGAGGATGGTCATCGGGAGTCTCCGAGGAGTGCGCGCAGCGCCTTTCGCGCGCGAAAGAGCCGGATTTCGGAATTCGCGATCGAGATCTCGAGCAGTGCGGCGATCTCGCGATGCTCGTAGCCTTCCACTTCCTTGAGGAGGAAGACGGTGCGCTGCTCGTCACTCAGCCTCGCCAGCGCCGCCTCGATCGAGAGCCGGTCGACGGCGCCATCGTCGCGGGCGAGCAGCGCCGCGACCGTGCCGGCATCGGTCTCGCGGCGCCGCCTGACGGTGCGCATGCGCATCAGCGCGAGCCTGACGGCGACCCGGCGCAGCCACGGGCCTAACGCTCCGCGCGACGGCTCGTATGCGGCGAGCGTCGCCGGCAGCGCGAGGAACAGCTCCTGGACGATATCCTCGGCGTCGGCTGCGTTGCCAAGGAGGCGTAACGCGGCGGTGTATGCGGAAGACGCATGCGCCGCATACAGCGCGGTGAACGCCTGCTCGTCGCCGCGCATCACGCGCACGACGAGATCGCGCGCGTCTTGCTCTTCAGTCGCCACGTCAAAGCCGGCACGCGGGGGGTGCTGCCGAAGGGGGCTCATACCATCTCTATGCCGGCCGGCCCCCCGGCCTTACATCAACAGCGTATGCCGAAGGATCGCGAACGCCACGCTGAAGTAGATGATCAGTCCCGTCACGTCCACCAGCGTCGCCACGAACGGCGCCGAGGCGCTGGCCGGGTCGAAGCCGATCCGCTTGAGCAGGAAGGGCAGCATCGAGCCGGCCAGCGAGCCGAAGGTCACCACTCCCACCAGCGCGCCGCCGACCACGGCGGCGATCAGGAGCCAGTGCTCGCCGTAGTCGTACCAGCCGAACTTCTGCCACACTACGATGCGGATGATACCGATCACACCGAGGATCACGCCTAACGTGAAGCCGGCTGGAAGCTCGCGTAACAGGATTCGCCACCAGTCGCCTAACCGTACCTCGCGCAGCGCCAGCGAGCGGATGATCAGCGAGGTCGCCTGCGAGCCGGAGTTTCCACCCGAGCTGATGATCAGGGGGATGAACAACGACAGCACCACGGCCTTGGCGATCTCGCCCTCGAAGTGCCCCATCGCCGTGGCGGTGAGCATCTCGCCGAGGAAGAGCGCGCAGAGCCACCCCGCGCGCTTCTTGATCATGCGCGGGAAGGAGATCTCGGTGTACGGCTCGTCGAGTGCTTCCATACCGCCGAACTTCTGCACGTCCTCGGTCCCCTCGCGGACGATCGCGTCGATCACGTCGTCGACGGTGACGATACCAAGCATGTGCCCACCGTCGTCGAGCACGGGAAGCGCGAGCAGGTTGTACTTCGAGATCGTGCGCGCGACTTCTTCGCGATCGGTCATCGGCGACACCGACAGCGGCTTGCGCCGGTTGCCCACTTCGGTCACCACCTTGCCGCGATCGGCGAGCATCAGGTCGCGCAGCGAGACGACGTGCACGAGCTTCCGACTCTCCGGATCCACGCCATAGATCGTGTAGACCGTCTCCTTCGCCCGTCCGACCTTGCTGATGTGCTGGAGCGTCTGCTCGACCGTCCATGACGTCGGCACCGAGACGAATTCGGTGGTCATGATTCCGCCGGCGGTGTCCGGCTCGTAGCGCAGCAGGACGCTGAGCGCCTCACGCGTCGGCGCGTCGAGCACCTTGAGGAAACGGGCACGATCGGCTTCCGCGAGCTCGCGAAAGAGGTCGGCCTGCTGGTCGGCCGACATCGCGTCGATCAGCGGCGCGGCGACTTTCTCACCCATCTGCTGGATGATCTCGAAGCGATGGCGCTCGAGCTCCGGCTCGTCGAATACCTGCACCGCGAGATCGAACGGCAGCGCCGCCATCACCTTCGACGCCGCCTGCGGGTCGAGCGCGCGTAACGCTTCGGCGACATCCGCTGCGCGCATTCCCGCGAGCGCTTCGGCGAGGTCCGTGGGGTCGCCGTGCAGCAGGTAGAGGAGCTCGGGGACGGTCTGAGGCATTTCGTGACTCTGATCGAGTGGGCCCACCTCGCGGCCTCGGAGCCGCTGGCAGCAGAACTTCGCCGGCGTGTTCTCAACGCACGATGAACACGCTCACCGAAGACGACGATGCACCGCGATCCGCCACGATTCCGGTGGGCGCCGATACTTTACGCCTCCCGCGCGCCGCCGCAAATTTGCCGGGCCCACGTTCCGTCGATCGGCAGTTCCCTTCTCCCCGCGCAACGACATGCATCGTCTTCGAGCTCGCGTCTTCACTCCTTTCCTTGCCGCCGCCATCGCCGCTTGTGCCGCGCATACCTCGCCGCTCCCCACCGAGCGCGCGCTGCTGATCACCAACGCGCGGATCGTCGACGGCACCGGGGCGCCGGCGCGAGTCGGGAGCGTGCGCGTTCGCGGCGAGCGGATCGTCGCCGTCGGCGACGTCCCGCGCGAAGCGACCGATTCGGTGATCGACGCCGGCGGCCTCACGCTCGCGCCGGGGTTCATCGACACCCACAGTCATCATGACCGCGGGCTGGACAAGGACCGTTCGGCGATCGCGGTGGTGAGCCAGGGTGTGACCACGGTTATCGTCGGCCAGGACGGCAGCTCGCAGATCCCGCTCGCTTCCTTCTTCGGTGCGCTCGAGGCGCGACCGGCGGCGATCAACGTCGCGTCATACGTCGGCCACGGCTCGGTGCGCGACAGTATCCTCGGCGAGGACTTCAAGCGAGTTGCGACGCCGGCCGAGGTCGAGCGGATGAAGGCGATCGTCGCCCAGGAGATGGGCGCCGGAGCGTTAGGCCTTTCGTCGGGGCTCGAGTACGACCCCGGCATCTATTCCGATCCGGGTGAAGTGCTCGCGCTCGCGCGCGTCGCTGCCGATTCGGGGGGCCGCTACATCTCGCACATGCGGAGTGAGGACCGCGAGCTGTTCAAGGCGGTCGATGAGCTGATCAACATCGGCCGCGTCAATCACATGCCGGTGCAGATCTCGCACGCGAAGCTGGCCATGCGCTCCCTCTGGGGACGCGCGCCGGAGATGATCGCCAAGGTCGACTCGGCGCGCGCGGCGGGCGTTGACGTGACGATGGACGTCTACCCATATCAGTTCTGGCAGTCGACGCTCACGGTGCTCTACCCGGCGCGCGACTTCGCCAACCGCTCGACCACCGACTTCGTCCTCCGCGAGGTCGCTGCTCCCGAGGGGCTGCTCATCTCGCGCTTCGAGCCGAATCCCGAGTATGCCGGCAAGACAGTCGCTCAGATCGCCACGATGCGGAACAGCGATCCGGCGACCACGCTCGAGTGGCTGATCGCGACATCGGAAACGGCGCGGAAGAGCGGCGGCAAGGGCGGTCAGGGCGTGATCGCGACGAGCATGGACGAGCGCGACATCGCGCGCCTCATCGCCTGGCCGTTCGCCAACATCTCCAGCGACGGGGAGCTCGATGGGCGACACCCGCGCGGTTATGGGAGCTTCACCCGCGTCCTCGGTCGCTACGTGCGCGATCAACATGTCGTCAGCCTCGAGGAAGCGGTTCGCAAGATGACGTCGCTCGCCGCGCACAACGTCGGGATCCGCGACCGCGGCACGATCGCGCCGGGGATGTATGCCGACCTGACGCTCTTCGATCCGGCGACGGTGCTCGATCGCGCGACGCCGACCGACCCACACGCGCTCTCGGTCGGGATCGACCACGTGTGGGTGAACGGGACGCTCGTGTTCGCGAGGGGCGCGACTACCGGGGCGTATCCCGGTCGGGTGATCCGCCGCGCACGCAGCTAGCGCGGGCTAGCGCAAAGCTCGGCGCGGCGCGTCCGCGCTGGCGGCTTCCGCCAGCGCGCGCGACGAACCGCGCGCCGCCTCCGCGAGCACCGCGGCGCCGACGAAGATGCTCTCTTCCGCCGGATAGAAGGCGGGCGAGTGCGCGGGGATGAACTCGCCCGACGGCTCTCGCGCCCCGATCCGGAGGAAGCAGCCTGGGACCCGCTCGAGATAGTGCGCGAAATCCTCGGCGGCCATGTTGGTCGTGCCTAACGGCACGAGCGCGGGCTCGCCGAGGAGGGCCGTCACCGCCTCGCGCGCCCACGCGACCGGCGCCGCGACGTTGATCAGCGGCGGGGTACCGTCGCTGATGCGGACGCGCGCCTCGAGCCCGTAGGCGGCCGCCACGCTGGCGGCGATCCGCTGCAGCTCGGTCGCGGCGGTGTCACGCGTCGCCGCGTCGACAGCACGGATCGTCCCCGTCAGCGAGCAGCGGTCAGGGATGACGTTAGGCGCGACACCGGCGTTGATCGTCCCGACGGTCACCACCACCGCCGACGCCGGGTTGACGCGCCGCGACACGATCGTCTGCAACGCGAGCAGCAGCGCTCCCGCGCCGACGATCGGGTCGGCACCCTCGTGCGGCCGCGCGGCGTGCGCACCGCGTCCGATGAGGTCGATCTCGAAGGTGTCGGACGATGCCGCGAGCGGCCCGACGTCGGCGACCACCTCGCCTAACGCGAAGCGCCGGTCGACGTGCCCGCCGAAGATGGCCGCCACGCTGTCGAGTGCACCGCCCTCGATCATCCCGAGCGCGCCGCTCCCGACTTCCTCGGCGGGCTGCAGGATGATCACGACGTCGCCATGCGCCGGTGCGGCGGCGAGCAGTGCTGCAGCGCCGACCGCCCACGTCGCGTGCACATCGTGACCGCAGGCGTGCATCACCCCTGATGCCGTCGACGCGTATGGCAGCCCGGTTGCCTCCTGGATCGGCAGCGCGTCGATGTCGCCGCGGATCGCGACGACGGGCGTGCTCCGGTCGCGCCCCGGCACTCGCGCGACTATTCCCGTCGGACCGACGCGGCGCACATCGCGCACGCCGCAGTCCCCGAGTGCCGCGGCCAACCGCGTCGCCGAGCGATGCTCCTGGTTCGAGAGCTCGGGGTCCGCGTGCAGCTCGCGGCGCAGCGCGAGCAACCGGTTGTGCAATTCAGGCGGAAAGAGCGACGCGATCGCGCTCGGCAGCGCCGCCGTGCTTGGCGCGCTCACACGCGCACCGTCAGGCGCCCAATCACGCGCGCACCGTCAGGCGCGCCGTCAGCTGTTCGCGCCGCACCGTCAGGTCGTCGATGCGCCCCATCTCCGGCGCGACGCCGATCCCGGGACGATCCACCGGAACCGGCACCAGCCCGTCGCGATCCATCGTCCACTCCGGCGTGACGACGTCCTGCTCCCAGTACCGCGCGCTCGGCGAGAGGTCGCCGGGCAGCGAGAAGTTCGGCAGCGATGCGAGCGCGATGTTGTGTGCGCGGCCGATCCCGCTCTCGAGCATTCCGCCGCACCACACCGGCAGCCCGTGACTCTCGCAGATGTCGTGGATGCGCTTCGACATGGTGAAGCCGCCGACCCGTCCCGGCTTGATGTTGACGATGCGCCCGGCGCCGAGTGCGATCATGTCCTCGCAGCGATCGGCGTCGGTGACCGATTCGTCGAGACAGATCGGCGTCCGCAATCGCTTCTGCAGCTCGGCGTGGCGCACCAGGTCGTCGCGCCCGAGCGGCTGCTCGATCATGATGAGCCCGAACTCGTCGAGCCGGGCGAGGTGATCGGCATCCGTGAGGCGATACGCCGAGTTGGCGTCGGCCATCAGGCTGACCGCGTCGCCTAACGCGCGCCGCACCGCGCGGACGTAGTCGACGTCGGCACCGGGGCGGATCTTCACCTTGATCTTGCCATAGCCATCGCTGACCGCGCGCTTCGCGCGCGTCACCAGCGCGTCCGGATCATCCTGGATCCCGATCGAGATTCCCGTCTGCACGCGGTCGCGCGTCCCGCCCAGCAGCCGCGAGAGCGGGATTCCCCGCTGCTCGGCCTCGACCGCCCAGCATCCCATCTCGATGGCGGCCTTCGCCATGTTGTGGCCGGCGATGTCCTGCTCGAGCAGCGCGTGCACCTGCGCCGCCGCCTCGATGCGCTGGCCGAGCACGCGCGGCGCGAGCCATTCACGGATTGCGTGCCAGGCGGTGTCGATCGTCTCGGCGCTGTAGTTCGGCTCTTCGCCGGCGACGCATTCCGACCAGGCGATCGCGCCGCTCGCGTCGGTCAGCTCCAGCAGAGCGATGCGCCGCTCGGTGCATACGCCGGAAGAGATGCGGAACGGCTCCTTGAGCGGGAGCCGGATCTCGCGCAGCGCGATCGTCTCGAGCTGAAGCGTCATCTGGTTGCCGGCCCGCCCGTACCCGCGGCGCGCGTCATCAGGTACCAGCCGCGGTCGCGCCCCGGATCGCTGGCGAAGCGCGCCACGCCGAAGCCGCTGCCTAACGCTGCCTGGATGGAGACCCGCGTCGACGCGCGCCAGCGCACTGCCTCGTCGGGGTGACGATCGCGCACCCGGACGATGTCGAGCGGGATCTCGACGCGGATCACGTCGCCGTCGAGAGCGGCACCCAGCTCCGAGGAAGTCGGCACCTGCCCGTCGGGGTTCAGCACCGGCACCATGTCGGCCGACGATGGCGACACGGTTCGACGACCGCCCCCCGGCGCGCGATCGAGCGGCCACGCCACGACGAAGCGGTCGGTCCCGAGCCCGCGATGAAGGTCGCTCTCGGACGCGCCATACATGTCCTCGACGTATTCGTCCACTCGAACGCCAAGCCGATTGAAGTTCATGTGCGCGTTGCGCGCGACCAGCGGATCATACGTCCAGTACATCGTCGTCGCGCCCGACGTCCGCGCCGCCGCGCGCTGGAACTCCTTCAGTCGCTGGCCGACGCCGCGGTCGCGCGCATCCTCGCGCACGGCGAGCATGTCCGACCAGTGAATGATCTCCCCGTTGCGGACCCCGGCCATCCCGAAAACGAAGCCGAGCATCTGGCCATTCTCGTCGAACGCGCCGGCGGCGACGCCGCCGATCTTCTGCGCCACCTTGAGGATCGTTGCCGGGACGAGCTCGTCGTAGCTGGCACCCCACGTCGCGCGCTGGAGATCGACGCAGGCGCGCAGGTCGTCGTCGCTCGCCAGCATCCGCACCATGAGCTGCTCACTCCCCGACGGGCGCGCAGCCCCGGACTCGACGATCGGCGTGGTCGGCCTCATCAACGAACCAGGCGGCGGCTGCCTAACGGGGCGCGCCGGCCGGTGAGCCGGTTGCACGCTGGTCCTGCTGCCGCGCCGCGCCATCGAGGAACTTCCGGATCCCCGCCCGCAGCTTCACGTCCTGCGCGTCATCGATGTACATCATGTGCCCGGCGGCGAAGTACTCCGTCACGATGTTCGACCGCACCTCCGGCGCGACGCGAAGCTGCCCGAGCGTGTACTCGACGGCAAAGTACGGAGTCGCCATGTCGTAGTATCCCATCGCGACGTAAAGGCGAAGGTAGGGGTTCTTCGTGAATGCGCGCTCGATCGACGGCGAGACGTCGGCGTAATTGTTCTGCGGATAGTGCCAGCGTCCGATCCCGCCGCCGAGGATGTAATAGACGTCGTCGTCGCGGTATTTGAGCTCACGCCTGACGTAGTCGTTCCAGGCGGGAGTGAAGGTGTTCCTGATCGTCGCCTCGCTCGGGTCCAGCTGCACGTTCTCGGAGCCGGGGTCGAGGTCGTAGGTCGTGAACCGGCTGTCGAGGCGGCCGATCACGCGGCGCTCGCCACGGAGCAGCTCATGGTTGAAGCGGCCGAGCGTGACCTGCATGTCGTTGTCGGCGATGAACTGCGCCGACAGCCCCGTGTACAGCGCCAATTGCCTGACGATCGCCGCGCGTTGATCGGCGGGCAGCCGATCGCCCATCGCCAGCGCCGGGCCGTACTGCGTCACCGCCCACTGCTTCGCTTCTGCCATCACTTGCTCCAGCGCCTTCGCCTGGAGCTCGGGTGCGAGCCGATGATGGTACCACGCCGTCGCCGTGTACGACGGCAGGAAGTTGACGAATCCCGCCGCGTTGCCGCGGCTCATCGACGAGGCCGCGAAGTCCATCACCGTCGAGAGCAGGACGATCCCGTTCAGCGTGATCCCGCGGTCGGCGAGATAGCCGGAGAGCCCCGTCGCTCGCGTCGTGCCGTAGCTCTCGCCGCCGATGAACAGCGGCGAGCTCCAGCGCGAGTAACGCGTCAGGTAGAGCCGGATGAACTCGCCCATCGCCGCGATGTCCTCGTCGAGCCCCCAGAACTTGGCGCCGAACTCCGGACGCGCGGCGCGACTGTAGCCGGTTCCGACCGGGTCGACGAAGACGATGTCGGTCTGGTCGAGCAGCGTCTGCGGATTGTCCTCGACCTGGTACGGTGGCGCCGGGGCCGAACCGTCAGGCATCAACCGCACGCGCCGCGGGCCGAACGCGCCGAGGTGCAGCCAGACCGACGACGAGCCGGGTCCGCCGTTGAAGGCGATGAGCAGCGGCCGCTTGCCCGGGTCGGTGACGCCGTCGCGCGTGTAGGCGACGAAGAACATCCCGCCTTCGATCACCCCGCTGCTGTCGTTTCGGATCGGCAGCATGCCGGTGGTCGCCGTGTAGCGAAGCTCGCCGTTAGGCAGCCGGACGACGTGATGCGTGGCGACCGGTGGCTCGTTCACCCGCGAGAGGAAGTCGCGGATCCCCGGGCGCAGCGAGTCGCGCGCCGCCGAGTCCGACGGCGTCCCTCGCGACCGAGCGCTGTCAGCCGCGCGCGCCGAGTCCGGTCGCTCGGCTGGTCGCCTGGTCTGCGCCAGCGCGCCCGGTGCGGCGGCAGCGACGAGCGCGGCCACGAGCGCGACGCGGCGGGCACGCACACGGCACAGCGTGACGACCGGGACCGCAAACGCGTTAGGCATTTTCTGCATCAGGAAGTGACGAAGGATGAAGACCGCACTCGGCCGCGAGCTGTATACCGCTGAACTGTGACACGCGCCACCGTCGCGCCGATGAAGCTGTCATCGTGCTGCGGGCTCGGCAAGACCATTCGGCACGAGGCGCCGCGGTGGCCCATGCCGTGCGTTTGCGTGCCCACACACGAGCTCACGCCTGACTAACGCTCAGGCACGTCGTCAACACAGCAGCACAGGAGTAGAAGCATGACGTACCGCATCACGACTGCGATCGCCGCGATCGCTGCCCTCTCGGTCGCCGCCGCCTGCGGCAACAACGACAACTCGACGAACCCGACGCCGCAGACCGCTCGCGTCCGCGTCGTGAATCTCGATCCGTCATCGGCGAACGCGGGTCTGTTCGCGAACGGCACTGCCGTCGGAAGCAACGTCGCGTTCGGCTCCGCGGGCTCGACGTGCATCAACGTTCCGGTTGGACAGACGCTCAGCTTCCGCGCCGCTGGCAGTGGGACCGACCTCGTCTCGAACAGCAACGCGAACTTCACCGCCGGGCAGAACTACACCGTGGTCCTCTACCGCAATGGCTCGGGTCCACAGCAGGCCGTGCTGAGCGATGGCGGAGCGACCGCGCCGTCGAGCGGCAACAATGCGCTGCGCTTCTTCAACGCGACGGGAACGGCGGGCGACATCTACGTGACGTCGAACGGCGCCACGATCAGCGGGACCCCGAGCCGCGCCAACCTCGCGGCCGGATCGGCGACCACCGGGACGTCGGCCTGGATGAACTTCCCGAACACGAACTCGCAGATCCGCATGTTCAATGTCGGCACCAGCACCGGGACGCCGCGCGTGAACACGACGTTCACGTCGAGCAACCTGTCGGCGAACGGCATCGGGACCGCGTTCCTCACCGAGTCCAACATGACCGGCACGAGCACGAACGCGAGCGTCGTCGCCGGGCCGTGCAGCTGACCTGAAACGCAGCTGACCTGAAACGCAGCAGCCCGGCGCCGCATCGCGGCGCCGGGCTGGCGGTAATGCCTAACGTTCAACCAGGCGTGTCGCGCTGGCGCCCCTACTTGCAGACCGGCTCGCCGTCGCCAGCCGTGGTGACCAGGCTGTTCCCGGTGTTGATCGCGATCTCGCAACTCTTGCCGACCAGCGCGGTGTGCGTCACGCTTGCCGTCCAGAAGCCCGCGCCGACCGTTATGGTCGGTGTCGCGACGCCGGTGGACTGCCGGTACTTGAGCTGCCCGATCGTGCTCGTGTACTTCACCGAGTCGGCGAAGAAGGCTTCCTCGGCGGTGACGAGGTTGCGCAGGTCGGACTTCATCTGCGCGACGTAGGCCTTCTCCTTCGTGTTGGCGAACTTCGGGATGGCGATCGCCGCGAGGATCCCGATGATCACCACGACGATCAGCAGCTCGATGAGGGTGAAGCCCTGTCGGTGGTTGCGCGACATCGCTGGCTCCGGTAACGAGTGTTCTTCGCCGCGATGATTTCGCCGCGGCGGACGACTCTGAGAAAAGCAACCCGCGTTCCGGTTTGGGGCACTCCGGCAAGTCATTGCCGGGAAACGACTTGCAAGATGGCTGCGGCGCCCGTCACCTTCCGGCCTCGACGTATCCTGCGGTATGGCTCGCAGAATGCGCGGCTCAACATACGTCCTCCGCGGCAGCGGCGCGAGCCTCGGCCGCGATCGTGCACTGTCTCATCGCAACTGCCTGACGTTTTTTCACCAGTCGCCGAGCACTCGTGGCCGACCGATTTGAAGGTCTCGTTCCCATCGCCGCCGAGCGCGCGGCGGCAATGGCGCCGCGCTCCGTGCTCGCGCCGGACGTCGACCCGACCGCGACCGCGCAGCCGGTCGAGCCGGGCGCCCCGACGCCGGACATCGCGCGCACGGCCGAGGCGGCGACGGATCATCACCGCCGCCCAACCGCGATCACGATCCTCACGCTGCTCGCGCTTCTCTACACACTGTATTTCGCACGCGACTTCCTGATTCCGATCGTGTACGCGGTGCTGCTCAACTTCCTGCTGAGCCCTGTGATCCGCGCGTTCGCGCGCTGGCGGATTCCGCCATCGCTCAGCGCGGCGGTGCTCGTGCTCGGGCTGCTCGCCGCGCTCGGGGGCGCGAGCTACGCCCTCGCCAGTCCCGCCCAGCGGTGGGCGACGTCGGCACCGCAGACGCTGGCGCGCGCCGAGTCGAAGCTGCACCACCTCATCCGGCCGGTGCAGCAGGTGAGCAGCCAGGTCGAGCAGGCGGCCGGCGCCGTCGGCAAGACCGGCGGCAAGGATGTCCCGCAAGTGGTGGTGGCAGCGGGGCCGAGCATCTCCTCGCGCATCTTCGGCACGACCGAAAAGCTCGTGGCGGCGATTCTCGAGATCGTCATCCTGCTCTACTTCCTGCTCGCGGGCGGCGACCTCTTCCTGCAGAAGTTGATCAAGGTGCTGCCGCACTTCAACGACAAGCTGAAGGCCGTGGAGATCGCGCGGGCGACGGAAGCCGCCGTGTCGGCCTTCCTCACCACCGCGCTGATGGTGAACGTGGCCGAGGGCACCCTCGTCGCGCTGGCACTGTGGGGGATCGGGCTGCCTAACGCGCCGCTCTGGGGCGTGGTGGTCGCGCTGCTCGAGTTCGTGCCCTATCTCGGCGCGGCGGCGGCGGTGGTCATCCTCGGGCTGGCCGGGCTGACGACATTCGACAGCGTCGGACATGCGCTCCTCGCACCCGGCGCCTTCCTGCTCATCAATCTGGTACAGGCCAACGTCGTGTCGCCGCTCCTGCTCGGCCACCGACTGACGCTCAACCCGGTGGCGATCTTCATCGGGCTGACCTTCTTCTTCTGGATCTGGGGAGTCCCGGGCGCGTTCCTCGCCGTCCCGGTGCTGGCGACGTTCAAGATCTTCTGCGATCACATCGAGTCGCTGGCGGCGGTCGGCGAGTTCCTCGGCCAGCGCGACGAGACGGAACGTCGCATCGTCGTCCGGGGAGCACCGGCGCTGCGCGCGGGGGCCGGCACGGGCGCGCGACCCGCAGCGCAGCGATAGGCGACATTCTGGAAGCAGCGGCGGAACGCGCCGGATTGCCGGTGCGTCGTCCGCTGACTGCGAGTCGCTTACGGCTTGTCGGCTCTTACCGGGAGCGCGGCGGGTGCTCGCTCGCTGAGCAGCTTGGCGGTGAACCGCTGCGACTCGCTCATGCGCTCGATCTCGATCGCGATGGTGTCGACTGCCTGCTCGAGGCGCTCGAACCGGGCGTCGTCTACGGGGGCGATCTCCCGCGGGCGCGTGCGCTGCAGTGCGACGCGCGCACCGATGAACAGGGCGACCATGGAGCCAATGAACGCGGTGATGACCGCGACCACGACCATGAAGGAATAGACGTCTGGATCCAAGGTGCGCTCCTGTGTTCGGACGGGCCGCCGATCGGCCGCGCCTCCGGCAATCATCTGCGAGTCTACGATGCCGGGACGATCGCGGGAAGGTTCGCGGCCGCCGGATCGAAGGACCGACAGTACGACCGACCCACGCCGTTGTTTCGCATCCACCCGATCCGCAACGTAGCTTCCCGCCGAGTTGGCACGATTACCGCGCCTGCATCCAGCACTACAGGAGGAATGACCATGCACCTGCGCGCGTTCACGATTTCCCTGCTCTCACTCGCGCTCAGCGCCACGGCCGCCAGGGCGCAGGCGCAACAGCGGCCGATCTTCGCCGTCGGAAACGCCGGCTACGGCTGGGACAAGCCGCACGGCGGGATCTCGGTTCAGGGCGGATTCGGTGTGCGATCGCCGAAGCTTTTCGCCTATCTGCTGCCGCTCGATGTCACCTTCGTGCAGGGGAGGCAGAACTTCCGCTACGTCTCGCAGACCACGATCTACGGCGACCAGCTCTGCGTCGATACGCAGACCAACCAGTATGTCGGCGCAGGTCATTGCCGCGGGCCGGTGAGCGCGCATTGGGGTGGCGCGGCCGAGGCGAACTTTGCACCAATGACGACGGCGGGCTCGTTCTTCGCCGGCGTCGGGTATCGCACGGGCTACGCGAGCACGGTCTACGGGACGATCGGCTACATCGGCCGCGCGACGTCGCGAACGTTCGGGCTTGCCCGGCTCAGCATCGGTTCGGGCTACGCGGTGCTGGCGATCGGCGGGCATATCTGATCGACGCATCGGACCGATCGCGGCTCGATGCACGGGAACGGGGCCGCTGCCGTTAGGCAGCGGCCCCGTTAGCTCTGCGTGGTGCAACGGGCAACTATCGATCCGGCAGCGGCCCCGTTATCTCTGCGTGGTGCAACGGGCAACGATCGATCCGGCAGCGGCCCCCGTGTCGTGTAGGTTCTGTGAACGGCGATCAGAACGGCAGATCGTCGTCGCCGAAATCCGGAGCTTCGTCGTCGGAGAACTCGCGCTCGGGCGCGGCCGGGGGCGGAGCCGCGGGACGCGCGTTAGGCGCGGTGGGCGCACCACTCGGCCGCCGAGGTGGGGCGGACTTCGTGGCCGTGCCCGCGGCGGCGCTTCGCCGCTCGCCGTCGCGCGGTGGCCAGATCACTCCCTCGCACCCCGGGCCGCCCTGGAACTTGGGCTTGTTGCGGCACTTGAAGTCCGGCGCCCGCGGATTCCTCTTGCTCGTGCGATCGTCCCACATCTTCCCGCCGCACACCGGACAGGCCGGGTCATCGGCGGTGCCCGCCGGCTTTGCCGCGACTGGCGCTGCACCGGCCTCGCGCGGCGGCCAGATGATTCCTTCGCATCCGGCCGACTTGCACTTGAAGTCGGGAGCGCGAGGATTCTTCTTCGTCGCGCGGTTGTCCCACATCTCGCCGCCGCACTTGGGACAGGGCGGCGAGGTCGTCTCCGGGGCGGTGCCCGCGGGCTGCTGTTCGCTCATTCACCAAATTTAGCGCGATACCAGCGCCGGCACGAGCGGGGGTCAGAGCTGTTGAAAAACGATGACGTGACGTCATCGTTTTACAACAGCTCTGACCCCTTGAAGTGACGCGTTGCAAAAGGATGATGCTATTTGCTCCAGGGCGGGACGACGCCGATCATCCGCGAATAGGCGATCAGCTGGCCGAGGTGCTCGTGGAGGTCGGCGGTGACAGCCTGGCTCGTTTCGATGATGGTGTGGTCGCCACCGAAGATCTTCTTCGTGCCGGTGAGCGATGCCGGGTCGAGCGCACCGATGCTCTGCTTGGCGAAGGCGAAGCCTTCGCGAAGCTGTTTCAGCGCTTCGTCCTTCGTCGAGGCTGCCTCGAACGCGGCGAATCCTTCCCTCGTCCGCGGAATGAGCGGTGAACGGGCCGCGCCGAAGGACGCCGGCCCGTAGGTGTAGTACTCACTGGCCACGTGCTTGAACACCTCGCCGACGCTGCGCGTGCCGGCCATCGGACGCCAGCTGTACTTGTCCGCCGGAATTGCCTCGGCGAGGGCGATGAACTTCGACTGGATCGTGTCGAGGTCGGTGAGGAACTGCTGCCTGACGACGGCGGCCGATGCGGCGTCCGGCGCCGACTGCGCACGAGCCGCGACCGGTGCGACGAGCACGGTGCCTAACGCGAGGAGAGCGCTCAACCTCGAGGCGGGGGACATTCGGTTTCTCCTGAATTCGTGAGGAATCGGCGAGTCAGCGCTCGGGACGGCGCGACCGGGACCCAGCTTGAGGATACGCGGTCGCGAAGAAGCACGAGAGCCAGGCCGGCCCGGTTTCACGCAAATTTGACATCGTGCCCGTGCGCGAAGAAAAAAAAGAGGACTGCCCTTCAAGGCAGTCCTCCTCGCGCTAGGCGACGCCTGGACCGGGTTACGGCGTCACCGGCTTCTTCTTCTTGTCGACGTTGTTGCCGATCACGCCGCCGAGGATCGCGCCCGCGGCGCCGCCGACCACCCCGCCCTTCACCTTGTTCTTGCTCGTCGACGCTCCGATGATTGCGCCAGCGGCAGCACCGATTGCTGCGTCACGCTGGGTGTGCTTGACAGTCGTCGTCGCGCGAGTGGTCGACGTCGTGGTCGTGCCACCACCTGAGGCGGCGGTGCTGCCGGAGGTCGATCCACCGGACGTCGAGTGCGTCGTCGTGTGGTGAACCACCGGTGCCGGCACCGCGGCTGCCGGGGCGGCGCCCGTGGTGCGCGAGGTGACGGTCGTTGTCGTCGTGACGGTCGACCCGTTGCGTTCGATCGCCGAGACCGAGTCGGTTAGAGGCCGCCCCTGGCTGGCGTTGAGAAGGTTGAGCGAGTCCGTCGAAGCCTGGTCGTTCTTCGAGCAGCCGGCAACTGCTGCCGCGACGGCGATTGCGGCTATGATGCTGACCCTGCGCATCGTAGAATTCTCCTGGTCCGGGGCCGCGTCAGCGCGACCGGCCGCTACGATTGCAGCATGTATGCCCGAGCCGGGCAGCATTCCCCGCTTCGCAAAGGAGATCCCGTGTACCCGATCGCGCGCCTCCGCTGGCTGGCCCTGGTCCTCGCCGCCGCTCCGCTCGCCGCACAATCGGTCACGCCGCCGCCGATTCCGCCACAGAGTGTCAGTGACTCGCAGGAGATCGCGCTCGGCGCGATGCTCGCCCGCCAGTTCGATCGCGATCGTGGGCTCGAGAACCCGACGGAGCAGAATCGTCGGATGGAGGCGTACCTCCAGTCCATCGCCGATTCGATCGCGCCGTACACGCGGCGGAAGCTGCCGTGGCGGATCCACTACGATTCGCACCCGGGGTTCCGCAGCGGCTTCGCGCTCCCGGGAGGCCACATCGTGATCGGGGGCGGCATCCTCGCGCTGATGAGCACCGAGGACGAGGCCGCGGCGGTGATCGCGCATGAGATCATCCACATCGACGAGAACCAGGTCTCGGGCCGCATCACCCAGCTCATGGCGAAGGACCATCGTTCGCTGACGGATTCGACGCAGTGGCGCTGGGGAGAGTTCGGGCGGAGCTACGGGCCGGTGCTCGAGAACTGGTGCGACTACGACGGCGCGAAGCTGGCCGTGCAGGCTCACTACTCACCGTACGCGTACGAGATGATGCTGCAGACGTTCGTCGTGATCGGCGGCGTGCAGTCACCGAAGACCCCGGCGCCGAAGGCGATCACCGACCGGATCACGCAGATCCGCAACGAGATTCGTACGGAGCATTGGGAGAACCTGACCCGGACGCGACCGATCGCGCTGCCGTACAGCAACGACTGACTCCGTTCATGCCGATGCCGCACATGAGAATCACAAGCTGCTCCGTCGCACTCGCCAGCCTGACCCTCGCCACGCCGTTAGGCGCGCAGCTCACGATGCAGGTCCGGGCGCCTGCGAGCACACCGTCCGGTTCAACGGTGTACGTCGCCGGAAGCTTCAACGGCTGGAATCCCGCCCTGCCGCGCTACGCGCTCACGCCGCGCGCCGACGGGACGCTCGCGGTGACGTTGCCCGACTCGGTCCGGGGCGTGATCGAATTCAAGTTCACCCTCGGCTCCTGGGAGACCGTCGAGACCAGCGCGAGCGGAGCCGGGATTCCGAATCGGAGCTTCACGATCCCGCGCACTGGCGCCTCGACGCTGACCGCATCGGTCGAAGCGTGGAGTACGGGAAAGGCCGCTGCGCGTGCATCGACGGCGTCGAAGTCGGTGACGGTGCTCAGCGACAGCTTCGCGATGCCGCAGCTTGGCAGGACGAGACGCGTGATGCTGTACCTCCCGCCCGACTACGCGACCTCGGGGAAGCGCTATCCCGTGCTCTACATGCACGACGCGCAGAACGTCTTCGACGACGCGACGAGCTTCGCCGGCGAATGGGGAGTGGACGAGACACTCGACCGCCTGCACTCGCACGGTGATCCCGGCGCGATCGTCGTCGCGGTCGACAATGGCGGAAGCCATCGCCTGGACGAGTACAATCCATGGCGCTCGGTCGACGGTCAGCACGGCGGCGGCGAGGGTGACGCATACGTGCAGTTTCTCGTGGCGACGCTCAAGCCGTACATCGACGCACACTATCGCACGCGTCCCGATCGTGAGAGCACCGGCATCATGGGCTCGAGCATGGGCGGACTGATCTCGCTGTACGCCGCGCTCAGGTATCCCGAGGTGTTCGGACGCGCGGGAATCTTTTCCTGTGCCTGCTGGATCGCCGGGCCGCGCATCCTCCAGCTGGCGCGTCAGACAAAGCCGATGCGTCCGCTGCCGCGGCTCTACTTCGTCGCCGGCGGGCTGGAGACGAACGACGGCTCGCAGGGGCGCGACCAGAAGATGGTGATCGACTCGCTCGCCGCGGCGGGTTTTCCGATCGGCACCGCGATTCGCTCGTTCGTTCCTCCCGACGGTCGACACAGCGAGTGGTTCTGGCGTCGCGAGTTTCCCGCGGCGTACCAGTGGCTGTTCGGCGACAGTGCATCGCTCGCGGCGCTGCCCACCGCACGGACGAACGCGCCGTGGCCACTCACGTCATGGACACGCGGTGCGACGTGCTACGAGGTCTTCATCCGATCGTTCGAGGACAGCAACGGCGACGGCATCGGCGACATCAATGGGTTGATCTCAAAGCTCGACTACATCAACGATGGCAATGCGCGCTCGACGCGCGACCTCGGCGCGCGATGCATCTGGCTCATGCCCGTCGCGGAATCGCCGAGCTACCACGGCTACGACGTCAGCGACTACTACAAGGTCGAGCGCGACTACGGCACCAATGACGACTTCAAGCGGCTGATCGCCGCCGCGCACAAGCGCGGCATTCATGTCGTCGTCGACATGGTGCTCAACCACACGTCGAGCGAGCACCCGTACTTCCAGGCCGCGCTTCGCGACACCACGTCGCAGTATCGTCAGTGGTATCGCTGGTCGAAGACCAAGCCGGCGGAGCTGAATCCGTGGGGGCAGAGCAACTGGCACAAGTCGCCGCTGCGCGACGAGTGGTACTACGGCTTCTTCTGGGGCGGGATGCCGGACCTCAACTACAACTATCCGCCGGTGCGCGAGGAGGCGAACAAGATCGCGACCTTCTGGCTGCGCGAGATGCACGTCGACGGATTTCGCCTCGACGCGGTGCCCTACCTCGTCGAGGAGGACGGGCAGATCCAGCATACGACTGGCACGCACACCGTACTGCACGAGTACGCCGAGCATGTGCGAAGCGTGGCGCCGGAGTCATTTACGGTTGGTGAAGTGTCCGACAGCACGAAGTACCTGCTCGGGTATTATCCCGACCAGCTCGACTCGTACTTCGCCTTCGAGCTGTCGGACAGCATCATCAGCGCGGTGAAGAGTGGATCGGCGAAGGGACTGCTGCCGCCAGTGCTGCACCTGCAGGCCGACGTTCCGCTGGGGCGGTACTCGCCGTTCCTCAGCAACCACGACCAGGTGCGCGTGATGACGCAGTTAGGCGGTGACGCGGCGCGTGCGCGCGTCGCCGCGACACTGCTGCTGACCATGCCGGGGACACCGTTCGTGTACTACGGTGAGGAGATCGGCATGGTTGGCACGAAGCCCGACCCGCGACTGCGCACGCCGATGCAGTGGTCGCGCGCGCGCGGTGCCGGGTTCACGCGGGGCAAGCCGTGGGAAGCGCTGCAGCCCGACTCGCTGACGACGACGGTCAGCGCCCAGCAGCGCGATGCGTCATCGTTGTTGAGCCTCTACTGCAAGCTCATTCACCTGCGCGATACGAGCGCGCCGCTCGCGGTCGGGGCACTGGTCCCGCTCACGACCAGCAGCGATGCCGTGACGGCGTATCTCAGGCGCGACGGCGAGCAGGCAGTGCTGGTGATCGCGAACCTCGGCGCGGTGTCGGCGCGCGAAGTCACGCTCAGCGCACCTGGCACCTCACTGCCCGGCGGTCGGTGGACGATGCGCGACGCGTTAGGCGGCATGCCGGGTGCACCGCTCACCGTCGCCGCCGACGGCGCGATCAGCGGCTACGTGCCGCTGGCGTCGCTGCCGGCGATGACGGCGCGCGTGTTCGTCCTAACGGCGCGGAGCCGCTGAGGCGAGCCTGGTGACTCGCACCGCATCGAGGAGCGCGGTGTTCTCGTGGCGGTTCATGTTCGCGTCGAGCGGCGTGTAGACGATGGTGACCGTGTGCGCGCCGGCGGTCAGGTGCGTGCGGAGGACGTTGCTCCATCCCCACTCCGCCCAGCGGTTCACGCCGCGCTGCGGCATCACGACCACGCCAGTCGTGTCGCCGTCGACGAGCAGCGTGCGCACCGCGACCTTGTCCTCGGTATTCACCGGGCCATTGCCGTTGGCGTAGCGAAGGTCGATCGCGTACGCGCCGTCTCGCGGCGCGGTCACGGGGACGGTGACGGAGAGATTGCGGTCGAGCGTCAGCCGCACGTAGCCGGCGCCGGTGTAGCCGGCGTTCTCGGTTTCGAGAGCAGCGTTCGCGGGCTTGGCCATCTGCTCGGCGCCGTCAGGCAGCACGCGAACCGGCTCGCTCAGAAATCCCTCGTCGCCTTTCGCGTTCACCGCCAGCAGCTGGTACTCATCGAGCCCGTCGCGAGGGCGGGCGATAGCGCGAGTCGCGGTCGTGCGGCCGATGTAGCGGCCGTTGCGATACACGACGTAGCCCACGGCGCCGGGCACCGCGTTCCAGGCGAGCGTTGCATTCGTCAAGGTGGCGTGCGGCGTACCCGGCGCGAAACGGTTCTCGACGACATGCGTGGTCGTCGCCAGCCAGCGACGATTCATCGTCAGCTCGACGGTGTGCGCTCCGGTTAGTGTGGCCGATACTTCCGCACGCCGGACGGTCTTGCCATCGAGCTTCGTCGAGACGACAGCGTCGCCGTAGCCGCGGACTGTGATGTCGAGCGTTGCGCCGCGGTAGTGCATGTCGCCGAGCCTTCGCACACCACCATACGACGGCGGTACCATCGGGCGGAAGACGAGGCGCTCCGGCTCGAGGCGCATCCCGAACAGCGTGCGATACGTCGCGGCGAGCGTGCCGGCCACGCTCCAGAGCTGGCGATCCGAGTTGAGTGCGGTCCCCTCGTAGTGGCCGGTCGCGGCCACCATGTTCTCCTTGTTGGTGAGGAAGAGCGCCGCGCCGCGCGTGGCGTCGTCGAGCCCGGCCTGCACCGCCCGCGTGTTCCCACCCTCGGCCGCGGCCCACGTCCAGTACGCAGTCACGAAGGGCCACACCGTCGCGTTGTGGTAGAAGCGCTCGCCGGCGATGTAGGGCCAGAAGGTCGGCGTTCCGAACGCCACCACCGGCGCGGAGCGCATCAGGGTCTGCCGCTGCGGGAACGACGCCGAACCGTAGATCGACGCCAGCGCTTCACCGAGACCATCGGCGCGCGGTGACAGGCTGGGCGCGGTTCGCCCATAGCGATACTGGCCGAACCAGCCGCGCGCCGGCTGCCAGAGCTGCGCCGTCATCCCGCGGCGGATGCCGGCGGCGGTCGAGTCCCAGCGCCCGGCCGGCTCGCCTAACGCTCGGGCCATGTCGCCAAGCACGCGATAGGCGGCGAAATGCACGGCGTTGGTCCCGAGGTTCTGCGACTGATAGATGTCGGCGGGCTGCATCCAGCGCGGGTAGCTCTGCTCGCGCCAGTCCTCGAACGACGATTCACCATTGAACAGCCCCGTCGCCGGATCCCGCACCGCGTGCAGGTCGGCTTCGGCCGAGCGTTTTATGATGTCGTACGACTGCCGCAGCCAGTCGCGATCGCCGGTCGCGGCGTAGAGCTCCCACGCGGCGAGCGCCCACACCATCCGGTCGCTCGACACCGGCCATGAGCCGCCGGTGCCGGTGTCCTGGATGATCCGCCCCGCGGAATCGACCTTGGCCATCAGGCTGCGGCGAGTCGCGTCGGGCGCGACCAGCGCCAGCGAGAGCACCGCGCTCAGCGAGACATCACGTGTCCAGACGCCGGGCCACTTGGCGCCGGCCGAGAGCGCGCCATCCGGACGGACGAGCTGGCGAAGCTCCTCGAGCGAGAGACGATAGACCGCGTCCTGCATCGGCTGCGACGACTCGAGCTTCGGGAACGCGCTCAAGTCCATCGTCCGCACCCAGATCGCACGGCCGTCGGCGGTGCGCGGCCGTGTGTACTCGGTCGGGATCGCGACCGTCCCCTCGAAGATGCCGTCGCTGTCGGGATCGGTCAGCTCGAGCGTCGAACCGGACTTGAGCGCGGCGTAATCCCAGGTCAGCGGGCTCGGGTCGCCGACGACGAACACCGAACGCAGGGCGCCGCGCTCGATGCGTGCGCCTAACGGCGGATCGTAGTGTCCCGTCTCGCGCAACGTGCGCTCGACGTTCCGGAGGTCGACGCGAAAGGTCACCTGCGCGGTGCCATCCTCGCTGCTCGCGGACTGCTCGGGAGTCGGCGGCGGCGGCTCGGTCTCGTCACCGAAGGTGTAGAGCGGCGTGACCAGCTTTCCGTTCACCGGACGCAGGTAGATGGTGTGCTCGGTCCCGGGAGGAAACTCGTTCTCGGCGCCGTTGATGCTGAAGCGGAAGCGGACCTCGCGCGCCGCGCGGGGATAGCTGGAGATGATGGTGTCGCGCGATCGGGCAATCGCCTCGAAGCGCCCCTGGCGCACCGAGCTGTCGGTGACGACGAACGGGGCGGCCGCAGCCCGCGCTCCGCTCGCCTGGGCCCGGACCGCGGGCGGCAGCGTCAGGCCTAACGCGATGCAGGCGCCGGCGAGCGCGAGTGTACGACGGGCGTTCGTCATCGTCCCCGGGGGTTGTAGGACCTGCCGCGTGTGGTCAGAGCTTCGACGTCGTGAGCACCGCGATCGCGGTGTTGGCCGGGAGCGTCAGCGCGACGGCACCGGTGGCATCGATGCTGATGCTGGCGCCGGCGCAGCTGCCACCGGTCTTCCCGCCGCTGATCACGTCGCAGTACGTCCCCGCGGCGAGCCCGGTCGGGACGGTCGCGGTGAGCGCCGTGCCCTGGCGGTTGATCGCGACGAACCCCTTGTCGCCACGGGAGAACGCGATCGCGTCGGCGCCGTTGTCCCACCAGTGGTTCTCGTCGGTGCCGGCGACCGCGCGCCGGAAAGCGACCATGCTGGCGATGTACGGGTCACGGTGCTCGCACACGAACTTGCCGATCGTCGCGTTCTCGAGGCTCGAGGCGCAGCTCACCGGGAGCGTCCAGCCACTCGCATCGGACGGCGGGCCGATGGTGATGCCCGTCTGGTCGCACGAGAACGCGTAGCTCGAGAGCACCGACGGATAGCCGTACGGCTGCGCCAGCATCCACACGTTGGCGAGGCGGAACACCTGCGGATTGGTGTAGCGCAACCCGCATTGGCTCCCCAGCTCGTGCTGGGTGTCGTGATTCTGCAGGAACACCACCGCCTTGTCCGACGGCATCATCCCCCAAGCGTTAGGCGAGAACTGGTTGCCCGGCGAGCCGTCGGGATTGAGCTGGAAGAGGTGCTGGCTGCCGCCGAGCTGCGTGAACTTGTCGGCCACGCCCTTGAAGATGAACTCGGTGATGTCGGCCGCACCACCCGAGCTGTATCCCTCGCCGAAGTAGTCGGCCGGGCGCAGCGCTTCGCCGAATCCAGCCGACACCTCGAGGAACCAGTACGGGATCGGCTTCCCCTCTGCCGACATCGTCGAGTTCACCAGCGCGATGATCTTGTCGAGCTCCACCTGCTGGATGTGCTTGGCGGCGTCGATGCGGAACCCGGCGACGCCGAGCCGCGCGAGCATGATCAGGTAGTCGGCGATCTTCTGCCTGACGGTCGCCGAGCCGGTGTTGAGGTCGGGGAGCCCGAACAGCTCGCAATCCTGCACGTTCGCCGCGTCGGCGTAGTTGCTGACCGTGCACGGCGCGTGAAAGTCGGCCTGCGTGTAGAGGCCGGGATATTCGTACTTCGTGTAGTTCGTCCCGTTGCTCCCGGTACCGGGGCTCGGGAAGTTGGTCATGTGGTTGATGACCGCATCGACGTAGATGTCCACGCCGACCGCCTTGCACCGGTTGACCATGTCGATGAACTCGGCGCGCGTCCCCGACCGGCTCCGGTCGATGCTGTAGCTCACCGGCTGATAGCGTTCGCTCCAGTCGTGATTGGGGGTGATGCTGTGCTCTTCCGGCGGCGAGACCTGCACCGCCTTGAAGCCTTCGGGACCGAGTCGCGTCTCACATTCGGATGCGATGTCGGTCCACTTCCACTCGAACAGGTGGACGAAGACGTCGCCCGCCGCGGCGTGTCCGCTCGGGCGATACGTCTGCGCCAGCGTCGGCCGCGTCGGCGGCGGCGGATTGCCCTCGACGCGGCCGCCGGGCGCGGCCGGGCTCCCGCCGCAGGCGGCCAGCAGCGTCAGGCCTAACGCTGCGACGACGTCGGCGCGGGCCGGGCGGCGGCGTGCCGGACGGAGGCGTGCGCTGCTTCCGTCCGGCATCATGAAATCAGTAGCCAGGGTTCTGCTGGATCGTGGGGTTGGCCGACAGCTCGTTCGACGGGATCGGATACAGGTCGTGGAAGCTCTCGGTGGTCTTCCCCGCGACGACGCCGCCCTTCCACTCCCAGATGCCCGCGCTCGAGAATTGCCCGAAGCGGATCAGGTCCTGACGGCGGAATCCTTCCCAGGCCAGCTCGCGCGACCGCTCGTCGAGGATGAACGGGAGCGTAAGCTCGGCGGCGGTGATGTCACCGGCGGTGCTGCCATATGCGCGCTCGCGGAGCGCGTTGACGTAACCGAGCGCTGTCGCCGCGCTGCCACCACCGCCGCGCAGCACGGCCTCGGCGTAGATCAGGTACGCGTCGGCGAGACGGAACATCGGATAGTCCGTGTCCGGGAAGTCGAGGTTCGAACCCGTCACGCCCGCCGACGTCTTGTTGCTGAACTTCGGGAAGGCGTACCCGCTGGAGAAGTTGGGAACGTCGGTGGCGACCTTCGACTGCCCCGACGTGAAGATGATCGACCGGCGCTGCTCAGTGCCCGCTGGTTCGGCGCTGAACCGATCAGAGACCGGCGAGCGGAGACGGAGCCCCCACCAGCCACCGTTGATGCCGTACGACGCCGGATCGATGTTGCCACCGACGGACGCGTGAATCAGGAACGTCAGCCCGCCCCAGGTGCGCGTGTGCACGCCATCCTGCGGGACGGTGAAGATCAACTCGGGCGAGGTGTTGTTGTCCGCCTGGAAGAGATGCTTGTAGCTGGGATCGAGCGTGAACCCGGCGGCGATCGCCGACTCGGCGGCGGCACGCGCATCGGCGTAGCGATCGGTGCCGGTATAAACCTTCGCGTTCAGGTAGAGGTGGGCGAGGACCATGTCGACCGCTGCCTGGCTCGCGCGACCGTAATAGTCGCCGGTGCTCTTCGGTGGAAGCAGCGGGCGGATCGCCTTCAGTTCGCTCTCGACGAAGTTGAAGACTTCGGCGCGCGTCGCCTGATGCGGCAGCGTCCTGAGGTCGAAGTTCTCGTCGGTGAGCGGCACGTTGCCGTACAGGTCGATCGCGTGCCAGTAGCTCAGCGCGCGCAGGAAACGCGCTTCAGCGCGATAGCCGTGGATCTGCTCCTTGAGTGCCGCGCTTGCGCCGCGTGAGGCGACCAGCGGATCCGTCGTCTCGCGCAGGAACTGGTTCGCGAGCGCGACCTGGTAGTAGATCCGCGAGTACATCGCGTTGACGAAGGGGTTCGACGCGGACCATGTCTGCGTGTTCAGCTCGGGCAGGCCGATGTCGCCCCAGGCGATGATCGCTTCGTCGGTCGGAAGCTCCTGCAGCTGCCAGTAGCCGCGAATGTACTGCGAGAATCCCTCGTCGATCCCGGCGATGTCAGCGTTGCCATCGGGCCCGTTCTGCCCGGTGACGACGAGGCCACCGTACAGCTTGGCGATGAACGCCTTGTAGGACGTAGGATCGCTGAAGATGTTCGCGCTGGTGATCGTGCTCTTCGGCTGGACCGGCACGTCGCTGCACGCGGCGATCGCCGCGAGGGCGACGGCTGTGGTCACGAGCCATCTGGTGGTCGGTCGATTCATGAAAGTCTCTCCAACTCGTTGCCTGGTGGAAGCCGCGACCGCGCGCAGTCAGCGCGCGGCGTGCCGGCTCAGAAGCTCAGTGAAACGCCGCCCACGAACGTGCGCGCGCGTGGATAGATGTTGTTGTCGATGCCGCCCAGTCCCGCGGT
>JBJMNK010000076.1:0-3240 GCA_045804265.1 Gemmatimonadaceae bacterium | reverse complement strand
GCCGCGAACACCGCGGCGACGTCACCGGTCCGGCGCCTGACGGCTTGCCGGCCCGATGTCCACCGCGATGCCCTGCCACTTCCCCTGGTTGAAGCGAAGGACGCTCAGCGTGCACCGCGTCATGTGGCCGATCAGGATCGCGATCCAGATGTCGAGCGGCGTCAGCGTCCCGGTCTGCCGGATCACGAAGCAGATGCCGAGCGGGACGACGACCTGCGAGATGATCGAGATGTAGAGCGGGCTTTTCGTGTCCCCGGTCCCCTGCAGCCCGCCGGTGTAGGTGAGCGCGACGGCGACGAACAATCCCGACAGGCTCAGCACCCGCAGCAGCTGGATGCCGACGCTCACGACCGTCGCGTCGTGCATCCCGAACACTGCCAGCAGCTGACCCGGGACGAACAGGAAGAGCGAGCCGATCACCGCCGCGCCGCCTAACGCGTAGCGGGCGGCGATGTGCACCGAGTGCCGCGCCCGCTCCGGGTTGGCGGCGCCGAGGTTCTGCCCGGCCACCGCCGCCGCGCCCATCAACCCGACCGAGGTCCACGTGATGAGCGAGAAGAGCTGCGAGTAGCCGACGGCGAAGGCCGCCTGCGCCGCCGCGCTCTGCGGCAGCGAGCCGATGAAGGAGAGCATCAGCACCCCGCCGATGTTCATCGCGATCCCCTGGATCCCCGTCGGCAGTCCGAAGCGGAAGAGCGAGCGGATGATCGTCCAGTCGGGCGCCAGCGCCCGCCCGCGTGGGAACGTTATGACCCAGCCCCCGCGCCAGAGCTTCACCAGCGAGTACGCCGCGACGAGCCCGGACGCCATCGCCGTCCCCATCGCCGCGCCCCGCGTCCCGAACGCCGGGATCGGCCCCAGCCCGCGTATCAGGACCAGGTTGAACGCGATGTTGAGCAGCGTCATGGCGATGCCTAACGCCATCGGCGTCCGCGCGTCCCCCGCCGAGCGCAGCGCGCCGCTCAGCATGAAGAAGACGAGCATGCCGCTGCTGAACACGAAGCTGATCCGCAGGAAGGGCAGCGCCTGCGCCTTCACCAGCGGCGCCGCGTTGACGAAGTCGAGCAGCCACGGCGAGGCGAAATACCCGATCGGCGCCATGATGCCTAACGACATCACCACCGCCGCGAGGAACGCCTGGTAGACGGTGCGATTCGCCTTCTCCTCGTCACCGGCGCCGACGAACCGCGACACGAGCACGCTCATGCCGATGAACAGCGAGGTGATGAAGATGATGACGATGATGAAGATCTGCGAGCTGACGCCGATCGCCGCGTTCCCGGTGTAGCCGACGAGATTCCCGACGAGGACATGGTCGACGATCCCCTGCAGCCCGCCGAAGATGTTGGTGAGCATCGTCGGCCACGCGATCATCCAGACGGCGCGGGCGAGCGGCCCTTCCACGATCGACCGGTCGTATCGTGATGTCGCAACGGGCGCGAGCGGCGGCGCCGGTGCTCCGCCCGGCGCGAGGGGCGCTGCACCGGCCGTTGCCGAGCTCAAGACCGGAGGACGCCCGATTTCGCGCACTCGCTGTTCTCTCCTGGTTCGGTTACGCCGACGAAGTTGCCGTCGGCGGTCGAACGTTCTTACGAGGGACGAGGAAGTACAAGGGCCGAGGGAGCGGACGAGGGACGGGGAAGGCGCGGCGGCCTAGGGCCGCACGCTGACGAGGGACGTGGGACGTGGGGGAGTAGCAACGGGGGACATGGGGCCAGGAAGTGGCGCCGTTAATCGTAGTTACGCGTTATGAGGGACGTGGGAGTACGAGGGATCAGGGACGAGGAAATCTGCTGCGGTTCCGTGTGCCGCGGTATGAGGGAGTACGAGAAACGAGGGAGTACGAGCGACGAGAGAGCATGCGGAACGAGGGGCGAGGGAACGGCGGAAGTGCGTCATCCCTCGTCTCTCATTCCTCGTCACGCCATGCGGAGCGAACCGCGGGAGCCAGCACTCCTAGTCTCTCCTCCCATGTCCCTCATGCCCCCTCGTCCCTCGTAACGCGGAACAAGGAGCAAGGGCGCCATTCCCCCGTTCCATGTCCCCTGTTGCGACTCCCCCACGTCCCATGTCCCTCGTCCCGCTCGCGCCCTTAGGGCGCGCCGGATTCCTCGTCCCTCGTCGCCTCACGCGAGCGACGGATAGTCCGTGTAGCCGTGCTCTCCCGGCGCGTAGAACGTCGTCACATCAGGAGTATTCAGCGGCGCCCCCCGCCTAACGCGTTCCGGAAGATCCGGATTCGCTATGAACAGCTTCCCGAAGCCGATCAGGTCGGCGCTCCCCTTCTCCAGCGCTCGCTCGCCTGAGTCGGGTGCGTACCCGCCGGTGCTGATCAGCGTCCCGTTGAAGTGCGCGCGTATCAGCTCGGTCGAACACTGTTCGTGATCGTCGAGCCCGGCCGTCGGCACTGGTGCCTCGATCACGTGCACGTACGCCAGCGGGGCCGCCAGCGCCGTTAGGCGGTCGGCCACGTAGCTGAACGTCTCGACGGGATTCGCGTCGTGGATCCCGTTCACCCCTGATCCCGGCGAGAGGCGCACGCCGACGCGCTGCTCGGTCCACACGCGCTGCACCGCGGCGATCACCTCGAACAGGAAGCGGGCGCGGTTCTCGACGCTGCCGCCGTACTCGTCGTCGCGGGTGTTCGACCCGCTCTGCAGGAACTGGTCGATGAGGTAGCCGTTCGCGCCGTGGACCTCCACGCCGTCGAACCCCGCATCCTTCGCGTTCGTGGCGCCGATGCGATATGCGTTCACGATCTCCCCGATCTCGGTCGTCGTCAGCGCGTGTGGCGTTTCGTATGGCTTCATCCCGATCGGCGTGTAGGCCATTCCGCGGTCGGGGACGATCGCCGATGGCGCGACCGGGGCCATCCCGTGGTAGTACGAGTGCGAGATCCGGCCGACGTGCCAGAGCTGCGCGAAGATCCGCCCGCCGGCGCGATGAACTGCATCGGTCACCCGGCGCCAGGCGTCGCGCTGCTCGAGGGAGTGGATCCCGGGCGTGTCCTGGTAGCCCTGCCCGCGTGGATCGACCTGCGTCGCTTCGCTGATGATGAGCCCGGCCGATGCACGCTGAACGTAGTACTTCGCCATCAGGTCGTTAGGCACGCACCGCGGCGCGCGGTTGCGGGTGAGCGGAGCCATCACCATGCGGTTAGGCAGCGCCAGCGGTCCGATGCGGTATGGTTCGAGGAGCTTCTTCATGGTCGCGCGGGCTGTTCGTGGCGCTGGCCGTCGG
>JBJMNK010000075.1:0-18004 GCA_045804265.1 Gemmatimonadaceae bacterium | reverse complement strand
TGCGGTACTTCGTGGACGGTGACGTAGTAGTAGATCGGCTGCGCACCGGTACCGGTGCGCTCGAGCTGCAGGCGGAGCGCCTGCGCGCCATCGGGCGCGTCGGTGAGCAGGCCGCTGAGCGGCGCCGATGAATCGGCGGCAGCGCCACCAGTGATTGCGGACGTGAAGAGCAGTCGACCTCCGGACCGCACCCGAAGCGTCGCATCGGACGACGCGCCCTTCGGCTGCTGCTTCCGGTCGAATGCGGTAAGGGCCTGGACCGCCAGCCCCCAGTCGAGCGTGTTCCACCAGCTCCCGCGTGCCGCGCGGCCCTGCTGCACCATGTTCTCCACGAGCGGCCCGACGAGCGGATGATCGGGCGCGACCGCGAGCGTGGCGAGGAGGAGGCGAGCCGCCGGCCTGACGCTGGATGCGAAATAGAACGTCGTGTCCTGGAAGACGCTGTCCGGGAGGACCGCGCGCCGCCCCTCGATGCGCACCGCGGCCCATTGCGACGCGAGCAGCCCGGCCGCCGTTCGAAGCTCGCCACGGCGGGCGAGGACTTCCGCCAGTCGTGCGCGATCCTCGGGGCGGAGCTGTGCGGCCTGCGCGAGCAGCCGGTTCTCGGCCGCGATGTCGGGCTTGTGCAGGCGACCGAGCAGGTCGACGATCGCGACGCGATCGGCGAGAACGTTCGCGCGCGAGTAGTACCAGCGTCGCAGTGAGGGCGCGTTCGTGCTGTCAGCCTTCAGCTCGCGCGCGAGATATTCGGCGATGTGAGCGAGCACCGAATCGCTGACCGTGATCCCCGCGGCGCGGGCGTCGACGAGGAACTCGCCGGCGTAGGCCGTGAGCCACGGAGTCGTCCACTGGTCGCTTCCCCAGTAACCAATCCCACCGTCGTCGCGCTGGCGGCTCGACAGCATGCGCACCGCCATCTCGATGTCGGTTTTCGCGTTAGGCGGCACCTCGATGCCGGCATTCGCACGCGCCTGATAGAGCGCGAGGAGCGGGCGACCGCTGCTGGTGACCTGCTCGGTGCAATACCACGGATACACGCGGAGCCGATCGTATGCTCCGCGCACGAGCGAAAGCACCGATCCGCCCAGGCTGAAGTCGACACGCGAGCGGGCTGGATCGATGCCCTTCGGCACGATCAGCTCCACTGACGCGGTGTCACGGAGGACACCGCTCGCGGTGTAGGCGCGCGGGTGATAGTCGGGACGAAAGGGGAGCTTCGCCTGCACGGCGTCGCCGTCGGCACCGCTCGATACGGTGAAGCGGAACACCGCGCTATCGCCCTGGTCACCGGCATTGTTCGATCGGGCGCGGAAGGGGAAGCGCACCTCGACTCCCCGTCCCTGCTCGAGCTGCGCCCGCTGCGTGCTGTCGCCATGCGTCTCGATGCCGGACACATTCGCACTGACGGTGACAGGACCCGGCGCGCCCGAACGACGATTGACGACGGCGCCCGCGGTGAAATCATCGCCCGGCCTGACGAAGCGTGGCAGCGCTGGTCGCGCCACCAACGGCCTCGTGACGAGCATCTTCGCGTCGCCGCTCCCATAACGGTCGCCCGCCGTGACGGCGACGGCCATCACGCGGAACGTCGTGAGGTTGTCGGGAAGCTTCGCGACCGCGGTGACATTGCCCTGTACGTCGGTCACCACCGAGCCGAGGAAGAACGCGGTGGTCTTGAACCGAGAGCGAAGCACATCGGCGGCGCCATTGCCACCGCCGCCACCCGGTTCGCGGCGTCCCTTCTCCCCTTCCGGGATCTGCGGCGCGACCGAGACGAGATTGCTCGCGAGCCGGAGACCGAGACCGCGCTCGCGATAGAGGAGATCGATCGGGTCTGGCGTCTTGTAACCGGTGAGCGCGAGCACGCCTTCGTCCACGGCCCAGAGGGCGACCTCGGCGCGCTGGCCGGCGCCGCGGGCATCGCTGACATGGAGCGCGATGCGCGCGCTGTCAGCAGGACGATACTCGGCGGCGAGTGGACGGACCGTCACCGCCAGCCGCTTCACTTCGGGAGTCACGCGAAGCTGCGCGTACCCGACACGCATCGTCGGCCGTCCCGGGTCGTCGAGCGTGCCCGGTGCCGCACTGCGGCCGCGGGTGACGACGACCGACACGTACGCGTTAGGCACGAAGGCCTCGGTGATCGGGAACTTGAGCACCGTCGACCCGGAGGTGAGCGTCATCCGGCGCTGCTCGATGATTCCCTCGCGCTCGACCGTCACCCACGCCTCGGCGCCGGTGAACGGCGACGCGAGCATGACGCTCGCCGTGTCGCCGACGGCGTAGCGCGACTTGTCGGCGATCACGTCCATCTTGAAGCGAGACTCGTCTTCCCATGGGACCCAGTCGGAGCCGCTGGCCCAGCGCGTCAGGCTCGTGCGCGCCTCGCGCCGCTGCGGATCGCGGGCAGTGAATGCGACGACGTACATCCCGCCCTCACCGGGGGTGAATGCGCAGGGGACCGGATCGGTACGCGTCGTGAGCGCGCAGCGGGCGACGGTGTCGGAGACCCACTCGCCAACGACCTCCGCCGCCCCGTCGCGCTCCCGATGCACCTGATGCCATTCGCGCCTGACGATGCTGCCGCTGACGGCGACGCCGGGAACGTGCGTGCCGTCAGGGCGGACCGCGATGATTCCGACCGACTGCGCCGCGCCCGCGCGCCAGAAATACGAATCGCCCGCCGGCTTGGCCGCGATGTAGAACGCGGCCGGGTGAACGATGACGGACGTGGACGATGAAACGACCTGCCGGTTCACGTCGGTCACCGATGCGGTCATGGTCATTCGCGCGGCCTGTCCCTTTTCCGCGGGCGGCGTCGCGGCACGCAGCGTCAGGCGGCCGGTGGCGTCGAGCGTATCGGTGCCGCTGGCGGTGACGGTTGTCTGGTCACCACCTTCGTCTTCTTCCCACCACCAGCCGGATTCGCCGATGTACCACTCGCCATCGGCCAGCCCGGGGATCTCGAGCTCCCACCACGACACCGGCGTGCGCGACGCTTCCCACTCCACGGCCGCTCGCGCCATCGGCGCGCCGAACAGGTAGCGCGCCTCCACTCCAGCGGTCACCGAGTCACCGCCGAAGAACGAGCGCTTCGGACCGGTGACGTCGACGAGGAATTCGGGTGGCCGATATTCAGCGACACGATATCCGGACTGTCCGACCTCCACCCACCGGCCCTGCCAGTGGTATTCGAGGGCCACGGTGTAGTAGCCGAGTTTGGCGTCGGCAGGGACGCGGTATTCGTCGGCAGCGGTGCCGAACGCGGTGAGCCGGATGACCCGCTGCCGTGCGTTGGCGCCGTCGCGGTCGCGAAAGACGATCCGCACCGAGTCGCGCCCAGCGGGTGCCACGAGCGCGCCTAACGATCCGCGCCGCAGGATCGCCTTGGCATAGAGTGGTTCACCCGGCCGGTAGATCCCGCGTTCCGTGAACACCGCGGCGGCGATCGGCAGCGCCTGGCTCCCCCACGCACCGGATACCCCGAAGTTCCACGGGCTGAGGTCGGGGTCGTATTCACTCACGCCGACGAGTGCCCGGTCGTCGCCTAACGTTGCCTCGACATAGCTGTCGGGCACCGGCGATTCGTATTCGCCAGTCGTCGCGTCGCCGCTTGCCGGGGCACGAATGATCTGCGCGAAGGTGGCAAGTCCGCGGGCGTCGGTGCGTCCGCTGGCGAGCGCCTTTCCCTTCCCATCGCGGACGGTGACGGTCGCACCGGACACCGCGGCGCCGCTGCTGACGCGCGTCACCCAGACGACGCCGCTCGCGGCACCCAGCTTCACGTGCACACCGAGATCGGTGACCTGGACGAGCGCGATCGGTTCGCCGTCGCCGACCTTCACGCCGGCGGGCCCGCCGATTCGCACCGCCACGAGTCCGCGATGCCCGGCGCTGTTGACGACCGGGAGCTTCACGCCGGTGATCATCGGATGATCGACGGCCCGTCGCACCGGGACACGTGTGCCGGTCGCGGTCGACTCCAGCTCCTTCCAGAGCGTCTGCCAGCTCCAGACGGAGCTGCGCAGGAAGCGCGACTCGAGCGAGTCGGGGACGGGCGCCGCCGTGACGACGAGCGTGTCGACGTTCACATGCTGCACGGCGAGCGTTCCGAACGCGTCGCGCTCGACGAGCATGCGGCCATAGGGATAGCGGACCGATGGTGCATAGCTCGACGTCTCGAGCCCCTGCGCGGGGTTTCCGGTCAGGCGCTGTCCGAAGGTGTCGCGCAATCCGGTGTCGACGACAACGGCGTAACGAGTTCGCGGCTTGAGCTCCGCGTCGAGCTGCCAGGCGTTCGACTCGCGCGAGGTGTCCGACATCGTGAAAGCGGTCGCCGGGATGATCGTGACTTTCTTCCGGAGCTCGGATCCGCGCACCGGCGTCGTGAAGTAGAGAATCAGCGGGCCGGTCGGACACTCGCGGTCGTATGCGCACGTGGCCTTGCTGAACATGAGCGGCCCGTAGGTCGCGAACGACCAGCGTGTCGCGGTCGTGCTGGTCGAATCCAGCTCGGCACGCGACACGAGCTCGGCGGCGCAGGCAAGCGGGAGCGGTGTCGCGGGCGTGAGCGAGACGACGCGGCGGAGCGAATCGGCGCCGCGGTCGCGCGGCGATCCGCCGGCGTTGTGCAGCATCCAATCGTCGCTGTCAGCGATGGGGCGACCGGCGCCTAACGCGCGAAGGCGGACGATTCCGCCCGGCGACGCGGTGCAGCTCCGCGACAGCTCGACGTAGGACGCCGCCGCGACCCGTTCGGCGTCGACCGGGCTGCTCCAGACGAGGTCGAACTTCGCATTCGGCCGGAGGTCGGTCGGCGACGACCCCGGCGAGACCGGCGACCCGCCGATCAGCTGCGGTCCCGATACACGAAAGGAGAACGTGTATGGCTGCTCGAGACGCGCGCCGTCCATCGCGTGGAAGGTCGTGTCGACGGTGACCGTGTAGTCAGTCGCCGGCGCGTAGGGCCTCGACGGCGTGAAGACGACGGTGACCGGGTCGCGCCAGGCGAGCGTCCCCGCGGCAGCCGGCGACAGTCGGAGCACCCTCGCCGGGTCGACGGTGTAGTCGAGCGAGCCGGCGACCGGCCGGTCGAAGGTCACCCGCACCTGAGCGTTAGGCCCGACGGTGCCGTTAGGCAGCGCCCGCAGCACGTGCAGCGGATCGGGACCGGCGGGCAGGAAGAACGGGGCGCTCGAGAGGAGGGCGAGCGCGGCGAGTCGGCGACCGGCGATCATGTGCATGTACGCGTCGTGCGGGGGGGAGCGGCGACGGAATCCGCGTCGGGGGGGTCAGCGAAGAAGTGACTCCGTTGCCGCACAGGGGGCAACTTCCCGTTCCGGCATGTCACAATCCTGCTCTCGCGGGCGCCCCGTTCTGCTCGCCCGGGTCTTGCATTCGGGTTTTGTTCGGGATAACGTCTTTCCCCCGACCGAACTCGGCCAAGACCTCGACCAACCAAGATAACGCGTGGCTCCCCGCCGCTCCTTCCTCCTGAATGTCAGCCCAGCTCCGTGCCCTCCGCCAGCTCATCGCCGAGCGCTTCCCCGACGCGGCGCCGCTCGCCGAGCGGGATGCGCATCGCCTGGCGAGCGCGGTGTCCACGGGGATCCCGGAGCTGGATCGGGCGTTCCCGGGACAGGGGCTGCCGCGCGGCAAGCTCACCGCCTGGGCACCGGAAGGAGGAGCGGCCGCCGTGCTGCGGGCTGCCTGTCGCGCGGTGATCGCGTCGGGGGAGCGGGCAGCATGGGTGGACGGACCACGCACGGCGATGGCGGGATGGACCGGGACCGTCGATCGCTCCGACGTCCCGTGGCGCGAGTGGAGCGAGGGATTGCCGCTCGTCGTCCATCCGTCGGACCGGGTGAGCGCGCTGCGCTGCGCCGAGCTGCTGCTCAAGTCGGGCGCGTTCGCCCTCGTCGTGCTCGACGTGCTGGGGATGGCGCCGCGCGCCGAGCCGATGGGCACCGAGACGGTGCGTCTCGCCCGGGCGACGCGCGAGGGGGGCGGCGCCTTCGTGGTGCTGACGCCGAGCGGATCGATGGCCGCGCTCCGCGTCGCGGCGAAGCTCGACCCGCATGGCGTGCGCTGGCGACGCGGTCCATGGGGGGAGCCCGCGCTCCCGGCCGAGGCGCGGATCGAGGTGCGTGCCCGCGCGTTAGGCTGGAACGCGTCGGCGCGGATCGTCCTGCCGGTGGCGCCCTATGACGTTCGTTGCGCTCTGGAGGCCGGCCCCGACCGGCGCAACCCGGGCCGTGTCCCCTGAGGCAGGGCCCGGAGCGCCGGATGCTCCGGGCAGCGACGAAGCGTTAGGCGACGCGCTCATTCGCGTCGCACCGCACGTCGCGTTAGGCGAGGGCGACGCCGGCGGGCGGATCGTCTGGGCCGACGCTCGCGGGCTTCCCGCCCGCACCGTCGCCGCCGGCGTGCTCGGTGTCGCGCAGGAGCTCGGTCACGCCAGCGCGAAGGTCGGTGTGGCGCGGGTCGCGGTCGTCGCCGCGATCGCGGCCCGCTACGGGTCGGCACGCATCGTCAGCGTCAGGCGCGGCGCCGAGCGCGAGTACCTCGCGGCCAGGCCGCTGGCGGTGCTGGCCGCGTCGCCGGCGTGGTCGATTCGCCTGGCGGCGGCACTCGCCGACGTCGGCATCGAGACCTGTGGCGACCTCGCCGTGCTCGATGCCGACGCGGTCGAAGTTCGCTTCGGCGCCGAAGGCATCGCGCTCTGGAAGCTCGCGCGCGGCGAGGATCAACGCCGCGTCTTCTCGCAGCCGCGGCGCGCCCTGCCCAGTGCCTCGCTCGCGTGGCTCGAGTTCGAGACGCGCGATGCCGAACGGCTGCTGTTCGTCGCCAACCGGCTGATCGACCGCGTCTGCGACGAGCTGCGCGCGTGGGGAGAGACGGCACGCACGATGACGCTGCGACTGCCGCTCGCCGGTGGCGGTGTGGTGGAGCAGCGCATCCGCGGCGCCCGGGCGACCGCTGATCGTGCGACGTGGGTCCGCTTGCTGCGCGCGGCGCTGGAGCGGCTGCGCCTTCCCGACGGCGTGACCGGGATCGGGTTGCGCGTGGACTCGGTCCACGCGCTCGACGCGCCACAGGGTGATCTCTTCGACCACGGCTTCCAGTCCTCGGCGGCGGCCGAGCAGGCGGTCGCACGGCTGACCGATGACGAGATGGGTGCAGCGGTGCGCCTCGAAGGATCGCGGCATCCCTTGCCGGAAAAGCGACTGCGCTGGCGGGCAATGGAATTCCACGAGGTCGCGGCAACGGTGCGCGCCGGCGTGAGCACGAGCGCGGTGAAGGAGTCGGCAGCTGCATACGAGACGACCGCGCTCGCGACGACCGCGCTCGCGCTGCGATTGCTGCCAGAGCCCCGGCGGGTGGTCGTGACGACGAAACGGCGTCGTGGGCAGCCGATGCCGGTCCGCTATCGCGAACGATTGACCGGCGGCGCGCGAGCGCGGCGCGGATTGCCGCTGGTCGAGATCATCGCGGCGGCGGGGCCGGACCGGGTGAGTGTGGGGAGCGGTGAGGAGCTGCCCGTGTCGCGCGCGTACTGGACGTGCCTCACGGAGGAGGCATTGGTCTTGCTTTTTCGGGATGAGGGAAGCGAGAAGACGTCATCGGTCGAGGGAGGAGCGCCGGTTGCCGACGGCGACGATGACTGGTTTCTGCACGGCTGGTGGGATTAGCTCTGGCGCAAATCCCAGAATGACTGTATGCTAGCCCCTGACTGGCCGGGCGCCCCGCCACTGCGGGTGGGACGCGGATGATCCGACAGTCAGGATTCGACGGCAGACGGACCGAGAGCGCGTTACCAGCCTCGAGGGGAAACCGTCTGAACAGCAGGCCACTTGCCGACGACGGCGGGCCGGACCAACGCCGCTCGGAGTCGTCATATGGCTATCCCGCTGAATGGCAGTTCGTTTGAAGCGCCCCGCTATGAGGCGCCGGTGGTTCGGATCCCGTGGTCGATTCCGGGATACGCCTTTGCCCTGGTGAGCGTCGCGGCGATGTTCCGCATGGCGATCCCGGCGCTCGAGCTCCTGCTCACTCCCGGCAACGTGACGCTGTTCGCCCTGAGCGCATTCCGCCTGATCCCCGACCAGCCGGTAGGCGGTGCGGCGGTGACGCTGGCGATCGCGGTCCTCGTCTCCGGCTTCTTCTGGACGCTGGCCGGAGTCGCGGCCTGGAACCTGGCGCGGCAGCTCGGGCGAGAGAGAGCCTAACGTTCGGCGCGAGTCCGGAGATCGACGACGAGACGGCAGCCTGACGGCTGCCGTCTTTTTATTTCACTCGTGCCTGGCTGTCGAATCTCGCGCCGTAACGGTCGCGATTGGTCAGCCTTGTTTTCGGGATTTCTTCGGGCTATCGTCTCCGCTAGAGACCCATGCCCGTTCCCTCTCCCTACGTCGAGCTCCGCGCCCATAGCGCGTTCTCCTTCGGCGCCGCCGCCACCGCCCCCGAGACGCTGGCCGCCCGCGCCGCGGCGCTCGGCTATCACGCGTTAGGCCTGACGGACTGCGCCGACCTCGGGGGGGTCGTCCGCTTCACCCTCGAGTGCCGGCGGCGGGAAATCCGGCCGGTGATCGGGATCGAGCTGGTGGTCGACGGGCACCCACTGGCGCTGCTCGCCCGGACGCCCGAGGGCTATCGCAACATCAGCGCGCTGGTCACCCTCTCGCGATCGGGTCGGCTCGAGCGCTGGACGAAGGACGACGCGCCGGGGCCTAACGGCCGGCATCGGCTCACCGGCGGCGCCGGTGCCCCGCCGCGGGGGCGACCGGCGGTGCGGACGAACGACCTGCTCGCGCACGGCGCCGGGCTGATCCTCCTCAGCGGACCGCCATCGGGGACGCTGGCCACCCTGCTCCGGTCGGCCAGGCGGAGCGAGGCATCGCGGCTGCTCGGCGACTGGCGCGAAGCGTTAGGCAGGGACAACGTGGTGGTCGAGGTCCACCACCACGCGGCTGGTCGTGGCGAGGAGGCGCTGGCCGCCGCGCTGATCGAGCTCGCCGAGCGCGAGCGGGTGCCATGGACGGTCGCCGGCGACGCGCGCTACGCGCTGCCCGAGGAGCGCCGCGCCCTCGACGTGCTGACCGCCCTGCGACACGACTGCACCATCGACGATGCCGCCGCGCGCGGGCTGCTCCTGCCTAACGACGAATGGATGCTGCAGCCGCCGGAGCGAATCGTCGAACGGTGGGCAGGTCGCGAGCGCGGGCTCGAGACGAGCGTGGACATCGCGTCGCGCTGCGACTTCGACCTGTCGTGGGTGCGGCCGCCGCTGCCGGCGTTTCCGGTTCCGGAGGGAACGAGTGCCGACGAATGGCTGCGCGAACGCGCGTTCGAGGGGGCACACGAACGCTGGGGGGACGAGATCTCCTCTGCGCAGCGCACCCAGATCGAGCACGAGCTCACCGTCATCGCGAAGCTCGGATTCGCCGGCTTCTTCCTCGTGATGCACGATGCGGTACAGGAGGCGCGACGGCGCGGCATCCTCTGCCAGGGGCGCGGCAGTGCGGCGAACAGCGCGGTCACCTTCTGCCTCGGCGTCACGGCGGTCGACCCGGTGAAGCACGGGCTGCTGTTCGAGCGCTTTCTCTCGGAGAGCCGGGTCGATGGACTGACCGAGGCGCCTGACATCGACGTCGACATCGAGCACGACCGGCGCGAGGAGCTGCTCGACTACATGTACGAACGTTATGGTCGGCCGCATGCGGCGATCGCCTGCATCGTGCAGATGTACAGCGCGCCGACGGCGATCCAGGACGCAATGCGCGCCTACGGCTATCCGGCCGAGCTGGCGTTCTCACTCTCGAAGCGGCTGCACTATTCGGAGGCGAGCACCGGCGCCGAGAAGATGCGCGAGGGGATGGCGACGGAGTACGGACTCGACATCGATGATCTCCGAGGCAAAGCCCTGCTCGAGGCGATCGCCGCCTTCGATGGATTGCCACGGATGCGGAGCACTCACCCCGGCGGCTTCGCGCTCTCGTCGGCGCCGATCGGCCAGTACTGCCCGGTCGAGCCGACGACGATGGGCCGGACGATCCTCCAGTACGACAAGGACGACCTCGACGCGGTCGGGATCCCGAAGTTCGACTTCCTCGGCCTCGGCGCGCTGGCGATGGTGCGACGCGCGTTCGACGTCATCGAGGCGCGGACGGGGACGCGGCCGCACCTCTACACGCTGCCGCAGGACGACCCGGCGACGTTCGCGATGATCGCCCGCGCCGACACGTTAGGCACCTTCCAGATCGAGTCGCGGGCACAGATCGCGAGCCTGGTGCACACGAAGCCGGAGCAGCTCTACGACCTCGTCGTGCAGGTGGCGCTGATCCGTCCCGGCCCGATCCAGGCGCGGTTCGTCAACCCGTACACCGAGCGGCGGCGCGGGCGCGAGAAGGTGACGTATCCGCACCCCGACCTCGAGCCGATCCTCGGACGGACGATGGGCATCCCGATCTTCCAGGAGCAGGCGATGCGCATCTCGCAGGTGCTGGCCGGCTACAGCGCGGCCGAGGCGGACGAGCTGCGACGAACGATGGGAAACCAGCGCAAGCAGGCACGACTCGTCGCCGCCCTGACGCGGCTGCGCGACAAGATGGTCGAGCGCGGCGTCGCGTCGGACATCGCGGCGCGGATCGCCGAAGATCTGGAGAGCTTCGCCAACTATGGCTTCCCCGAGAGCCATGCCTGGTCGTTCGCGCTGATCGCCTACGCGACATCGTACCTCAAGGCGCATCACCCGACCGAGTTCACGGTCGGGATCCTCAACGCGCAGCCGATGGGCTTCTACTCGGTGGCGACGCTGGTGCAGGACGCGCGGCGGCATGGGGTGGAGGTGCGGCTCCCCTGCCTCGCCGGCGGGAACGCCGACTGCACCGCCGAGGAGACGGGTGACCCGGCGAAGCCGGCGCTGAGGCTCGGGTGGCGGTTCATCCGCGGGATCGGCGACAAGTCGCTCACCGCGTTAGGCACGGCGCGAGAGGCGGGGCCGTTCGGCGGGATCGCCGACGTCGTTCGCCGGGCGCGGCTGACGCGGGCCGACGCGACCGCGCTCGCCCGCGCGCACGCCTTCGCGGCGTGGGAACCCGATCGGCGGAAGGCGGCGTGGCAGGCGCTGCGCGCGGTCGGCGACACGCTGCCGCTGGCGCCGTCGCGCGCCGACAGCTTCGCCCCGCGGCCGATCGAGCACCACGCCGGCGTCGTCGCCGACTACAACGCGTTAGGCCTTTCGATCTCGGGGCACCCGATGGAGCGCTTCCGGCCCTGGCTGCGGACGATCGGTGCCCGTGACAGTGGCGAGCTGCAACGATGCCGCCATGGCGAGCGGGTGATCATCGCCGGGCTGGTGATCGTCAGGCAGCGGCCGCAGTCGGCGAAGGGGACGGTGTTCATCCTCCTCGAGGACGAGCACGGGCAGACGCAGGTGATCGTTTCGCGGCAGATGGACGAGGCGCATCGCGAGGTGGTGCGCTTTTCCACCTTCCTCGCCGTCTACGGGCGCGTCGAACGCGATGGCCCGCTGGCATCGGTGGTCGCGACCGCATTCAAGGGGCTGGACGAGCAGGTCGAGGGCGAAGCCATCGTGTATCGGTCGCACGACTTCAGATAACTGCGCCGGGCGCTGGTCGACATTGCGAGGAGAGATGAGAGAGGCTCCGATGAAGAGACGAGAGAAAAAGCTGGACGGCGTGACGGCGATTTGTTCCGCCTTCGACGGCGGGGCGGTGTGACGTGCGGCACCCCGTGCTTCGTTGCGTCAGGTGACGGATGGCAGTCGAATGTGAGACGCATCTGTCGTCGCTGACTGTCTGCAGCTTACCGCTTACCGCTGCTGCACCCTCCGAGGAGCCATGCGCACGCTGACCGCAACGCTGACCACCGCCGCACTCGCGCTCACCGCTGCATGTGGCGGGTCGAGCGCGCCGCGGCCGTACGTTCCACCGGTACCGTTCGACGAACCGATCGTCGCGATGCGCGACGTTCGCCTGGCCGGAGCCGGGCTGACCGGTGGATCGATGGACATCGTCGTGAGTGTCTACAACCCGAACGACTACGCGGTGCAGACGCCGCGCATGAGCTATCACCTGCTGGTCGACACGACGCGCGTGGCGGATGGGAGCTTCGATGCGCTGCTCGAGCTGCAGCCGCACGACTCGGCACAGATCAAGCTGCCGGCGACGTTCAGCTACCTGAGCATGCGGAACGCGGGGCGCGGAGTCGCATCGGTCGGCACCGTGAGCTACCGGTTGGTCGGCCACATCTCGGTCGGGACGCCGTACGGCCGGTTGTCGGCGCCGTACGACCGGATCGGGCGCTTTGCGCCGCTGAGCATCCCGATGAGCGGAATCGGCGGACTGCTCGGCAGGCAGTAACGCCGCAGCCTGGTCGCGAACAATGCGGGCATCGCCTCAGGGCGATGCCCGCATTAGTTTCGTCGGTAAGAATGCGCCGCTCGCTCTGGACTCGAACCCTGTCCGCGCTGTTCGCAGTCTGGCTCGCCCTCGTCATGGGCGAGGCAGGGTTCGCGCACCACCGTTGTCCGATGCACGACGGGCCCACGCCCGGTGCGGCGGCGACCGTCGAGGGCGGCGCGCATGCGGCACACGGCAGCCATCAGGCGCCTAACGGCGGCACGCCTCACTGCTGTACCTGCCTGGGCGCCTGCTGCGCATCGAGCGGCGCGGTCACTCTCGCTGCAGCGCCCGAACTCCCCGCGCCGGTCATCGGGCTGCCGTCGCCTTCGGTCGTCGGCGCGCCGCGCGTGGCGGCTCCGGCCGCGCGCCCCATCCACACCCTCCCGTTCGCGAACGGACCTCCCACGGCGATCGCCTGAGCGAATCGCCGTCCGGCCGAAACCAGGCCGGATGAAATCGACATTCGACCCGCACCGCGCGCGCACGCGCTCGACCGCACGTCGATCGAATCTCATGGGGACACCATGTACACCCTGCGTTGGTCTTTCCGCTCGGCACTGCTGGCTGGAGCGCTTGCGCTGCTGTCGGTGGATGTCGCGGCACAGGTCCAGGACACGACGTCGGTATCGGGGCGAGTGACGGACCGCCGCGGCGCGCCTGTGGTCGGCGCCTTCATCCTCATCGACAGCGCGAAAGTGCCATCGGCGCAAACCGACGCGGACGGCCGGTACGCGGTCGCCAGGGTTGCGCGAGGCGCGCACGCGCTCACTGCGCGTCGAACCGGCTACTCGCCGTCGACGGTGACCGTGACCCTCGACGCGGGCACCGCCATCGGCGACATCGTGCTCGATCCAGTGGCGGCGACGCTCGCCGCCGTCACCGTCATCGGCAGTCGCAGCGATCTGGCCGAGACGCGCCTTCGCTTGCAGCAGGTGCCAGGTGCGGTGGCGCTGATCGACCATGACGCGATCACGTCCACGCGCCAGGCGAACTTCAACGACGTGCTGCGCATGACGCCGGGCGTCTACGTGCAATCACGTTTCGGTGCCGCGGACGAGAGCCAGATCTCGGTGCGCGGGTCGGGGCTGCGGTCGAACTTCCACGCACGCGGCATCAACCTGCTCGTGAACGGGATGCCCTATCGCAACGCCGACGGCTTCACCGACTTCGAGTCGCTCGAGCTGCTGACCACCGAGGCGATCGAGGTCTACAAGGGTGCGAACGCGTTCCGCTATGGCGGATCGACCCTCGGCGGGGCGATCAACATGCAGACGAAGACGGGGCGCACCGCTTCGCCGATCGGCGTCTTCGCCGAGGGTGGCAGCTACGGATTCCAGAAGGCGCAGCTGTCGTCGGGCGCTGAGCACGGAGCGTTCGATTATTACGCGAGCTACGCGCGCACCTCGCTCGGGGGGTATCGCGACTGGGCGTCGCAGCACCGCGACCGGTTCAACCTGCACGCCGGATATCGCATCACCCCGACGGTGGATGCCCGGGCCTTCTACATTGCGGCGCGCGTGCACGAGCACCTCCCAGGTTCGGTGGATGAGGCGACGCTCGACAGCGCGCCGACTCGCGCCGACCCGACGAACGTCGCCAATCGCTGGGGACGCGAATACACACTGCATCACGTCGGGCTTCAGCTGCGGACGCAGCTCACTGCGACGCAGCGGCTCGAGATCAGTCCGTACATGCAGTATCGGGACATCGATCACCCGATCTTCGAGGTCATCTCGCAGATCAGCCACGACTGGGGCGCCGAGGTGCGCTACGAGAACACGGCGCCGCTGGGGGTGCTCGGAAACCGCCTGACGGTCGGGTATCAGCCGGCGTACCTGACGATGCAGAATCGCCAGTACGTGAATGCTGGTGGGGCGCACGGCGCACTCACCCGCGATGAAGTGGACCGCGTCGCGACCGGTGCACTCTACGCCGAGGACGCGCTGTCGCTTTCACCGCGGATGACCGTGACGTTAGGCGGGCGCGTCGATCGCACCACCCGCTGGGTCGCCGATCGCTTCCTGAGCAATGGCGACCAGTCCGATCGCCAGCGCTTCACGCCCGTGACCCCGCGGTTCGGCGTCCTGTGGAGCGCGCGTGGAGGCAACCAGCTCTTCGCGAACGCGAGCCGGACGGTCGAACCGCCGCTCCTGCTCGAGCTGACGAGCTTCGGCAACAGCGGCGGGTTCAATTCACTGCATGCGCAGGACGCCTGGCAGTACGAGCTCGGCGTCCGAGGGGACAAGGCCGGCGCAGCATGGGAAGTCAGCCTCTACGACATCGAGCTTCGCGACGAGATCGTCAACCTCAACGTCGCGCCATTCCCGGGTGCGGCGTTTACCGTCCCGACGTATCGCAACGTCGATCGCAGCCGCCATCGCGGACTCGAGGCGGGGATCGGACACGAGCTGCGGCGCGGAATGTTCATCGGTGCGACGACCCCCGATCGTTTGATCGTGCACGCGTCGTACACGCTGGCGAAGAACAGCTACGTGCGCGACGCCGAGTTCAGTGGGCACGAGCTGCCCGGCGCACCGAGGCACTATGGTACCGCAGAGCTCTCGTACGTTCATCCCTCGGGGTTCACGCTGACACCGTCGATCGAGATCGTCCCGGAAGGTTATTACGTCAACAGCGAGAACACAGTGAAGAACCGCAGCTGGTCGAACATCGGGGTGCGCGCAGAATGGGCGATCGCACGAACCGGCGCAACGGCGTTCGTGTCGGCGCGCAACCTCGCCAATCGCGTGCAGTCGCAGTCTGTGCAGGTCGACAACGCGGCCGGCAAATACTTCGAGCCGTCTGACGCGCGAGCCGTCTACGCCGGGGTGCGATGGGAGCGGTGACGCGAGTCGGCATACTGGTGCTCGCTGTTCTCGCCTCGGCGCACGCCCCGGCGCACACCGCGAGGGCACCGCGAGCCGTCGCTGCCGCGCCCTTGCCGCACGCGTCATTGCTGGCGTCAGAGCCGGCCAGCGGCGCGGTGCTGATGGCCGCTCCATCGAGAATCCGGCTGCTCTTCAGCGAGCCGATCGAGTCGTCGATGAGCGGGGTCTCGATCACGAGCGCGGGACGGACGACCATCAGCGTCGCGGTGTCGACTGACCCGCACGACGTGCACGCGCTGCTCGCGCCCGTGTCGGGATTGGTGCCGGGGGCATACAGCGTTCGCTGGCACGTGCTATCCGCCGACGGTCATCGCGTAGACGGCACGTTCACGTTCACGATCAGCGATGCGACCTCGCCGGTGGCGATCGGCGCCAGCGCGAGCGCGACCACCACCGACGTTAGGCAGCCGGTGCCGCCGACGGCCGGCGCTGACGCGCGCGCCGCCGCCGATAGCGGGTTCGTTGCCGCGCTCGGGCGTCGCCCGATGGTCGCCGTACTGCGCGCCGCAGCGGTTACCGCGCTGCTCGCGGTGGCAGGACTCGCGCTGTTGATCGCGACGCTGCCGATCTCCGGACCGCGCCCGTTGCATCTGGCGCAGTTTCTCGCCGTGGCCGCGACCACGCTGTTGGCGGCCTACCTCATCGTCTGGAGCAGCACGACGGTCGGGCCGGATTACAGCGTCGCCGACGCCATCTCGCTCGCGGCGACGACGACGCCCGGCGCTCTCGAGATCGCCCGCGTCGCACTGTCGCTGCTCGCGCTGTGGGCGCTCAGTCTCGCACGGCGCCCCGGCCTGGCAGCGCTGTTCGCCGGCGTCGCCGTGCTCATCACCGGCGCGAGCGGCCACTCTGCGGTCACCCATCCGGGCGTCGCGATCCCGATCAAGGCCGCTCATCTCGCAGCAGCAGCAGTCTGGTTCGGCGGGCTGCTTTGGATCGTAACGGCCGAACGTCACGGGGCGCGCTATGTCGATGGTGTCCGGCGCATCTCATCGCTGGCGTTCGGATCGGTGCTCGTCGTGCTGGCGACGGGGATCATGCAGAGCGTCCTGCTGTTGCCGCGGTGGACGGCGATTGCCGACTCGACCTATGGCCGCGTCATTCTCGCGAAGGCCGCCGGTCTCCTGGTGCTGGTGTTCTTCGGCGCATTTCACCGGCGGATCGTCCCCCGACTGGACACGACCATGGCGCGGCGGCGGCTTCGCGGCTCGGTGCGCTTCGAGATCGTCGTGATGATCGCCGTCAGTGTCCTCGGCGGGCTGCTCGCCGCCATCGCCCCCCCACGTTAGGCAATGTCGTCGCACCCGAGACCGATGCCCCGCCTTTTCTTGGCCGCGATGGCCGCACTCCTGCTCCTTCCGTCCGTCGCGGCCGCACACGCAGTCGTCTACCCGAAGGCGTCCGCGGCCGGCGCGTACGAGCGCTACCTGCTGCGGGTGCCTAACGAAAGAGGCACGGCGACCACGCGCATCGAGATCCGATTTCCCGACGCGGCGCGGGTCATCTCCTTCGCCGACGTCCCCGGATGGCAGGTCGCGCCAGTGCTCGATTCGGCACAGCGCATCGTCGGCGCGGTGTGGACGGGGACGCTGCCGCCGCAGCGGTTCGTCGAGCTTCCGTTCATCGCCGTCAATCCAAAGGAACCGACACGGCTCGTCTGGCCGGTGTTCCAGAGCTACGCCGATGGGGAGCGGGTCGAGTGGACGGGGGCACCCGAGGCGAAGACCCCGGCGTCCACGACCGACGTCGGTGCCGACGGCCCCTCGCCGTTAGGCGGGCGCGGCCCGATGCTGACGGCGCTGGCGGCACTGGCCCTGGCGCTGATCGCGCTCGGGCTGGCGCTGCGGCCGGCACCGAGGCCCGGCGTCGCCGATCGCCGTTAGGCGGGACGAGCTCAGGCCATCGCCGCCGAGCCCACCTCCGGGTGGGCGCTCATGAAGCGAACCAGGGCCGGGGCGTACTCGGTGAACCGCGGGCAAACGATGCCGCTGCCGGCGAGCGCCGCCGATGCGGCCGAGGTGTCGTAGCGCGTCGGGTGAACGAAATAATCCACGGCGCTGGATGGAATCCGCAGCAGCTCGAACACTCCCGGCATCCGCTCGATCGACCACTTGGCCACGGTCAGCGGGAGCGGGACACGCACCATCGTCCGCTCAGTGGAGTCGGCGAGCGCGTGCAGGATCCCGTCGACGGTCAGCGGGTGAGGATCGGCGAGTGCATAGGTCGCACCCAGGCTCGATGACTGCGCACTGAGCCAGGCGATCGCCTCGACGACGAAGTCGCGCGGTACGACGTTGAATTCCGTCGCCGACGGGCGCCCGACCACCGGCATCAGCGCGAAGTGCCTCTGGCGCAGCAGCCATTGCATCGCGAAATAGGGACCGTCGTACTTCTGGGTCTCGCCGGTGCGACTGTCGCCGACGACAATCGACGGCCGGTAGATCGTCGCCGGGAGACCGCCGCGGATCATCCGCCTGACGGCGACCTCGGCGAGGTACTTCGTTTCCTCGTAGTGGTTGTTGAACATCTGGCCGACGTCGAGATTCGCTTCGCGAAAGATTCCCCGGTACCGGCCGCTGACGTAGCACGTGCTGACGTAGTGCAGCCGCTCGAGGCTCGCGCACTGCGCGGCGAAATGCAGCACGTGCTCCCTCCCGTGCGTGTTCACCCGCAACGCGATTTCGCGGGCGA
>JBJMNK010000074.1:0-2588 GCA_045804265.1 Gemmatimonadaceae bacterium | reverse complement strand
GTCGATGGCGTCGTTCACGTGCTTCTCGACGGTCTCGGACTGCTTCTCGGAGACCAGCGAGCCCATGTCGTAGCTGTAGTCGTAGCCGGCACCGACCTTCATCGCCTTCACGCGCTCGACCAGCTTCGGGATGAACTCGTCCGCGATCTTCTCGTGCACGAACAGGCGCTCCGCAGAGATGCAGAGCTGGCCGCCGTTCGAGAACATCGCGCGCAGGGCGCCGTCGAGGGTCTTGGCGACGTTCGCGTCGTCGAGCACGATCATCACGTTCTTGCCGCCGAGCTCCATCGAGCTCGGGATCAGGCGTTTGCCCGCATGCTCCGCGACGCCGCGGCCGACCGAGGTCGAGCCGGTGAACATGATGTAGTCGACGTTGTCGATCAGCTCGGGGCCGAGCTCTGAGCCGGCGCCCGTGACGACCTGGAGCAAACCGTCGGGCAGGCCGGCTTCCTTGAACAGCTTCACGCCGATGAGCGCACTGAACGGAGTCTGGGAATCGGTCTTCATCACCACGCCGTTGCCGGCCGCGAGCGCCGGGATCGCGTCGCTGATCGACAGCGTGAGCGGGTAGTTCCACGGGGCGATCACGCCAACCACGCCGAGCGGGTGGTGGTGCTCGTGCGTCCACGTCAGACCCGGGAAAGCGCCCCAGCGGCGACGGGGGCGCAGGTGCTTCTCGGCCATCCGCGCGTAGTAGCGCGAGACGAGCGCGACGTCCATGATCTCCTCGAAACCGTGACGGCGCGCCTTGCCGGACTCGAGCTGGACGATGTCGAGGATGTGCTCGCGGTTGTCGAGCACCAGGTCGTGGAAACGCAGGAGGATGCGCTGGCGCTCCTTGAAGCTCGTGGTGCGCCATGCCTTCTGGGCCTCCCGGGCGCGCCTGACCGCCGCGGCGACGTCTTCGGTGCTGCAGCGCGGCACCGTCGCGAACGTCTTGCCCGTCGCGGGGTTCGCGATCTCGATCGTCTCGCGCTCGCCCGTGCCGACGCTCACGAGGTCGGCGAGCCCGGCGACGCGCGGGTCGGTTTGGAGCTGCGGAGGCCTGGCGGTGGCGGTCATGCGACCTCGAATCTGGTCTCGAAGAAATTCAGCATCGTCGGTGGGGGATCAAGCGTCGGTCCGTCGTAGCGGAGCTTGTACTGCGAGAGCATCCGCTCGAGCACGGCGGTGCCGATCAACATCACGAAATCGGCGCCCGGGCAGTCCTGGGTGCCGTTCGAGAGGTGGTTGAAGCGGTAGCTGTGCTCGCGATCCGGCTTCACCTGGTTGAAGTCCGGCTCGCTCGGATCGCGATGGTTGAACGCGTTCAGGATCATCACCTGCGACCCGTCGTCGACCTTCTCGCGTGCGATCAGCGGGGTGGTCGGCCAGAGGCGCATCGCCTCCTTGAGCGTGCCTGCCAGATCCTCGGCGTGACCGGACGCCGCCAGCGCGAGTGCGCGATAGGCGTTCGCGCCGAGCGTGTCGCGCATCGCGAAGATCCAGTGCGGGATCTGCTGGGCGATGCGGGTGCGGTCGGTCTGCGGCGCGTCCTTGATGCGGGCGATCAGGCTGTACGGGTCCGGATTGGCAAGGTACTTGTCAAGCTTCCCGTAGAGCTCGTAGTAGTCATCGGTGGTCTTCAGGCCCGCGATCCGGTTGGCCTGCTGCATCAGCTTTTCGAGCAGATCCGTCAGGTCCTGGTCGTTGCGCGCCGAGTTGCCGAAGATCACGCGCAGCGTGATGTGGTCGAAGAGCTGCTCCCAGCGTCCCCAGGTGAGCCCGTCGCCAATCCGCATGCGGTCAACCTCTTCGTTGACGACATCAACGATCCGGGCCCTCTGCGCATCGGCATCGAGCACTGCCTCGTTGAACTCGCGGCGGTCCTTCCAGTCCTCGCCGCGCGAGAGCGTGAGCGCGTCGGGCTGGAAATGCGACATGCCCTTCTTCTTCGCGCCGGCGTCCGAGGCGTACTTGGTCGCGGAGTTGTCGAGCACCTCGCGAATCGCGTCCTCGCCCCAGAGCACGGTCATCTTGCCGCGCATGAAGCGCACGCCGTCGCCGCCGTACTTCGAGCGGATGCCGTCCATGAACTCGATCGCGCGGCCGTCGCTGTTCAGGCGCGTGAGCAACTTCATCGCTCGCGGGCGCGGTGAGAACAGGCCGCGCGCCACCGACGGGATCAGGCCCGTTGCGAGGAAGCGCAGGCTCTCACCGAGCGACGCATCGGCCAGCTCGGTCTTCTGCTGAGTCATCGTGGTCATGCGTTTATCGCAGCCAGCGCCTTCTTGACTCCCTGAACCCGGTGCTCGACCTTCTTAATCGTCCCGTCGCGATGGTCGGACTCGTCGACCTTGTTCCACGGAAGGAACGCGTTCGGCAGCCCGTCGAGCGACGGTTCGAGGTCCGGGTAGTGGCGCAGCAGCACGTCCTTCATCTTCGTGTGCGTGACCCAGTCGATCCCGGTCTGCGTGTAGACCTCGGGCCGGAAGTCGGTCGTGAAGAAGCGATCCGACTTCAGCCGTCGCGACGCCATCAGGATGAACACGCGGAACGCCGTGTCCGAGAAGCCGAAGCCTGGCGGCAACGGCTCGGCGTACATCCCC
>JBJMNK010000073.1:0-30010 GCA_045804265.1 Gemmatimonadaceae bacterium | reverse complement strand
GAACAGGCGCTGACGGGCCCGACGAGCGCGCGCGCCGCGGTCGTCGGGATGTACGACGGTCTGCAGGACGAGACCGGCGGGTACTTCTACAGCGGTGACTACCTGTTCTTCCGCGACGTCTCGTCGGACGACGTGGACTGGACGGGAACGTTCACGAGCTTCGCCGACGCCGAGGACAACAACCTTCGGGCCGACAACGGCGACGTGCGCGGGATGTGGAACGCGATGTACACCACCGTCGCCCGCGCGAACTTCGTCATCGCCCAGCTTCCGGGCGTCGGTGGCATCCCCGCCGCGGAGAAGAACCAGCTTCTCGGCGAGGCGTACTTCGTGCGCGCGCTGGTCTTCCACGACCTCGTCATCACCTGGGGCGGGCGCAATCCCGGCGACCCAGGGATCCCGTTGCCGCTGACGCCGGCCGCGAACGCGGGCGTTGGCGCGAGCGCCACCCGTGCGACGGTCGGGCAGACCTACACGCAGATCCTCGCTGATCTCGACGCCGCCGAGGCGAAGATGGACCCCGGCGCCACCGACGTGACGCGCGGAACGTTAGGCGCGGTCCGGGCGTTGCGGGCCCGCGTCCTGCTCTTCCAGAAGAACTATCCGGCCGCCGAAGCGGCGGCCACCGCGGTCGAGGGGATGGGGTACCAGCTGGCCGACAACTACTCCGATCTCTTCACCGCCGACGCGAAGGACACGCCGGAGGACATCTTCCGACTCACCTTCACCGCACAGGATTTCTCGTCGGAAGGCTACTACTACCTCGGCCGCACGGAGAACGAGCCGTCGACCGCCCTCGCGCAGGCATACCAGCCGTCGCTCGATATCAACCCGGCGAGCGCGGGTTACCTCAAGAACTGGGCACCGGCCGACCTGAGAGCGCAGAACAACATCGTCGTTGATAGATCCCAGGGCTTCTGCGGGCTCGATCTCTGCGGCACGAAGTTTCCGACCACGGTCGGCGCGGAGGACATTCACGTGATTCGTTTCGCCGAGGTCGTGCTGACCAGAGCGGAAGCGATGGCTCGCCAGGGTGGCGCGGCAAAGCTGCTCGGCGCGGTCGGCGAGGTGAACCGGATCCGGCGCCGTGCAGGGCTCGACACGCTGGTGTTCGGCGTCGACCTCACGACGCAGCAGCAAGTGATCGATGAAGTGATGCTGCAGCGCCGACTCGAGCTGGCGATGGAGGGATTCCGCTGGGCAGACCTCGTCCGCACCGGCGCGGTGGACGCGTACCTCACCGCGAAGGGCGCGGGAACGTATCAGGCGCTATACCCGATCCCGTCGCGCGAGATCAGCGTCGCGCCGGGCCTCGTCCAGAACCCCGGCTACCGGTAAGCACTCACCGACGGCCGGCTGAACGGAACGACGAAGCCCCTCCGGGAAACCGGAGGGGCTTCGTCGCGTCAGGGCGTCGCCGTCAGGCCTAACGGCCGGGTGTGTAGCGTCCCCAGACGCCGGCGAGCGCGTCGGCGATCTCGCCGACCGACGCGCGGGCCCGCACGGCGTCGATGATCAGCGGCATCAGGGGCGCCCGGCGGTTGCCCGAGCCGGCTGCTTCGCCCTCACCACCACGCCCGTCCGCGGCCTGAGCGCCGCTCCCCACCCCGGTCGCCGCGACGTACGGTGCCGCAGCCGCGGCCAGCGCGCCTAACGCTCGCGCGACAGCGGCTGCATCACGCTTCGCCTTCACCGCCGCCAGCCGCGCGACCTGCTCGCGGGCGAGCGCCGAGTAGTCCGGGGTGGCGATCGCCAGCGGCTCGGCGGCGTCGGCGAACTTGTTGACCCCGACGACTACCGTCTCGCCCGACTCGACGCGAAGCTGCTGGTCGTAGGCGCTGCGGCCGATCTCGTCCTGGAAGAAGCCGGCCTCGATCGCCGCCGCCGCGCCGCCTAACGCGTCGACCTGGGCCATCAGCGCCACCGCCCGTGCCTCGATCTCCGACGTCAGGCGCTCGACGTAGTAGCTCCCGGCGAGCGGATCGGCGGTCTGCGCCGCCCCACTCTCCCAGGCGATGATCTGCTGCGTCCGGAGCGCGAGCGTCGCCGCCTCGGCGGTCGGCAGCGCGAGCGCCTCGTCGTAGCCGTTGGTGTGCAGCGACTGCGTGCCGCCGAGCACCGCGGCGAGTGCCTGGACCGTGACGCGAACGACGTTGTTGAGCGGCTGCTGCGCCTGCAGCGTGACACCACCGGTCTGGGTGTGGAAGCGGAGCCGCGCGCTTGCGTCGCCCGCGCCGAACCGCTCGCGCATCAGCCGCGCGTAGATGCGCCGCGCGGCGCGAAACTTCGCGACTTCCTCGAACAGGTCGTTGTGCGCCGCGAAGAAGAACGACAGCCGCGGCGCGAAGTCATCGACGCGAAGCCCCGCATCGAGCGCCGCCTGCACGTACTCGATCGCGTCGGCGAAGGTGAACGCGATCTCCTGCACCGCCGTCGCCCCGGCCTCGCGGATGTGATAGCCGCTGATCGAGATCGGATTCCAGCTCGGTACCTCGGCCGCGCAGAAGCGGAAGATGTCGGCGATCATCCCGAGGCTCGGCGCCGGCGGGTAGATGTAGGTGCCTCGCGCGATGTACTCCTTGAGAATGTCGTTCTGGATCGTCCCCGACAGCTTCGACCGCGCGATCCCGCGCTCCTCGGCGACGACGATGTACATCGCGAGCAGCGTCGCTGCCGTCGCATTGATCGTCATCGAAGTCGACACCGTGTCGAGCGGAAGCTCGGCCAACAGCGTGTGCATGTCCTCGACCGTGTCGATCGCAACGCCGACCCGCCCGACCTCGCCTAACGCGCGCGGCGAGTCCGAGTCGATCCCCATCTGCGTGGGCAGGTCGAAGGCGACCGAGAGCCCCGTCTGCCCCGCCGCGAGCAGGTGCCGGAAGCGCGCATTCGTCTCCGCCGCCGTCCCGAATCCCGCATACTGCCGCATCGTCCACAGCCGCCCGCGGTACATCGTCGGCTGGATGCCGCGGGTGAACGGGAATTGGCCGGGATCTCCGAGCTGCGTCTCGTATGCTCCGTCGACATCCGAGGGGCGGTAGACCGGTTCTACCTTGATGCCGGAGGGCGAGAGTGTGTCGGGGCCGTTAGCCATTAGCCGTTAGGGTTGAGCCACTGCGGCGATGCAGCGCCATATTGATACTCGCCGCACGATCCCGGTGGCGGCTTGCTTCCGGATTGCCACAATCGTTCAGCATGCAAGACTACCGAAAGCTACTCGTCTGGCGTCGTTCCCACAGCTTTGTCGTGGCATCGTACGCGGCTATTGCTCGCTTTCCTCGCGATGAACGGTTCGAGTTGACTTCGCAGCTGCGCCGCGCGCTGGTCTCGATACCCGCAAACCTCGCGGAGGGCCGTTCGCGCCGGAGCGAACGTTCATTCGCCGCGTTCATCGACATCGCTTCGGGCTCGGCTGCCGAGGCGGAGTATCTGCTATTCCTTGCTCATGAAGTCGGCTATCTGAACGCGCAGGATTACGCACCTCTCGAAGTCGAAATCGACGAGATTCGCGAATGCTGCATGCGCTCGGGGACCACCTTTCCCGCAGTGCCGAGCGTTCCCGCATTGCGAGAACGCCGCGCGTCCCGCCGTTGCTCGACCCTAACGGCTAATGGCTAACGGCCGGCGCACCGCGGAGCCATCCTACGCCACCGCAACAGCGCCGCCGCGCAGTGTCTCATGCGCCAGCTCCACCTCCGCCTTGCTGCCGATGTACAAGGGGGTGCGCTGGTGCAGCTCCGTCGGCTGCAGGTCGAGGATCCTGGTCGTGCCATCGCACGCGGCGCCGCCGGCCTGCTCGACGATGAAGGCGAGCGGATTCGCCTCGTACAGGAGGCGCAGCTTGCCGTTGGGGCGGCGCGTGTTCTTCGGGTAGCAGAAGATGCCGCCGCCAAGGAGGTTGCGGTGGAAGTCGGCGACGAGTGAGCCGACGTAGCGCACGCTGAGCGCGCGACGATCGCCCTCGAGGCCGCGATACTTCCGCATGAGCGAGCGGACCGGCTCCTCCCACTGGCTCTCGTACGCGTCGTTCACCGAGAGGTAGCGCGGCATCGACGGGATGCGGATGTCGGGGTGCGAGAGGAGGAATTCGCCGATCGACGGATCGTACGTGAAGCCGTGCGCGCCCTGCCCTGTCGTGTACACGAGCATCGTGCTCGACCCGTAGATCACGTAGCCGGCCGCGACCTGTCGCCGACCCGGCTGCAGCATGTCCTCCATCTCGCCGCGCACGCCGCGCGTGATCTTCCGAACCACCGAGAAGATCGTCCCGACCGGGACGTTCACGTCGATGTTCGACGACCCGTCGAGCGGATCGAAGAGCAGGCAGTACTTGCCGCACTTGAAGCCGTCGGGAATCGGGATGATCCCCGGTTCCTCCTCGCTCGCCATCGCGCAGAGCCGGCCGCCATGGTCCATGGCCTTGACGATGGTCTCGTTGGCGAAGACGTCGAGCTTCTGGACGTCCTCACCCTGCACGTTGTCGAAGCCCGTCGCGCCGAGGATGTCCACAAGCCCGGCGCGGCGAACCTTGTTCGCGATCATCTTCGCGGCGAGGCAGATGTCGTAGAGGATCCCCGACAGCTCGCCGGTCGCCTCCGGATACAGGCGCTCCTGCTCGATGATGTATCGCTCGATCGTGACGACGGAGGTGGCGGTATGCTGGACCACGGTCAGGCGTGGGTTGAAAGGTTGGTCGAACGCAGGCGACCATCAGCGTACGCCTGCGCTTCGTGCTCGTATCTGTTGCGCGAATAGCCGCGCCTGACGCTCTCCCAGATGTATCGCAGCGGAAACCACCACGAGGCCCCAAACTGCCGTACGTGTCCCAGCTCGTGCAAGAGCAGCCCGGGGTCGAGCGTCACCCCCGGCGCGACGAATACGGTGCGCCATAGAGTGATGGCCGCCACCGAACGACGTCCGAGGAACCAGCCGCCGACGCGCGGTGGAAGTCCGCCGCTGCGCCACCGCGCCTCGCCCAGCTCGGGATAGCGTTTCAGCAGACCGTCAGGCAGCTGCAGCGCCCGTCCGACGAGTGGGCGCAAGGTCAACGGCTCGACCGAAATCGTCCCGAACGGCCGACCAAGCTCACGGACGATCCACTGACGATACTGGCGAAAGGTCCCATTCGCGCTGCTCAGTCTGCACGGAGAGGGCCACGCCGTCAGTGCGGACGACGATGGTCCCGAGCCGGTCGGTTCGTAGCACCTGTACCCCACTCGCGGCCAGCTCCCGCAACACTTCTGCACCGGGATGCCCGTAGCTGTTCCCGGCGCCGACGGAGATCAGCGCCAGCCGGGGATGAACCGCACCGAGGAATGCAGGTGTCGTGCTCGTGATGCTGCCGTGATGCCCGACCTTGAGCACCGACGCGCCAAGCGCGAGGCTGTCGTGGTCGAGCATCCATTCCTCCTCCGGCGCCTCGGCGTCGCCCGTGAGGAGGAAGCGCACCTTGCCGTATCGAACGCTCACGACGCTGCTCGCCAGGTTGGCGTCGTCGAGCGCAGCAGTCCATGCCGAGTCGGGGGCCAGGAACCGGAGCATCACCCCGTCGACGTCGAGCGAGTCGCCGGGCCTGATGCGTTCCCAGCGCGCTCCGGTCGTGCGCACCGCGGCGAGGGAGGACAGGTAGCTCCCGCTCGCGCCGGGAAAACCCGGATCGAGATAGAGATGGGGATGCGTGGCGAGGATCACGCTCGACGCGCCGCCGACGTGGTCCATGTGCGGATGCGAGAGCACGAACGCGACGACCTCGCCGCCGCGGCTCCGCAGGTAGGGGACGACGGTGCTTCGCCCGGCATCGCCCCCGGCCCACGACCGTCCGGCGTCGACGACGATCCAGCGACCGCGCGGGGTGCGCAGCGCGAGCGCGTCGCCCTGGCCGACGTCGATCATGTGCAGCTCCAGCCCGCCTAACGGCCGAGGCACGACCGGGATCAGCGGGATCGCGACCGCGCATGCCACTCCGCCGATGAGCGGACGCCACGGATCGTGCGACATGCAGGCCACGACGAGGAGGACCGCGCCAGCCGCTGCCACGACCAGCGCGGCCGACGTCGCTGACACCTCGACCTGCGCACCGGGAACGCCGGCCGCGGTATGCGCCACCCATTCGAATGCGGCGAGCGCCGGGTGCGCGGCCCCGGCGACGAATCGCGCCGCCGCCGGCCACCACCCGAGCAGCAAGGCGAGAAAGAGCATCGGCTGCGCGATCGTCATCAGCGGCGATGCGGCGAGATTGGCGACCGGCGCGATCAGGCTCGCACGCCCGAAGCGCCACGCCACCAGCGGACCGGTGACGAGGCAGGCGATGATCGACGTCACCAGCGCGACCACTGCTGCGTGCCGCCATCCGGTCACTCGTCCGCGAACCGATCGGCGCTCGAGGGAGCCAGCAGCGATCAGTGCCACCATCCCGGCGACGCTCAGCTGGTAGCCGATGTCGGCAACGAGGTGGGGATCCACCAATGGCGCAGCCGCGCCGATCGCCAGCGCAGCCCACGCCGAGGTCGGACGCTGCATCACCCGCGATGCCTCGGCGGCGGCGAGCATCGCCACTGCTCGCACCGCGGGCGCCGGTGCGCCGATCATCGCCACGTAGAGCGTGGTGAGCGCGACGCTTCCCCATGCGGCGCGAGCGCGCGGCAGCCCGAGCGCGCCTAACGCGATGGTCACGGCGAGCGCGATGAGCCCCACGTGCAGCCCGGAGATCGACAACATGTGGACGAGCCCCGCAGCCGCGAACTCGTCGCGGATCGCCTGCGACAGCGATCGGGTGTCGGCGACGAGGAGCGCCTTCGCCAGCGGAGCGTCGGGACCGAACGCATCGTCGACCGTTCGGGTGGCCGCGCCGCGCCAGCGCGCCAGGACCCCGGTGTGGCCGGCCGGTCGCAGCAGCCGCACCGCGCCTAACGCGAGCCCGCGTGCCCCAAGCCGCGGGACGCCGCGCGCGAGCACCGGCTGGCCGGCATCGGCGTGGCCAGCGATCACGCTCGCCCAGCCGTGCATGCGGCATCGGCCGGCGATGATCGATACCTCGCCCGACTCCCCCGCTGCGAGTGCCAGCACCGGCTCGAGCGTCCACTCGCGGCGCGACGCCACCTCGACCGCACAGCCGTGATCGGCGCGCTCGACCGCCCGGCCGACCGCGGTGCCGGCGGCGACGAGGAGCGCGACCGCACCGAGGATCGCGCTGCGCCGGATGAGCGCCGCGGCCGAGGCCACGACGGCGAGCAGTGCGCCGCTGCCTAACGCTCCGGCGAGCCCGGCCAGCAGCCCGGCACCGTACGAGAGCAGCGCGATCGCGATGAGTGGCACGTGGCATCCTCCGCCCGCGCCGCCGCGATCGCGCCGGCGATCAGCGCACGACCGGCGACCCGAGAGGTGGCGTGGGGTGGCGCGGGCGCGCCGCCACCTGCCTGACTGCGTCCATCACCACCGAGATGAGCTCCGCCTGGCCCTTGTCCGACCGCAGCTCGATGCGGGACAGCACCGCGCCGTCAGGCGGCTCGCCAGTCGCATACCGGGGACGAACATGGTTCAGCGCGAGCGAGATCGCGTCATCACGGCATTTCGCGCAACCGCAGAAGTTCGGCACCTGCGCGCTCACCTGCTTGTAGACCTCGATGATCTCGTCCTCGTTGAGATTTTTCATCCGGCCATGGGCAGTGGCAGCCGCTCGCGAACGACGGCGCCGGTGAAGGTCGAGCCAGTCGTTCCGGTGAGCTCGACGTTGAAATACTTGCCGACGAGTGACTCGTCGCCGGGTAGCAGCACCGTCTTGAAGTCGCGCGTCCTCGCCTGGACCAGCTCCGCGCCGCGGCGCGCGGACTTTTCGACCAGCACCTCGTGTCGCGTCCCGAGCAGCGTCATGTTCCGCGCTCGTGAAGCCGAACGCACGGTGTCGATCAGTCGCGCGAGCCGCTCCGACGCGACGTCGTCAGGCACCGTTTCGCTGGCCGGCATCCGCGTCGCGGGCGTGCCGTCGCGGGGAGAGAACTTGAAGGTGAACGCATCCTCGAACGCCAGCTCGCGCACCGCGCTCAGCGTCTCCTCGAAGTCCTCGTCGGTTTCGCCGGGAAATCCGACGATGACGTCCGTCGTCAACGCGAGTCCGGGGATTGCCGCGCGCAACCGGGCGACGCAGTCGAAGTAGCCTTCGCGCGTGTAGCGGCGCAGCATCCGCTTCAGCACGCGCGTTGACCCGCTCTGCATCGGCAGGTGCACGTGCTCGCAGACCGCCGCCGTATCCGCCATCGCGGCGATGACGCGATCGCTGAAATCGTTAGGGTGCGGACTGGTGAATCGGATGCGCTTCACCCCCGGCACGGCGCCGACGGCGCGGAGGAGGTCGGCGAAGTCGTGGCTGCCGTCGTTGTACGAGTTGACCGTCTGGCCGAGCAGGACGATCTCGGTCATTCCATCGGCGACCACCTCGCGCGTCTCACGGACGACTTCATCGAGCCGTCGCGAGCGCTCGGCGCCGCGCGTCGTCGGGACGATGCAGTAGGTGCACTTGTAGTCGCAGCCGCGCTGCACGGGGATCCAGGCCTTCACCTTGTCGAAGCGGCGCGGGGTGAAGTCCTCGTAGTGCTCCTCGATGTCGAAGCTGGTCGCGATCGAGCGCTCGCCGCTGCGCGCGCCGTCGACGAGAGCGGGCAGCGCCCGATAGCCGTCCGGCCCGATCACCAGGCTGACGTGCTTCGCCTTGTCGAGGATCTGCGCGCCCAACCGTTGCGCCATGCACCCGGTGACGCCGACGACGGTCTTCGGCCCCATGAACCGCTTCAACTCGCCGAGTCGTCCGATGACGCGCTGCTCGGCGTGGTCGCGTATGGCGCAGGTGTTCACGAGGATCACGTCGGCGCCGTCCGGCTTGTCGACGGCATCGTACCCGCTGGCCGCCAGCTTTCCGAGCATCAGCTCGGAGTCGCTGACGTTCATCTGGCAGCCGTAGGTCTCGATGTAGACGGTGGGGCGGGCGCTGAGCGTCATGATCCGTGTCGCGCGGGACGTTAGGTGCAAACGTCTAAATATAGCGCTCGCAGCCGGTTGGCGCGACGCGCCGATCGCGATTTCAGGGGGTCAACGCGCGCGCACCGTAACCCGGACCGAATTGATGCGTCCGTTTTACAGATAACCGGCGAGGCACGGTGCTTCGGGCGTACCGCGAAGCGACGCGCACTTGCCACCACATGCGGCTGCAGAGCGAGCCAGACGCCGTCCCCCTTCGAGGCATGACCATGAGATCCACACTCGTCAGATCAACGCTGTTCGCCGCCGCACTGGCGGGCGCCGCGCTCCCTGCTGGCGCGCAGGGCTTCATCGAGATCGGTGGCTTCGGAAGCGCCGCACGCTTCGACCCGGTCTTCCCGTACGGGACGCTCACATCCGGCGGCGCGCGCCTGACGCTCGCCTCGGGCTCGGGGCTGGCGACGTTCATGCTCGAGGGCGATGCATCGTACTACTCGTACAACTTCGGACCCGCACTCGGCCAGGTGCAGATGCTCCCGGTGCACGTCCGCTACAACTACGCGCCGGCGTTCGGCCCGCTCTCCGTGATCCTCGGCGTCGGCGGGGTCCGCAATCAGTACACGTCGAAGAGCGCGGTCAGCCCGACCATGCGTGACCTCGGCTACAGCGGGCTCGTTGGCCTGCGCTACGCGCCAAGCAACTTCATGTCGCTGCGAGTCGATGGCGTGATCGATTACATCACGCATCCGATCTCGGGCACGGCGCTCCGCAACACGAATCGCTCGGTGCAGGCGGGGATCAGCTTCCCGCTCTGGGTCGGCCACGCGAAGGAGAAGGTGGCGGCGAAGCCGATCGTCGCCGCACCCGCTCCGGCGCCTGCGCCGGTTGCGGCCGCGCCGGCGCGTGACAGCGACGGCGACGGGATTCCCGACGCCAACGACCAGTGCGCGAACACGCCCTCCAACTCGAGCGTCGACGGTGCGGGATGCCCGGTCTACTATGACAGCGACAACGACGGGGTGATCGATCCGAAGGATCTCTGCCCGACGACGCGTCCCGGCGCTGCCGTCGATGGCCATGGCTGCGCGCTCGCATCGGACAGCGACAATGACGGCGTGCCTGACGATCGCGACCGCTGCCCGGCGACGCCGGCCGGCACCGCGGTGAACTCGGTCGGCTGCGCGACTCCGGTCGCTGAAGCCGACGCGGACAAGGATGGTGTCCCAGATTCACGCGACAAGTGCCCGGACTCGCCGGCTGGATCGGCGGTGGACTCGATCGGCTGCCCGGCGCCGCTGTTCAAGCCTAACGAGCGCACGGTCACCCTCCGCGGCGTGAACTTCGAGCCGTCGAAGGACGACCTGCTCCCGAGCTCGATGCTGATCCTCGACGAGGTGGCGAAGCAGCTCAACGCTTCCCCCGAGATCAAGGTCGAAGTCGCCGGCCACACCGACTCGCACGGCAAGTACACCACCAACGTCCGCCTCTCGGTGCAGCGCGCCGAAGCGGTGCGCGCCTACCTGATCATGCGCGGCGTGAACGCCGATCGCCTGGTCGCCCGCGGCTACGGACCGGACCAGCCGGTCAGCGGGAACGGGTCGGTCTCCGGCCGTGCGATGAACCGGAGAGTGGAGCTCAAGCGGATCGACTGATGATCAGCGCGAAGCGCTGAAGCAGTTCGAAGGGGCACCCGAGGTTGGGTGCCCCTTCGTCGTTTCTCTCGGTGCCATTGCCCCGCCGCAGTGCGAAGAGCGAGGAGCGATGCTGTGCGTTCCGCGTTCAACACGGCGATGAGAGATGATCGAGACTCCGATCGAGAGAGAAGAGATCAGCGACGAAACAACGATTGATGTTACCGGCACACCCGCCGCTGTCGTCCCGCGCAGCTGCTTCGCTCCTCGCTTATCTCTCGATCGGAGTCTCGATCATTTCTTTATCGCGGTGTCATAGCTCGCGCGCTACGCGCCGGACCGCACGACGGCGGTCAGCGCGGGCGGTCTGAGCGGTAGCCAGAAGTGGAACGCGCTTCCCTTCCCCTCCTCGCTCTGGACCCAGATCCGGCCGCCGTGCGCTTCGACGGCGAGCTTGCAGAAGGCGAGGCCGAGTCCCGAGCTGCGGACGCGCGGAGCGTTAGGCGTGCGGACCTGCTCGAACTTGCGGAAGATCAGCTCCTGATACTCCTTCGGGATCCCGGGGCCGTTGTCGGCGACGGTGAAGAGCACCCCGTCGCTGTCGGCGCGGGCGCCGAGCTGGAGCTCGACCGCGCGTGCGGTGTGCGTGACCGCGTTCTGGATCAGGTTCGCGAAGACGCGCCGGAGCAGCGTCGGATCGGCCTCGAAGATCGGGACGTCGTCGCTGACGTCCACCGTCACCTTGATCCCCTCCTGCTGGAAGCGCAGCCGCCACTCGTGGACGATCTCCGAGAGGAGCGCGGCCGGTGCCGTCGCCGCGACCTGGAGGGTGATCGTCGTCTCCTCGAGTCGCGCCACCTCGAGGAGGTCCTCGATCAGCGCCAGCAGGTCCTCGGCCTTCGCTTCCGCATCGCCTAACGCGCGGCGCTGCTCCGAGCTGATGGCGCCGAAGTCGCCGTCGGTCACCATCTCGAGCGTGGCGAGCACGGTCGTCAACGGGCTCTTGAGGTCGTGGACGATCATCTTCATCAGGTCGTCGCGGACCTTCTCCAGCTCGCGCATCTTGCGGAACGACTCCTCGAGTGCGTCGGTCGCCGCCTTGAGCTTGATGAGCGAGCGAACGCGGGCGCCGAGGACGAGGCGGTTGTGCGGCTTGGTGAGGAAGTCGTCGCCGCCGGCTTCGATCGCCCGCACGCGATCGGTGGTGTCGTTGAGCGCGGTGACGAAGATGACCGGGATGCGGGCGCTGCGCGGGTCGCGCTTGATGCGCCGGCAGACCTCGAAGCCGGTCGAGCGGTCGTCGATGCCGAGATCGCCGGCCGGCATCGAGACGTCGAGGATGCAGAGCTCGGGGCGGAACTCGAAGCACGACGCGAGCGCGCTCGGCCCGTCGTGGGCCGAGATCGTCCGGTAGCCGAGCGTGTGCAGCTGGTCGAAGAGGAGCTCGACGTTCGCCGGCACGTCGTCGGCGACCAGGATGAGCGGGGCCAGCGTCTCGGCGCTTTCCGTCATCCGCTCAGGGGCGAATCGAGATGCCCACGCCGAACGTGAAGCTCTTCTCCGCGGCGACGTTGCGGAGCGCGCGCTGGCCGTAGATCTGGAGGAGCGCGCGGTCGTAGGCGAACGGCGCGCTGAGCCCGAGGCCGACGGCGTTCTCCTTCACCTGGCTGAACACCGGCGCGCCGCCCGAGCTGCCGACCGGGGCGGTGTAAGCCAGCTCGCGATGACGGAAGCCCCCGCGCACGGTCAGCGCGCGGCCGGCGAATCGCGGGCCCGGCGTCTCGACACCGATCGACAGGCCTAACGCGTCCTGCGGCTTCGACTGCGTGCTCAGTGGTGCCAGCGAGCTCCAGCCGGTCCAGTCGGCGTCGGCGGCCAACGTGGTCCGCGGCACCAGCTCCCAGGCGATCCCGGCACCGAGACGGTCGGGGACGCGGGCGGTGCCGAGCGTCGAGTCGCGGCGCGTCAGCGTCACGTTCTCGCCGCGCCGGGCCGAGAGCGCGACCGAGAGGTGACGGTTAGGCCTGACGGTGACGCCGGCCGACAGCGCGCTGCCGGAGAAGCGGATGTCGGCGCTCTGCCCGTACGGGCTGAACTCGGTGGACTTCGTGGTGTCGACGCGCGGGTCGGTGCGCGAGAGGACCACCGTCTGGTTGAACCGGTCGAGGCCGACGATCGCATGCGCGCCGACGCCGACGTCTAGCCAGTCGCGGACACGGAACGCACCGGCGACGCGGATGTCGTTCATCCCGCCGTCGGAGCTGGAGATCTCGTTCACGTAGAGCGACTCGGCGCCGACGAGCCGGCGATCGACGACGTCGGTCCCCCACGTCCGGTCGAGCAGCGTGGAGAGCGACAGCGCGATCACCGAGCGGGAGCCGACAGGGAGCGCCGCCAGCACGACCGGCACGCGGTTGACGGCGCTGCGGATGGTCGCGCCATTCGCTTCGGTGGTGCGGAACTCGGGCTCGTACTGGAAGTGCACGCCGGCGTTCCGCCAGCCAAGCAGCGCTGACGGGTTGAGCGGCGTGGACTCGTCAAACTCGGTGAAGGCGCCGACGCTCGCGCTCGCGCGCGATCCGAGCTGACCGGGCGGGTAGCCGAAACCCTGCGATGCGGCGGACCCCTGCGCTTCGGCGGCTTTCGCGCCCGACAGCGCGAACATCGCGAGCAGCGATGCAGCCAGCGTCACGCGCGTCAGGCAGATGGGACGAGTGGTGGACGACATCACGGAATTCCCGGCGCGTTGCGCGGCACGTAAGTGATCTGGAGAGACGGACGCAGCGCCGGCGTTGCCTCCAGCGATGCGAAGCGGAGCTCGAGTGGCGAGATGCCCTCGGTCGGCAGCGAGAGGATGATCGCGTGCGGCTGCTTGGCCGGGTCGGTCCCCGCCCACTGGCGAAGGATCGGCGCGATCTCGATCGAGCGACTGGCGTTGGTATCGGCCGCCATCAGGATGCCACGCAGGCCCGTGGTCGCGCCGAACCAGTACGTCCCGTTGAAGTTGACGTTCTCGTGAAAGAGCGAGCGCTTCGTGATGTCGGTGACGCTGGTGAGCGCGGTCGCGAGCAGCACGCGCAGCTGGCCGGTATCGGCGGCGCTCGCGAGCGGGCTCGCGACCTGGTTCAGGCGAAGCGTCGCGCGCACGATCTGGGTCGAGTCGAGCAGGCGCTTCGGGATGTCGAGGTTCATGTACACCCGGCGCCCGCGAATTCCGCCGACCGCGAGCTCTCCGACGGGCGGCGGTGGAGTCCCCTTCACGACGAGCGTGTAGTCGCGAAGATTCGCGGCCTGCGTCGCATCGTCGGTCGGTGTCGTCGAGTTGACGCTGAACGACACGAGCGAATCCGCCTGCGTCGAATCGGTCGTCGACGACGGACGGAACTCGACCGTCGTCAGCGCGCCACCGCCACTCGCGATCAACCGGATCGCGGTGTTGCCGCCGGACTCGATGCGGAGCCCGACGCGCAGCGCGGTGTGCCCTTGGATCTTGCCCAGCACCGCGACATCGCTCAGCGGAATCGAGAACGTGTCGCGGATCGCCTCGGCGCGAATGCGCCGGCGCCCGATCTCGCGTGCCGGCGTGAACAGCGCGGCGATCGGCGCGACCGCGGTGTCGAGGACGCCGGTGGTGTCGACGTCATAGGCGACGATCGTCACCGAGTCGGTCGGAAGCGGCGGCGCCGTCGGCGTCGTGTCGCCGACGACGAGGATCCGCGCGCCGGCGATGGCCTTGATGTCGTAGTGCGTGGTGTCCTGCGCCGAGCTGTCCGGCTTGTGCTTGACGAACACCGCCGGCAGCGAGTCGAAGCGAAAGACGCCGCGCAGGTCGAGCGCGCCGTCGGTGCGCGTGAGCAGGAGGACCGTCCCCTCGCTGCCGACGGGCGGCCCCGGGTAGACGACGGTGTCGAGGGTGATTCCCTGGATCGTGGTATCGACGATCCCGACTTCCTCGATCGGACAGAGCGCCGGACAGGCACGGCCGCTCTCGAGCTTTTCGGTGCACGCGGCCGCGCCTAACGCTGCCGCGAGGAGCACTACGTATTTACGCCAGACTGACACTCTTGCCCTCGACGTCGAAGCAATCAACGATTCCCATGATCACGGCATCCACCGGCCGGTCCTTCGTCACCGCCGTCAGGCGGGCCGAGCTCCCGGTGGCGTACAACACAACCTCACCAACACCCGCTCCGACACTGTCGACCGCGACGACGTAGCCGCCCTCCTTCTCGAGCGCGGTCGTCATGTTCTCGACCACCAGCAGCTTGAGCGAAGCGAGCGACGGATCCTTCCGCGTGGCGACGACTGTCCCGACCACCTTGCCCAGCTTCATGCGCGCTCCATCGATTCGGGGACGAAGGGCTGCGGCATGAGGTCGGCCAGAGACCAGCGCGCTTCTTCACGACCGGCGAAGCTCACGATCGGCAGCTCCGGCGCGAACTCGACGAGCACCTGGCGACAGATGCCGCACGGCGGCGTCGGTTCGCTGGCGTTGGTGACGAGTACGAGCGCATCGAACTCGCGCAGCCCGCGCGCGACCGCCGACGTCACCGCCGTCCGCTCGGCGCAGATCGCCGCGCCGTACGACGCGTTCTCGACATTGCAGCCGCCGACGATCGAGCCGTCGCGCGCGAGGAGCGCGGCGCCGACCTGGAAGCGCGAGTACGGCGCGTAGGCGCGGTTCATCGCTTCGGTCGCGGCGGCGCGGAGCTTGTCGATCGTCGCCCGGTCGAGAGCCGTCATCCGTTGATCGCCACCGGAGCGAACGACTTTCCGCGGCCGCGGAAAGAGATCCCGAGCCAGTCCGCCACGGTCGCGCCGAGATCGGAGAACGTCTCGAGCACGCCGAGCGAGACGGGACGCACCGCGGGACCGAGCACCAGCAACGGCACGCACTCTCGCGCGTGATCGGTGGATGCGGTCGTCGGGTCGTTGCCGTGGTCGGCGGTGATGAACAGGAGATCGTCCTCGCGAAGGGCGTCGAGCATCGAAGGCAGAGCACGGTCGAGCTCGCGGAGCGCAGCATAAAACCCCGCAACGTCGTTTCTGTGCCCGAAGAGCTGATCGAAATCTACCAGATTGGCGAAGCAAAGCCCAACCTGTTCGCTGCGAATCCATTTCAGGATCAACTCGATCCCCTCGGCGTTCGAGCTCGTGTGCTGAGTGCGGATGTTCCGTCCGGCGAAGAGATCGTCGACTTTTCCCACGCCGGTGCGCGGGATTCCGCGAGCGGCGAGCGCATCGAGGAGCGTCTCGCCGGGTGGAGCGATCGAGAAGTCGCGACGGTTGGCGGTCCGCTTGAACGCACCAGCCTCGCCGGTGAACGGGCGGGCGATCACACGGGAGACGTCGTTCGGCGCAACGAGCATCGCGCGCGCTTTCTCGCACGCCGCGTAGAGCTCGGGGAGCGGGACGATCGACTCGTGGGCCGCCACCTGAAAGACAGAATCGGCGGACGTGTAGACGATGAGCTTTCCGGTGCGGACATGCTCGGCGCCGAAGTCGTCGATGATCGCAGTCCCGCTGCCGACGACGTTGCCGATGACGCCGCGCCCCGTCTCCTGCTCGAACCGGCTGATGATGTCTGCCGGAAATCCGTTAGGGTACGTGGGAAATGGCTTGGCGAGATGGACGCCGGCGATCTCCCAATGTCCGGTCGTGCTGTCCTTGCCGGCACTGCGCGGACACATCATCCCCGTCGCTCCGCGCGGCGACGACACCGCCGCGACGCCGGCGATCTGCTTGATGTGGCCGAGTCCCGCCGCCTCGAGATTCGGGAGCGACAAGCCGCCCACCGCGCGCGCGAGGTTGCCGAGCGTGTCGCTGCCGACATCGCCGTACGCCGCCGCGTCGGGAGCGGCACCGGCGCCGACGCCGTCGAGGACGAGGATGAGCGCGCGGCGCGTCACGCCGCGCGCTCGTAGATGCGCGGCAGGCGCGGCCCGAGGCCCGTGAGCAGCTCGTAGGGCGAGAGCTCCCCGGTCGCGGCGACATCGGCGACCGTTAGGCGGTCGGGGTCCGACTCACCGATGAGCGTCGCGACGTCGCCCGGCGCGCAGGCCGCGGCGGTGACGTCGACCATCGTCATGTCCATCGTCACGAGCCCGGCGACGATGGTGCGCACGCCGTTGATCAGCACGACACCGCGACTCGAGAGTGCGCGGCGGTAGCCGTCGGCGTAGCCGATCGACAGCGTGGCGATGCGCCGCGGCCCGCGCGCGTGCCAGGTTTCGTTGTAGCTGACGCCGGCACCGTCAGGCACGCTCCGCACCTCGACCACCCGCGCGCGAACGCTCACCACCGGCTCCGGCTCGATGCGCGCACCGTGACCGCTCGAGACGCCGTAGAGGAAGATTCCGGGGCGGACGAAGTCCATCGTCGACGGAGCGTCGAGATGCTCGACAGCGGGGCCGTTCTCGGCGTGGAGCAGAGCCGGGCGACGCGGCAGCATTGCGACGGCGATGTCGAAGCGCTCGCGCTGCTGCCTGACGCTCGTCGTATCGGCGCCGTTCTGGCAATGCGTACACGCGCCCTCGGGCGGCGCGGCGCGAACGAGCTCCGCGAGATCGCCGACGCGATCCCACCTCGTTCCGGCGCGCGACATTCCGGTATCGATACCGAGGTGCCAATCGCCGCCACCCGACTCGACCCAGGCCGCGATCGTGGTCGCATCCCCGAGGACCGGCGTGAGGCGCGCCTCACGCGTGGCGGCGAAATCGCCGGGCAGGATCGGCGAGAAGACGAGGATCGACCGCTCGATGCCGGCGTCGCGAAGCGCGCGTCCTTCACTCGGCATCGCAACGCCGTAGCCCCACGGTGAGAGTGGCTCGAGCGCGCGCACGGCCGCGACGGCCCCGAGGCCGTATGCGTCCGCCTTCACCATTGGAAGGAGCGGAACGCCTGCATGGCGCGCAATCGCGCCCCCATTTCGACGCAACGCGCCGAGGTCGACCTCGACCCAGGCGCGGCTAGTGTCACTCGGTTGCTCTGTCATTCGACGCGGGCTTAGTATACGGACCACCCCATGGCCATGCAAGACGAATCGTCGCTTGATGATACGCTCGCGCTGATGCGCGACCTGCGCGCGCGTTGCGACTGGGACGCAGCGCAGACGCACCAGTCGCTGCGTCCATACCTGATCGAGGAAGCGCACGAGCTCGACGACGCGCTGCGCGCGGAGAACGACGCCGAGATTCGCGCGGAGCTCGGCGACCTGCTGCTGCAGGTGCTCTTTCACTCAGTGATCGCCGAAGAGCGCGGCGCGTTCAGCCTGCGCGACGTGGCCGATACGCTGATCGCCAAGATGCGCGCACGACATCCCCACCTCTATGGCGACGGCGAAAAGGTGGCGTGGGAAAGGATGAAGGCGAAGACGCGCGTGTCGATCGTCGATGGATTGCCCGTCGATCTTCCCGCGCTGCACCGGGCGCACCGGCTGCAGGATCGCGCCGCCGGCGTCGGCTTCGACTGGCCCGACGCATCCGGTCCGGCGGAGAAGGTCGAGGAGGAGCTGCGCGAAGTGCGCGACGAGCTCACCGCGCATCCTGACGAAAGCGTGACCGAGTCAGCCGCGCGCGTCGACCGCCTGGAGGACGAGCTCGGAGACCTGCTCTTTGCCGCGGTGAATCTCTGCCGCAAGGCAGGCGTTCATGCGTCGGTCGCACTCGACCGGGCGAACACCAAGTTCGCGCGCCGGTTCGAAGCGGTCGAGTTGCTCGCGAAGGCGAGAGGGATCGACGTGAAGAGCGCGGGACTGAGTGTGCTCGATGAGTTGTGGGATGAGGTCAAGCTGTCGCGCCGGGACGCTGGTCAACACGGCGACGAGAGATGATCGAGACTCCGATCGAGGGAGGAGAGACAAGCGACGAAACAACGATTGCGATTGCCGGCACGCCCACGGTTGCCGTTCCGCCTGGCGGGTTCTCTCCTGTCTTATCTCTCTATCGGAGTCTCGATCATCTCTTCATCGCAGTGTCATAGCGAGTCAAGGCGCTACGGGCGAAGCCTATGCATCATCCTCGCGAACGGGATCGCTTCGCGGACGTGAGGCAGACCGCAGATCCATGCGACCGTTCGCTCGAGGCCGAGGCCGAAGCCGGCGTGGACGAATGTGCCGTACTTCCGCAGGTCGAGGTACCAGCCGTAAGCCTCCATCGGGAGGCCTTCCTCCTGGATGCGCTTCACGAGCTTGTCGTAGTCGTCCTCGCGCTGTGAGCCACCGATGATCTCGCCGTAGCCTTCCGGGGCGAGGCAGTCGTCGCAGAGTACCGTCCGCGGATCGTCGGGATTCTCCTTCATGTAGAACGCCTTCGCTTCCTTCGGATAGTTCATCACGAAGACGGGGCGGTCATAGTCGGCGACGATCAGCGCCTCGTCCTCGGCGCCGAGGTCCTCGCCCCACTGCGTGGTGCTGCCCTTCTTCTGGACGAGAGTGACCGCGTCGCCGTAGTCGAGGCGCACGAATGGCGGCTTGACCCGCTCGAGCGGCGCGAGGTCGCGCTCGAGCTCGAGCAGCTCTGCCTTACGGCGCTCCAGGCAGCGCTGCACGAGGTACGACACGAAATCTTCCTGGAGTCGCATGTTCGCCGCCGAATCGTTGAACGCGACTTCGGGCTCGATCATCCAGAACTCGGTGAGGTGGCGGCGCGTCTTCGACTTCTCGGCGCGAAACGTCGGGCCGAAGGTGTAGATCTTTCCGAACGCGGCGGCCGCGGCTTCGCCATAGAGCTGACCGGTCTGCGCGAGATAGGCGGTCCCTTCGTCGAAGTATTCGGTGGCGAAGAGACCACTGCGTTCGCCGATCGCCGCGGTCAGGATCGGCGTGTCGATGCGCAGGAAGCCACGCTCGTAGAATAAGTCGTGGATCCCCTGCTCGATCTCGTTGCGAACGCGCATGATCGCCGCCTGGCGCGGGCTGCGCAGCCAGAAGTGGCGATGGTCCATGAGAAAATCGACGCCGTGCTCCTTGGGCTGGATCGGATAGTCGATCGGGCTCGCGCCAAGGATCTGCAGCTCGTTCGCGCCCATCTCGACGCCGCCCGGCGCGCGCGCGTCGATGCGCACTTCGCCGGTGACGGCGATCGAGGTCTCCTGCGTCAGCTCGGCGAAACGGGCCCAGCTCTCGGGCGAGACCTGGTTCTTGACGAGGACCGCCTGCAGCGACCCACTTCCGTCGCGGAGGACGATGAAGGCAATTTTTCCGGAAGAACGGAGATGGGTGACCCAGCCGCGGACCGTCACCGTCTGCCCGGCGTGCGTCTTCAGCTCCTCGATTCTCGCGAACGTGGGAGAGCTCATTGGTACTGGTTCATTGAGGGGAGTCACCGAAGCTATCCGGGGCAGCGGGTGGGGTCAACGCTCACCCGGGTTGCGGCGTAGCAGTTGCAAGGCTCGATTACATGTAGTCCGCCGCTCGCGCGGCACGCGTCCCACGCCGACGGCGGTGCGCGGCGCGACCCTGCTCCTTCACGCACGACCGGGAACGACCCTGCCGGATACGATGCCTCTGGCGAGCCACTCTGTTTCGGTGATCCGAAACGCGGCTTGCATGCGCCCCGTCACGCTCGCGCGATGACGATTCGCGCGAAACTCGCGCTCGCACTGGGCGCGATTCTGCTGCTCCTGATCGCGCCGGTCGCGATCTCGTACCAGTCGCTGCAGGGAGTGCACCGCGCGACGCGCTCACTTCGCGATCGCGAATTCGCGGCGTCGCTCCTGCTCGGACGCATCCGTTCGTCGGTCGACGACCTTCGCCGCGCGGAGACGGCGCTCCTCTTCGTCCACGATGCCGGCAGCCGCGACGCGATGACGCACGCCATCGACGCGATCGCGTCGATGGCGGACAGCCTCGAGCGTTATGATCTCGACACCGCGGCGCGCGACATTCGCACGGCGTCGAAGGAAGTCGCGCAGACCGCACCCGACGAGTATCTCGCCGCGCTCGGCAATCACGGCGTGGATGCCGAGCGCATCTCGACGACGCGTGTCGTCCCGGCGATCGGGCGCGTCGAGCGTGTGGTCGCGATCGCCGAGCGGTCGCTCCGTGAGCGGACGAGCCAGCGCGTCGAGGAGACAGCAGCGGCGGTCGAGGAAGCAGGACGCGTCGCGGCGCTCGCCGCCAGCGGTGCCATCCTGCTCGCGACGCTCATCGCGGCCTGGCTGATGCGCGCGATCAGCCGGCCGGTGCGCGAGTTCGAGCACGGGATGCACCAGATCGCCGAGGGCGAGTTCGAGTACAAGCTGGCGGTGAACCCGACGCGTCGCGACGAGTTCGGACGACTCGCGCTGTCGTATGAGCGGATGGCAAAGCAGCTCGCGGAGCTCGACAAGCTGAAAGCGGAGTTCGTCTCGATCGCGTCACACGAACTGAAGACGCCGATCAACGTGATCCTTGGCTACCTGCAGCTAATGGAAGACGGGGCGTACGGAGAGTTGACGCCGCAGCAGAGCGAGATCCTGCGCACCGTCGAGACGCAGGCGCAGACATTGGCGCGACTCTCCAAGCAGCTGCTCGACGTCAGCCGGTTCGAGGCCGGCGGCGGGTCGATCGCGCCGCGGCCGATCGAGCTGCGCGCGTTCCTCGTCGAGCTCGAGGCCGGCTTCCGCGTGCTCGCGCAGCAGCGCGGCATCGGACTGCACGTCACCTGGAGCGATGACGCGCCGCACGAGGTGCTGTGGGACGCCGACCGGATGAGCGAGGTGCTCGGCAACCTGTTGTCGAACGCGATCAAGTTCACCGCCGCCGGTGGCCACGTCGGGCTCAACGCCGAGCGGCAGGACGACACGGTGGTGATCGAGGTCCACGACACGGGCGCGGGCATTCCGGGTGAGCAGCTGCCGCACATCTTCGAGAAGTTCTACCAGGCGGACAACCAGGACAGCGCGTCGCAGAAGGGGACAGGGCTCGGGCTGGCGATCGCGAAGGAGATCGTCGAGGCCCATGGCGGCACGCTCTCCTGCGAGAGCGAACCCGGAGTCGGGACGACGTTCACGATCAACCTGCCGACGCGGGTGCAGGGGCGCCGCCCGGCAGCGCGCCGGGCAGAGATCGCCGAGGGGGCGGCATCGTGAGACGCGTCGCGCGCGGCACCGCCGTGAGGCGCCTAACGGCGATGACGCATGGCCGGCGCCTGACGCTCGTCGCCGGCGCCGTGATGCTGATCGCGACGGGGTGCGTCCACCGGCCGAAGTTCATGCTCCCCGCCGCCGAGCGGGAGTGGCCGGCCGCTTACCTCGCCGCGCAGGGAGCGGCCGACCGCGGCGCCTTCGCCGACGCCGACAAGACGCTGTCCGACTTCGCCGCCGCGCACCCCAACACTCCCGCGGCGCTCGAGAGCGGATACTGGCGCGCCGTCTACAAGCTCGATCCGGCCAACAAGGACGCGAGCACGCGCGACGCGATCGCCGCGCTGGACCGCTACCTTGCCGCGCCCAACGCCACGCATCGCGGCGAGGCGACGACGCTGCGACGGATCGCGGTGCAGCTGTCGTCGCTCGATCGCGCGCTCAGCGCGCAGAAGCCCGACGAGGCCGCGGCCGCCACACGCGACGAAGAGGTCAAGAAGCTGCGCGATGAGCTGCAGGCGACGAAGGACGAGCTGGAGCGCATCAAGCGCCGGCTCGCGGCGCCGAAACCGTAATCACCCCACCCGGAACAGCTCCAGCGCGCGGGCATAGCGGCCCTGGAGCGCGACACGCAGTGGGGCGTGCTGCTTCTGCTCCAGCTCGGGGTCGGCGGTGAGCAGCTTGTCGGCGGCCTCACGGGCGATCTCGTTCAACGCCTCGTCGCGGATCGGGTCGGCGATGCGGAAGGTCTGCTCCCCGCTCTGCCGCGCGCCGAACAGGTCGCCCATCCCGCGCAGCGAGAGGTCGGCGCGCGCGATCTCGAAGCCGTCCTCGGTGCCGACGAAGACGTCGAGGCGCGCGCGGGCTTCGTCGCCGACGTCGCCGAGGAGCACGCAGTAGCTCTGTTCGCCGCCGCGACCGACGCGCCCACGCAGCTGGTGGAGCTGCGACAAGCCGAAGCGCTCGGGGTGCTCGATGACCATCACCGTCGCGTTAGGCACGTCGATGCCCACTTCGATCACCGTCGTCGCGACGAGGACGTCGATGGCGCCGTCGCGGAAGCGGCGCATGGTCGCGTCGCGCTCCTCGGCGGGAATGCGCCCGTGGAGGAGCGCGAGGCGGCGGCCGGCGAACGGGCCGACGGCGAGCGACTCGAACTCCACCGTCGCCGCCTTGAGGTCGACCTTCTCCGACTCCTCGACGAGCGGGTAGACGATGTACGCCTGCCGTCCCTTCGCGACCTCGCGCTCGACGAACTGCATGATGCGCGCGCGGTGACTCTCGCCCCGGAGCGCGGTCGCGATCGGCTGCCGTCCCGGCGGACGCTCGTCGAGGATGCTGACGTCGAGGTCACCATACATCGTCAGCGCGAGCGAGCGAGGGATCGGCGTCGCCGTCATCAACAGCGTGTCGGGAGCCTCGCCCTTCGACATGAGCGCCTTCCGCTGTTCGACGCCGAACCGGTGCTGCTCGTCGATCGCGACGAAGCCCAGCTTCCCGAAGATCGCGCCCTGCTGGACGAGCGCGTGCGTGCCGATCGCCAGCAACGGCTCGCCGCCGGCGATGCGGGCCAGCGCGTCGCGCCGCTCGGGCGCCGACAGGCTGCCGGTCAGAAGCACCGGCGCGCTGCCTAACGGCGCAAGCAGCGCCGACATCGTCCGGAAGTGCTGTTCGGCGAGCAGCTCGGTCGGGGCCATGATCGCGGCCTGCCAGCCGTTCTCCATCGCCAGCAGCGCGGCGAAGAGCGCGACGATCGTCTTCCCGCTGCCGACGTCGCCCTGCAGCAGGCGATGCATTCGGCGCGAGCTGGTCATGTCGGCGACGATCTCGCGCAGCGCGCGCGTCTGCGCGCCCGTCAGCTCCCACGGCAGCAACTTGCGCAGCTGCGTCGTCAACAGCCGCTTGTTCTCGAAGGTGATGCCGGCGCGCTCGGAGCGGGCGATCGCGTTCGCCCGCCGCTGCAGGATCTGGACGAAGAGCAGCTCCTCGTAGGCGAGCCTGGCCCGCCCGTTCATCGCCTCGCCTAACGATGACGGGCGATGGACCATCCGCAGCGCCTCGGGCAACGGCGGCACGCGCGCCGGTGCCAGCACGTCGTCAGGCAGCGTCTCCTTCACCAGCGGGAGCAGCGTGTCGAGATGCGTGTCGAGGAGGCCGCGGATGACCTTGAAGCCGAGCCCCTCGGTGGCGGGATAGACCGAGAGCACGCGGCCCTGCGCCGTACCCTCGTCCTCGTCGCCGAGGTTGACCATCTCGCGCGGGAGGAGCTGGCGGCCGTGGAAGAAGCGGACCTGGCCACTGAGCAGCAGCACGTCGCCCTTCTCGATCGTGCGATCGAGGTACGGCTGCCCCGGCCACGCCGCCTCGATCAAGCCGCTCGCGTCGCGAACCACCGCCTGGAAGATGCGCAGCCCCTTTCGCGTCGGCAGCACGCCCTTGGAGACGACACGCCCGATGATCGTCGCCTGCATCCCCGGCTCGAGCGTCGAGATCTGCGCGACGGTGCTGGCGTCCTCGTAGCGGTGCGGCGCGTGATACAGCAGGTCGCCGGCGGTGACGATGCCTAACCGTCGCAGCGCCTCGGCCCGCACCGGACCAACGCCCTTGAGGTAGGTGACTGGCGTGTCGAGGGCGATCCGCGCCGACCCGGGCGGGCGCCCCCGTTCGATCGCCATCAGTCGTCGGCGAGCAGCGCCGCCGAGAAGTCGGCCGCGTCGAACGGCGCGAGGTCGTCCACTCCTTCGCCGGTGCCGACGAACTTGACCGGGTCGTCGATCGCCTCGTGCACCGCGACGACGACGCCGCCGCGGGCGCTGCCATCGAGCTTGGTGACGACGATGCCGCTGACGGGCACCGCCGCCGAGAAGGTCTTCGCCTGCGAGATCGCGTTCTGCCCGATCGTGCCGTCGAGCACGAGCAGCGTCTCGTGCGGCGCGTCAGGCATGCGCTTGGCCACGACGCGCGCGACTTTCTTCAGCTCCGTCATGAGGTCGTCGTTCGAATGCAGCCGGCCGGCGGTGTCGATGATGGCGACGTCCACGTTGCGCGTGACCGCGGCGTCGATCGCATCGAAGGCCACCGCCGCGGGGTCGCCCCCGGGCTTGCCGCCGACGAACTCCGCTCCCGAGCGCTCGGCCCAGACGCGAAGCTGGTCGATCGCGCCGGCGCGAAAGGTGTCGCCGGCGCCGACGAGCACGCGCTTCCCCTCGTGGCGATAGCGCGCGGCCAGCTTGCCGATGAACGTGGTCTTCCCGGCCCCGTTGACGCCGATCACGAGGACGACCGTCGGACCGTTAGGCGCGGCGCGGAGCGATGGGTCGCTGTTGCCGGCCCTGAGCGCGTCCTCGACACCCTGGCGCAGCGCCTCGCGGAACTGGTCCTCCGTCTTGACGAAGCCGCGCTGCGCGGCGCGCTCGACGTCGGCGACGAGGCGCAGCGTGGTCGGTACGCCGAAGTCGGCCTCGAGCAGCATCTCCTCGAGCTTCTCGAGCGACCCCGCCGCGACGCCGCCCCGCACGATGACGCCGACGTCGGTGAGGGCGACGTCCTTGATTCGATCCCAGAGCGAGCGTTTCGGGACGTCACCCGACTTGCGAAGAAGGCGCATCGGCGAAAGTTAGCGCCCGCTCCGAAGTCAGCGTAGCCCGGCGCGCCGGCGGATGATCCATTCGCCGCAGAGCGCGGCGAGCGCGAGGACGTACGGCCACCATCGCGCGCCGAGCGGCGGAGCGGGCAGGCCACCCGGCCCGCCGCCGCGCGCAACCTCGTGGTTCGCCGGACGAGTGGGGAGCAGTTCCGACGAGCCGTTCACGACGAACGACGTACTGCCGCCACGCATCGCGGCGACGTAGACGCCGGGATTGAGCGACGGGCTGGTGGTGGTGCGGGCGCCTCCGGGAAAGTGGAGCGTCAGCTCGCGACCCGCGGTGTCAGTGGCGGCGACGCCCGCCCCGGATCGGCGGAGCGTCATCGCAACCACCGAGTCAGTGCCTGTGCGGATCCACTCGACCGGGTCGCCCGCGCGGAGCCAGCGACGCGCCGGGAGTGCCGCGCGCACGTCGACGGGCGTGTTGGTCGTCCAGTCGGCGATCGCGCCCCAGAGCGCGTCGTAGGCATCGCGCGACGGGCCGCCACGGGCCCGCCAGCGCCACAAACCACTCGCCGCCACCACCAGCCGACGATGGCCTGCTGCTTCTCCTCCGACGACGACGGCGCGGCTCGCGACACCGACGCTCCTCGCCGCGAGCGCGGTCCACTCGCCCCGCGGCGCGACCGCGGGAAGTTCGACGGGAGGGATGCTGTCCCAGGCGATCCCGGCCAGCGACGGCGCGAGCGGCGATGGATCGCCGCTCGTTGCGCGCCACTCCACATCGGTCGCGTCCCCCGGCACCATGAGCACGACGGCCGAGCGGGCCACCTGCGCCGGCGCGCCGAGGATCGCGGTGTCGCCGTGAAGCACGAGGAGCGGCGCCGCCTGTGCGACGGCGCGTACTTCGCCCGCACTCACCGCGCGCAGCGTCGTCGCATCGCGCCACGCGCCCGGCGCTACCTGATAGAACCCGCGCGGGCGCGCGACCAGCGCGCCGGACAACGCCTCGAGTGCGGCGCGGGCGTCGGGATCAGGCGAAGATGAGACCAGCACCGCCGCCGGGACGCGAGTGATCTCGACGATCGTCGCCAGCGTGTCGTTGCGCGGCTCGGCGTCGCCGGCGGTGGCCACCGCCGCGCGGAGCAGCTCGTCGCGTTCGCCGCGCGGGGCGACGAGGCGAGCCACGGCCTCGCCCTCGGCGAACGCGCCTAACGGTGGGAGCCGCACGATAGTCGAGGGACCGCTGGCGAAGCCGATGTTCACTGTCGCCGCCGCGACCGGCCGGCTTCCGGCACGTACTGTCACGCGCAGCGAAATCGTGTCGCCGGGTGCCACCCGCTCCGGCGCGTCGATCGTCGCGATCGCCGCGTCGATCGCCGACCCGCCGGCGATCGTCGTCAGTCGGGTGCCAGGCGGCAACGTCGCACCTCCGGTGAACTCGCCATCGCTCACGATCATCAGCTGCCGGTGCGCATCGCGCGCTGCATCGAGAACGGGACCGATCGCCGAGTGCTCGTCGCGCGGCGCGAGCGGTACCGCATCGCTGCCGCGCACGGAGTCGCCGAAGAGGAGAATCGAATCGCCGGCCGCGAGTGAGCGGGTCGTCGCGACCGCTCGTGCCCAACGGCCGCGAGCGGGATCGGCGCGCGTCCAGCTCGTGGACACGTCGAGGACGACCAGCGGACGCGCAGGAGTGGCGCGCCCCGAAGGTGCCGCGAGCACCATCGCCGCGATGAGCATCGCGGCCAGTGCACGGAGAATCGCCGCGACCCATCGCGGGTCGATGCGCCGGCCGCCGACGCGCGCGCTGCCCGCGCCCGGCGCGTCGCGGAGCGAGCGGCCGTAATGCAGTGCGGCGATCATCAGACCGATGATCGCCGCACTGATCCAGGAGATCACGCTCGCCTGGCCATGTTACACGTGCTGCGTCAGCGCAGCGCGAGCTGCTGGCCGTTAGGCGCGCGGTCGAGCAGCGCCACCATCTCCTCGCGCTGGGCGAGGAAGCGCGCACGTTCGCCCGAGGGAATCGGCTCGCCGCCCTTCACGCGCAGCGCGACCCGTGGATCCTTCTGCACGCCGTTGACGAGCACCTCGAAGTGCAGGTGCGGCCCGGTCGAGAGTCCCGTGGTGCCGACGTAGCCGATCGTCTCGCCGATCGCGACGTGCTTGCCGACGCGAAGCCCGGCGGCGAAGCCGCGCAGGTGCCCGTGACGCGTCACGTAGCCGTTGCGATGGCGGAGGATGACCATGTTGCCGTAGCCGCCCTTCCATCCGGCGAAGATCACCGTCGCGTCGCCGACAGCGCGCACCGGAGTCCCCGCGTTCGCGGCGTAGTCCGTCCCCATGTGACCGCGGACGATGCCGAGGATCGGATGCTTGCGCATGCCGAACACGCTCGAGATGCGACGGAAGGAAAGCGGCGCGCGCAGGAATGGTGCACGCAGCGACTTGCCGTCGCCGTCGAAGTACGATCCCGAGACGGCCTTGCTGTCGAAGCGCACCGCCTCGACGGTCTCGCCGTCATTCGTGAACGACGCGGCGAGGATGTTCCCCACGCGCACCGCGCCGCCGGGTCCGCGCTGGCGCTCGACGACCATCCGGAACTCATCGCCGACCTGGAGGTCGCGGCTCATGTCGATCCGGTACTCGTAGATGTCGGCGAGCGTCCACGCCAGCTCGGCGCGCGCAGCGCCGGGGAGGACCCCGGTCGCGGCCGAATCGAGCGCATCGTAGAGCGTCGAGGAGATCCGGCCGGCGACGGTGAGCGTGTCGGTCGTCCAGGGAAGACGCTGCTCGTCGCCGACCCAGCCGGCATCGGTGTGCGTCAGGCGGACGAGGTGATCGACGGCGAGATGAAAGACGATCTCGGAGGGAACCGAGTCGTCCGCCGTCGAGCTGACGGTGATCGGCATTCCGGCTGGGACCTTTCGCGGGTCGAGCATCTTCGCCGCGGCGAGCGCCTCACGCGCGATCACCTCGGACACTCCGCCGCGACCGAGGACGCCGACGATGGTCTCACCACGGGCGAGCGTGTCGGTGCGCGAGATGAGGGCCTGCACGGCCGGCGACGGCGGCGCGACGAGCAGGCGGCCGGGCGCGGGCGCGTTCACCGCGGGAGTAAAACGCAGCGCGGCGGCGGCGAGCATCGCCACCACCGCGTAGGTACCGGTTCGTGCAGCCCAGGTCTTCAATCCATCTGCCTCCGAATGAACGTCGGGATCTCCATGTCGGAGAGATCCTGCGACGGCGCCTGCGGAGCCTGTGGCTGCGCTGGCAGTGGCGTGTTGCCGCGTCTCGGAATGTCAGACGACGGCGTCGCCCTCGGCGTCACCGAGCTCACGCGCTGCGGCCGGCTCGGGAACGGGATCACCGGTGCGCCTTTCGGTGCAGTCACCGGCTCGGAGGTTGGGCCGCCAAGCTGCATCGCCTTGTCGAAGCCGGTCGCGATGACGGTGACGCGAATCTCACCCTGCATCGCCGGCTCGTGGACCGCGCCGAAGATGATCTCCGCCTCGTCGCCGACGGCGTCGTGAATGATCTCGTTGATCTGGTGGACCTCACCGAGGGTAAGGTCCGCGCCGCCGGTGATGTTGACGAGCACTCCGGTCGCGCCGGAGACGGAGACGTTGTCGAGCAGCGGCGATGCGATCGCCTGCTGCGCCGCTTCCATCGCCCGGCTCTCGCCGCGGCCGATGCCGGTGCCCATGAGCGCCGAGCCACCCGCCTGCATGACGGTGCGGACGTCCGCGAAGTCGACGTTCACGAGACCGGTGACGCTGATCAGCGACGAGATGCCCTGCGTCGCGTGGAGCAGCACTTCGTCGGCCTTCTTGAGCGCGTCCTGAAACGGAATCCCCTTCCCGACTACCGCGAGAAGCCGCTCGTTAGGCACGACGATCATCGTGTCGACGTGCTTGCGCATCTCGGCGATGCCGAGCTCCGCCTGCCGCATGCGCTTCCGCCCCTCGAAGAGGAAGGGGCGGGTGACGATTCCGACGGTGAGGGCGCCGACTTCACGAGCGAGCTCGCAGATGATCGGTGCAGCGCCGGTGCCGGTGCCGCCACCCATGCCGCAGGTCACGAAGACAAGGTCGGCGCCGGTGAGGGCGCGGACCACTTCGTCGCGGTTCTCGTCGATTGCCTGGCGGCCGATCTCGGGGCGAGCGCCGGCGCCAAGGCCGCGCGTCAACTTCTTCCCGATCTGGATCTTGATGTCCGACTTGGAGCTCAGCAGCGCCTGAGCGTCGGTATTCACCGAGACGAACTCGACTCCCTCGAGGTGCTCTTCGATCATCCGGTTGACGGCGTTGCCACCACCGCCGCCGACGCCGACGACCTTCATCCGCGCATTCTGCGACGCGTTCTCTTCGAATTCGAAGATCATTGAGGAAGAGCCTCTGTGCTACGAGGGGAAGCGAGCCAATCGCGAAAGTTCCGTCCGGACCAGGACGGCGAACCGATGCGCTGTGGATAAGTCTCGCGCCGAGTGTGAAGAACCACATTTTCGGCGCGACGCGAATCTAACAGCTTTTTTCTCCAAGACCATACCCGTAGTGGTGACGAGCGATCTCGGAAAAGATTTCAAACTTTCTTGCTTGGAAGTTATCCACAGACGAAACGTGGATATCAGATAATTGATTGCGCGCCTCCGATGGTGTGCGTTCCGCTCTGCGATCGCGCTCGTGTTTCGCCGGCAGCGAGCGATAAGCTGCAAGCAGAGAGCGGACAGCGCAATAAAAAAAAAACGGCGTCGAGG
>JBJMNK010000072.1:0-21305 GCA_045804265.1 Gemmatimonadaceae bacterium | reverse complement strand
GCTGAACTGCTGAACTGCTGAACTGCTGAACTGCTGAACAGGAGCCACAGAGGGCACAGAGGGTTTTGATTAAAACCTCTGTGCCCTCTGTGCCTCCTGTGGAAATGTCGTTGCAGTTTGCTCTTTGCTCTTTGCTCTTTGCTCTTTGCTCTTTGCTCTTTGCTCTTTGCTCTTTGCTCTTTGCTCTTTGCTGTTGTTGTTGTCCGTTGTTGTTGTCCGCCCTTCTCCTCACTTGCTGTTGCCGCTGTTCACTCACCCCAACGGTTTCGCGAGCCGCCGCGCCAAACGCTCGGCATCGAACGGCGCGTGGGTCTTCATGTCGTTGTCGAAGTACACGTACACGTCGCGCCGCGTCGCCCGCCAGCGCTGGAGCTTCGCCGTCCACGCGTCGAGCTCCTCGTCGGTGTAGCTGCTCGCGTAGAGCTGCCGCGATCCGTGCAGCCGGACGTAGACGAAGTCGGCGGTCACTTCCTCGGCGTAGGGAAACTTCCCCGCCGTGTCGGCGATGACGAAGCCGCAGTGGCGCGCGCGCAGGATGTCGTAGAACTCCTCGTGGAAGTACGACTCGTGCCGCACCTCGAACGCATGGCGATACGCGACCGGCGCCGCCGCCTCGAGCAACGCTCCGCGCCGGAGTCGCGCGTCGTGCTGCCGCGCCACCGCCTCACCCTCGCCCGAGCTGCGCGGCAGGTCGCGCATGAAGCTGTCGAGCCGCTCGGGGTCGAAGCGATAGGTCGCGGGAAGCTGCCAGAGGAAGGGACCGGTCTTCCTGCCTAACGCGAGCACCCCGCTGGCGAAGAAATTCCCCATCGCCGTCGCGGCGTTGCGCAGCTTCAGGTTGTGCGTGATGAACCGCCCGCCCTTCACCGCGAAGACGAAGCCGTCACTAGGCGTCTCGGCGACCCACCGCTCGAACACCGCCGGCGACTTGAGGCTGTAGAACGTCCCGTTCAGCTCGATGCTGTTGAACTTCCGGCTCGCGAACTCCAGCCACCGCCGCGCCGGAAGGTCGTCGGGGTAGAATGTCCCCCGCCACGGCTTGTAGTCATAGCCGCTGATCCCGACGATCGCCTCCCCATTCGGCGCCTTCGCCCGGCGCGCGCCTGGCGCTTTCGCTCGCTTCGTTTTCGTCGGCTGCGGAGGCATGGGTCGAGGGACGCTGGTCGCCACCCTCGAACGCAAGGCGTTTGCCGCGGCGGGAGTCGGCGCCGGCCGGGCAACCCTCGCGCCGATGCCGGTGTCCCATCAGCAATGGTGCGAGCGCACGCTCGACACCGCGAACCTTCGCCGACTGAGCCGCCCATGGCTGACCGCGCCCTGCGCCAACGCGTCCTGACGATCCGCCTCGCGATCATCGCGATCGCCGTCGTTTCAGTCGCCCGCCTCTTCCCTCGCCCCATCGACGTCCAGCCGGCCATCGCCGAGCTTCCCGCGGCGACCACGTACAGCTACGCGATGATCGCGCCCAGTCCTCTTTCACCCGCGCGCGCGCTCCGCATCCACAATGGACGGTGGCTCGCCGAGCCCCGCGCCCGCGCGACCACCCTCGCCCCCGCCGCGCCGACCGTGATCCGGTACCGAGTCGAGACGCAGTGAGGTAGCTCCGTTCGCGGGGCAGAGACACGCGGCGCAGCGGAACGTCGACTGGTGTGCGCGACGCGCCGGGCCGATGCCGGTGCCTGAGGCACCGGCCTGAGGCACGGAAGTTATCCGCCGTTCGTGCATCGATGCATCCAGCCCTCCCGTGCATCATGCATCGTTCATCGCGGTATCGTCACCATGCATCGTGCCTTCGTGCATCGTGCATCGTGCATCGCGCATCGCGCATCGTGCATCGTGCATCAACCCAGTCTCGCCTAACGCTTCCCCGCGCCGATCACCGGCCTCACCGCCGCCGTCCAGATCGCGTATCCCGCCGGCGTCATGTGCAGCGAGTCCGCGACGTACAGCTCCGCCCGCGGCCGCCCCCCCTCGCCGAGCATCGGTGTGAACACGTCCACGTACGTCGCCATCGTGTCCTGCGCGACCACCGCCTGCAGCAGCGCGTTCGTCTCGCGCATCTGCCCGATCAGGTTCCAGCGCGAGGGGCTCGGCTTCACCGAGATACAGACCACCCGCGTCAACGGCAGCGTCCTGCGGACGCGCTGCAGGAACTCGGCGGCGTCGCCGGCGATGCGCGCCGGCGTGCGGCCGTCCTGCAGGTCGTTGTCGCCCTCGTAGAACACGATCGTGCGCGGCTTGTACTTGAAGACGACGCGGTCGGCATAGCGGAGCAGGTCGTCCATGCGCGAGCCGCCGAAGCCGCGATTCAGCACCGGCTGCCCGGGAAAATCCGTCGCCAGCGACTGCCACATGCGGATCGACGAGCTGCCGACGAACAGCACCGGCGAGGGCGGCGGCGGCGTCACGCTGTCGGCGCGCGCGAACGCGTTCAGCTCGGCGGCGAAGCGCGCCGTGTCGGGGAGCGGCTTCGGCTGCGCGACCACCACCGGTGGCGCGCCGTTGCCGGTACGTTCCTGCCCGGGTCGCGCGCACCCGACTGCGCATCCGAGTGCGACGAACGCGACGGCGAACCAGTTCGGTGCTGGGCGTGAGCGCATGACTTTCCTCGGCTGGGTGATGCCCCAATCTAGCGAACCGCGGCCAGCGCGCTCTCGCCGATGTCAGCAATTCCACAGGAGGCACAGAGGGCGCAGACGGGTCTGGATGAATTGCAACGACTGAAGCAACTGCAACAGCGTTTCCACAGGAGGCACAGAGTGCACAGAGGGGTTGATCAAATCTCTCTGTGCCCTCTGTGCCTCCTGTTCAATTCCTTATCAAACGCCGCTATGCCCGCGGTGCCTCCTGTTCAATTCCTTATCAAACCTCTCCCTGCCCGCAGTGCCTCCTGTTCCATGATTCCTTGTTCTCAGTAGCAGGCGGCACGCCCGGCCTGATCGCGTTCTCCTCCCTCCCCTCCCCCTTCGCGGATGATCGCGGCGCGTCGGGACGTTGCAAGAATCCCGTCGATCGTGTTGTAAAATCTGGCGGCGCGCGCCAACTCTCCTGCCGTTCGCTGAATCAAACGAACGACCGCCGGCGAGCCTGGTGCAGTGCGCGATCCACCATCGATCATCCACTCCCCGAGATGCTGACCCGCCCCATCCCCTCGACCGGCGAGATGCTCCCCGTCATCGGACTCGGGACCTGGCAGACCTTCGACGTTGGGGATGATCGCACGGCCCGGTCGCAGCTGCGCGCGGTGCTCGACGAGTTCGTCGTCCTCGGCGGGTCGGTGGTGGATTCGTCCCCGATGTACGGCAGCTCGGAACAGGTCGTCGGCGATCTCGCCGCCGAGCTCTATCTCCGGCCAAAGCTGTTCGTCGCGACGAAAGTGTGGACGATCGGGATGCGTGAGGGGATCAGCCAGATGCACGAGTCGATGCGCAAGCTCCGCGCGGCGCCGGTGGACCTGATGCAGGTGCACAACCTCCTCGACGTGAACACGCACCTCGACACGCTCGACGAGTGGAAGCAGCAGAAGCGGATCCGCTACACCGGCGTCACGCACTACACGCCGAGCGCGCACGACGCGGTCGTGCGGGTGATCGAATCGCGGCGAGTGGACTTCGTCCAGATCAACTACTCGGTCGCGGAACGTGAGGCGGAGCAGCGAGTCCTCCCCGCCGCGCGCGATCGCGGAGTGGCGGTGATCGTCAACCGTCCGTTCGCCAGCGGCGGGCTGCTCCGCCGGCTCGACGCGACACCAGTGCCGTCGTGGGCCGCCGAGATCGACTGCGACAGCTGGTCGCAGCTCCTGCTCAAGTTCATCGTCTCGCATCCGGACGTGACCTGCGTCATCCCCGCGACCTCGGACCTGGGGCACGTGCGCGACAACCTGCGGGCGGCGGACTGGAGGCTCCCTGACCCCGAGCTCCGCGAGCGGATCGCGAAGGCGGCGCGGGAGGCCTGACGGCGAGCGTCTTGCGAGGGTTGGAGTTGCATGGTCGTGGACCGGTGGCGAAAATCACTTCATCGCTGCCCGCTCCCTCCCGCTGCCCTCTTCGAATGCCGCTCCGTTTTCCGCTCCTCCTCGCTTCGCTCGCCGCGCTGCTCACTGCCTGCGGCGGCGACGCGAAGACCCCGACACAACCGATCGACACGACCTCGACCACCGGCTACAAGAATCCGGTGCTCAACCGCGACTTCCCCGATCCGTCAGTCATCAAGGTCGGCGCGACATACTGGGCCTATGCGACACAGACGTTCCTCGGTAACGGGGCGCAGCTCAACATCCAGAGCGCCAGCTCGACGGACCTGATCAACTGGACCTACGGGAACGATGTGCTTCCGGTACGTCCGACCTGGTCGACGCAGGTCTGGAACTTCTGGGCGCCGCACGTCATCGCCGTCCCGTCGAAGGGGAATTTCCTGATGTACTTCGCGGCTGACGCCGACACGAGCGTGATGTGCATCGGCATGGCGACGTCGACCACCCCCGCGGGCCCGTTCACCGACGTCGGCTCGCCGCTGGTCTGCGGCAAGGACTACTGGCACATCGACCCGATGGAGTTCGACGACCCGGCCACAGGCAGGCATTACCTGTACTGGGGATCGAACTTCAAGCCGATCGCGGTGCAGGAGCTGGACTCGACGCTGATGCACTTCGTCGCCGGCTCGCAGCCGACGATGGTGATCGACACCAGCCGCACGAATCCCTACGAGCAGCTGGTCGAAGGTCCGTGGGTGATCAAGCGCGGCGCGTACTACTACCTCTTCTATTCCGGCAACAACTGCTGCACCCCCGGCAGCCTGCACTACGCGGTGATGGTCGCGCGCTCGACCAGCCCGACCGGACCATTCCAGAAGCTCGGCGCAGCGTTAGGCACCGGCAACAGCACGATCCTCACTGGCGACGACAAGTGGATTGCGCCGGGGCACAATGCGATCGTCACCGACAGCAACGGCGACGACTGGATCGTCTACCACGCGGTCGACCCGCAAAATCCGACGCTGAGCGACAACGCCAGCATCCGGCGCCCGATGCTGATCGACCGCATCAAGTACGACGCGAACGGCTGGCCTTACGTCGAAGGTGGTCATCCGTCGCACGGCAACGCCACGCCGCCAACCATCACGCCGTGAGGCGCCAGTGACCTCGATGACCCGCTCCCGATCGCTGGCCGCGTCGCTCCTGCTGCTCGCGGCCTGCACCGGCGAGAAGCCCGCAGCCGACTCGAGCGCGGTCACCACCACCGCGTCGAACGGCGTGGTTCTCGGCGACACGGCAGCCACACGTGGCGCCCGCGCGCCAAGCGCGAGCCCGGTCACGCCGCCGGGCGCGGTGCGGGCGGTCGTCCCGGCACCGGCAGGCACGGTGCCTAACGGTGCGACCGGTGCCCCGGCGACGGTGTCCCCGGCCAACGGCGCCGCTGCCGCGACGGTCGATACCGGGCGCGGAGCGGGCGCAGCGACCACGCCAGGAGCGACGGCGACGCAGCAGTCCGCGCCGGCGCCGACACAGCTCGCGGCGCAGCCGGGCGCCGCCGCCCCGGCCCGCCCGCCGATCCCGTACTCCGCGGGCGAGCGGCTCGCGTACGACGTCAAGTTCAGCTCGATCGACGTCGGCGACGCGGTGATGGAAGTGCTCGGCCTCGAGAATGTCCGCGGCCGTCAGGCACTGCACATTCGCTTCAGCGTGAAGGGCGGCACGATCCTGTACAAGGTGAACGACCGCTACGAGAGCTGGATCGACACGACCAACCTCGTCTCGCTGCGTCACTGGCAGCAGATCGACGAAGGACGCTACGAGCGCGAGCGGCGCTACGAGATCATGCCCGAGATCGGCGTCTACAAGGAGAACGACAAGCCGAATCAGCCGACCGTCGCCGAGCCGCTCGATGACGGCAGCTTCTTCTTCTTCCTGCGCACGATCCCGCTCGAGGTCGGAAAGACCTACTCGTTCGACCGCTACTTCAAGCCCGACCGCAATCCGGTCACGGTCACCGTCGTCAGGCGGGAGCGCATCAAGGTCCCCGCCGGCACCTTCGACGCGATCGTGCTCCACCCGTCGATCAAGGCGAAAGGGATCTTCGGCGAAGGCGGCCAGGCCGAGATCTGGCTCGCCGACGATTCGTCGAAGATCATGCTGCAGATGAAGAGCAAGCTGAAGATCGGCTCACTGAATCTCTTCCTGAAGCAGATCCGTCGCGGCAGCTGACGATCGCGTTCCGACATGTCCGACACGACGACCCTGCTTCGGGCAGCGCACTTCGCCGCGGCTCGTCATCGGAAGCAGAAGCGAAAAGGCTCGGCCGGTGAGCCGTACATCAACCATCCGATCGCGGTCGCCGAGCTGATCGCCAGCGTCGGCCGCGTCTCCGACGTCCTCACGCTCGCCGCGGCGATCCTGCACGACACCGTCGAGGACACCGACGCCACGCTCGACGACATCGAGCGGGAGTTCGGCGCCGACATCCGCGGGATCGTCGCCGAGCTCACCGACGACAAGTCGTTGCCAAGCGACGAGCGCAAGCGGCTGCAGGTGGCGAATGCGCCTAACGCGTCGCGCCGGGCGAAGATTGTGAAGCTCGCCGACAAGAGCGTGAACGTCGCCGACATCGTGCGCGACCCGCCGCCGCACTGGCCGGTGACCCGCCGCCGGCAGTACGTCGAATGGGCGAAGGAGGTCGTCGCCGGCTGTCGCGGAGCCAACACCGCGCTCGAGAAGCACTTCGACGGCGTCGCGGCACACGCGCTGGCGGCGATCAGGGAGTGAACGCTGCGCCGCCCGCTGTTGGCTGTGGGCGATCGGCTGTAAGCGATAAGCAGCAAGCAGTCAGCGGACGGCGGCACTCCCCGCGTTGCCGCTGTTCGCTGACTGCTTGGAGCTTACCGCTTATCGCCTGACGTCACGGCGACTGCGCGTCGCGCAAAGTCCTCTGCCCGTCCGGATTCTGTTTCGGTTTCTCGTCCGCGAACGTCACCGGGTTCCCGAACATCCACTGGCTGTGCTCGCGATCCTTCTTCGAGATGCCGAGCATTCCGCTGAGCATCGGGAACAGCTCGCGCTGCGTCGGCGTGATGAGCGAGTCGGCGATCTCGGGTTGCGCCCAGAACACCTTCCAGTACGCCTTGTCGATCGCGGCCGCGCTGTCGAGCTCCGTCTTCCCCGGGTCGTTGCCACGCCGCTGGGCGAGGAACTCGCCTAACGGTATGTACAGCGCCCGCACCTGCGCCGAGTAGAGCGAGTCGGCGTGGCGAAGACCGGCGATCTGCGACTTCGTCAGGAACAGCGAGTCGCTCTGCTCGAGCAGCGCCTTGTAGATGCTCGACGTCCGCGACAGGTAGAAGGCGGTCAGTGAATCCGCGCCGCGATCGACCCAGCTGTTGTTCGGGCCGCGGATCGGCTCGAGTGCCCGGCGCAGCTGCTGCAGCGGATACGCGACCGACAGGTCCACCCGGAAGTCGAGGGTGATGCGGAACGGGTTGCGGAACAGCGTGCGACCCGGGCGGGTGTCAGCGAACCGCGGGTTCACGTCGTAGCGGAAGCGGTTCGACGTCGCGTCGAAGCCGCGCGGAATGAAGAGCACTGGATCGGGGCGCGCCTGCGTGCCCCACCCGCGCAGGTCGCTCCCGTGCACGAGCTGGTCGATCCCGCCGAGCACATTCTCGAGATAGAGCGTCGACCGCACCCGCCCCGCCCACTTCGACGGGATCGGCGGATTCCACTGCATGTTCAGCGTCTCGCTCCACGGGCCGCGGCAGCCGTTGCGCGGTGCGACCTGGCCGAGGTTCGCGCGCAGGCAGTCGCGCGCGCTGGATGATCCGCGGGCTAGGATCGCCTGCAGCTGCGCGTCGAGCTGGGCGTCACCCGACGCGCCGGGGCGCGGGATGAACGCCCGATCGCCGCCGATCCCATCGCCATTCACGTCCCCCTGCACCATCGGCGTGTACGGCAGCCCGCTCTGTGCCCGCGCGAACAGCGTCACCGTCCCGACTCTGCTCGCCGAGAAGCCGCCCTGCACGATCACCACGTGGCGCGCGTCGTTCACGTTAGGCGCCCACTCCTTCACCCGCGGGTCGCCGAATCCACCGCCATCGAAGCCGCGGTACTGCCGCCTCGTCGCCTGCAGCGTGTAGGAGATCGAGCCGTAGAAGGGGATGCGCGCCTTGAAGATGTCCGGCGCGATGCTCGCGGTGAGCTGGCCGCCGTAGCCCCGGAGATCACTCGACCGCACCGCGACGCGGCTGTAGGCGGGAGAGCGCCGCGACCCGGTCGCCGATACCGCGCCGCTCGCCGTATCGATTGCCCCGCTCGTCACGTACACCGGCCGGCCGCCCTCGGCGTCGGGATCGAGCGTGAACGCCGTCGCACCGGAAAAATTGGCGTCGACGGTGCCGGGCTGCGACAGGTCCCAGCTGCCTAACGCGCCGAGCTTGAGCAATGCCCGGCGGATGTCCGTGCTCCAGTCGAGCGAGGCGCGCCAGCTGCGCGGCACGTCGAACGACGGATTGATCAGCGTTACCGCCGGCGCCCGCTCGGCGAGCACCCCGCCGCCGCCCGCGCACTGCGTCGGGATGTTTCCCTGGTCGTTCGCGAAGGCGCTCCAGTCGGGAGTCGGCACCGCGCTGCCCACGCAGGACAGCAGCAGGCTTCCCCCGCTCGCCGACGCGTCGGCGGCGAGCTCCGGATGGAGAAGATCGCGGAATTCGCCGACCCCACCGCGGATCGTCCCCACCCGGTTGCGGTAATTCGTCGCGAACGGGCTCGAGCTCATCCCCGACCCGTTGTCCTTGTCGTGGTTGTAGGTCCAGGTGAAGCCCGCGCGCGGGCTGACGTGCACCCGCGTCGGCGCGACGCCGGTCCGCACGCCTAACGCGTTCTCGAGCGCCGGGTCGGTGCGCGGCGTGTCGAAGAAGCCGCTGCCCTCGACGCGCGCGCCATAAATGACGTTGAACAGCTTCGTCGGGAACCACTGGTGCGCGAGCGCGCCGGCCGCATTCCACACCCGGCCGCTGCGGTCGGGCGCGGACAGGGTGCGATTGAAGCTCGCGGGCTTGTTGGCGGCGAAATCGGCGACGCTGTTGTAGGCGAAGCTGCCGAACCCGTTGGCGATGCCGCTCGCCGACAAGCCGTCAGCGCGCGCCCAGAGCTGGCCACTCAAGCGGTGCCGGCTGCCGCGCGCGTTGCGCATCGTCTCGTTCGCCGCCTCGAACGTCCAGCGGTGCGTGTCGCCGGACATCCCGGAGCTGCCGCCGAGCGAGACGCCGGTCACGTCGACCGACGCGTCGGCCGGGTCGAGCGGCGACCGCACGAGGACGTCGGCGGCGGGAAGCGCGAGATACGGCGTGGTGCTGGTCTTCACCTCGCTCGCGGCGAAGCGCGTCTCGTTGAGGTAGTTCCGTCCCGGCCCGAAGTACTCACCGAGGACGAGCTGCCCGCCTAACGTCGTCTGCCGCTGCTCGCCGCCGGTCACCGCCGCGGCCAAGGGGCCGAATCCCAGCGCGCCGTCGTTCGTCACCCCGGCGTATCCGGTCAACGCCCGCGTGGCCAGCGTGTCGCGGGTGTCATCGAGGCGGCCGAGAAAGGTGAGCGCATCGCGCTGCCGGTCCACCGGAATGCCCCCGGCGGCAACGAGGCCTAACGGTGAGGCGATGGCGAGCACGCGCGCCACCGAATCGGGCGCGACGCCGGCGCGAAGCAGCGTCTCGCCACTGGCGCTACCGAGCGTCGACGGCGTGCTGATCGCGCGGGAGACGTCGAGTGCGGCGTTGTACGTCAGCGCCTGGCGAATGAGCTCCCCGTCGCCGCCGATGCTGAACTTGCCGCCACCGCTCGGCAGTCCGGCGGCGCGCCCGACCGCGTCGGTGAACTGAAACGAGCGCGGGTCGAGCGTGACGAATGCCTGACGGCGCTGGTAGAACCGGTCGCCCGCGGCGAGCCGGACGTCGATGTTCGCGCCGGCGAACCCGCCCCGCGTCGGATCGTAGGTTGCGCCGGTCACCCGCGTCTGGGTCTGGGCGGCGCGCGGAATCGTCGCCGACGCCATCCCCATCCCGTTCAGCGTCGTCAGGTTCGATTCGGCACCGGCGCCGAGAATCGACGGACCGTTAGGCGTGGAGATCACCCCGGGCATCGTCGTCGCCGTCGCGTTCAGGTCGCCGGCGGTCCCCGGCGGCAGCTGTCCGTTCACGCCGTCCTGGTATTTCTCCGACGCACCGGTTTCGGGCTGGTAGGGGTTGACGTCGTGCTCCACCCGGACGGGCTTCGTTCCCGTCACCTTCACCTCGGCCAGCAGCGTCGCATCCTTCGCCAGGCGGAAATCGGCGACGAGGATCACTTCCGTCCCCTCGCGCTGCACGCGCCGGCGCGCCGTGCGGAAACCGGTCGCGCTCACGTTCACCAGGTAATCGCCCGTGCCCGGCTCGAAGCGGATCGCGTAGCTCCCGGTGCTGTCGGTCAGGGTCTGCTTCACGGCGCGGTCGGGGCCGCGCGTTATGATCACCGTCGCGGCAACGATCGCGTGAGCGGAGTCGTCGGTGACGCGGCCGCGGATGACGTCGGCAGTGGAGCTCTGAGCGGCCGCGGTCGACGAGACGAACGCGAAGGCAATGACGGCGAGCAGGGGGAAACGCATCGAAAAGGCGGTGGTGGCGAGCGGAGGCTGGTGCGTCGGGACAGTCGTGAGACACGTCAGGGCGGCTGACGGTTGTCCGACGTTCCGGCTTGCGAGGCACGGCTTCCCTATCTTAGGTGCGAAACCGCTCTGTCATCGCTCCTTGCCATCATCACCGCGCGACGGGTGGGGTGCCTGACGGCGACGAGGCAGTACGAGGGACAAGGGGCCGACGAGGGACGAGGAATCCGCCGCGCCCTATGGGCGCGAGCGGGACAAGGGACATGGGACGTGGGGGAGTTGCAACAGGGGACATGGAATGAGGGAATGGCGCCCTTGTGCCGTGGTTCGCTTTAACTAGGGACGAGGGGGCATGAGGGACGCGGGATGCGGGAGTGGCGCGCGCGCTCCGCGGGTTCGCTCGGCATCGCGTGAAGAGGGAGGAGGAATAAGAGAGGAGGGACGAGCGAAGGCGCACCTCCGCCTTTCCCTCGTCCCTGGTTCCCCGTTCTCTCTCCTTCCTCATAACGCGGAACAGGGATTAGCGGCGCCACTTCCTCGTTCCATGTCCCCCGTTGCTACTCCCCCACGTTCCACGTTCCTCGTCAGCGTGCGGCCTTAGGCCGCCGCGCCTTCCTTGTCCCTCGTACTTCCTCGCCCTTCGCGGAAACAAGGAATCACGAGGAACAAGGAACCAGGAACTACCCCCGCGCAACCGCCGCCTTTACCCCCTCAAAAGCCGCCGACATTCGCTGTACCGACCGCGCGTAGTACACGATGATCAGCGCGCCGACGACCGCCGCGCCTAACGCGGCCACGATCCGGCTTCGCTCCCCCGCCCATGCCAGCCCGACGGCGAGCATCAGCGTGCTGGCGAGGTGGCCTATCGCTGTGTAGGCGTTAGCCGGGACCAGCTCCATCGGGGCGTCGAACTTCCGGCGGGCGATCATCGCGGCGCGGATGAACAACGGGACACCGGCGAGGCCGAGCAGTGCGGCGAGCGGGAGAATCTTTGCCACGACGAGGGCGACGAGGATCAGTAGCGCGCCGAATGCGAGGATGGGGTAGAACTTCGCCGCGCGTGCCAGCCCGAGTCGGGCGACCAGCGTCTTCTTCCCGACCTCGGCGTCCGAGGCCGCGTCCTGGAAGCCGTTGATGTAGAGGAGCAGCGCGACCATCAGCGAGACCGGCACGCTCGCCGCCCACGCCTGCAGCGGGACGTAGCCGAGCTGCACGTAGGTCGTGCCGCCGATGATGCCGACGCCGAACGCGATCGCGACCGCGAACTCGCCGAGCCCGCGGTTTGCGAGCTTGATGCCGGCGGTGTAGACGAAGCCTAACGCGAGTCCGAACAGGCCGAAGGCGATCACCCACGGCCGCCCCATCAGGGCGAGCGCGATCCCGATCACCGTCGAGACGGTGCCGAAGAGCAGCATGAAGACGAGCATGTCGGCGCGCGTCGCCAGCCCGCGCTGCACCACGCGCGATCCGCCGGTGAAGCCGAGGATCGGCGTCCGATTGCGATCGTCGGCGCCGGAGGTCTGGTCGTCGAGGTCGTTCTTGATGTTGGTGCACGCCTGCAGCGCGACCGCGGCGACGAGCGTGAGCACGGCGAACGCCCAGTTGACCGTCCCCGTCGCCGCGTAGGCGACGGCGAGGCCGACCGCGACCGACGCCGCCGACGCGGTGAGCGACGCCCAGCGCACGAGCTCCTTCCAGACGCCTAACCGTGCGCCGAGCAGCTTGCCGTCGGACTGCGTGACGATCGAGTCCGAGTAGTCGAGGATCGACGGCGCGCGACCGGCGACGATCTCACCGAACACGCGATGCTTGATGAATCGCGGCGTCACCTTCACGAACGCGAGCAGGTCGGTCTGCCCGATCGAGTCGAGATACGAGACGATGCTCGACGTCCGCTTGGTCGCCACCTTCGCCCGTTCGCGCTCGTCGGCTGAGCGCACGATCTCGGCGCGCCCGGTGAGTTCCATCTCCCAGCTCGTATGCTCTTCCCCGGTCGGCGACTCGTGCATGAGCAGCGCGACTTCGGGGCGGTTCGTCATCTCGCGGATCTTCGGATCGGTCTTCATCGACGCGAGATAGATCACCGGCCGCGCCTCGCCATCCGGCGCGGCATCCGGGTGGAACGGTCCCGGGTGCATCATCCGGTCACGGACTTCCTCGCCGGCATGCGTCCCGACCGCAACCTTCTTCGCCTCGAACAGCGCGTGCGCGACACGCTCATACGATTCAGCCCGCGTCGGCGGCGCGGGACGAGCAGGAGCCTGGGGGGCGTTCTCGGACATGTCTCGTCTGGGTTGAGGGTCAACCAAATCTACCGGGTTGCCGCCCGCGGCGGGATCGGATTTGTGGCCGGATGACCACGTTGGGTCTGCGGCTTGGCGGTTGGAGGCTGTCGCTTCGACTCGCGTCGTACCGATTTTGGCGGGAGACTGCAGGGAGAAAAACAACGAGACTGCCGGGAGAAGGCCAATCTCACGGCCACTACTCGCGGACCAAAACAATGGGGCACACACGGCGAGCGAAACTCTCCAAGCGTGCCCCAAGCACTCCGGCTGATGCGGTAGTGAGTGGGGAACTGGCTGTCTCCCCGCGGTCTCGCTGTTTTCTCCCTGCAGTCTCCCCAAGAAAACAGTACGACACTCGACAATCACCGGCCTCGAACACCACGCCGCAGTCCACGCCGCAGCAACAGCATGCCTACAGCAAGCCGCTTACAGCCTATCTATCGCTTACCGCTGCGGTCCCGGCCATCTCCACTCCTTCACGATCGGCATGTCGTCACCGTGCTTGCGGACGTACGCGGTATGCGCCTCGAGTTGTTCCTCGCACCACGCCGTTAGGCGTCTGGCCTCCGGATCGTTCGCCAGCTTCGGGACGCGCGCGATCACGTCGATCACGAGGTCGAAGCGATCGAGGTCGTTGAGCACCGTCATGTCGAACGGCGTCGTCGTCGTTCCCTCCTCCTTGTAGCCGCGGACGTGGAGGTTGTGGTGGCCGTGACGGCGATACGTCAGGCGGTGGATCAGCCACGGATAGCCGTGAAAGGCGAACACGATCGGCTTGTCGGTCGTGAACAGCGCGTCGAATGCCTTGTCGCTCAGACCATGCGGATGCTCGCTCTCGGGCTGCAGCGTCATCAGGTCGACGACGTTCACCACGCGCACGCGCAGCGATGGCAGCTTCTCGCGCAGGATCGATGTCGCCGCGAGCAGCTCCATCGTCGGGACGTCGCCGGCGCAGCCGAGGACGACGTCCGGATCTCTGCCGCCATCGGTGCTCGCCCATTCCCAGACGCCAAGCCCCGCCTCGCAGTGCACCGCCGCCTGCTCGACGGTCATCCACTGTGGCGCGGGCTGCTTCCCGGCCACGATCACGTTGACGTAGTTGCGGCTGCGCAGGCAGTGATCGGCGACCGAGAGCAGCGAGTTGGCGTCGGGCGGAAGGTAGACGCGTACGACGTCGGCCTTCTTGTTCACGACGTGATCGATGAAGCCGGGGTCCTGGTGCGTGCTGCCGTTATGATCCTGACGCCAGACGTGCGACGTGAGCAGGTAGTTGAGCGACGCGATCGGCTTCCGCCACGGGATCTTCCGCGTCGTGTTCAGCCACTTCGCATGCTGGTTGAACATCGAGTCGACGATGTGGATGAACGCTTCGTAGCAGGAGAAGAGCCCGTGGCGGCCAGTGAGCAGGTAGCCCTCGAGCCAGCCCTGGCAGAGGTGCTCGCTCAGTACCTCCATCACCCGTCCGTCGTGCGAGACGTGCTCGTCGCTCGCGAGGATCGTCGCCTCGAGCACGCGGTCGGTCACCTCGAAGATCGCGTCGAGCCGGTTGGAGCTCGTCTCGTCCGGTCCGACGAGCCGGAAGTTCGCGGCATCAGCGTTCATCCGCGCGACGTCGCGCAGCATCATGCCGAGTACGCGTGTTGCCTCGCCGTCGCTCGCGCCGGGTGCGCGCACCGGCACGCCGTAGTCGCGCCAGTCGGGAATGTTCAGGTCGCGCAGCAGCAGCCCGCCATTCGCGACCGGGTTCGCGCTCATGCGCCGCTCACCGTTAGGCGCCTGACGCGCGAGCTCCTCGCGCAGCGCGCCGCCTTCATCGAACAGCTCCTCGGGGCGATAGCTCTTCATCCATCGCTCGAGCTGCGCGATGTGCTCGGGGTGCGTGTCGAAGCCGGTGAGCGGCACCTGGTGCGAGCGCCACGTGCCTTCGGTCTGCTTGCCATCGACGAGCTTCGGCCCCGTCCACCCCTTCGGCGAGCGGAGGATGATCATCGGCCAGCGCGGGCGCGCGGTGAGCCCGGTGGTGCGTGCTTCGTGCTGGATCACGCGGATGCGGTCGATGCAGGCGTCGAGCACGCGCGACATGAGCTGGTGCATCACCTGCGGCTCGTCGCCCGACACATAGTGCGGCTCGTAGCCATAGCCGCGCATCAGCTCCGTCAACTCGACTTCGGGAATGCGCGCGAGCACCGTCGGCCCGGCGATCTTGTAACCGTTGAGGTGGAGGATCGGCAGCACCGCGCCATCGCGCTTCGCGTCGAGGAACTTGTTCGAGTGCCAGCTCGCCGCGAGCGCACCAGTCTCCGCCTCCCCATCGCCGATCACACAGCAGGCGACGAGATCCGGGTCATCGAACACCGCGCCGAATGCGTGCGCGAGTGAGTAGCCGAGCTCACCGCCTTCGTTGATCGACCCTGGCGTCTCGGCGGCGACGTGACTCGGGATCCCGCCAGGAAAGGAGAATTGCGTGAACAGCTTCCGCATTCCCTCGACGTCGCGTGAGATGTGCGGGTAGACCTCGCTGTACGTCCCCTCGAGATACGTGCTGGCGACGACGCCCGGGCCGCCATGTCCCGGACCGCAGACGAAGATCGCGTTCACGTCGCGCTCGCGGATGACGCGATTCATGTGCGCGTAGATGAAGTTGAGTCCCGGCGTCGTCCCCCAGTGACCGAGCAGCCGCGGCTTGATGTGCTTCAGCTCGAGCGGCTCGCGCAGCAGCGGGTTGGCGCAGAGATAGATCTGCCCGACCGACAGGTAGTTCGCCGCGCGCCACCAGGCGTCGAGGAGAGAGAAGTCGCCCTTCGCCCGCTCACTGTCCGCGCCACTCGCATCGCGCGCCGAGGGCATTGTCGCCTGACTGGACATGTGCATACCTCATCTGGAGTCCCTTGAGAGATAACCTGCCCGGCCGCTGGCAGTTAGTTTGGAGCGGACCTCAACTTCGAGACCGCATGGGAATCAGCCCCCTCGCCGGGAAGCCGGCGCCGAAATCGTTGCTCGTCGACGTGCCGAAGCTCGTCGCGGCGTACTACGACCGGCATCCCGATCCCAGCGTCAAGGGTGAGCGGGTCGCGTTCGGCACCTCCGGACATCGCGGCAGCTCTTTCTCGGGGACGTTCAACGAGGACCACATCCTCGCCATCACCCAGGCCATCTGCAGTTACCGCCGCGAGCAGAAGATCGACGGCCCGCTCTTCATCGGCATCGACACCCACGCCCTCTCGATGCCGGCCTTCAACAACGCGCTCGAGGTGCTCGCGGCGAACGCCGTCGACGCGATGATCGACCGCGATGGCGGCTTCACGCCGACCCCGGCCATCTCCCACGCGATCCTCGGCTACAATCGCGGACGCACCTCCGGGCTCGCCGACGGGATCGTCGTCACGCCGTCGCACAACCCGCCGGACGACGGCGGCTTCAAGTACAACCCGCCTAACGGCGGGCCGGCCGACACGTCGGTGACGAAATGGATCGAGAACGAGGCCAACCGCCTGCTCGAGGCGAAGCTCGACGGCGTTCGCCGCATCGGGCTCGAGCAGGCGAAGAAGGCGTCGACCACCCACAGCTACGACTACATCGAGTCGTACGTCGGCGAGCTCCACCAGGTCATCGACTTCGACGCGCTTCGCGGCTCGCGGCTCAGGTTCGGCGTCGACCCGTTAGGCGGGGCCGGCGTCCAGTACTGGCCGCGGATCGCCGAACGTTATGACCTGCCGCTGACCGTCGTCAGCGACGTCGTCGACCCGACCTTCAGCTTCATGACCGTCGACTGGGACGGGAAGATCCGGATGGACTGCTCGTCACCCTACGCGTCGCAGCGGCTGATCGGGATCAAGGACCGCTTCGACGTCGCCTGGGCCTGCGACCCCGACCACGACCGGCACGGGGTGGTCACCAGGAGCGGCGGGCTCGTGCCACCGAACCACTACCTCGCCGTCTGCATCCAGTACCTCTTCGCCCACCGCCCGAAGTGGCGCGTCGACGCCGGCGTCGGCAAGACGGTGGTGAGCAGTTCCATGATCGACCGCGTCGCCGCATCGATCGGCCGCCGCCTCGTGGAGGTCCCGGTCGGCTTCAAGTGGTTCGTCGACGGCCTCGTCGACGGATCGTTAGGCTTCGGCGGCGAGGAGAGCGCCGGCGCCTCCTTTCTCTGCCGCGACGGCGCCCCCTGGAGCACCGACAAGGATGGCCTGATCCTCGGACTCCTCGCCGCCGAGATGACCGCGGTGATGGGAAGGGACCCGGCGCAGCTCTACAGCGAGCTCACGGCGAAGTTCGGCAACCCCGCCTACCGCCGCATCGACGCGCCGGCCAATGCCGAGCAGAAGGCGAAGCTCGGCAAGCTCTCCCCCGACCAGGTGAAGGCGACGACGCTCGCCGGCGAGCCGATCACCCGCATGCTCACCACCGCCCCCGGCAACAACGCCCCGATCGGCGGATTGAAGGTCGAGTCGAAGTCCCACTGGTTCGCGGCGAGGCCGTCAGGCACCGAAGACGTGTACAAGCTCTACGCGGAGAGCTTTGACGGTGAAGCTTCGCTGGAGAGGGTGCTGGCGGAAGCGCAGAGTATCGTCGGCGAGGTACTCCGCTGACGCCATGCTTCTGGAGATTCACGATGCACGACGGCACGATGCATGGTGACAATACCGCGATGCTCGATGCATGATGCACGGGAGAGCTGGATGCATCGATACACGAACGACCGCCGCGCCCCGTGCATCGCGTTCGTGCATCGCGTTCGTGCATCGCGTTCGTGCATCGCGTTCGTGCATCGCGCATCACGGTTCGCGCATCAGCTTCATGCATCAGGTATCCAGAAGTCCCGTGCATCATGCATCGTGCATCGCAGTATCAATAACCATGCATCGTCTCTTCCGGCATCGTGCATCCCGGTATCGTCACCATTCATGGTGCTATGAGTAACATGACCCACGATCTCTTCACCATCGGAATCCCGTTAGGCGAGAAGCTCATTCGCACCTTTCTCGTCTATTCGTTCCTCCTCGTCGGCCTCCGGCTCGCCGGGAAGCGCGAGATGGGACAGCTCAATCCCTTCGACTTCGTCGTCCTGCTCCTGCTGTCGAACACGGTGCAGAACGCGATCATCGGCAACGACAACTCGCTGCTCGGCGGGCTCGTCGGGGCGACGGCGCTGCTCATCATCAACTGGTTCGTCGTACGCTTCCTCTACACGCACCCCGCCTTCGCCCGCCTCGTCGAGGGCGATCCGGACCTCCTCATCCGGAACGGGAAAATCATCCCGAGCCGGATGAAGAAGGAGCTGATCACCCCCGCCGAGCTCGAGGCCGCCGCCCGGCGGCAGGGGATCGACGGGCTGCACAAGGTCGATACCTGTCGCCTCGAGGTCGGTGGCGCCCTCACCTTCGTCCCCAAGGAGCCGACCGACGACGAGAAGCGCCATGGCGAGATCGTGAGGCACCTCGAGTCGCTCAAGGAGTCACACGCCGACCTCGTCGACCGCGTGTCGCGCATCGAGCGACTCTGAGGGGCGGCGCTTGTAGCTTCCCGGCTCGGCGGCGAACGCGATCGCGAGGCGGTTCCAGCCGTTGATCGCGATCACCGCCATCGTCAGCTCGACCATCTCCTCGTCGCTGAACTGCGAATGCACCGACTCGTACACGTCGTCAGGCACGCCGCGTTCGCCGATCTTCGTCACCGTCTCGGCCCACTCGAGCGCGGCACGCTCGCGCGGCGTGAAGAAGGGCGTCTCGCGCCAGACCGGCACCGCGTAGATGCGCTGCTCGGTTTCACCCTCGGCGCGCGCGTCCTTGCTGTGCATGTCGACGCAGTAGGCGCAGCCGTTGATGTAGGATGCGCGCAACTTCACCAGGTACACCAGCGAGTGCTCCAGTCCGGATGCGTGAACGTGCTGCTCGAGCGCCGCCATGGTTCGGTACGCGGACTGTCCTGTGCGCGCGATGTCGATACGTTTCGTCATGATCGTCTCCGTTGAATGGTCCGACACGAGCACAGACGGGGGACCTCGAATTCTGTGACAGCTTCCCCGAATTTTCTCGACGTCTTCGAGCAGCTGCGGCCGCGGCTGTTCGGGATCGGCTATCGCATGCTTGGCGATGCACACGAGGCCGAGGATCTCGTCCAGGAATGCTGGCTGCGCTGGCAAGGCGCCGACCGCGCGTCGATCATTGCGCCGGAAGGATGGCTCGTCACGGTGATGACCCGCCTCGCGATCGATCGCCTGCATCGCGCAGAATCGGAACGCCTGACGTATATCGGACCGTGGCTCCCCGAGCCGATCGCCACGAACTACGATGACGCAGCGCCGAGCCCCGACCGCCGCGTCGAGCAGGACTCCGACCTCTCGATGGCGTTCCTGTTGCTGCTCGAGCGACTCGGGCCGGAGGAGCGGGCAGCGTTCCTGCTGCGCGAGCTGTTCGACACCGACTACGACGAGATCGCGCGCATCATCGACCGCACGCCAGCCACCGCGCGGCAGATGGTGCATCGCGCGCGCGAGCGTGTTCGCGACGATCGCGCGCGCTTCTCGATCGATCGCGCCGCGCACGAGAAGCTGCTCGCGCGTTTCCTTGATGCGCTGCACGCCGGTGATCAGGAGGCGCTGCTCTCACTCTTCGAGCCGGCGGCGACTTTCGCCAGCGATGGCGGCGGCAAGGTGTCGGCGGCGCGCCGCAGGGTAATCGGCGCCGAGCGGATCGCGCGGCTCCTCATCGGCTTCGAGCGTAAGGGAGGCACCTACACCGAGCATCGACCCGTCGTGCTCAACGGCGAGCCGGCGATTGCCAGCCTCGTTGGCGGGAAGGTGTACATGGTCACGGTCCTCGCGACCGACGGCGAGCGGATCGCGCACGTCTACCGGGTGCTCAATCCCGACAAGCTCACGTCCACCGGCTTACCGGTGCTCGGCGCGATGGGCCGACGCGAGCACGTGCGGGAATCGGCAGCCGGATCGAGCGATACCGCGTCGCGTTAGGCTTGGATGGGCACTGTGTTACGTCAGGCTTCCAGCGGAACCGCGAGATCCGGCCGCGGCGTATAGCCGGCCATCGCTGCCGCGTGGCGCACCGGGTCGAACGCGTTCTCGCTCCGCGCGATCACGACCGTGGCGACTGCGTTGCCGATCAGGTTCGTGATCGCCCGCGCCTCGCTCATGAACCGGTCGACGCCGAGGACGAGCGCGATCCCCTCGACCGGGACGGTATGCATCGCCGCCAATGTACTGGCGAGGACGATGAACCCCGATCCCGTCACTCCGGCGGCTCCCTTCGAGGTCACGATCAGCACCGCCATGACCGATAGCTGCTGCGAGAGCGACATGTGGACGCCGAAGGCCTGGGCGATGAACAGCGTCGCCATCGAGAGGTAGATCGAGGTCCCGTCGAGGTTGAACGAGTAGCCGGCCGGGATCACCAGTCCGACGACGCTCCGGTCGCAGCCGTACTCGGTCATCCGCTCCAGCATGCTCGGGAGCACGGCTTCCGAGCTCGACGTCCCGAGCACGACGAGGATCTCGCCGCGGATGAAGCGGAGCAGCTGCCAGAGGCTGAAGCCGGAGATCCGCGCGATCACGTTGAGGACGACGAAGATGAAGAGCGCCATCGTCAGGTAGACGCCGCCCATCAGGTGCGCCAGCGGCAGCAGCGCACGGAGCCCGAACTTGCCGATGGTGAACGCCATCGCGCCGAACGCGCCTAACGGCGCGACGCGCATGATCATCGCCGTGACGCGGAAGAAGATCTGCGACAGCTTCTCGAGCCCGGCGGTCACCCCGCGCCCGCTCTCCCCGAGCCGTGACAGCGCGACGCCGAACAGCAGCGAGAAGAAGACGATCTGCAGGATGTCGCCGTTCACGAACGCGGCCGCGATGCTGCTCGGCACGATGTGCGTGAGGAAGTCGACGAAGTTGAGCGACTTCGCCGCCGTCGTGTACTGCGAGATATCGCCGCCCGCGAGCGACGAGACATCGATCCCCGCCCCTGGCTTCGTCACGTTCGCGACGACCAGCCCGATCGCCAGCGCGAGCGTCGTCACGACCTCGAAATAGAGGAACGCCTTCCCGCCGACGCGCCCGACCTTCCTGATGTCGTGCATGTTAGCGATGCCGAGCACGATGGTCAGGAAGATGATCGGCGCGATGATCATCTTCACGAGGTTGATGAAGACGTCGCCGAGCGGCTTCATCGCGACGCCGTACTCGGGCCGGACGGCACCGAGCGCAACGCCCGCGGCGACGGCGACGAGGACCTGGAAGGTGAGATTGCGGGCGAGTCGCATGAGTGGCGGGGAATCTGGTCGGTCGCGATTCCTCGCGCGAGTATGGGGAGGCGGTGTTTCGAAACAGCGGGTGGCGGGGGCCTACGAAACAGCGGAGCCTCTGGATCGGGAGAAAACCCGGCTG
>JBJMNK010000071.1:0-57664 GCA_045804265.1 Gemmatimonadaceae bacterium | reverse complement strand
GGAGCGCGGACCGGAGCCGTTCAGCGTGCGCCACTACCTGCGCGAACCGCTGTATGTCCCCGATTCCCGGCGGGCGGAGCGGGTCATGGAGGATCTCCGCCGCACCCGCGCGCACATGGCGGTCGTGCTCGACGAGTACGGCGGCACGGCCGGGGTGGTGACGCTCGAGGACCTGGTCGAGCAGGTGATCGGCGACATCGCCGACGAATACGACGCGACGACGCGGACTTCGATCGAAACGGACGGCGTGCTCGAGCTGGCGGGCGCGATGTCGCTGGTGGACGTCCGCCGCGACCATCGGGTGCCCGTGCCGGAGGGGGAATGGACGACGTTAGGCGGCTACACCTTCGCCCAGCTGGGCCGGCTGCCGAAGATCGCCGACCGGGTACCTTTTCCAGGCGGCGAGCTGGAAATCGTGGCGATGGATGGGCGGCGGGTCGCGGCCGTGCGGGTGATCCGCGCGCAGGGGCGCAGCGCCGCAACGCGCGACGTTCACGGGCAGCCTAACGGCGGGAGGCGGGCGTGACGGATGGACAGGGCGACGGCCCGCGCAGCGACGCGCCAACCGCCGGGGTGACGGACGGACCAGCCACTGCGGGGATCGTCGTCACGCCCCAGCTGACGATTCCGCGCATCGAAATCGAGGCACGGGCGTCACGCGCCGGCGGCGCCGGCGGGCAGCACGTGAACACGTCGAGCACGCGGATCGAGCTGCGCTGGAACGTCAGGCAGAGCCGGGCGATCGACGACGCGACGCGGCAACGCATCATTGAAAAGCTCCCGACGCGGATCGACGCCGATGGTACGCTGCGCGTGGTGTCGAGCGCCCGACGGAGCCAGCTGCAGAACCGTGAGGCGGCGGAGGCGCGAATGGCCGAGCTGGTGGCGGGGGCCCTTCATCGCGAGAAGCCCCGAAAGAAGACGAAGCCGTCGCGCGCGTCGAAGGAAAAGCGGCTCGATGAGAAGCGGCGGAACTCGGAGCGGAAGCGGAACCGGCGGGGGCTGGACTGAGGCGCCCCTTCAGGGCGCGCTGAAGTACAGCGCGCGATACAGGTCGCGGTTCCGCAGGACGATGCGGACGTAGTCGCGGGTCTCGACGAAGGGGATGCGCTCGATGAACAGCTCTGGATCGCCGGCGCCCGGCTTTTTCGACCAGCGGGCGACGCGGCCATCGCCGGCGTTGTAGGCGGCAAGCGCGCGGATCGGATCGCGCCCGGCGAGCATCGACCGGAGATGGTTGATCCCGAGCTCGAGATTCACGTCGGGCTCATAGAGCAGATCGGGATTCCAGTACGGATAGCGCAGCCCGCGCGCGATCGCCTTGCCGATCGACGGCATCACCTGCATCAGGCCGCGCGCGCCGGGACCGCTGGTCGCCGAGGGATTGAAGCTCGACTCCTGGCGAATGATCGCGGCGACGAGGGCAGGATCGACGCGGCGAAGCCTCGACTCGGCGATGATCGCGTCGCCGAGGACTACCGGGTACACGAGCCGATAGGCGCGCGCATCACGCTCGCCGCGGGCGATAACCTTCCAACCGAGGCTGATGGTGCGCGTCGTCTGGCCGCGATCGCGGAATGCGGCGGCGGTCGCGAGCATCCGATCCGTGGAGCTCGCGGCGTCGCGCAGCGCGACATCGAACTCGAGTTTCGCTTCGTAATCCATGCCGAGGCGCATCAACTCATCGGTGCGGCGGAAGATGCTGTCGACGACGGCGACGTCAGGAAAGACGTCAGGCGCATCAGGCGGCGCCCATGGCTGCTGACCGAGCCGGCGTGCGGCCTGCGCCGAGTAGTACGAGAGCGGATCGCGCGCGAGCAACTGGTTCCAGCGAACGACGGCACGAGCGCTGTCGCCGGCCCGCTCCCATGCACGGCCCGACCAGTACAGGGCAGCGAGCGTTTCGCTGCTCTGGTCATAGCGGACAGCGAGCGTATCGAGCTCGTTGGCAGCGGTCGCGGCGTGGCCGTGCACGTAGGCGATCAGCGCGGCGCGGAAGCTCGCGGTCGGGGCGAGGCGGCTGGTTGGATAACGCTTCGCGACATCGCGCATCGCGTCGCGGGCCGCAAGATCGCGCTTCTCGTCGGTAGCGAGATCGGCGAGCAAGTAGAGCGCGCCCGCGACCGCCGCGGTGTCGTTGGGAAAGCGCTTGGGAATGGTGCGGAGCAGCTTCTTCGCCGCCGCGTCGCGATCGATCTCGAGCAGCGATCGCGCGCGAAGGAGCGCGGCATCGGCAGCGAGCGTGCGCGGAGCATTGATTCGCGCGAGCACCTCGATCGCAGCGCGATGATGATTGATGCGCCGCAGGACGACGGCGTACTGAAAGCGATCCGCGGTCGTCGCCCGATGGCCGGCGATCGCGCGCTTGAACAGCGCCGCGGCGCGTGGAAAGGGGCCGCTCACGGCGAGGCTGCGGGCGAGGATGAGGTTCTCGCCGCCCGAGAGCGTGGGGAAACGCTCGTCGAGCACGGCGATCGCCTCGTTGGCGAACGGCGACCCCGGCGAGGTCGCGACGATGGTGACGAGCTCGTGCCTAACGGCAGCGCGCTGGGCGACGGTGGAGGCGTCGATGGCGCGAAGGCGAAGCGCCTGCGCGGTGAGTCCGAGCTCGCGATACTTGTGCGCGGCGGCGGCGAGGTCGCCGTCGACCGCCTCGAGCGCCTGTCCCTCGACGCGAGGCGCGCGTTCGATGGCGGCGGGGAGCGAGAGCAAGTCGTAGAGCGGACGCCGGCGGCTCGCGTCGGGCGTGAGGGCGGCGGCGCGGAGGATCAGCCAGTCGGAGATGTCAGGCAGCCCGCGACTCGCGCGAACGTACGACGCACGGGCACTGTCGCGAATGCCGATGCGATCGAGCGCGCGAGCGAGGATGACCATCCTGCGCCCGCGCTCGCGCGAGTCAGTCGCACTGGCAACCGCGGCTTCGGCGTGGACGCGGGCGAGAGAGTCCTCGCCCTGCTCGAGCGCCGACCGTGCGAGCAGGACTCGCCCGCGACCGGCCTGCAGCGTGTCGATCCAGGGCTGGCCGGTGAGCAGCGAGTCGACCTCGTCCCACCCGCGCCACTCGCCCGCGGCGGTGGCGGCGAGAAGGACGACGTCAGGGGTGCGCCGCTGCGGATCGTGGAGCACAGGCGCGAGGGCGCGGCTGGCGCGCCATGCGCGCCCCTGGGCGAGCGCGTCGCAGGCGGTGACGACGGTGGTGTCCGCGGTGCGGACGACGACCATCGAGTCGTTGGATGCGGGCGCGGCTCGGCAGGCGTCCCCGGAACAGAGGACGACGAAGCAGAGCCGCGCGAGCTGAGCGAAGACCACGGACGACCGTTAGGCGGTCAACGGGTCGCGACCGGCGGATGCTCGTCGAGCCAGTAGCTGAACCACTGGCGGAGACGCCCGAGCCGGTCAACGAGGAGCCAGGGTTCGCCGCTGCGGGAAAGCTCATGGGTCGAACGCGGATAGCGTACGAACTCGACCGGGACGCCGCGCTTGCGAAGCGCCATGTACCACTGCTCCGCATCGGGCATCGGGGCGCGATAGTCTTCCTCGGACTGCACCATCAGCGTCGGCGTGCGTACGCGGTCGACGAAGCGGATCGGCGAGAGCGTGTCGTACATCGCGCGATTCTCCCACGGCTTGCCGAAGAACTCGAACTCGGTGAGCCCCTGGACGTCGGTGCTGCCGTACCACGAGAACCAGTTGCTGATCATGCGGTCGGTCTCGGCAGCCTTGAAGCGATTGGTGTGGCCGGTGATCCACGCGGTCATGAATCCGCCATACGATCCACCGGTCACGCCCATCCGCGTGCTGTCGACGTCGGGGCGGACGGAGGCGATGTCGACTGCCTTCATCAGATCCTGATAGTCCTCCGCGCCCCAGCGCCCTCGCGTCGAATAGGTGAAGTCGGCGCCATAGCCGGACGAGCCGCGCGGGTTCGTGAAGAGGACGAACATCCCGGCGCCGGCGAGATTCTGGAACTCGTCGAACCAGCCCTCATCGTACGACGAGTGCGGGCCGCCATGGATGTAGAGCACGAGCGGATACTTCTTCCCCGGCTGGTAGCCGAACGGCTTCATCAGCCAGCCCTCGATCTCGAGCCCGCCGACCGACTGGTAGGTGAAGCGATCCGCGTTCGAGAATGCGATCTCGGAGGTGACCTTGTCGTTGAAGGAGGTGAGTCGGCGCTGGTTCCGGCCGTCGATGTCGGCGACGTACAGCTCCATCGGCGTGTCCATCGATGACGACACGTACGCGAGGCGCGTGCGGGCGGGATCCGACGTCAGTCCGCGAATCACGCGGCGACCACCAACCAGCTCGAGCGGCGTCCCGCCGCGTGACGACACTCGAAAGATCGCGCCGCGACCGCCGACTTCGGCGTCGAAGAGGATGTCGCCCGACGGCAGCCAGAAGATGTTGGACGGCTCGTAGCGCCAGTCACCAAGGACGTTGACCACCGCGCCGCTGCGGACGTCGATCGTGTAGAGGCGCGTCGAGCTGGTACGCGTCGGTGAAGCGGTGACCGCGACGCGCTGGCCGTCGGGCGACCAGGCGAGATCGTTCTCGTCGCCGGCGAGGTCGGCGAGCTTCCGTGGTGCCCCACCGGCGACCGGAACGACGTAGACATCGTCGTCGTTGCGCGGCTTGTTGTCGCGAGCACTGTCGTACGGCAGGAGCGCGAGCGAGTCACGCTCGGCCTGAACGGCGGAGTCGGAGCGAAGACGTGCGTCGGCGACGAACGCGATCCACTTGCCGTCGGGCGACACGACTGCCTGACGGTGCGAGTACGCGGTGGTGGTGAGCTGCTGCTTGGCCGAGCCATCGAAGCGCTGCAGCCAGAGCTGCGACGCGTTCCAGCGGCGCGCGGTCCAACGGTTAGGCAGGAAGCCGCGATCGTTCGACTTGTAGCTGAGGTCCACAATGTGACGCCCGTCGAACCGCTTCGGGTCGACGGGATGCGTGATCGCGCCGTACGGCGGACGGGCGGTTGCGCCCATCACGGAGAATGGATCCTTGGTCTTCGAGGAATCCGCCGTCGTGTCGGCGGCGACGGTGTCGCTCCAGACAGCGAAGCGGCGGTCGAGCGGAACCGAGCCGGCAGGATAGTTCTCGAGCTGGACCGCCTCGCCCGACGGTTGATCCATGCGCAGCGCCCACGTGGTCCCCTTCCCTCCCTCGCGCTTCGACGTGAAGAAGAGATACGCGCCGTCAGGCGACCAGCGAGGATTGCTGCTCTCCGTGCCCGGCGAAGTGTAGCGCTGCGGCTCACCGCCAGCGGTGGACGCGACCCAGATCTCGTTGTGTCGCTTGTTCTCCGCCTCGCGAACCGTGGTGACGGTGAAGGCGACACGCTTCCCATCGGGGGAGAGCGCCGGCGTGCTCACCGTCGTCAGGCGGTACCAGTCGGCGGGCGTGAATGCGCGTTTCGGCGCGCGCGACGCAGCCTGCTGCGCGCCGGCCTGGAGTAGCGGCAGCGATGCCGCGGTAATGGCGGTGACTGAGAATCGAATGCGCATGACGATCCGCGACGGGGGGCGGGGGCAGGCCCAGAGGCGGGGAGAACCGCCAGGGTCTCGAGAAGATCGAAAGATAACGGGGGAAACGGCGAAGGCGCTCCGGCATGTGCTGCCGAACCGCTCTCGGCTCACTCAGGAGTCGAGCGAATGGTGATCAGCGACGCAGCGCGGTCACATCGAGCACCCAGAGACCGTGCAGCATGTCCGAGGCATAGAGCCGATTGCCGACCCATTGCACTCCCCAGATGAAATTGCCCTGGTCGAGTGCGTGGCCGATCTCGCGACCGGCTGTGCCAAGATTGCAGCGGCCGTCGCTCAGGCGCGCATTCGCGCTGCAGCTCGACAGATCACCGCGAACGTCGAGGGCTCGGACACCGGCGTTGTAATACGCGGCATACAAGACTCCACTCGCTTCATCGACGGAGAAATTGTGCGTGCCGGCGCCGGGGAGGGAGTAGACCGCGACCTCGTGCGGAGCGGTGATGGTCGAGATGTCGACGACGTGGATGTCGCCTGACGATCCGGCAAACAGGGTGGCCGGTCCTTCCTGCCCAACGAAGACGAAGCGCTTGCTGCCGCTGGACGGGTCGTTGAACCACCAGACGTTATGGACCTCACCGCCGACGGTGGCGACGTTCGAGATGAAGATCGGATTGGCTGGATTCCCGCCGCGCGAGCCGCCGATGTCCCAGATGGAAAGCCCACCGTCCCAGAGCGCGGTGAAGAGGAGCGAATCGCGCACGAAGACATCGTGGACGAAGGGCGTACCCATGACACGCGCGAGGAGCTGTACAGGATGCGCGGGATCGCTCAGGTCGAGGACGACGAGCTTGGCCGGGACCTGGCTTCCATTTGGATCGATGTCGAGAAAGGCGTACAGCGTCCCCTTCACGCGCGCGATCTCGGCGGTGTGCACGCCGGGATCAGTGTCGGCAGAATGGAACTGCGAGACCAGCGTGGGATGCGCTGGATCAGCGAGCGAGTAGAGCACGAACGACCCGCCGAAACGTTCGGTGGCAACGCCGAGGAGCGTGCCATCGTCGGAGACCTGGACGTCACCGGTGGTCGAGACGGGCGAAGTGGTCGACACGTAGCTCGGAACGATGAGCGAATCGACGAGAACCGGAATGCCGCTCGCGATGTTCCAGATCTTCACCGCATTGCCGCGGACGCCGCTGCCCGCCCACCACGACCCGGTGTACGCGTATGACCCGCGCACGTTGAGCTCGGAGGTGTAGCGCTCATTCACGACGCCCTGGCCGATCACCGGAATCAACGGCGATCCCGAGCGGGGCTTGGGGCTGGCGGCATCGTGACAGGCGAGGAGCGTGACGACGGCAACGGGCGCGAGGGCGCGGAGGATGGTGCTGAATCGCATGAACGTGGATCGCGTGGCGCTGGGTTGCATGGAGCTGGACCGCATGAGTGTCGGCGCTGAACGGTAGCCGATGCCTAACGTTCTCACATCGACGATGCCGCGGCGACGCCATAGCGGCCGACGCGGTGGTGCGGCATTCCGGCCGCGATGCGCATCCCGATGGACAGGACTGTGATCCGGTCGCGCCCGTAAAATCTTGCCGGGTCGAATGCCGCGGGGACCGTGGTCGGCCGAGCGCGGATGAGCGAGCCCTCGACGAACGGTGCAAGTCGGAGACCGGCAACGGACCACGTGCGCGAGAGCGAAGCAGTGGCGATGTCGAAGCGAGTGACGCCGAGAATCTGGACTTCGGCGGTCGGGTACGGTGTGCGGAACGAGTCTGCGAGTCGCTCCTCTTCGGGGCGGAGCGAGCGCTCGTAGCGAGCAGCGACGCGGAACGATCCGCGATCGAGCGAGCCCTCGAAGAGTGCGCTGCCGAGGTGCCCCCCTTCAGTGCCGGCCTTCACCATTCGCAGCGTCGACCACTCGGCGAGCGCGTAGACGGTGCCCGCGCGCGTCGGTCGCTCGGCACGAAGCGACGCGCTCCCCTGCTCGTGATCGGACCCGTGTCCGGTCGGCGACTCGGGAGATCGGACGTGGGCGTCGCTCGCCTGAAGCTCCAGCCACGCGACCGGGCGAAGCGTCAGGCGTCGCGCCCAGGAGTTGGCGAAGTGAGCGGCGTCGGGCGCGTCGGCAGGCGACTCGGGCTCGTCGCCGTTGAACCGTGCACCTTCGACGGTGAGCAGTCGCCAGCGGAATGCGCCGACGATGATCGCGCGCTCGAGAATCTGCGAGAGGTGGTGGTTCACCGGAAAGCGCTCGATCGGACGGACCATCGGATCGTCGGTCCCGAAGGGAGCGAAGCCCTTCCCTCCGGCGACGGATACCGCGGCGCCGCGCCATTCAGGGGAGGCAGCGAAGCCGACCAGCTCATGGAGCCACGAATGCGGGTGGCGGCGGTCGGCGTACCCCTCGCCCCAGGCGCCGGGGGCGAGCTCGCCACGGCGCAGCGTCGCGCCCTCGAAGTCGAGCATCCCCTGCGCGCCTAACGCTCCGCCGAAGGCCAGCACGTGGCCGTGGAGCATCGGCTGGGTGAGGTAACCCTCGCGGAGACGGCGGCCATCGATCCCAGGGTCGACCTGGGTGCCGACGACGATCGCGCTGGCGCCGCCGCCTAACGTGATGGCGCGCGGCGGCATGGCCATGTCGTGCATGTCGTGCTGCGCGGCGGCGGATCGGGTGAGGGCGACGGACGCGACGAGCACTCCGCACCGCGCGGCGCGAGCAGCGAGAGACATCAGGCGCGCGGCGTCACCGGTCCGACGCGCCATCGGGCGCGGGCTCGCGCGACGAGGACGCCGGCCGCATCGTGGACTTCGACCGGGATCTCGATGTCCTGGTCACGATCGGCGGACGGCGCGACGAACGTCGACGAGCCGACGAGCGTGCCACGCGCCTTCTTCAGGAATTCGACGGTGAGCGAGACGAGGATCGCGCGTCCCTTCGGCTGCACCGCGTAGGCGAGCGGCAGCCCGGTCGAGAGCTCGGCGAGGTTGGCGAGCGCGATCGCGTGCACCGAGCGGAGGTGATTGCGGACGGCGCGGCGATCGCGCAGCTCGATCCGCGCGCCGGTGGCGCTCAGCTCGAGAACGCGCGGCTTGATGCTGCCGGTGTAGGGGACGATCCGCCCCAGGAGTTTCGAGAAGATCCAGCGTCCGCCCGGACGGCCGGAGAGGCGATCCCACAGCGAGTGAATATCGACGGCCATCCTCAAGGGCACCCAGCTGACGAGCGTTGTCGCGCGACGGTTGACCGACGGTCAACTGCGCAAGATCAGCGAGCGCTCACCGCCGGGCAAGCGTCAGTCGTGCGCGAGCCAGGCGCTGGCGTTGACGAGATCCTCGCGGGTGAGCCCGTGGCCGGCCATCCGCCACTCGATCGTCACATCGGCGCCGGTTTCGCGAAGGAGGATCGCAAGGTGCTCGGCGTTCTGCACCGGGACGATGGGATCGCGCTGACCGGCGCCGATGTAGACGCGGGTGCCGGCGCCGCCCGTGGCCGGCTGTCCCTCTGATGGCACCATGGCGCGAAACAGCACCGCCTGCCGGATCACCCCCGGCTCGCGCAGGAGCACGTTCGCGGCGATGTTCGCGCCGTTCGAGAAGCCGATCGCCGTGAGCTTCGCGAGATCGAATCCGTATGCGCTCGCGGCGGCGCGCACGAACGACGCGAGCTGTGTCGTGCGGAAGGCGACGTCGGCCTGATCGAATACTCCCTCGGCGAGACGTCGGAAGAAGCGTGGCATCGGACCCTCGAGGACGTTGCCGCGCAGCGCGAGGACGCCGGCACCGGGAAGCAGCTGCGCGACGAGCGGAACGAGATCCTCCTCGTTGCCACCGGTGCCGTGCAGGAGGAGCGCGACACGCTCGTCGCCGGGGACCCAGCGATGGACGTACGCGGCGAGCGCGCCCGATTCAGTGCCTGACGCTGTCATGGCCGCACCTCGAAGGGAATCGCGCGCTCGGACGGAAGTGAAATCGGCGGCAGCACGGCCGTGAGCTCGGCTCGCCGCGGCTCGAGCCAGGGTGGGAGGACAAGCGACGTGCCTAACGTTGCGAGCGGCTCATCGACGGCGAAGCCGGGGGAGTCGGTCGCGATCTCGAACAGCGCGCCGCCGGGCTCGCGGAAGTATACCGAATGGAAGTACTTGCGGTCGATCACCTCGGTGGTGCCGAGTCCGGAGTCGCGGACGCGCTGCCTGAGCGCCAGCTCGTGCTCATCGTCAGGCACCCGCCAGGCGACGTGATGCACCGTGCCGACACCGCCCGCGCCTTCCCAGAAGCCGCTGACGTCGCGAACGTCGAGCGCGGCACCGATCCCCGACTCGTGCGGCTCGGCCGGAACGAAACGTGTCGTCGCGTCCTCGGTTGCTTGACGGCGCATTCCGAAAGGCCCCTCGAGGAGGACCGTGGTCGCGGCCGGATCAGCGGTCCAGAGCGTCATGGCGTGCACGCCGCGCACTGCGTGCTCGGGGGGGACGTCGCCGCCGCCCCATCCGGCAATGCGCGCCGCGGCGTCGGAGCCGACGAGCTCGACGCGCAATCCGTCGGGATCGCGGAATGCGAGCACACGTTCGCCGAACCGCGTCGCGAGTGGCTCGTGCGCGACGCCGTGCCTGACGAGGCGTTCGAGCCAGAAGCCTAACGCTGCGGCGGGAACGGCGAGTGCCACCGACGCAAACTGCCCCGCCCCTTCGCGTCCGCGCCGCCCACCGGGCCAGGGAAAGAACGTGAGCAGCGTCCCCGGACTTCCCGTCTCGTCGCCATAGTAGAGATGGTAGGTGCCGGGGTCGTCGAAGTTGACCGTCCGCTTGACCAGCCGCATGCCGAGGACGCCGGCGTAGAAATCGACGTTCCGCTGAACGTCACCGGCGATCATGGTGACGTGGTGGATGCCCGACGGAAGCGCGGATGTCGAAGTCATGGTCGGCGACTCGGCGGAAGAAATGGCAGGCCTAACGGTAGGTGACGAACCGCTCGGTCGGGTGGCGGTGATGCGGGAAACCTTCTTCATCACCGCGCCCGATCGCGACGATGGCGGGGATGGAGACGTGTTCCGGCAGTCCAAGCACTTCCTTCACCCTTGCCGGATCGAAGCCGAGCATGGCGGACGTCGCGTAGCCGAGCGACGAGGCGGCGAGGAGGAGGTAGCCAAGGGCAATGTAGCCCTGCCCGGAACCCCATTGCTCGCGTTCGGCTTCGGGCTTCTGCGCCCAGGAGGCGCGCAGGCCGGCGCCGGCGGCCTCACGCTTCTCGGCGGGCATTCCCGGGTGCATGATGTCGTCGACGTTGTCGAGCACGTCCTTCATGTCGGTATACTGCACGATGACGGCGGGCGCACCGGTGACCTGCTTCTGGCCGTACGCGGCAACGCCGAGCGCGGCCTTGAGGTCCGGGTCGGTGACGACGACGAAGCGCCAGGGCTGGACGTTGAACGCCGACGGCGCGAGGCGTACCGTATCGAAAATGCGGTCGAAGTCCTCGCGCGGAATGGGCTCCTGCCGATAGGCGCGAATCGAGCGCCTGGCAGCTGCCGCGGTCGCGACGTCGAGGACCTGGGTTTCAGTATCGAGGCTCATCTGTGGTTCAGCGACTGAGGTTGGTCGGAATCGAGTGGTGTAACACTCATTTGTCTCAGTAGTGAACGATTCGTGCCGCCGATTGTTCCCATCTGGCTATGTTCAGAGGGGCCGATCAGCGGACGACGAGAAAGACGAGGGTGACGCAGCGATGGACGAGACGACGAGCGGCGGAGTCCGCATCGACAAGTGGCTGTGGGCGGCGCGGTTCTACAAGACGCGCTCGCTCGCGGCGGATGCCGTGACGAGCGGCAAGATCGAGCTGAACGGCGAGCGGACGAAGCCGGCAAAGGCGGTCAAGGTCGGTGACAGCATCCGACTCCGCAGCGGGGTGTTCGAGCAGGTCGTGGACGTGCAGGCGCTGTCGGACAAGCGTGGGCCGGCGACCGTGGCACAGACGCTCTACGCCGAGACCGCCGAGAGCGCCGCGGCGCGCGCGAAGATGGCGGAGCGGATGCGATACGAGATGCCGATGGCCGCGGAGACGGGGCGGCCGAGCAAGAAGGACCGGCGAGACATCGCGAGGCTGCGCGAGCGCGGCCGTTAGGCGGGACGGGTCACGGCGGTACCGCCTAACGCTCGGCGCCGATCACGGCGCCGGTTGTGGCAGCGTCAGGCGGGTCGGAGCGCTCTGGTTGCCGACGCGATCGACCGCTGTCACCGAGATCTCGGTCGCGCCGGCGGGGAGAGGGAGCGTGTCCAGCGCCGCGGAGAAGATGGCCGTCGTCCAGGCACTCAGCGAATCGGCGCGAGTGCGGACGGTCCAGAGGAAGGGCCGCGTCTTCCTGCCGGGACGTATGGTGACGTGCTGCGGGGTGTGCAGCGTATCCGGGCCGCCATTCGCCGGCGGGACGACGGCGGCCGGCCGGAACGTCAGGCGCGGTGCGGGCGGCGCGGTCTTGCGGAGCCACGGCGACGGCGGCACGAGCGCAAGGTCCGAATACGGGCCGGCGCGCAGGCGTTCGTGCAGTGAATCAGGGTTCTCGAGGAAGGCGCGACCACTGAAGTGCACGGTGCCCGTGGCACCGGGTTGCGCGCGAGTGACGGCGATCTGGTCGAGCACTTCCTGCGCGCGCCATCCACTCTCGCCGTTGGCGCCCGCCTTGTTGGTGTACTGCCCCGGCCAGATGTTGCGCTGCCTGACGTTCTGGCCCACCCACCAGTCGAGCAAGGTGGTGTAGCTCTGCGCGGCCTGGGCGATCGGCCAGTAGAGCTGCGGCGTGTAGTAGTCCACCCAGCCCCTGCGGAGCCACTTCCGCGAATCGGCGTAGAGCCGCTCGTACGCGTCGTAGCCGGTGATCGTCGACGGGTTGCCGGGGCGCCAGATGCCAAACGGGCTGATGCCGAACTTCACCCACGGCTTCACGTCGTGGACGCCGTCGTACAGCTCGTGCACGAGCTCATCGACGTTGCGACGCCGCCAGTCGGCGCGCGACAGCCGTCCCCCTGAGGCGCGGTATTTCTTCCAGCTGCGCGCATCGGGAAAGTCGATCACCGCGCCGCGCCGGTCGTACTCCTGGTACGGGTAGAAGTAGTCGTCGATGTGCACGCCGTCGATGTCATAACGGCGGACGACGTCGAGCACGACGCGGACGGTGCGGCGCCTGACGGATGGCTCGCCCGGATCCATCCACAGGTACGGCCCATACTTCTTGACCACCGCCGGCATCGTGCGCGAGACGTGGCTCACCGAGTGCGCGGACTTCTGCCCTGGCGTTCCGGCGCGATAGGGGTTGAACCATGCATGCAGCTCGAGCCCGCGCGCATGCGCCTCGCGCACGGCGAAGGCGAGCGGGTCGTACCATGGCGACGGCGCCTGCCCTTCGGTGCCGGTGAGGAACTCGGACCACGGCTCGATCTTCGACGCGTAGAGTGCGTCCGCGGCCGGGCGCACCTGGAGCAGCACCGCATTGAGGCGGAGCGCGACGGCGCTGTCGAGCAGCGTGATGAGCTCGGCCTGCTGGTCGGCGGTCGTCAGCCCGGGGCGCGACGGCCAATCGATGTTCCCGACCGTCGCGACCCAGACGCCGCGGAACTCACGGCGGATCGGGGGCGGCTCGGTGCTGGAAGGTGCGGTTGCCGGCGGCTCGGTTGCCGGCGGCACGGTTGCCGGCGGCGACGCGGGGACCTGGGCCAGCGTTAGGCGGGCGGGTGCGGCAGCGAGGAGGAATGCAGCGAAGCGAACGAACGAGCAGATGCGGGAGACGGGCATCCATGAAAAGTAGTCCGCGGTCGACGAGCCGGAACCGTCGTCCGCGATTCACGAGAGTCAGGGCACTCGAAAGAGTGTCATCGTTCTCGAACGAACGTCATCGTCTTTCAACGACTCTGACCCCTTGAAGTGACGCGCGTCGCATTTCAACGACTCTGACCCCCCCGGGCAGGATCAGGGTTCGCGATCGCCGCGCGGGCGGTCGCCGCCGCCGGGGCCACCTTGACCGCCGCGGCGCATGCCCGGCGTCTTCACGTCAGCGGGAAGCTTCGCCCACTGCTCGGCGGTCAAGGTCGCCTGCGCATCCTTGGCGGCCTGCTGCACCAGCGAGCGCGCCTCGCCGAGGCGACGACCGAGCGTCACGCGCAGCGCCTGCGGGTCGGCATTCTTCCCCTGCTTCGCGATCGACGCGGCGATCTCGTCGATCGCGGGATCGATCTTCGACTGCAGCGTGTCGCCGAAGCTCTTGAGCCGCGACTGCTGATCGGGTGTGAGCGCGAGCTGGAGCGAGTCGTTGAGCGCGATGATGCGGTAGAAGGGGTTCGTGATCCCGCGCCGCATCCGCGCCTTGAGCGAGTCGGCGCCGAGGGGCTGGCCGTTGGCGCCGCCAAGCACGTTGAACATCGCCCGGCGCGAATCGTCGATGCCGATCTGATAGCGTCCGGTGAGTCCGATCTGGAACGGCGCGCTCGCACGACCGCGATTGCTGTTCGAGCCGAAGTGCTCGTTCACCTGGTAGATGTAGCGCTCCGCGCCGGGCGTCGGATCGAAGCCGCGAACGTAGAGCAGGGTGCGATCGGTGAAGCCCTGCTGTCCCCAGCCCCGCATGTCGTTCGGTCCGTGCACGAGCTGATCGAGCCCGGTGAGCGCATTGAGCATCTGCAGCGAGATCGTCAGGCGCCGGTTCAGCCCGAAGGAAACCGGCCGCCAGTTGAGCTGCACGTCGAGGGCACCGGTCCACGGCGATACACAGCTGTTGCGGCCGGCGATCGATCCGAGCTGGCTCTCGAGGCAGGCGCGTGCCGTGCCCGACGTCGAGGCGAGGAGACGAGTCATCCCGTTGCGGAGCGCGGTGTCGGGAGCGGACGCGGGATCGTAGATGAACGCGCGATCGTTGCGCGAGCCGTCACCGTTGATATCGCCGGCGACGAGCGGCGAGTACGGCGCGCCGGAGTTCGCGCGAGCGACGAGGCTCGCGTCGAGCGATGTCGTGAGCGGGTAGAGCACCTGCGCGAAGAGCTGGTTCCGGATGTCGCGGTCGCTGCGTCCCCACTCGGTCTGGTTCGGATCGCCGGCCGTGCTGCCGCCGCCGAAGAAGCCCTGCGCGAAGCCGGATCCCTGGTCGCGCGACCGGCTCCAGGTGTAGCCGGTGTTGAAGGTGGCGCCGCGAAGGCCGAATCCGCCTAACGATACGGTCAGCTGCCGGGTGTCCGATTGCAGCCGCGACTGGAGCTCGTCGACCGCGCCGAAGCCGGCGACACGGCGCGAGGCGAGGATCGACGTCTGGCCGGTGGTCGGCACGACCGAGTCGGATCGCACGTACACCGGGCGCCCGGATTCACCGGCGAGGAAGAAGCGCGGCGTGTCGCGCAGGTTGAGGTCGACGAGCCCGGTCTGGGCGACGCCGCGGGCGTAGGTCGCGTCGACCGAGAGGGCGAACAGGTCATGGATCCGGCGCGTGAGGCCTAACGATCCGCGCCAGGCGCGCGGCGCCTCGAAGCCGGGGTCGAAGACGGTGACGTTCCGGCGCGAGCCGATCGCCCCCGCGACACCGCAGTCGGCGGGGATCGTCGACGGGTCGTTGCGGTACGCGTTCCAATCGGGAACCGGAACCTGGCTGCCGATGCAGACGATCTGCGACTGGCCGGTGCCGAGCCCTGTCGCGTCGAGCGCGCCGGCGACGAGCTGCGACGGGGCGCGGCTGCGAAACTCACCGATGCCGCCGCGGAGAATCACCAGCGGTGGCGCATTCTCGCCGCGGCCGACCTGCCAGGTGAAGCCCGCTCTCGGCGAGAGCCGGAGCTCGGAGGGAACGTCGTCGGTGCGACGCCCGAACGCGGCGTCGATGGCGGGGTTGTAGGCGGGACGCGTCGGATAGCGCGTGCCTTCAGCGCGCGCGCCTAACGTCAGCTGCAAGGCGTCGGACACACGCCAGCCGTCGCCAAGGTACGCCGCGCCGGTGATGGCGCCCGACTCGCGGGTGTGCGAGGAAAGAGTGCGCGTGAACGACACCGGCTGGTCGTTGGCGAAATCCTCGAGCGAATTGAAGGTGAAGGTGCCGAACTGGTTGGCGAAGCTTCCCTGCCGCGTGCGATCGACGGTGAGCAGGCCCCCGAGCTTGACGCGGTGGGCGGCCTCGGGCGAGACCCAGGACAACTCGTCGCTCGCCTCGAGCATCGTCGTGCGCGTGCTCTGCGGCAGCGACGAGTTGCCGCCGAACTGCAGCGTCGAGACAGCGTTGCTTCCGTCCTCGAGCGTCGATGCGACGACCACGCGTCCGGCGGGAAGCGACTGGTACGGGTCGCTGGTGCGATTGTCGACCGAGCCGTAGATGCGGGCCTCGTTGATGAACTGCTCGAGGCGCGAGGTAGCGGTGAGCATGGCGCCGCCGCCGGAGCTGTTCGCATTGCCGCCGGTGCCGGGCACCGCGAGCGTGGAGACGCGCGCATTGCTCTGCCTTGAGCCGCGCCAGTCGAGGCGCATCGTCAGCGAGTGCGCCTCGTTGAGCGTGACGTCGCCACGCACGATCGCGCTCGCGTTGTCAGTGACGCGATCCTCGTCGAATCCCGCCGGCAGTCCCTTGCCGCCGAGAACGCCGAGGAAGCGAGCGATGGAATCGCTGCTGGCGCCGAGCTGCGTGAGCGAGGTGCGGTCGGCGGACAGGAGCGACGGAAGTCCGCTCGAGCGGCGCGCGAGCTGGCCGCTGGCGAAGAGAAAGGCGCGGTCCTTCACCAGCGGGCCACCGAGTCCGAAGCTGAGCTGGTTCTGTTCGAACTCGTTGCTGAACGCGCCCCTGACGTTCGAGAACTCGAGCGAGGGATCACGATTCACGTAGGTGATCGTGCCGGCGAGGTTGTTGGTGCCACCACGAGTCGTCGATGCGACCTGTCCGCCGGTGAACTGTCCACGCGCGACGTCGTAGGTGTTCGTGATGACGCGCGTGCTGCGGACCGCATCGGACGGGATCGCGCCGGCGCCGAAGGTCAGGCCGTCGAGCGTTATGGAATTCTGGTTCGGCGGCTGGCCGGCGATCGCGAAGGAATTCGGCGTCGTGTCGGTGCCGGCGACCGGAAGCACTCCCGGGACGAGCGTCGCGAGCGCGGCGAGATCACCCGGATCGACGGGCAGGCGATTGGTGATCGCCGGTGGAAGCCCGCGCTCGGTGCCGCCGGCCTCGGTGCGCTGCCCCGCCGTCGGGCGACGGCCACGTACGGTCACCTCGGACAGCGTGGTCGGATTCACCGAGAGCTGTGCGTCGGCGACGAGGCGATCCTCGTCGGCGTTGCGCTGGACGACGATTCGCGACGGCGCGAAGCCGACATAGGTGATCGTGACGCCGTACTGCCCGCCGCCATCGGGAAAGACCACCGTGTAACGGCCGCGGTCGTTGGTGCGCGTGCTGCGCGTGACCTGAGTCTCGGCCGAAATCACGTCGACCTTCGCACCGACGAGCGGGACAGAGTCAGGCCCGACGACGCGGCCGGTGATGATGTCAGTGGTCGATCCGACTTGCGCACGCGCGATGGCCGGTGCGAAGGCAGAGACGACGAGGAGAGCGAGAAGACTGAAGAGGCGCATAGGGAGGCAGAATCCGACTGGGCGACGAAGTGTAGTACGAGCGGCGCGCCGACGCTGTTGGGAAGCAGAGGTCAGCGGCCGCGACTTCGACATCCGTCGCTCGCACGTAACGCACGTCGAACGCAGAACCGCCCCGCCTGACGTCGTTCGTCAGGCGGGGCGGTTCGTTCCGCGCGAGACTGCCGCTACTTCACCAGCTGGATTTCAATTGGCGGGCCAACCGGAGCCGTCTTGACGACGCGGTACGGCTGCGCGGTCGTGACGTAGATCGTCACGGGAAGCTGGCCGCCTGTCATCTCGACGACGTAGGCGTCGAACGTTCCGGCGGGAACGGTGACGCTCTGGGTGCCGGTGACCTTCATGTTGAAAGTTCTCGCAACGCCTTCACCGGAGGCGAACACCGGAAGGCTGAACGATGCGGTCTTCGACCATGGGAGCGCGGGGACGAGCGAGCTCACCGCGTTCTCGTCCACCGTGCCCGCCACGACCGTCGTGTCGAAGGTGACGCTCTTCAGTCCCGTCTGGCTCATGGTCGTTGCACTGCCCTTCACCCGACCGTTCGTATAGGTGGCGTCGATCTTCGTCGGCGTACCCTGCACGCTGCCGCGCTGCACGACCGAGCGGACATCGCCCTTCGGGCCGAACGTAATGTTGGTGGTCTGGCTCATCACCGGGCCGAGGACGACGCGCTCGGTGACGTTGATCGAATCGGCCGAGCGCTGGAGCTGCTTGACCGAGCTGCCGAACGGATTGCCCTGGACGAGGATCGTCGAGCTGTCGGTCGACGCGACGAGCTTCGACGCGTCGATCGGCGGCGGGGCACTGACAGTGGCCGCAGTCGCGTTCCCAGCGGCGGCGGCGGCAACCGCCGGCGTTCCGTCGGGGGTGACGACGCGGACGGGGGCAATCTTCGCGAGGCGGTCGCGGAGGACGCCGGCGTCGCCGACGACGACGACCAGTGCACCGTTAGGCCTGACGACCTGCCTGAGCGTTGCCTGGACCGCGGCCGGCGTGACGGCGGCGATCCGGTTGCGGTACGTCGTCACGTAGTTCGCCGGCAGCCCGCGGAGACGGGCGTTGGCGATGGCACCGGCGAGCTGGCGCGCCGTCTCGAGTCCGAGCGGATAGCTCCCCGTGATCGCGTTCTTCGCGTCCTCGAACTCCTGCGTCGAGATCGGCTCGCTGCGAATGCGGTTCATCTGTGAGAGGAGCTCGACGAGCGCCGAATCGGCGACCTCGTTGCGCGCCTCGACGGTGGCGGAGAAATCGCCGACGCCGCGCACGTCGGACACCGACGAATACGATCCGTAGGTCCAGCTCTTCTGCTCGCGGAGGATCGTGAACAGACGCGCATGAGCGCCGCCGCCGAGCACGCGATCGCCGACGGTGAGCGCGTAATGGCGCGGATCAGTAGCACTCATCGACGGATAGCCGACGATGATGTTCGCCTGCACCGACGATGGGCGGTCGACGAGGATGGTCTCGGTCTTCGCCGGAGCGACGGGCGTGCCGAGCGACGGCGCTGCGGCGGGTGCCCCGGTCCACCCCTTGAACGCGGCGTTGGCGAGTCGCGTCGCGGTCGCGACGTCGATGTCGCCGGCGACGACGAGCAGCGCCCCGCGCGGCCGGATGCGGCTGCGGTAGAAGCCGAGGACGTCGTCGCGGGTGATGGACTGCACGGTCGACGGAACGGCGGACTTGCCGTAAGGCAGCGATCCGTACAGCGCGCGGTTGAAGATCCGGGCGCCGATCGCGGCCGGGTTGGAGTTCTGGAGTCGCAGCACCGACAGTGTCTGGGTGCGCGCCAGGTCGAGCTCCTTCTGGTCGAAGGTCGGCCGCGCGACGGCATCGCCGAGCAACCCGAAGATCAGCTCCTTGTCGGTGGACAGCCCGTTGACGTTGACGGCGAGGATGTCGGGGCTGGTGCCGGCACCGATCGTCCCGCCGACGCCCTCGATCGCCTGGCTCACCTGCTCCGCGGTGCGACTGCCACCGCCCTTGGTGAGCAGGACCGCGGTCATCGACGCGAGCCCTTCCTTGCCGGCTGGATCGGTGAAGTCGCCGCTGCGAAAGGCCATGTTCACCGAGAGCACCGGAAGCTTGTGGCTCTCGACGACGAGCAGCTGCACGCCGTTAGGCAGCGTGACCTCGCGGGTCGGCGGCAGCTGCGCCGGGTGGATCGGCGCCGGCGCGGGTGGCCTGGTCGGGAACTGCGCGGCAGCGATCGACGGCGTCATCGCCAGCGCGCCGAACGCGATCGTGATCGCGGTGGCCGCGAGGGTGCGCGAACGGTGCGCAACAATGTACGAGCGGGCGGTCATCACTTGGCGGCCTCCGCCGAATCGATGAAGGTGTACGAGTTGTCGGGACGGAGGTACATCGCGGCGACGCGCTTGACGTCGGCGGCGGTCACCGCACCATAACGGTCGAAGTCGGAGTCGAGACGGTCGGCGGAGCCGAGGAACAGGTTGGCGCGCTGGATCGCCTGCGCGAGCGACATGGCGCGCGATCGCTCATTGATGGCCTGCGCCCGCCAGATGTTCTTGGCCTTCGTCAGCTCGTCGTCGCCGATTCCGGTGCTGGCCAGCTGCGCGATCTGGTCGGAGAGCCGGGCGTCGAGCGTGTCGGGAGAGACGCCGTTGTTGGTGATCGCGAGGAAGACGAACGGGCCGGGACCACGACGCGGCCCGAATGGATTCACGAAGACCTGGGTCTGCAGCGCGACTTTCTGTTCGCGGGCGAGCGTGCGATTCAACCGCGAGCTCTGGCCGCGGCCAAGTATTGTCGCGAGCAGCTCGAGCGCGGGATAGTCCGGGCTGTCGTACGACGGAATGGTGTAGTACTTCATGACCGCGGGCAGCGTCGCCTTTGCGTCAACGACGTGTTCGCGGCGCGCGCCGGCGCCGAAAGTGGGAGTGCAGGAGACCACGGGCGCCGGTGCCGCGCGCGGAATGTCGCCGAAGTACTGGCTGACGAGCTTCTTCGCCTCGGCGGGCTGGAAGTCGCCGGTGATGACCAGCGTGGCGTTGTTCGGCGCGTAGTACGTGTGGAAGAACTGCTGAACGTCGGCCGTCGTCGCTGCGTTCAGGTCGTCCATCGATCCGATGATCGAGTGCGAGTACGGCCAGCAGCTCGCCGAGTCGATCGCCTTGTAGCCCTGCTCGAAGATGACCTTGGTGTACGGCTGATTGTCGACGCGCAGGCGGCGCTCTTCCTTCACTGCCTCACGCTGGTTGTGGAACTTCTCGTCGGTGATGTCGAGTGAGCGCATGCGGTCGGCCTCGAGCCAGAGGCCGAGGTTCAGGCGATTCGACGGGAGCGGCTCGTAATAGTTGGTGCGGTCCTCGATCGTGCTCCCGTTGAAGCCGGCGGAGCCGGCCGTCTCGAGCATCCCCATGTGCTCGCCCTTCTTCACGTGCGCGGAGCCCTCGAACATCATGTGCTCGAAGAGGTGGGCGAAGCCGGTGCGCCCCTTCTGCTCGTTGCGCGAGCCGACGTTGTAGGTGACGTCGACGGCGACCACCGGTGCGGTGTGGTCCTCGGCGAGAATCACCTTCAGGCCGTTAGGCAGGGTGTAGCTGTCGAGGGCGAGCGGCGCCGGCTTCTGCGCAGCGACGGGCGCGGCGGCGAAGCCCGCCAGCGCGGCCGCGCCAATCAGGCTGCGGCCCAGCCGCGGGATGAACGATACACGTGGCGATCGCGCCATCAGCGGTCTCTCCATGGGGGGAATTCGGGGAACGGTCGATGTTCGGGGTCCTACGATATTGGGCCGAACGGCGCGTTGCTGCCAGTGCGCAGCACAGGGGGTGTAAGAGTGATGTATGCCGAATCCGGGGCGCATCAGGGCGCGGGGTCGCTCGTTGGCCACCAGTCGCATTTTCCTGGGCGTTAGGCAGAATGGCGCAGCGGCGCGTGGCTACGCGATTGAAAGTGCGCGTGACCGGAAGTGGAAGGGCGAAGTCATTTCTGATATGACTCGTGACGCGGGGCTCCGACGGAAGGGGATCGAGCAGCCGCTCTCCCTGACGGCGATGGAATGGGGATCGGTGGCGCTCGCCCTCCTCTCGCTGCTGCTCCTGTATGGCGCAGTCGCAGGCGAGCTCGCCGCAGGAAAGCCGATCCGGGAAATCGGATGGATCCTCCTGCCGCACGTCATCCTCATCGCGCTGGTCGTCGGCGGGCTGCGGCGGGTGGCCGCGCTGGTGCAGACGTTCATCCTGCTGGCGGGCGGAGTGGTTGTACTTGGGATGCGGGCGGACACGGCGTTCGGAGGTCGTTCGTCCCCGGAGAGTTACATATTCATCGCCGCCATCCAGCTGCCGCTGTTCCTGCTGTGCTTCCGCAGTGGAAAGGCGCCCTTCAGCGTCAGCGAGCTGGCGGCGCGCGGGCCCCGGCTCGCGTTAGGCGCGCTCGTCGGCGTGATCGGCTGGTTCACGATCGGGATCGCGGCGAGCGGAGCGGCAGCACGGGCGACCGGCGTGGTGGCGGCTGTCCGGGCGAGCGGCGCAGCGACGCCCGCCCAGTCGCTCGCTGCCGAGGTGCGCGCGGAGAGACGGCACGAGTCGGCCGAACGCGATGCCCGAGCGCGGGTGCAAGTCCTCGCCGCGTGCCTGCAGCAATCCCCGGCGACCGCCGACTCGCAGCCATACTTTCCAGCCACGCTCGCCGAGCTGCCTGACGCGAATTGTCCCGAGGCGAAGCAGCCATTGCCCGAGGGATTCGTCTTCGCCTATCAGCCCGGTGCGCCCGACCCGGCGGGACACCGCCGGACGTTCGTGCTCGCCGCGCGCGATACGGCGCTGGGCGACGCTGCCCGCAGCTTCGAGGTCGATGAAGCGATGGTGGTCCGCAGCTGGCACGGCCAGGGGGCGCGCCGATTCCCGACGGGCGTGGAGCGGCCACTCGACCTGCTGAACCAGGCCGGCCGCTGCATCGAGAGCGCGCGCGACACCGTCGCGAGGCCCGGACTCGACTCGTATCCAGCGTCAGTGGCCGCGGCCCGGCTCGGGAGTCCGTGCGAGGTCAGGATCACCGCCGACTCGTCGGCGTTCCGCCTCGGCGACAACCTGAACTACCTCGTTCACTACACGGCGCCGGTGCGGCCGCGGGCGCACGACGCGCCAGGGGGATTCACCCTCCTCCTCGAGCCGGAACGCGACTCGCTCGGACGCGGGGTCGGCGGCGCCTTGCTCAGCTTCTACAGCGATACCTCCGGCGTGATCCACATGACCAGACGGGCCCGCGCCGCGACCAGGTCCGACCCGACGATCCCGGACTGTTGGGCGCTGTTCAGCGATCGGGCGCACGACCCGCGAATTCCCTGCCGCGAATACCGGGGGCGGCAGAGGTGGGGGCTGGTGAGCGAGCTGCCGACGATCGCCCTCAGCATGTCGGGGAGCGGAACGTTAGGCATCGGCGAGAAGCTCGCCCTTGTCCCCAACTATCTGCCACTGCTCGCGCGCGACCTGCCGGTCGAGGTCCGCGTCCGCTGGGACAGTGGGGGCCGCGACACGGTGCTCACGCGCCGGCGCGGCGTTCCGTTCGGGCAGCCGATCGGCAACGGCGTCTACTTCGAGTTCCACCATGCCTGGGCGGACACCGGGATGAAGCAGATCCGAGTCGCAATCCGGACGAGGGGCGGCGAGACATTCGAGGCACGGGAGGACATCCGCGTCGTCCCGTACCACCCGTAAGGCCTAACGCTCCACTACTGCCGGCACTCGGCTTTCGGGTCGGGCTTCGGCCCGTCGACGACGAGGCGTGCGTCGCGATTGGCAACGGTACGGGCGACGTCATACACGAAGCGGACCACCGATGCGTAGTGATCGTAGTCGATGAACTGCGGCTCGTCGGAGACCTGATGGTAGTCGCTGTGCTGGCCGGTGGAGAAGAAGGCGACGGGGATCCCGTAGCGCGCGTAGTTCGCGTGATCGCTTCGGCAGTAGATGTTCTCCGGATGACCATCGGCGTCGAAGGTGTAATCGATGTTGAACGGCACCGGCTCGGCGGCGTTGACCTGCTCGATGAGGTGCGCATACTCGGTCGAGAGGCGGCGCGGCCCGATCAGCTCGACGTAGCGCGGACCACCGCCGACGATGTCAGCGGCGCTGCCACGCCCGATCATGTCGATGTTCACCTGCGCGACGATCGAGTCGCGCGGGATGGTCGGATGATCGGTGAACCATTCGGAGCCGAAGAGCCCGAGCTCCTCGGCGGTGTGCCAGACGAAGATCACCGAGCGGCGCGGGCGATCGGCGCCCTGCGCGTTCTTCCACGCCTGGGCGATCTCGATCAGCCCGACGGATCCCGAGCCGTCGTCGTCGGCGCCATTGTTGATCGAGTCGCGGATCGCCGGCCGGATGTGGTGCAGGCTGTCGACGTTGACGTGGATCGTCGCCCGCTTCGACGGATCGATCTCGGTGAACGGATCGGCCGCGCCGAGCCGGTGCAGCGCCTGGTTGTAGGCACGGAGCGAGTCCTGGTCCTGCGCGTCCTTGCGGACGCCGATGTGATCACTGTGCGCGCCTAACGCTACGTACTGGCCACGCAGCGCCGGGTCGGTGCCGGGGAGGATCGCGACGACGTTGCGCGCCGGGGCCGGCGTCTCGACGAAGGCCAGGCTCCCGTGCGCGGTGCGCCCGACCGTGCCCGGCGCGAGCGTCTCGACGTCGCCGTGCAGGAGCGCGTTGGTCAGGCGTGCGCCGAGGATGAGGAGTTCGGGCCTGGTGCCTGACGGTTCTTCAGCGCTCTTGAGCCTCACCTGCCCCTCGGCGAAGTACAGGCCGAGCTGCCTGACGATCGCATCCTGATTCCCGAAGGCGACAGCGACTGCCTGCGGGTAGCGCGCGGCAACGCGCGCGTAAGCGAGGAAGATCGGCATGCCCGGCGCCGGACGAACGATGACGATCTTGCCAGCGCCCGCGGAGGGCGGCGCCATGTGCGCGGTGTCGGCGAGACGTCCGGCGAACACGGTGCCGACGCCGTCGATGGATGGTGCAGTCCCGCCGACGTCGTACGGGCCGAAATCAGTCCAGAGCGTGTACGGCGTTCCATCGACGACGAACGACGCGTTCTGCACGAGCGCCCGGCGGCCGAGCGGGACATCCTGGAAGAACGTGCCGTTGTCGCCTGCAGGCTGGAGTCCGATGCGCTTCACCCGCTCGGCGATCCACGCTGTGGAGCGAATGTTGTCCACGGTTCCGGCCTGGCGCCCGCGCATCGAGTCGTCGGCGTACGTGTAGAGTCGCGCGCGCAGGTCGGCCGGGGTGATCGCGGACCGGCTGGCGGCAGCGGGCGTCACGGCCGGTGCGGGCGTGGTCGCGGGTGCAGTAGCGCAGGCAGCGACGGTGAGTGTCGCGAGCGCGGCGCGGATGGAACGGTGACGCATATCGGGAGTGATGCAGGTGAAGAGCGCGCGGCGGAAGTCGCGCGTGGCGGCAGGGAAAAATCGCGCCGGTCACGAGCGGCCGCCAGTGAGCATGCTGTAAGGATCGTCCCGCGCCGACGAGCACACCGCCGCACACGACCAAAAAAAAACCGCGGCCGGAAAATTCCGGCCGCGGTCGAGTGCCGCGAGGTCGTCAGCTGCGAGCGACGACTACTTCTCGGCGGAGCGACGTGCCTTCTTCAGCCACGTTTCGGCCGCTTCCCACGCCTTCTTCCGTCCGCCGTGCGACGCGTCGCCGAAGTAGGCGCTCGCACTCGGACGTGATCCACCATCGGTCATCTTGTAGCCGAGACGCACGAAGTAGCCGTGCGTGCGACGCGACTCCTGATCGATGCGGCTGATCCCCGAGCTCGGGTTCGCGGGAGACGTCCCGCCACCGGTGCGGCGCGAGGAGGACTTCGACGCGGTCTTGCGGCTGCCACCACGACTGGAGCTGCCGGCGCTGCTGCGCTTGCGGGTGCTTTTGCTGGTAGGCACGGGGCGAGGGGGTATCTGGCGAGGGAACGGTCACGTCCGGGGGGTCCGAATCGCGACGGGTGACGCATTAAGCTTCTCTAATCTCATTCTTTGCGCGCGTACGTCAATACCGAATTTCACTTTCGCAGCAAATTTCGTCTCCGACCCTAACGCTCAGATAACAGCGACGCGTTCGGCGACGGCAATCGACCGTTAGGTTCTGCGAACATAGCGCAACATGATGGCGAGCGCCAACCCCGCGGGTTGAAAAACGTCAGGCGGGAGCGTCGCCGCCGCGGCCCGGCGGTTGCAATACGCCGTCCCGCTCACCCGAGCGGCGCGATCCTGCCCCGCTCGGGCGCCAAACGTTTGTCGACGATCTCACCGGAGCGCGTGCTGTGCCCCAGAAGACCAACCTCCCTGCACTGCTGTCGCAACACGACGACGACCTGCTCACCGCGTGGCTCCGCGAACAGTCGTCGTCGGGTGATCGCACGATGCGCGTCCTCGGCGAGAGCGAGGCGCGTGACCAGAGCCGCCAGCTGATCGCGGCGCTGCGCAGCGGCATGAGCACGAGCACCGAAACGATCGACGGCGCAGCGTGGGACCAGGCGCGCGAGCTACTCGCCCGCGTCTCGCGCGATGGCGCGCAGGCGGGACTCACACCGGGCGAAACGGCGCTGTTCGTCCTTTCGCTCAAGCGGCCGCTCTTCGACCTGCTCCGCCGTCAGGCAGCGGGCAACGCGGACGCGCTGGCCGACGAGACATGGCGCGTGACGAACATCCTCGACCGCCTCGCGCTCTACACCACCGAGGTGTACTCGAAGGAGCGCGACGAGATCATCCAGCGCCAGCAGTCCGACATGCTCGAGCTGTCGACGCCGGTGGTGAAGCTGTGGGAGGGGATTCTCGCCCTGCCGCTGATCGGGACGCTCGACAGCCGGCGCACCCAGGTCGTGATGGAGTCGCTGCTCGAGCGCATCGTGCAGACGGGCGCGGAGATCGCGATCATCGACATCACCGGCGTGCCGACGGTGGACACGCTCGTCGCGCAGCACCTGATCAAGACCGTGAACGCGGCGCGATTGATGGGCACCGAGTGCATCATCAGCGGCATCCGTCCGCAGATCGCGCAGACGATCGTGCACCTCGGCGTCAACCTGCAGGGCGTCGTCACGAAGGCGACGCTCGCCGACGCGTTCCAGCTCGCGCTGGCGAAGACGGGGCAGCGGTTGCCGGGCTCGGGTCGCTAGCGATCCATGGACCGGATTCCGATTCTCAAGATGGGACGCTTCCTCCTGGTGACGATCCAGGTGGACATGGACGACCATCTCGCGAACAGGCTGCAGGACGACCTGACGGAGCGCATCGCCGCGACAGGAGCGCGTGGCGTGCTGATCGACATCTCGTCGGTTGAGCTGGTGGACTCGTTCATCGGCCGGATGCTGGCGAACGTGGCGGCGATGGCGCGCGTGCTCGACGCGGCGACGGTGGTCGTCGGGATGCGCCCTGCCGTCGCGATCACGCTGGTCGAGCTGGGGCTGGAGCTGCCGGGGATCCAGACCGCGCTCAACGTCGATCGCGGGATGCGGCTGCTGCGTGGAGCGTTAGGCGAGCAGACGGGCATCGATGGCTGAGCCGGAAGTCGTCCCGATCGCGAAGGAGCCGGATGTGGTGCAGGTCAGGCAGCGAGTCAGGGCACGAGCAGCGGAGCTGAAGTTCAGCCTCGTCGACCAGACGAAGATGGTGACCGCGGCGAGCGAGCTGGCGCGCAACGCCCTGATCTACGGCGGCGGCGGGAAGGCCGAGATCGAGCTGTTGTCGTCGGGCGCACGGCGCGGGCTCCGCGTGATCTTCACTGATCAAGGTCCCGGGATCGCGAACATCGCCGAGGCGATGCGCGACGGGTACACGACCGGGGTAGGGCTCGGGCTCGGGCTGGGCGGAGCGAAGCGCCTCGTCAACGAGTTCGAGATCGAGAGCGCTCCAGGCCGGGGCACGAGGATCGCGATTACGCGTTGGGTATGACGGCACCGCCTCACGACGGCTTCGACCGGGCGATCTGCGTCCCGGTCGTCGAGGAGAGCCAGATCGGCGCCGCGCGGCGGCGGGCAGCCGCGCTCGCCGACGGACTCGGGCTCGACGAGACGGAGCGCGGCCGGGTGGGGCTCATCGTCACCGAGGCGGCGACCAACCTCGTGCGGCACGCCCGGAACGGAGTGCTCGTCATCCAGCCCGTTCGCGGGCCGCGGCGCGGGATCGAGATCGTCTCGATCGACCGTGGGCCGGGGATGCGCGACCCGGCGCGATGTCTGCAAGATGGCTTCTCGACCGGGGGGACCGGGGGCACCGGACTCGGCGCCATCCGGCGGATGTCGAGCGAATTCGACATCGACTCGACTGTGGGCGCAGGGACGATCGTGGTCTCGCGTGTCTGGCGGGATCATGACCCGACGGTTCACGGTCGCGGAGAGGTGTTGTTCGGCGGAGTGTGCACGCCGATCGAAGGCGAAGAGCACATCGGCGACGGCTGGTCGGTCGCGTCCTTCGACGGCGCGTTCACGATCATCGTCGCCGATGGACTGGGTCACGGTGTGGACGCCGAAGGACCGTCGCGAATCGCGGTCGAGACGTTCCTCGCCGCGAAGACCGATTCGCCCTCGCGCATCATCGAGCGCGCGCACGAGGCACTTCGCGGCGGGAGAGGAGCGGCGGTGTCGGTGGCGCGGGTGGAGGGCAACGAGGTCAGGTACGCGGGTGTGGGCAACGTCGGAGGGAGCATCGTCGAGGACGGAACGGTGCGCCACATGGTCTCGATTCCCGGGATCGTCGGGCACCAGATGTCGCGCGTGCAGGAATTCACCTATTCATGGAGCGACCGGTCGCTGCTGGTCATGGCAAGCGACGGCATCAAGTCACAGTGGCGGCTCGACAGTTATCCCGGCATCGCCCGCAGGCATCCGACGCTGATCGCGGCGACGATCTGGCGCGACTTCAGGCGCGGACGCGACGACGCGACGGTCGTCGTGGCGCAGGGCCCGGCACTGCGCTGACCACGTGACATCGCCTCACGACGAGCTGGCGCGATTGCGCGCGGAGCTCGAAGCGCGGGACGCCGAGCTGGCGCGCCTGCGCACCGAGCTCGCCGAGACGAACAGCGGTGTGCTCGCGCTCTACGCCGAGCTCGAGACGCAGGCGGACGCGCTGCGTCGCGCCTCGGACCTCAAGTCGAGCTTTCTCTCGAACGTCAGCCACGAGCTGCGAACGCCGATCGCGTCGGTGATCAACCTCGCGCGGCTGCTGGTCGACGAGGAGCTCGGCGGCGGGAAGCTCGATCCTGACCAGCGAAAGCAGATCGGCTTCATCGCGCGCGCCGGCGAGACGCTGCTCGAGCTGGTGAACTCGCTGCTCGACCTGGCACGCATCGAGGCAGGACGAATGGAAGTGACGGTGCGCCGGGTCGTCACCAGCGAGCTGCTGGCGACGCTGCGCGGGATGTTCCGGCCGCTGCTGACGAGGCCCGAAGTCGCGCTGATCATCGAGGAGCCGCCGGCCGGGCTGGTGATCGAGAGCGACGAAGGAAAAATCTCGCAGATCCTGCGCAACCTGGTCGGCAACGCGCTCAAGTTCACCGAGCACGGCGAAGTGCGCGTGAGGACGAGCGTCGCCGACGGTTGGGTGACGTTCGCGGTGAGCGACACCGGCATCGGCATTCCCGAGCAGCATCAGGAGCGTGTGTTCAGCGAGTTCGAGCAGGTCCCCGGTCCGCTGCAGGCGAAGGCAAAGGGAGTCGGGCTGGGACTTCCGTTGTCGCGGAGCCTGGCCCAGCTCCTCGGCGGTACGCTGACGCTGTCGAGCAGCCCCGGCAAGGGATCGACGTTCACGCTGCGGCTGCCGACGCAGGTGGCGGAGCGGACGGAGGCCCGCGCCGCTCGCGCGGAGGCGGCGGTTGCCTGACGACACGCTGCCGGGAGCGCCACCGCTGCCTAACGCTGAGCATCCGTCGGCGATGCCGGATGCGTCGCAGCCGCGACGGACTGTCCTCGTCTGCGACGACACGGACGCGAACCGCTACGCGGTGTCGCGCTGGCTGCGCAGCGCGGGGTTCGAGGTTCTCGAGGCGGCGACCGGCGGTGAGGCGCTCGAGCAGGCGCGTCCCGATCTCGACCTGATCGTCCTCGACGTCAGGCTGCCGGACCAGAGCGGCTTCGACGTCCTGCGGACGCTCAAGTCCGATCGTCGCCTCGCGGACATTCCGGTCATCCAGCTGTCGGCGAGCTTCACGACGAGCGAATGGCGGACGCACGGGCTCGAGGCGGGAGCGGACGCGTTCCTCACGCAGCCGGTCGAGGCGCGCGAGCTGATCGCGACGGTGAACGCGCTGCTGCGCATCCGCGAGGCAGAGGAGCGGGTGCGCAACGCGGCCCGCGAATGGCGCGCGACGTTCGACGCGCTCGACCAGGCGGTGATCCTCCTCGACGACAACGGGATGGTGCTGCGGTGCAACCGGCTCGCGGCGACGGTGCTTGGTCGTGGCTTTCCGCAGATCATTCACCGCCCGCTCGCGGAGGTGCTCGCCGGCGCCGAGCCTGACGTCGCGGTCGCGCTGACGGGAGCGGCGCAGGCCGCGCAGCGGAGCGGGCGCGATGGCGTGCGCCTCGAGGTGCAGGTCGGCGACCGCTGGTACGTGGTGTACGCGCTGCCGGTGACGGCGGGAGAAGACGGAAGCTTTGCCGGCGTCGTCTGCGTGCTCGCGGAGATCACCGACCAGATGCGACTGGTCGAAAGCGAACGTGTCGCGCGCGCCGAAGCGGACATGGCCAACCACGCGAAGAGCGAATTCCTCGCGATGATGAGCCACGAGATCCGCACGCCGATCAACGCGATCATGGGATACGCGGACCTCCTCGACGCGGGGATCGGCGGAAATCTCAACGACGACCAGCGCGGCTATCTCGACCGGCTGCGCGCGAGCAGCACGCACCTCCTCGGGCTGGTGAACGACGTTCTCGACCTGTCGAAGATCGACGCCGGCCAGATGACCGTCGGGCGCGACGCGTGCTCTACCCGCGCGGTGGTGGAGACGGCAAAGGCGCTGCTGCTTCCGCAGGCGGAGGCGCGCGGCATCACCGTCGAGGGCGAGGCGGAGTGCGGCGACCTCGCGTTCGTCGGCGACGAGCATCGGACGCGGCAAATCGTCGCGAACCTGCTGTCGAACGCGGTGAAGTTCACGCCGCCGGGTGGCCGCATCCACATCAGCTGCAGCCACGAAGAGCGGCTGCCGCGCGAGGATGGCGCGGCGACGCGCCCCGGCGAGCAGCGCGGCCCGTGGGTCTGCATCCGTGTCCGCGACACCGGAATCGGGATCCCGCCCGCGCAGCAGGCGACGGTCTTCGAGCCGTTCGTGCAGGCCGAACAGGGAAAGACGCGAACGCACGGCGGAACAGGGTTAGGCCTGACGATCAGCCGGCGGCTGGCGCGATTGATGGGCGGTGACCTCACGCTCGAGAGCGCGCCGGGCAAGGGCTCGACGTTCTCGCTCTGGCTGCCGCCGCTGCAGCGTGCACGCAAGGCGGAGCCGGTGACGGGCGGACAGGGTCAGGACGCGGGGGTGCGGAGGGCGCGAGCGCTGGTCGCAGTGGGCACCCGCCTGCAGACGAAAGTGACGCAGCTGACCGAGGCCTTCGTGCGGCGGCTGCGCGAGGACGACGCAACCTTCCCCGCCGCTCGTCCGCTGCGGCAGTCGCTGCTCGAGGATCATTACCCGGCGCTCCTGTCGGACATCGCGCAGCAGATGACGATCGTCGGCGAGGAGGTCGGCGAGGCCCCACTCCGGCTTGGCGACGGCGCCCGCATCGAGCACATCATCTCCGAGCTGCACGGGCGGCAGCGAGTCGCGTTAGGCTGGACCGTCGAGCAGATCGCTCGCGAGTACGTGATCCTGGAGGATGAAGCCGACGCGCTGCTGCGCGAGGGCGCGGGCCCGGACGACGAACAGGCGATCGCCGTCGTGCGGACGATGCTGCGGGCGGCGGCAACGACGAGCGTCCGGAGCGCGCGTCAGGCTCGGCTGACCGCCCTTTAGGACCACGTCTGTACGCTGGCGGATGCACGATGCACGAATCAGCATCGTGCCTTCGTGCATCGTGCATCATCGATGCGAGCGGAACGCGAAGTAGACTGCTCCCATCAGGCAGAAGAACGCCCAGAGGTGATCGAGTCGCAGCTGCTGCTTCATGTAGAAGATCGCGAAGGGCGCGAACACGGAGAGCGTGATCACTTCCTGGATGATCTTGAGCTGGGGGAGCGAGAGCTGCGTCGCGCCGATGCGGTTCGCGGGCACCTGGAGGAGGTACTCGAAGAGCGCGATCCCCCAGCTCACGATCGCGGCGATGTACCACGGGCGGTCGGAGAGATTCTTGAGGTGCGCGTACCAGGCGAAGGTCATGAAGACATTCGACAGGATGAGCAGTCCGACCGTCCTGAGAACGACTGACATCGTGGCTATGCGGTGAGCTGGCTGGTGCAGTGCGGGCAGCGGGTCGCCGCCAGATCGAGGTCGCCGAGCTTGCAGAAGGTGCATGTCTTCGATGCGGGCTTCTCGCCTTCGCGCGGGAGGAACATGCGGCTCAGGCGCCAGGCGACTAAGCCGACGATGAGGAAATTCAGGAGCGCCGCGGCGACCGCACCGACGCCGAACTTCACCGGCCCGACGTCGAACGTCGCCGCGCGCCAGTTCCCGTTGGGCGTCGCGTACGCGACGATGGGCATGATGATGTTGTCCACGAGCGCCTTGACGACGTCGTTCAGCGCAGCGCCGATCACGACCGCGATCGCGAGAGCGAGGGCGTTCTGCTTGATCAGGAACGACTTGAAGTCACGCCACATCGTGTAGCTCCGGAAAGAGTTGCAGTATCGTAGCGCGGATGATCGCGCGGGGCGAGTCCCACGAGTGATCGCGACGCCCGAGAAATGCTCTGGAGATGATCCGGGCCGAGCGGTAGAGTTCTCCGCATCGTTCCGCAGTTCGGTGCGACCTCTGCCACCTCCAGGCGTGACCAAAGACGCGACACAGGATTCCATCGAGCGACTTCGCAGGCAGCTGGCGCTCGTCGTCGAGGCAGATCGGCTGAAGCGCGTGCTGCGCCGCACGGTGATCACCGACTCGTCACGTCACGAAAACAGCGCCGAGCATTCGTGGCACCTCGCGCTCGCGGCGATGACGCTCGCCGAGCACGCGGCGGCGGACGTCGACGTCGAGCGCGTGATCCGCATGGTGATCGTGCACGACCTGGTCGAGATCGACGCCGGCGATACGTTCGCCTACGACACGGCGGCGAACCTCGGCCGGGTCGAGCGTGAGAAGCTCGCGGCGGACCGGCTGTTCGGAATCCTCCCCGAGGAACAGGGCGCGGCGATGCGCGCGCTGTGGGACGAGTTCGAGGAAGGGCGCACGGCGACGGCGCGGTTCGCGATCGCCCTCGACCGCCTGCAGCCGCTGCTGCTCAACGACAGCGCGAACGGTGGCAGCTGGCACACTCACGGCGTGAGCCGGTCGCAGGTGCTGCGGCGAATGGAGCCGATCGAGGCGGCGATCCCGGCGGCATGGGCGCTCGTGCTGGAGATCGTCGAGCGCAATTGCGCGCTCGGACACATCGCCCCCGGCTGACGCGTGCGGATCCTGCTCGTCGAGGACGACGACGCGCTGGCAACGGTGCTCGCGAGCGGATTCGCCGAGCAGGGTCACGAGACCGTGCGCGCGTCGAGCGCGGGCGAGGGGCGCGACCGCGCAACGTCAGGCAGGCACGATGTGATCATCCTCGACGTGATGCTTCCGGGAGGATCGGGGTTCGATCTCTGCCGCGAGCTGCGGCGAATGGAGATCGCGACGCCGATCCTGATGCTGACGGCGCGCGATTCGGTGGACGATCGCGTCGCCGGTCTCGACGCCGGCGCCGACGACTATCTCGCCAAGCCATTCGCCTTCCGCGAGCTGCTGGCGCGAGTACGGGCACTCGTCCGGCGGCCGCCGACGCCATTGCCCGAGGTGGTGCGGATCGCCGATCTCGCGGTGAACCTCACCGCGCATCGCGTGACGCGGGGCGGACAGCCGATCGACCTCACCGCCAAGGAGTTCGCGCTCCTCGAGTGCTTCGTCCTCAACCGCGGTGCGGTCGTCGATCGCGCGGCGATCACCGCGCACGTGTGGGACGAGAATCACGATCCGTTCACCAACGTGCTCGAGGTCCTCGTTCGCCGGCTGCGGCGAAAGATCGACGACGGGTTCGAGCCGAAGCTGATCCAGACGCTCCGTGGCGCGGGATATCGCTTTGGCGAATGACCGGTCGCTCCAGCCACTGGGTGCGCTGCGCCTCCGCCTAACGGCGTGGTACGCGAGCACCTTTCTCGCCATCCTCCTGCTGCTCGGCGCCGGGCTGTTCGTCGCCGTCAGGCGGCAGATCAGCGGGCAGCTCCGCGACTCGCTGCGCGCGGCGACCGCGGAGCTGGAGCGGGCGGCGCGAACGCGCGAGGCGGAGTCGGCGTCCGCGCACGGCGCGGTGGTGGATGCGGTCGAAGAGCTGCGCATCCCCGAGCGGACGCTCTACCTGCTCGGGGCCGACGGGACACCGGTGAAGCCGGAGCAGGCGCCGGGGTGGGCACGCGAGCTGGCCCGCCGGGCGACACCTGACGGGATCGACGACGAGCACGACGGCGGGCGGGACGATGCGTTGCTCGTGCACGCGCAGCGATTCCGCCTGGCGAGCGGAGCCGAGATGGTCGCGCTCGCGGCGGCCGACCAGGTCGAGCTCGAGGATCGCTACGCCACGCTGATCGCGACATTCGGCGGCGCGGCGATGATCGCGCTGCTGCTCGTCGCGGCGGGTGGCTGGCTGCTCGCGCGACGCTCGACGCTGCCGGCCGAGCGGACGATCGCCTACATGCGCCGGTTCATGGCCGATGCCGCCCACGAGCTGCGGACACCGCTCGCGGTGCTCCGGAGTCGGACCGAGATCGCACTGCAGCAGCCGCGCGAGCGCGGCGCATACGTGGCCGCACTCGAGGGGATCGACGGGGATACGCAGCGCCTTTCGCGCATCGTCGAAGACCTGCTCACCCTCGCCCGCGCCGACGCCGGCGAGCGGCCGATCGCGCGGCAGCGTGTCTTCCTCGACGACATCGCGCTCGACGCGGCGACCGGGATGCGCGACATGGCGCAGGCGAAAAGGGTGACGCTCTCGGTGGACGAATTCGAAGAGGCGGTCGTGGACGGCGACGCCGCGCTGCTCGAGCAGCTGGTGATGATCCTGCTCGACAATGCGGTGAAGTTCACTCCGGCCGGCGGGACGGTGCGGCTGACGGTGAGCGCGCCTGACGGCCGGGCGGTGATGGCGGTGCACGACACCGGCATCGGCATTCCCGCCGACCAGATGGGACGCGTCTTCGAGCGATTCTATCGTGGTGATCCGGCGCGGACGCACCGCAGTGGAAACGGCGCGCAAGGAGGTGCCGGGCTGGGTCTCGCCATCGCGCGCTGGATCAGCGACGTACACGGCGCGCAGATCACGCTCGCATCCACCCCCGGCGAGGGGACGCGCGCGACGGTGACCTTCCCCACACCGGCGCCAGCGGAGAGCGTGTCATCCGGGTAACAGGTTCGAGCGTGTATCATGTCCGGGTGCGCACCCTGCCAGTAGCGGTGAAATCGGTTGTCTCGCGCGGCTCGCTCGCGATGTCACTCGCGATATCACTCGCGACGTCGCTGGCGCTGCTCGTCGCGAGTGCTTCGTGCGCGGCGACCGCTGGCGCGCAACAGCTCGGCCGGCCGCTCACCCGCGCCGCCGCGATCGACGCCGCGTTGTCGCGCGGCGTCAGGCTACCGGCGGCGCGCGCGGATACACTGGTCGCGGCCGCGGAGCTCATCGCCGCGCGCACGCTCGCGAATCCGTTGCTGACGGCGAGCTACAGCAAGTCCGCGCCGCAATACCATGCGGAGCTCGAGCTGCCGATTCCCTTCCCCTGGATCCGCAATGCGCGCATCGGGTCGGCGCAGTTCGCCGCGACCGCGGCGCGGCTGCGCTACGGCTTCGCGCGCGCGTCGGCGATTCTCGAGGCGGACACCACGTACACGCTGGCGCAGGCAGCGCTGGCGCGAACGACACTTTCGGCGCGCACCGCAGCCGCCGCCGACATGCTGCTGCGGATGGCGATCGCCCGCCGCGACGCCGGCGACGCGAGTGATCTCGACGTCGAGCTGGCGCGGGTGAATGCCGGGCAGCAGGCCAACGCCGCGGCCAGCGATTCGCTCGAGCTCCGGTCGGCGCTGCTCGACCTGCAGCTGGCGATCGGGCAGACCGGAGACAGCATCGAGGCGGTGCCGAGCGACTCGCTCACGCTCCCGCCTGCGCCCGGGCCGGCGACCGGATCGGGCATCGGCGAGCCGCTCGGCATCGCCGCGGCCGCGGCCGGGCTGCAGTCCGCGACGTTAGGCCTGACGGCCGAGCGTCGGGCGGCATGGGGGGTACCGAGCCTGCTCGCGGGGATCGAGACCCGCGACCCGAGCGGGAGCGAGCCGGGCATCCTTCCGGTGGTCGGGGTCGCGCTGCCGCTGCCGCTGTTCGACCGCAACCGCGGCGCGCTGGCGACGGCGGCGGCCGAGCGCGAGCGCGCCGTCGCCGAGCTGGCGCTGGCGCGGCTGGAGAGCCGGGTCGAGGTCGCCCAGGCGCGGCGGGCGCAGTCGGCGGCGCTGGCGCGCGCCGCACGTGGTCGGGCGGTGGTCGAGAGCGCGAACCGGGTCGCGGCGATGTCGCTGACCGCCTATCGCGAAGGAGCATCGACGCTGCCTAACGTTCTCGAGGCGCAGCGCAACGCCCGCGAGATTCTGGCCCAGTACGTGGACGACCTCGCGCGCGCCTGGATCGCGACGGCGACGCTGCGCGCCCTCACCCTGACCGCCTCGCCCACGCCCTGATGCGACTCCCATCCTCCCTGACCGTCGCCGCCCTGCTCGCCGCCACCGCATTCGCCGGCTGCCGCAAGGATGCCGACGACGCCGCCGAGCAAACCGCGGCACCCGTCGTCGGCGTGCGTACGACGATCGCCCAGGCGCAGCCGTTCACCGAGACGGTCGGGGCGATCGGCGACGTCGAGGCGCGCCGCGGCCACTCCGCGGCGTTAGGCGCGCCGGGTGCGGCGCGGATCTCCCGCGTGCTGGTGAGCGCGGGACAGCACGTCGCCGCCGGGGACGTCCTCGTGGAGCTCGACCAGACCGCGTTCCAGGCGGCGGCCGCCAGCGCCGACGCGCAGCTCGCGGCGAGCCAGGGTGCGTACGACCGCGCGAAGCGGCTTGCCGACGCGGGGATCGTCCCGCGCAAGGACGTCGAGCAGGCCGCAGCCGAGCTGGCAAAGGCGCGCGCCGACGCGGCGATGGCGCGGCGGGCGGCGCAGCTCTCGGTGCTCCGCGCGCCGATCAGCGGTGTCGTCACCAGCGTCACGGCGACACTCGGGGCCACGGCCGACCCGGCCCAGCCGCTGGTGCAGATCGCCGATCCCTCGGCGACCGACGTCGTGCTCAACACGACCCCCGCCGACGCGGCGCGCATCCACGATGGCGCGACGGTGAGCATCGTCGCTGGACAGAGCGCGGGGGGCGAGTCGCTGGGGAGCGGCACGGTCGCCGACGTCGGCGGGACGGTGGACTCGGCGACGCGGTCGGTGCCGGTGCGCGTGCGCATCATCTCGACCCGGCGTCCGCTGCGGATCGGCGAGACGGTGTTCGGCGAGATCGCCACCGCCGCCAGGCCTAACGCGATCGTCGTCCCGGTCGATGCGCTGGTTCCCGAAGGCGACGGGTTCAAGGTGTTCGTCGTCGACGCGAACAGCATCGCACACGCGCGACCGGTCACCATCGGCGGGCGAACCTCGGCACTCGCCGAGATCACCGACGGGGTGAAGGCGGGGGAGAAGGTCGTCACGTACGGAGCGTACGGAGTCGAGGACAGCGCGAAGGTCGTCCCCGCCGCCGGCGATGGGACCACGCCGTGACCGAGCCCGCCGCTCCCGACGGGTCACCAGACCGGAAGGGATTCTTCGCGCTGCTCGCCGAGCAGCGGCGGTTCGTCTACCTGGTCGTGGCGCTGATCACCGGCGCCGGCATCTGGACCGCGCTCCGGCTGCCGTCGGCAATCTACCCCGAGCTGCAGTTCTCGCGGATCACCGTCGTCGCCGAGGGCTCAGCGTTAGGCGCGCGGCAGGTGCTGTTCGCCGTCACCCGCCCGATCGAGGAGGCGGTCAGCATCGTGCCCGGGGTGACGCGGGTGCAGTCGAAGGTCATCCGCGGCGGGAGCGAGACGAACGTCACGTTCGCGGAGCGCACCGACATGGCGTACGCGCTGCAGCAGGTGCAGCAGCGCGTGAACCAGATCCGCGGTGAGCTCCCGCCGGGGCTCGACATCGAGGTCGAGCGGCTGACGCCGTCGCTCTTTCCCGTCATCTCGTACAACCTCGAGGGGGGCGACGCGGCGACGCTGTACGACATCGCCCGCTACCAGATCGCGCCGCTGATCTCGCGCGTGCCTGGGGTCGGCCGGGTGGAGGTCCAGGGGAGCGACGTGCGCGAGATCGAGGTCATCGCCGACCCGGCGCGACTGAGCGCGTTAGGCCTGACCTACGACGACCTCGCGACCGCGATCCGGACGGCGACCGACGTCAACGCCGTCGGCCGGATGCCGGCGAACTACAAGCAGTACCTCATCGTCACGACGTCGGAGGCGCGCTCGGCGGACGACATCGGGAAGGTAATCGTGCGTGGCACGACGCGAGTGCGCGACATTGCGGCGGTCGTCAACGGCACCGAGGACCACGTGCGCATCATTGCCGGCGACGGCCGGCCAGCGGCGCTGCTCAACATCACACGCCAGCTCGGCGGCAACACGATCGCGATCGCCGACAGCGTGGCGGCCATCGCCGCGTCGATGCAGCGCACCCTGCCGCCCGGTGTGCACCTCAAGGCCGTCTACGACCAGGCCGCGCTCGTCCGCGACGCGGTGACGTCGGTGCGCGACGCGATGCTGATCGGCGCCGCGCTGGCGGTGATTATCCTCCTGCTCTTCCTCCGGCACGCGAGGATCACCGCGATCAGCGCGTCGGCGATCCCGCTGACGATGGCGATCACCGTCTTCGTCATGTCGCTGATGGGGCAGAGCTTCAACCTGATGACGCTCGGTGCGATGGCGATCGCAATCGGGCTGGTGATCGATGACGCGGTGGTCGTGACCGAGAACATCGTCAGGCACCTGCAGATCACCCCTGACCGGACGCGGGCGATCCACGAGGCGGTGCGCGAGCTGATCTGGCCGGTGACGACGTCGACGCTGACGACGGTGGTGGTGTTCCTGCCGTTAGGCTTCCTCACCGGGGTCGAGGGGCAGCTGTTCAAGACGCTGTCGATCACCCTGACCATCGCCGTCCTCGTCTCGCTGCTGCTGGCGTTGACGATCATCCCGCTGCTGGCGGAGCAGTTCCTCACCGCCGAGGACGCGGCTGAGGAACGGGCGGAGGCTGCGCACTCGCCCGCCGCGAAGCAGCACGGCTTCCTCGCGCGCACCGGCTACGCGATCGACACGCTGTCCGACCGCTACGAGCGATCGTTAGGCAGCGTCCTCCACCACGGCCGGCTGATGATGGTCGGCGCGCTGCTCCTGGTCGCGGCCGGACTGCTCGCCTACAAGTTCATCGGCACCGGCTTCCTTCCCGAGATGGACGAGGGAGCGTTCGTCGTCGATTACGTCACGCCGGGCGGCACCGCGCTCCCTGAGACCGACCGCCAGGTGCACGTCGTCGAGAAGATTCTCGCCAGCGAGCCGGAGATCACCGGCACCTCGCGCCGGACCGGGGCCGAGCTCGGGCTGTTCGCGACCGAGCAGAACACGGGTGACATCGTCGCCCGTCTCAAGCCGCAGAGCCAGCGGGGCCGCTCGACGTTCGAGGTGATCGACGACGTCCGCGCGAAGGCGGAGGCCGCGGTGCCGCGCATGCGCATCGAGTTCGTGCAGATCCTCTCCGACGTGATCAACGACCTTGCCGGCGCGGCGCGCCCGGTCGAGGTCAAGCTGTTCGGCCCGGACCTGAACGCGCTGGAGAAGTACGCCGCGAGCGTCTCGCCCGACATGGCGAAGATCGACGGCATCGAGGACTTCTACAACGGCATCAGCGAGCCGAGCGCGGAGCTGTCGATGTCGATCGACGCGGCGGAGGCGGCGCGGATCGGCATGACCCCCGACCAAGTCAGCGCCGCGACCGCGGGCGCGCTGCTCGGCGTCGAGGCCGGCGACGTGCGACTCGAGGACCGCTCGGTGGGCGTGCGCGTCCGCGCACCCGACTCGGTGCGGTTCGACCCCCGGCAGCTGGGTGCGCTCCCGATCGTGTCGCCGGCGACGCACGAAGCCGCGCCGCTGGCGACGCTGGCGACCTTCACCCCGGGCGAGACGCGGGGGACGCTGCTGCGCGAGAACCAGCAGCAGCTGATCGCGATGACCGGCGACCTGAGCGGACGATCGTTAGGCGCGGTCACCGCCGACGTGAAGCGCGTGCTCGCGGCACACCCCGCGCCGGCCGGCATCCGCGTCGACGTCGCCGGACAGTATGCGAACCAGCAGGCGGCCTTTCACGCGCTGCTCCTCGTGCTCGGCCTGGCCGCACTGAGCGTGATCGCGGTGATGGTGGTGCAGTTCCAGTCGTTCGTCGAGCCGCTGGTCGTGCTGCTCGCGGCGCCGCTGTCGTTCGTCGGCGCGCTGCTCCTCCTCCTGCTCACGGGGACGCCGCTGAACGTCTCGTCGTTCATGGGGCTGATCCTGCTGGTCGGGCTGATCGTGAAGAACGGGATCATCCTGCTCGACTTCACACGCTACCAGATGCGCGTTCGCGGACTTCCGCTCGAGCAGGCGATCCGCTCGGCGGCGCGAATCAGGCTTCGGCCGATCCTGATGACGACGCTGTGCACGCTCTTCGGACTGCTGCCCCTCGCGTTAGGCCTCGGCGCGGGGAGCGAGCTGCAACGGCCGCTCGCACTGGCGGTGATTGGAGGGCTGGCGCTGTCGACGCCGATCACGCTGTACGTAGTGCCGGCGCTGCTGATGGCGGTGAGAGGAGGGGGGTACCGAGTCGAACGTTAGGATGGCGGTTGGCTCGCTGATGCACGGTTTCCTGAAACTGCAGGAGACAGGAGCCTACGAAACCGCGGGGCCTGTGGATCGGGAGAAGGCCCGATGGGCGACACGGCGCGGGGAAGGGAGCCGAAAACGCATCGGAAGATTTTCGTTATGATCGAGTGCGAGCGATCATGCGGTCGCGATCCAAGTCGGTACTGTGCTTCCGTGGAATACGACGAATGGGAGCGGACGGTGCCGCCGGTGCTCAAGGGCGACCTTCTCTGGCGAGTGCAGGCTTATCGGCTCGCGGCATTCCTCGGCCACTGCGCAGACGAGGATACGCGTCGGATTTCGGGCGACGCGCGCTTTGTTCAGAACGCCGCGCAGCTCTGTCGTGCAGCGGGCTCCATCGCGGCGAACACCGCGGAAGCATACTCGCGTCAATCGAAACGCGACCGCATTCGCTTCTACGAGTACGCGCTCGGCTCCGCTGCCGAGGCAAAAACCTGGTACCTCGGGATACGCTCGGCGCTCGATGCCCCGACGCTCGATGCCCGTCTGGCGGTTCTGCAGAGCATCACGCGACTGCTTCTGACCATGATCCGTTCGTCTCGCGGCGCAAAGCCGCTTGCTCATTCGTCGTAGTGAGACCCGGCGCGGAGCGCGAACAAACTCGCCCTTTCGCCCTCCTTCCCCGCGCCGTGTCGCCTATCGGGCTTTCTCCCGATCCACAGGCCCCGCGGTTTCGTAGGCCCCTGTCTCCTGCAGTTCGAAAGCCGTGCATCGCGTCACGGTGCACGGCTTCCGAACCGCGCAGCAGCGCCAGCGTTACGGCTGAATCACCAGCAGCGTGAACGAGTCGGCGATCATCGGCGGCCGCGGCCTCGGCCGGTCTGCCGTCGGCGCCGGGAGCGGGCCGAAGTCCGCGGTCACTTCGTAGATCGTGTGCGTCTGCGGATCGAGCGCCATCGTGCGGGCGCCGCGCTGTGTCGCGACGGTCTGGACCACGTGCGCCACGTTAGGCGAGTCCTCGTGGACCACGGTCAGCGTACCTTCGCCGTTCGATGCGAAGGCGAACTTCGTGGCAGGGTCGAAGCCGGCGGCGTCTGTACCGTCGCCGGTCGGGACGGTCGCCACCACCTTGCCGGCGTCGGCGTCGACGATCGCCATCATCTTGTTCGAGCACACAGTGAACAGGCGGCGGCTCGCGCGGTCCATCGCCAGCCCGCTCGGCTCCTCGCAGGGCGCGAGCGCCCAGCGGTTCTTAACCGCCAGCGTCTTCGTGTCGAGCTGGGCGATCTCGCTCTTGTCCTCGATGTTCACCCAGAGCGTCCCCTTCCCGTCGACGACCGCGAACTCGGGCTTTCCGCCTAACGGTATCGTGCCGGCGACGGTGTTGGTCGTGGCGTCGATCGCGGTGGCATCGCCGCTCCGACCGTTGAAGGCGAAGACACGGTGCGAGAAGTCGTCGTAGACGATCGCATCGGGATTGACCCCGGCAGTGTGGATGCGCGCGACCGGCGCGAGGGTCTTCAGGTCGAAGACGGTGATGCTCGAGTCGCGCCCGTTGCTGGTGTAGCCGCGACCAAGGTCGTAGGCGAAGGCGATCCCGTGCACGCCCGGGGTATCCATGATGTCGCCGACGACCGAGTCGGTGCGCGCGTCCACGACCAACGTGTGCGTCCCACGCGAGATGAAGACGCGATGTCCGGCGGTGTCGACGATGAGGTAGTCCCAGCCGCCCTCGCGCCCGAGCTTCACTTTCGAGGTGATGTGGTAGCTGGCAGCCGATGGCTGCTGCGCCTGCGCCTGCGCGGGCGCACTCGCGATCGCGGCGAACGCAGCGACAGCACCGAGTGCGAGCGCGGCACGGACCGAGGGGTATTTGTTCGTGGACTGTCGAGTCATCAGGGGGTGTCCGGTGAAGGAGTGAGTGGACGACGAGTAGCCGAACGTCCGGACACGAATTCGTATCCGGTGATACAGACAGCGAGCCAGGCGAGTCCCGCAGCCCAGCCTCCGAGCACGTCGCTCGGGAAATGCACGCCGATGTAAACGCGACTCACACCGATCAGCAGCGTGAGGAGAGCAGCGAAGCTGAAGATCATTCGCTTGTGCCAGCCGACACGCGTGCCGGTCAGCACCGTCGCGTAGGCGAGAAAGCCGTACCCGATCATCGATCCCATCGCGTGTCCGCTCGGGAAGCTGAATGAGCTGCCGTGCAAGAGTGCCAGCGCGTACTGGGGACGCGTCCGATGAATGGTGTGCTTGAGAATGCCGTCGAGCATCGCCCCTCCGCCAGCGGCCGCGGCCCAGGTGTATGCGAGCAGGTGATGTCGTCGCAGGAACGTGACGGCGACGCCGATTGTCGCGAGCACTGCCATCACTACAGGCGAGCCGACATTAGTGATGGCGAGGAAGACGCGCGTCCCGGCCGGCGTGATCGTGGAATGGATCCAGGATGCCGCGATGACGTCCCACTGCACCAGCGTCGCATTATCGAGGACTTCCTCGAGCAGCCCGCCGAAGACCCAGAGCCCGGCGGCGATGATCAGGAGCCCCACCGTCAGGCGGAGCCCGAGATACGACTTGCGATCGAGCCGCGCGGCGAAGAAACGACTCACCCTCGTCCCGCGATGCGGCTGCATCGGCGCGTCGGCTTCGTTCACGATCTCCCCTGGCTGACGGCGAGCATGATGCCTTGGCGAGCCGGTACAACCGTCACGGTTCCGAGCAGGCGCTCGATGCGATTGTGCGGATGTACCCGCGAGAACGCGACGGTCTCGATCCCGGCGAGCGTCCCGATCCCGGCGCCGAGCACGACGTCGCTCGCCCAGTGCTTGTCGTCGTACATGCGGGCGACGCCAACGAGCGTTGCGCCACCATAGAGCAGTGGCCCACCGATCCACGCGGCGCGGCTGCTGCTCGTCGCCAGCTCGGCCGTCACCGCCGACGCGAACGCGAAGGCCACTGTCGTGTGTCCGGACGGAAACGCGGTGTGTCCGCCGGCGACACGAAACGGGGTGAAATCATCGGCATCGCCAGCGGCAACGTATGGACGCTGCCGACCGGCCACCGCCTTGAGCAGAGACGTCGTCGCACCGGCTATCACGACAGCTTCGCCGGCATGAAGTCCCGTCCGAGTCAATCCCGGCGCGCGAGCAACGCGCCCCGCCGCGAACATCGCCGCCGACGCGACGAGGACGCCGGGATCGCCGGCGGCGTCGAAGGCCTTCGCCATGTCGCGGAGAGATCCGTTCCGCTGCAGCGGACCGTCGCGCATCTCCTCGGCGAGCCTGACGTCGAACGGCATCGTCGCCAGCGTGGCGGCGGCGATGATGGTGCCGCGAACGAGGAAGCGTCGGCTGGCGCGGGACGCGCTCGCCGCCCCGGAATCCGCCGTTAGGCGCTGGGCGCCGAGCGCGGGCGGTGCGATGACACTGGCGCAGGCGAGCGCGGCGAGCGGGATCGTGACGAGCAGGCGGCGAATCGGCAGTGCGGTCATCCGGACGGAGAAGCCTGCAAGCTACCGGGGCTACCTTTCAGCAGGATGACAGTGTGCCGCTCGTCACTCCGTCGGGCGCGTGGGACCGAGGCCGGCGCCGGTGCGCTCGATGGCGGCGCTGATCGCCTCGACGTCCGTGGCGTCGAGCGCGAGCGACGCGGCGCCCAACCACCCATCCACCTGCTCCGGGCTGCGCGCGCCGACGATCGCGCCGGTTACACCGGGCCAGTGCAGCGTCCAGGCGACGGCGACTTCCGCCGTGGTCGCGCCATGCCTGGCGGCGATCGGCTTCAGCGCATCGCGGAGCGCGATGTTGCGATCGACGTTAGGCGGCTGGAACTCGGCGTTGCGCGACCTCCAGTCGTCAGGTGGAAGCGCCTTCACTCGCTCGCGCGAGAACCGGTCGGTGAAGATCCCCGCACCCATCGGGCTGTAGACGATGACGCCGGTGCCGTGTGCGGCGCACCAGGGAATCCACGTCTCCGCTGCCTGACGGCGGATGAGCGAGAATGCCGGCTGGAAAGAATCGACGTGGCGAATCTTCTCGCAGCGCTCGAGCAGGTCGACATCGAAGTTCGAGAGGCCGCCCCAGCGCACCTTCCCTTCGTCGATGAGGCGCCCCATCTCGCCCCACGAATCCTCGACCGCGGTGCCGGTGTCGGTGTCCGGCCGATGAAACTGGAACACGTCGATCGTGGGCGTGCCTAACCGTCGCAGCGACGCCTCGCACTGTGCCCGCACCGATCGTGGCTCGAGATCGCGCCACGCCGGCTTCATCGGGTCGGCCGGATCCCACATCAATCCGCACTTCGTGAACACCAGCGGGCGCTCGCCGTCAGGCAGCTCGCGCAGCAGCCGACCGACCAGCTCCTCCGAGTGCCCGACACCGTAGATCGCCGCCGTGTCGATCCAGTTGATGCCGCGCTCCACGGCGTGACGCATCGCGGAAACCGCGGCGCCGTCGTCCTGCGCGCCCCATGAGGACGCCCACCCCGCCCCGCCGATCGCCCACGAGCCGAAGCCGACGCGGGTGATTATAGGGCCTGAGCGACCGAGCCGTCGGGTGGGGAGCACCGAGTTCAGCGTCGTGTCGCGGTGCGGGCAGATGCCGCCGAACTGTCGCGCGTCACGGATCCGGTTCCGGTGTCGCGCGTCGAATCCGGCGACACATTCGGCAGCTCGTCCGCGGTCCACCGGTAGCTGCCGTTGCCGCGGGTGATCGTCAGCGGTCCGGTGCTGCTCTGCGACGAGTATGCGACCGTGATGTCGGTCAGCGCGTCGGGGTGCGGCCAGTGCGATTTCGCGAACGCGGCGATCTCGCGCGCGTAGCCCTCCCGCCCCGCGTCGTCGAGCTCACGTTCAGGCGCATTGACCAACGTGATCACGAGGTGCGAGCCGTTGTTGATGTTGATGTTCATCGGCTCGTGAAAGCGATCACTCAGGGCAGACGCCTCCGCCATTACATCCTTCATTCCCTCACAGCCGCCGGCGAGCGCGATCACGGCGGCAGCGACGAGCGCGCGAGTCAGGAGACGCATCGCCGTCGGGCCTAACGTGTCCCGCTCACCGGCGTGGCGCCACTCGCCACCGCGCCCTCCCCCTTCACGTACTTCGCGTACCACGCGAGATAGCGCTGCAGGCGATCCACCTTGTAGCTCGGCACGCTGATGCCGTGGAACTGGTTGGGATAGATGATCAGCTGCGTCGGGATGCCGATGCTGCGCAGCGCCTGATACATCTGCTCGCTGCCCACCGACGGCACGTTGAAATCGCGCTGGCCAACGAGGAAGAGCGTCGGCGTCTTGATCCGGTCGGCGTGGAGGAATGGGTACGACACCTTGAGCCAGGGCTCGAGGTTCTTCCACGGCAGCCCGAGCTCGGTCTCGTACTGCACGGTGTACTGGTCCACGCCGTACATCGCCAGCTGCAGTGCGCTGCCAGCGCCCGAGATCGCGCCCTTGAACCGCGTGTCGGTGGCAATGGTGTAGTCCGTGAGGATTCCGCCGTAGCTCCACCCGCCGATGCCGAGGCGCGCCGGGTCGGCGATCCCCTTCGCCACCGTTGCATCGACGGCGCCGAGCAGGTCGACGACTTCCTTGTTCCCCCAGTCGCCGTAGATCGCGGTGCGGTACGCCTCGCCACGCCCGTTGCCGCCGCGGTAGTTCACCGCCAGCACCGCGTAGCCCTTGGCCGCGAACAGCTGGCGCTCGAACATGAAGGCGTGGTCGTCCTGCGAGCTCGGGCCGCCGTGAATGCGCAGCAGCAGCGGCACCTTGCCGCTCTTCCAGCCTAACGGTCGCGCCAGCAGGCTGTGGACGTCGGTGCCATCCTTGCTCCTGCTCGCGAAGTCCTCGACCGGCACGAGCTGCACTTCGGAGAGCCACTGCTCGTTCTGCCGGCTGACCTGGCGGAGCTTCGCGCCGTCCACGACATACACTTCGGCCGGCGTCGTGTCGGTCGACACCATCGCCACCATGCTGCCGTCGGGCATCGGCGTGTCGAGGTTCGACACCACCCGCGTGCCGGTGTTCACACGCTCGACGTTCCCGCCGGCCGGGTTCACGCGACCGACCCACTGCGTGCGATCGTCCTCGACCACGAAGTAGATCGCCGAGCCGTCGGCGCTCCACTGCGGGCTCTCGACCTCGCGATCGAGTGCGGTCGTCAGGATGCGCGACTCGCATCCCTTCGCCGGGCACCCGTCGACGGTGACGATCGCCAGACGGTCCATGCTGTACGCGTAGTACTTCGCTTCGCCCCCGCGCAGGTACGCGATCGACTTGCTGTCCGGGCTCCAGACGGGGTTCGCGTCCTCGCCCTCCCAGGTCGTGACCTTGCGCGGCGTGGCGCCGCCCTTCGCGTCGGCGATCCAGATGTCGGTGTTGTGGTTTCGATCGGGATCGGCGTCCCCGCGCTTGCTGACGAAGGCGATGCGCTTCCCATCCGGCGACCACGTGATGTCGGATTCGTCGAACGCCGGCCCTGACGAGAGCAGTTCGCTCTTCTTCGTCGCGACGTCGAACAGGTAGATACGCTCGCGCTTTCCGCCGAGGTAGCCGACGATGTCGCGCTTGAAGGTGTAGCGGTCGATGACGATCGGTTTCGGCGTCTTCTTCTTGCCGGTATCGCTCTTCGCCGCCGCGGTGTCGGGATCATCCTCGATGACGACGGCGATCCGCTTGCCATCGGGCGACCACTCGTACGAATCGACGCCGCCCTTGAAGTCGGTGAGCTTCTGCGCCTCGCCGCCGGCGCGATCGAGCAGCCAGATCTGGCCATCGTCGAGCCCCTGCCGCGCCGACACGAACGAGATCCACTTGCCATCGGGGCTGAACCGCGCGCTGCTCTCACCCTCGTTGGTGCTCGTCAGCCGAATGTGCGTCGCGCCGTCGGTGCTCGACATCCAGACGTCGGCGTCGTTCTTGTCGCGCGTCGAGTCGGCGGCCGAGACGGTGTAGACCACCCACTTTCCATCGGGCGACCGGTGCGGATCGCGGACGTCGCGAATGCGGTAGATGTCATCGGGGCGAACCCCGCGCTTCCCCTTCGCCTGTGCGTGGATCGTTGTCGGTGCGACCAGCGCAGCGGCGAGTATCGCTCCGGTGGCGACGCGGATGAGAGTCATGATTGGCAGGGGAGGAATGGTGCGACGAGCACGGCGACGGAGCGCCTGCGAGACCGACCGATCTTACAGTGGGCGCCGGGTGCTGTCCATGCGCGGAAACGCGTTGGACCGCTGAGAACGACCGCCGCAGCGGTACAGCTGCAGTCAGTGGTCAGCACTCGACCGCGAGCCTGATCTGCCGCGCCTAGCGCCGGATTCGCCCGCCGCCCTCCCCCGCCACGAGCGCCTCGACTTCGGCGACGCTGACGCGGTTCACGTCGCCGGGGATGAAGTGCTTGAGTGCCGACGCGGCGGTCGCGAACTCGATCGCGCGCGTGTCGTCGTTGTAGGCGAGCAATCCGTAGATCAGCCCCGCGGAGAACGCATCGCCGCCGCCGACGCGGTCGATGATCCCGTCGAGCTGGTAGCGCCGGGCGACGACGACGCGGTCGCCGTCGCTCATGCAGGCCGACCAGCCCTGCGCATCCGCTGTTGCGCCGTCACGGATCGTGATCACCTGCTTCTTCAGGTTGGGAAACGCGGCGATCGTCGCCGCCGCCAGCTCGCCGTAGGCGAGGGCGTCGTTGGCGGCGCGTTTCGATGTCCGCTCGATGCCGAGCATCGTCTGGCAGTCCTCGCGGCCGGCGATGCCGATGTCGACGTGGCGGATGATCTCCGGCATCACCTCGCGCGCCGACTTCCCCCACTGCCACAGCCGGCTGCGGTTGTTGAAGTCGCACGACACCGTCAGGCCTAACGCTCTCGCGCCGCGGGCGGCGTCGAGGGTGATCGCCGCGGCCGCGGCGCTGACCGCGGGGGTGATGCCGCTGATGTGCAGCCATCCGGCGCCGGCGAGGATGCGCGGCCACTCGAACTCCTCGGTCCGCGCCGTCGCCAGCGCCGAGCCGGCGCGGTCGTAGGTGACGGCCGACGAGCGCAGCCCGGCGCCCGCCTCGAGGTAGTAGACGCCGACGCGATCCCCGCTCCTGACGACATTGTGCGTGTCGATGCCGAACGCGCGCAGCGACGAGATCGCGGCGTCGCCGACCGGATTCGCCGGGAGCGCCGTCACGAATTCGGTCGGGACGCCGAACTGCGCCAGCGAGGCGATCACATTTGCCTCGGCGCCGCCGAACGTCGCCTCGAGCGCGGAGGACTGCAGCAGTCGCTCGTGCCCCGGGGACTTGAGCCGGAGCAGGACCTCACCCAGGCCGACGACACGTCCGGCGCTCATCGCGCGACCTGCTGCCCGGCGTGCTCGCGCACGGCGGCGACGGTGCGCTCGGTCTCGGCGCGGACCGCCGCGAAATCGCCCCTGGCGATCCAGTCCTGTGGCGCCATCCACGAGCCGCCGCAGGCGACGATACGCGGAAACGCGAGGTAGCTGGCGAGGTTGGCGCGCGTGATCCCACCGGTCGGCATGAAGCTCACTTCGCCGTAAGGCGCGGCGATCGCCTTGAGATACGGCAGTCCTCCCGCCGGCTCAGCCGGGAAGAACTTCACCACGCGAAGCCCGCGCATCAGCGCCGCCTCGACCTCCGACGGTGTGCACACGCCGGGAAACACGGGGACATCGCGCTCGAGGCAGTAGTCGACGACCACCGGATTGAAGCCGGGGGAAACGATGAAGGTCGCGCCGGAATCGAGCGCAGTGTCGACCTGGGTCGGCGTGAGCACCGTTCCGGCACCGATCAGCATCTCGGGCCGCGCATCGCGCATCCGGCGGATCGAGTCGGCGGCGGTCTTCGTTCGGAAGGTGACTTCCGCGCAGGGAAGCCCCCCGTCGGCGAGCGCCGCCGCCAGCGGGGCTGCAGCCGCGGAATCCTCGATGACGATGACGGGGACGACGCGCAATGCGCGGAACTGCTCCGCGACTTCGAGGGTGGTCATGGGGACAATATCACCGGCGCGCGCTGTGCGGCGCCAGCGTGGCGCACGGGACGGCCCCTGCCTAACGGTGCTGCGAGGGTCCGGGGCTGGGACAGCCGGGGTCAGGGTCAGGGGTCGGGGCCGCGCGTTCGCTGCCCCATGTGGCAAGCAAGCCACCGCGGTGTCCGCGCGCTGAGCAGTTGCCGACCCCTGTCCCCTGACCCCCGCTTCGGCCCCCGACCCCTTCTGCCGCGGCCCCCTGACCCCCTTTTCGCCCATCAGCCCGCTAACAGCAGCCCGTGCCCAGCGTCCAACAACGTGCCGGGGGAGGATGTAGCCTCTCCGGGGTAAGAAAAAGAGGAAACGATGGTCGCCGGCTGGTCGTTAGTAACCGGTGACTGCTCAATATGCCCGGGAGGCAAATCGATGACACGGACTCGCATGATGCTGGCAGGAATCGTCGCGACGGTATCGCTCGCGGCGTGCGGGCGCAGCAAGGCGGCGCCGACCGATCTCGCGGGCGAGCTCGACGCGGCGACCGGTGATACGAGCGGGCTGCTCCCCAACCGTGGCGGCACGCAGTACGTGTCGGCGATCGAGCGCACGCCTGGCGCGAGCCCGGCCGTGGCTCCGCCGGTGAAGCAGCCGAAGCCGACAGCGCAGGCTCAGCCGAAGCCGACAGCGCAGGCTCAGCCGAAGCCGGTGCAGAGCCCGGTCGTCGACAAGGCTCCGGCCCAGGCCGCCGAGGCGGTGGTGCTCGCGCCCACTCCGACGCCAACGCCGGCCCCGGCCGCGACCCCGGCGCCGACTCCCACACCGACCCCGACCCCGCATCGTCGTGGTGGCTACAGCAACATGGGCACGATCATCCGGAACGCACCGTTCCCGATCAACCCGTGAGTTGAGCGGCAGCGGGCCGCGGCGATGAGGCCGCGGTGATGTGGCCGAGACAATGAGCGAACGGCGTCGATGGTTGAATCCATCGACGCCGTTCGCTTTGTGGCACGGTCAGAGTCGACCGCCGCCTAACGCTGGCCGGCGGCGCGGGCGTGCGCCCGCTCACCGTCGCCCGTCGGTGCCGAAGGTGAACAGGGTCTGCGACGAAAACCGCTCGCCCGGACGCAACACGGTCGTCGGAAAAGCCGTCTGGTTCGGCGAGTCGGGGAAATGCTGCGTCTCGAGGCAGAGCGCGCCGCGGTGCGGATAGGCGATGCCGTTCTTTCCCTGGATCGAGCCGTTGAGGAAGTTGCTGGTGTAGAGCTGTATCCCCGGCTCGGTCGTCCGGACCTCGAGCGTGCGCCCGCTCGCCGGATCGCGAACCAGCGCCGCCCGGCGAAGCGAGCCGGCTCCCTGCGCCGTCGTCAGGCCTAACGCGTAGGTGTGGTCGTAGCCGCCGGCCAGGCGCAGCTGCGGATCCTGGTCGTCGATCCGGGCGCCGATCGCCACCGGGGTGCGGAAATCGAAAGGCGTGCCGCGCACCGGTGCGACGACACCGGTCGGGATGAGCGTCGCATTCACCGGAATGAACGAGTCGGCGTCGACGGTGAGCTCGTGCGCGAGGACGTCGTCCCCCGCGCGGCCAAGGTTGAAGTAGCTGTGCTGGGTCAGGTTGACGACGGTCGGAGCGTCCGTCGTCGCCGCGTACTCGAGTGAGAGCGAATCGGCATCGTCCAGCGTGTAAGTCACCGTCGCGTCGAGCCGTCCTGGATAGCCTTCCTCGCCATCGGCGCTCGTGTACGAGAGCACGACGCCAGCTGCGTCGTCGCGCTCGAACGTCTTCGCCTGCCAGAGCTTCTTGTCGAAGCCGTGGACGCCGCCGTGCAGGTGGTTCGCGCCGTTGTTCGTCGCCAGCTGGTACTCGACGCCATCGAGCGAGAATCGCCCGCGGGCGATGCGGTTGCCGTACCGGCCGACGATCGCGCCGAAATACGGCGAGTCGCCGAGGTATCCCTCGAGCGTGTCGAATCCGAGCACGATGTCGCCGAGGACACCGGACCGGTCGGGGGTGATGAGCGAGAGGATGATGCCGCCGTACGTCATCGCCCGGAGCGTGATGCCGCGACGGTTGCGCAGCGTCATCACGTCGACCGCGCGCCCATCGGGGAGGACGCCGAAGCGTGCGCGCTCGACCCCCGCCCCGCCGCGCGCCGCACTGCCCCCTGTCACCAGCATTCCCCCATCATTTGCCTCGGCGAATTTCGTGGTCGAATCATAGCGCCACCGCGCCGTGGATGCCGCGCAGCGCCATTAGATTGCAGCGCGTGACGACACCCGACACGACCGAGCCGGTGGTCGACGACCACGCCGGTGCCGGCGCTCCCGCTTCACCACCCCGGGGGTGGAACCCGGCGGCGTGGTTCGAGTCGTTATGGGGCGACGCGCTGCGCTGGCTCGAGCGGCGTGACTGGGACGAGGGCGCGACGCTGATGGTGTTCGGCGTCGTGATCGGCCTCATCACCGGGCTCACCGTCGTCGGCTTCTACCGGATGATCGATCTCGCCAACCTGATCGTGATCCGGCTGCCGGAGTCACGACTGGCGACCGCGGCGCACGCGTTCTACCAGCCGGCACTGACGGCAATCGGGTTGTGGAGCGCGTGGTTCGTCGTCCGGCGGAGCAGGATTCCCGAGGGGCAGAACGTCCCGGACGTGCAGCTGGCGGTCGCCAAGCGCGACGGGCGAATCCGCAGCGCGCCGGTCGTCGCCCGCACCATCGCCTCGGCACTCACCCTCGGCTCGGGTGGATCGGCGGGAAGCGAGGGGCCAGTGGCGGTGCTCGGCGCGACCGTCGGCTCAGCGTTAGGCAATCGACTCCGCTTCCAGCCGCGGCACCTGAAGATCCTCGTCGGCTGCGGCGCCGCGGCCGGGATCGCCGGCGCGTTCAACGCGCCCTTCGCCGGGGCCTTCTTCGCGCTCGAGGAGGTGCTCGGATCATTCTCGATCGGGGCGTTCAGCCCGGTCGTCATCGCCAGCGTCGTCGGTGCGCTGACGGTGCGGCCGTTGATGGGCGAGGCGCAGATCTTCCACGTGCCGTCGCTTACGGACCCCCACCCGGCGCGGAGCGCGCTGCTCTACCCGCTGCTCGGCCTCGCCTGCGGAATGGTCTCGGCACTCTACTCGCGCGCCTATCTCGCCGCGCCGGGGTGGAGCGCGCGGATCCCCGGCCCGGAGTGGGTGCGCCCGCTCGTCGGCGGCGCGACGGTCGGGCTGATCGTTCTGCTGACCGGCGGGGTGCTCGCCGGCAATGGCCATCTCGCGCTTCCGCAGCAGCTGTTCGGCGAGCTGGCGTGGTACACACTGCTCGGGATCACGCTGGCGAAGATCGCGGCGACCGTGATCACGCTCGGCTTCGGCGGATCGGGCGGTGTCTTCACGCCGACGCTGGTGATCGGCGCCGCGTTAGGCGGCGGGCTCGGAGCGTTAGGCGAGCAGGTGGTGCCCGGACACCTCGTTCACGCCGGCGCCTGGGCGCTGATCGGGATGGCGGGGATGGTCGCCGGCGCGACGCGGGCGCCGCTGACGGCGATCTTCATCGTCTTCGAGATGACCGACGACTACAGCTTCGTCGTCCCGATCATGATCGTGGCGGTGGTCGCGTACACGACCGCCAGGCGATTCGCGCCACACGGGCTGTATGACGGGTGGCTGGCGGGAAAGGGCGAGCACATCGCGCACGGTGTCGATCAGTCGGTGATGGACAGCCTCCACGTGCGCGACGCGCTCGATGACGACGTGCGCCCGGTGAGTCCCGACGCCACGCTCGACGAGCTGGTAGCCGCTGCGGCGGCGACGCGGCACGGAGTCATCCCGGTCGTCGAGGAAGACGGGACGCTCGTCGGGGTGATCAGCCACCACACGCTGCGCGAGGCGATCATCGGCCGCGGCGACCTGGCATCAGTGCTGGTGGCCGAGGATCTCGTCGAGTCGGCCGATCCGTTGCGGCTCGATCAGAGCCTGCGCGCTTCACTGGCAGCGATGAATGCGCGCGGGCTCGACGCGCTCCCGGTCGTCGGCACGAATCCCGGCGGCGACGGGGCACCGCGCTTCGCCGGGCTGCTCAGCCGGGCGGTGATCCTCGAAGCGTATGAGCACGCACTGACCAGCGCCGTCTAGGCTCGCCCGCACGAACGTGCGGGCGAGCTTCGACGCGCAACGCGTCAGCAGGACGTCAGGCTTCGGCGTCGACGTTGATTCGCGATTCGGCGATCGCGGTCAACAGCTTGTCGGTGTCGCCTTCTTCGTCGAGCGTCTGCTGGAGAACGTCGGCCTGGTCGGCGTAGCCGAGTGCGCGGGCGTAGGTGCGCACGCAGCCATAGCCGGCCATCTCGTAGTGCTCGACGTGCTGCGCCGCGGCGATCAGTCCCGCATCGAGGACGTCGGCATCCGGCTTCTCCTTGATGAGGCTCTTCGCTTCCTCTATGAGCCCCTCCATCCCCTCGCACTTCTTCCCCTTCGGCGAGACGCCGAGCTGCTTGCAGATGCGCTCGAGGCGCTTCGCGTGCTGGCGGGTCTGGCGCTCGTGGGTCGTGAAGGCGCGCTTCAGCGACGTGTGCGAGGCCTTCTTGATCATCTGCGGCAGTGCCTTGAGGATCTGGTTTTCCGCGCTGTAGAGATCCTTCAGCTCTTCGACGTAGAGGTCCTTGAGGGTATCGAGTTCCATGGTGCGCCCTGGGTTGAAGTTCCGGTTCGGGGACCGGACAAAGGCAAGGCGCGGGCCGGAGAGACGAGTTGGCGAGGAACGGCGGGGCTGGGGAAGGAGGAGTGGGGAGTGGAGGAACGGCAACGGGACCAGCAACCGCAACTGCAACAACAACGGCACCAGCAACTACAACAGCATTACACGGAGAACTGCCTGAGGTCACAGAGTACACAGAGGACTGCCTGACGGGTTGGGTCTGCGGCTCCGGATCAAACGAACCGGGGGCACGCGTGCGAGATGATCTCGCTACGCGTGCCCCCATTTCGTTTTCGGCGAGGCGGGACGACATCGGGTCGCCACCCACCTCATAGTTCTCTGTGCCCTCTGTGCCTCAGGCTGTTCTCTGTGTAAATGCTCTTGCTGTTGCAGTTCTCGGTGCAGTTGTAGTTGCAGTCCCGCCGCTTTGGCGCCCTCGTTGTGGCGCGGTTGCCGTGCCGCCGTCTCTCGCCGAACGTTAGGCGCGGCGGGCGGGGAGGGCCCGGACGACGGCCTCGAACTCGAAGGGCTTCGGGAGGTAGGGGCGGCCGGTCGAGATGAGGAACGCCTGCAGGTCCGCGCTGACGATGTCGCCGGTGAGGAAGACGACGCGCGCGGCGAGGTCGGGGCGGTCGGCGCTCCAGCGCTGGAAGATCTGCTGGCCGGAAACGTCAGGCATCCGCATGTCGAGCAGCACGGCGTCGAAGACTTCCTCGCCTTCGCCGCGCCAGATCGCCTCGCTGCCGCTGCTGACGGTCACCACTTCGTGTCCGGCGCTGGTGAGGAAGCGCTCGAGCGCGATGCGGATCGGCTCTTCGTCGTCGACGACGAGGACGCGGAGCGACGGCGCCGGCGCGGCGGCGGCGGGAGCAGTCGCGGCGGGCGCGCGCTTGCCGGTCTGCACCAGCGGGAGCTCGATGCAGAACCGCGCGCCGGGATTGGCGCGCTCCGCCCAGATCCGGCCACCGTGCTCGCTGACAATGCCTAACGATATGGACAGGCCGAGCCCCGTGCCCTGGCCGGTCGGCTTCGTCGTGTAGAACGGATTGAAGATCACGTCGAGCGACTCGGGGGGAATGCCCGGGCCGGTGTCCTCGACCTCGATCCGCACGACGTCGCCCTGCGTCTTGCTGCGCACCGTCAGGCGGTGATGCGGGCGGTCGACCGACGACATCGCCTGCTCGGCGTTGGTGATCAGGTTGAGCACCACCTGCTGCAGCTGGTAGACGTCGACCATCGTCTCCGGCGGCGTGGCGTCGAACTCGCGCTCGATGCGGATGCCGCGCACGCTCAGCTCGTACGCGCGCAGCTCCAGCGTGTCCTCGATGACCTTGTTGATGTCGGCCAGCGTCTTCTCCGACTTGTGCTGCCGGGCGAAGGTCAGGAGGTTGTGGACGATTCGCGCCGCGCGGCGGGCCTCGCCGCTGATGACTTCCATCGAGTGGCGCTGGTCGGGCTTGAGGGTGCGGTCGGCCATCATCAGCTGCGCGAAGGCCGAGATGCTCGCCAGCGGGTTGTTCACCTCGTGCGCGACGCCGCTCACCAGCTGCCCGATCGCGGCCATCTTCTCCGATTGGATCAGCTGCTGCTGCAGCCGCTTCTCCTCGGTAGCGTCGCGGATCACGCACAGCACCTCGCGGCTGCGCTGCGGGCAGGCGTAGTTCACCGTCATGTAGCGGCGCTCACCGTCCTTGCGGACGATGACGGTTTCGAAGTGACCGACGTTCCCCGAGAGCGCGCGGCGGAACTCGATGATCGCGCGCGGCAGCGCTTCCATCGCCAGCAGGGGGCCGAAGAAGCGGCCGATCAGCTCCTCGCGCGCGTATCCCGAGAGCACTTCGCCAGCGTCGTTCACGGTGGTGAAGCGGCCCATCGAGTCGAAGGTCATGATCGCGTCGTTCGCGCCCTCGAACAGGTGGCGATAGCGCGACTCCGAGCGGGCCAGCTCCTCGACCGAGCGCCGCTCCTCGCTGACATCGCGCAGCGAGACGATCGTCCCCATCGCCGCGCCATCTTCGTCGGTCAGGCGGAGCGGGCCGGTCACCACTGACACGATGCGCTCGTCGCCGCGCGACCTGGTGATGCGGGCGTCATAACGGTTGGCGCGCCCGGGGTTGGTCGTCACCGCGGCGATGCCGCTGCCGTTCGAGGTGCGCGCTCCTTCCCACTTGCCGTTGGTGCCGGTGACTTCCGGCGCCTCGTCGAGGAGCTTCTCCAGCTTCTCGCCCTGCAGCTTCTCGAGCGGCTTGTTGAACAGGTCCACCGCCGCCGCGTTGGCCTGCAGCACGCGGCCATCCGCGCCTAACGCGAGGAGCGCATCGGGCGAGAATCCAGCGAGGTCTCCCGCCGGCGCCGTGACCGGCGTCAGCGGCGGTGTGCCGCGGGTGGAGCGGAGGAGATCGAAGGGGTTCATCCGATCACGCGGCGCGCTCCCGATACCGGCTCAACGGGAAGCGGCTCACCACGCGATCCTGGCAGATGAAGCTCGCGGCGAAGAGCCGCATCGCGCTCTCGGCGCGCGCGCCGACCAGAGCGACGTCGGCGTTCGCTTCCGCGCTGCGATTGAGCGCGATCCGCGACAGGTCGAGATGCTTCTCCTCGTCGGTGCGGACATCGCTCTTGGTGCCGACGATCTGCCCATGCTCGCGCAGCCACTGCGTCGTCTCGCGTCCGAGATCGAGCTCGGGGTTGTCGACGACACCGGGCAGCACCGTCGCCGAGCACACGCCCCAGATCACCATCTCGATTCCGGCCTGGCTGGCGAAGTGCTCCCAGTAGCCGACTTCCTCGTGCGTCGCGCTGGTGCCGAGCAGGTGGCAGAGCGCGAGCACCGCGTCGGGGAACACCGCGTCGGGGAAGACGCCCTCAGCACCACGCGAGAGATCAGCGGTCACGTTGGCGAGCGTCCGCGCCGTCATCTCGTCGAGCTCCGTCGCGGTGAAGCGCGCGTGATACGCCTCGAGGTCGGTGTACATCCGCTCGTGATCGACGCCGAAACGCGCCAGCTTCTCGCGCCAGAGCTGGTTGTGCGCCTGCTCTTCCTTGAGCTGCTCGGCGAGTGCACCGAGAAAGGCCGAGTTCCGGACGTGATCGACTTTCGCGATGCTGAGAATCAGCGCGCGGTTGAAGCCGACGACTGCCGGATAGAGCGCGCTGATGAAGGCAATCCACTGGTCGCGACTGATTCGGCGCTCCCGCAGAGCGTGGGCGAAGCCGCAGTCGTTCATCCGCTCGGCGTACCCGCGGGCGAGCTCGCTGACGACATCGCCCGCTCGCTGGCGCGAATCGGACCGGAATCGTTGATCGGTGGCGCGGACCGCGAAGGGCATTGGTGTCGTGCAAAGGGGCGGCGCGTCCGTGAGCGCCCGCGTCAGCGCGGAGCGTCGCGGCGTAGCTGCGCCGTCGTTGGTATGTCATGCGAGAGACTTCCGGCCGGGGGGGCAGGTCACGCTTTTCCGTCTGTTTTTCGCGCCGGGCTTCGGGGTTCTGCCGGGGACGGGCTCGGTATCCGGCATGGCTATAAGCGATAAGCGGCAAGCAGTCAGCGGACGGCGTCACCGCTGGGTCACTTCAAGGGGTCAGAGCACTTGAAACGTGTTCTGACACTTTCAAGTGCTCTGACCCCTTGAAACGCCACCGCAAAGGCGCAACACCGGGACGGCGCCTAACGCTCGCCGCCGCGTTCCGCCACGAGTGCCGCAACCTCGCGGACCTTCGCGTTCACCAGTGGCGCGGGGGGCAGCGCGTCGCGCACGGCATCGGTGGTCTTCAGCCCGTTGCCGGTGATGCAGAGGACGATCACGTCCTCGGGGCGGAAGTGTCCGTTCGCCGCGAGCGCGAGCGCGGCGGCGACAGTGACGCCGCCGGCGGTCTCGGTGAAGATGCCGGTGGTGC
>JBJMNK010000070.1:0-4718 GCA_045804265.1 Gemmatimonadaceae bacterium | reverse complement strand
CGTCTCCGGGCTGCACACGTCGTCAGGCACCATCGACCTGACGATGAAGGGGGGCGGCCGCAGCGTGAAGGTGCACATCGGCGGCGCGCTACGCGTGCCGGCAGCGGGGATCGAGGTGCACTCGCCCTACGACACGCCCATTCTCACCGCGACCGTCAACGGGAAGACGGTCGCGACGAATGGTCGCGAGATCGTGATTCACTCCCTGCCGGCGACCATCGCCTTCGGGCACTGATGCCGAGACTCCGCAGCGAAGCGGCAGGGGTCGGGGTGCAGCGACGATCCGACGTCAGTCGGCGGAGCGAACCCCGAGCCCCTGCCGCGAAGCGTGACGCGGCGCCGAGCAGCTCACCCGAGCGATGCGCCGTTGCTGGCGATGACCTGCGAGTAGTATCGCCCGCTGCGCTTGATCGTGCGCTCGAGCGTCGCGAAGTCGACGTGGACGATGCCGAAGCGCTTGGCGAAGCCGAGACTCCACTCGAGGTTATCGAGCAGGCTCCACGCGTAGTAGCCGCGCATGTCGGCACCGTTGGTCATTGCCCGGTGCACGGCGCGGAGGTGCTCACGATAGTAGTGCACCCGGTTCGGGTCATCGACCGCGCCATCGATGGTAGTCGGCGGATCGAAGAACGCGGCGCCATTCTCGGTGACGTAGAGCGGGATGCGTCCGTAGCGCTTCGTCACCCACTCGAGGGTGTCGGCCAGCCCCTGCGGGTAGACTTCCCAGCCCGTCTCCGTGTACGTCGCGTTAGGCTGCCTGACGGCGCGGGCGCGCAACGGCAGCTTTTCGGTATCGTGCTCGGTGACGCTACGCGTGTAGTAGTTGACGCCGAGGAAGTCGATCGGCTGCCTGATCAGCGCGAAATCCTCTGCGGGAAAGTCCGGCCACGCCGCGCCGTAAATCTCGCGCATCTCGCTCGGGTAGCTGCCAAGCAGGGCTGGATCGAGGTACTGCCGGTTCATGTACGCGTCGGCGCGCGCGACTGCCTGACGGTCGGCATCGCTGCTCGACGCCGGGTACTTCGGCTCGAGGTTCACCACCAGCCCGACCTGACTCTTCGCCGCGGCGCGATGAGCGAGCACCGCCGCGCCGTGCGCGCGCATCAGGTTGTGCGCGACGAGCGGCGGTTCGTAGAGGCTGCGGTGTCCCGGTGCGAGTGTCCCCTCGAGGTAGCCCGCATGCGCGATCACCCACGGCTCGTTCAGCGTCGCCCACATCGGCACTCGATCGCCGAGTGCCTTGTACATCACCGTGGCGTAGTCGGCGAACCAGTCGGCGATGTCGCGATTCAGCCAGCCACCCATGTCGTCGAGCGCGGCCGGGAGATCCCAGTGATAGAGCGTGACCAGTGGCTTGATGTTCTTCGCCAGCAGCGCGTCCACCAGCCGCTCATAGAAGGCGAGCCCGCGCGGGTTGACCCTGCCTCGGCCGTTAGGCAGGACGCGCGCCCAGGCGACCGAGAAGCGATAGCTCTGCAGTCCGAGCTCACTCATGATCGCGATGTCGTCACGCCACCGGTTGTAATGATCGCACGCGACGTCGCCGGTGTCGCCGTTGTGCATCATCCCCGGCGTGTGGGCGAACCGCTCCCAGATGCTCGGCCCAGCACCGTCGGCGAGCGGGGAGCCTTCGATCTGGTACGCGGAGGTCGCCGCGCCCCAGAGGAATCCGTCGGGAAAGCGATACGAATCGTTCATCGTGGCCGTTCGGGTGGCACGCACCGCGCCAGCGTCGGAGCAGATGTCGCGCGCAGGGAGGAAGCATGGCACGCCTGACGCTCGAGGGGCTGCGTAAAGTATACGAAGGGGGCGCGGTCGCGGTGCACGCCGTCGACCTCGACGTCGCCGACGGCGAGCTGGTCGTGCTGGTCGGCCCGTCGGGGTGCGGCAAGAGCACCACGCTGCGGATGATCGCCGGGCTCGAGTCGATCAGCGACGGTCGGCTGCTGATCGACGGCAAGATCGTCAACGACCTCGCGCCGGCGCAGCGCGACATCGCGATGGTGTTCCAGAGCTATGCGCTCTACCCGCACATGACCGTGCGCGAGAACATGCGCTTCGCGCTCAGGATCCGGAGAATGTCCGCCGCTGACATCGATCGCCGCATCGCCGAGACGGCGCAGATGCTCGACATCATGCCGCTGCTCGACCGGCGGCCGCGGCAGCTGTCCGGGGGACAGCGACAGCGCGTCGCGATCGGGCGCGCGATCGTCAGGCAGCCCAAGGTCTTCCTCTTCGACGAGCCGCTCTCGAACCTCGATGCGAAGCTTCGCGTCCAGACGCGGCGCGAGATCGCACGGCTGCAGCGGCGGCTCGGTGTGACCTCGGTCTACGTCACCCACGACCAGACCGAGGCGATGACGATGGGCGACCGCATCGTCGTGATGAACGCGGGTCGGGTGCAGCAGGTGGACACGCCGATCGCGCTCTACGAGCGGCCGAAGAACCTGTTCGTCGCGACGTTCATCGGCAGCCCACCGATGAACATCATGCACGGCTCGCTCGAGCGCGGTGAAAACGGCCTCGTCTTCCGCGGGAAGGCGCCGGGGATCGCGCTCGGCGTGACCGCGTCGCGCTGGCTCGACCGGTACATCGGCGCGCCGGTGGTGGCCGGCGTGCGGCCGGAGCATTTGTACGTCGGATCGGCGCCCGACGGCGCGCAGCCGGTGCAGGGATTCTCGGTGGACGTAGTCGAACCGCTCGGCAACGAGACATTGCTGCATGCGCGGAGCGACGGGCAGGAGCTGACCGCCGCACTTGCGCCGCAGGCGCTGCCCGAGCCGGGGGAACCGGTGCGACTGGCGATCGACGTGAAGCGGCTGTTGTTCTTCGACCAGGCGAGCGGGGACGCGATCGAGATGCCTTGATGGAGGTGGGAGACAGGACCGGTGGACCCCCTGCCACCCCTTCGCAGCGATGTCCAGATTTCGAGCGTATGCCGCACATGCACGCACATGCACGAACGCAGCGACAGCTGGTATCACCTTCACCACTGATGGAGACGTCACGATGAACTCCCGCTCCGCGCGCGCGATCGCGACCGCGCTGCTGGTCGCCGGCTGCTCGAACTCGAGCAAGCTGCAGGACACCACCGCGCACGGCACGGCCGGCGCGAACAGCGACACGGTGACGACGGCGGGTGCCGGCAATGCTGCGGGCGCACAAGCGGGGACTGGCGGGAGCGCCGGGAACACGGGCAATGCCGGTAACACAGCCACCGCCGGCGGCGCGACGAAGGTGAAGACGATCAGCGGCTTCCAGACGCCGGAGAGCGTGAAGTGGGACTCCGCGTCGGGCTACTGGTTCGTCTCGAACATCAACGGCCAGCCGCCGGCCAAGGATGGCAACGGGTTCATCTCGCGCCTGACGAAGGATGGCACGGTGGACTCGCTGCACTTCATCACCAGCGGGAAGAACGGGGTCACCCTCAACGGGCCGAAGGGGATCGCGATCATCGGTGACACGCTGTTCGTCGCCGACATCGACGTGATCCGCGCCTTCAACAAGACCACCGGGGCGCCGATCCGCAGCTGGGACGTCTCGAAGCAGGGCGCGAAGTTCCTCAACGACGTGGCGACGACGCCTAACGGCGACGTCTACGTCACCGACACGCAGATCGCCTTCGGCGCCAACGGCTCGGTGTCGCACACCGGCACCGACCGGATCTTCACGATCTCGCGCGACCGGAAGAGCGCCGCCATCGGCATTCAGTCCGACTCGCTCGGCAGGCCGAACGGCATCACCTGGGACGCGCGGAACAACCGTTTCATCGTCGTCGCCTTCGGCACCAACGCCGTCCACGGCTGGGCGCCTAACGGCAAGGCGGTGACGACGATCGCGACCGGCCCCGGCCAGTTCGACGGCGTGGAGATCGCCCGCGACGGCCGCATCCTGGTCAGCAGCTGGGCCGACAGCGCGGTCTCGGTGATCAACGGCAGCACGATGAGTCACATCGTCACCGGGGTCGAAGCACCGGCCGACATCGGACTCGACCCGGCGCGGGGGCTGCTGGCCGTGCCGCTGTTCAACAAGGGACAGGTGGAGCTGTGGCAGCTGAAGTGAGCGTGCGATAGCCGGACTGCGTGCCTAACGGCGACTGTTGCTGATCGATTCCTCTGAGCCGCCGGCGTCGTCGTATGACGGCCGTGCTCCTCAGCGTTCGCGCATCGCGACAGTCTGCGGGGGGGGGCACCGAGACGCCGAGAACGGCCTGGGCGAGGATGCAGAGCCATTGCGTCGCCGTGTCCTCTGCGCCTCCTGTGAATCAGTCCCGCTTTTCTCGACCGGGCACCCGCAACGGCAACAGCTTTAACAGGAGGGCACAGAGCCGCAGAGGACTCCCCCACCCGAACAGCTCGATGCGCCCGACCCGAACGATTTTGGGGCAAGCGGGGTGAGATTATCTCGCCAACTTGCCCCAAGGTCTTTTGGCTGGTGCGAACGGCTCAGCCGCTGCGCGGCTGTCCTCGATGTCTCGGTGTCTCGGCGGAATAGACTGTCACAAGGCCTGGATGCTGACGCGTACGGCCGACATACCAGGACGCCAGCGGCCACGAGGAACCGATCAGCACCTGGCCGGCGGCGCGAACCGCACGCAGTTGCGCCGTTTGCTTGCCTCCCGCCAACGCCTAACGGCGCCTGGCAAGCTGTGTCTCGAGCCACGCCGCCGCATCGCGCGTTGCCGCGTCGGGGAGCCAGTGGCCGGCGTCGTACCAGCG
>JBJMNK010000069.1:0-5957 GCA_045804265.1 Gemmatimonadaceae bacterium | reverse complement strand
AATTGAACAGGAGGCACAGAGGGCGCAGAGTGGTTTGACAACAACCCTCTGTGCCCTCTGTGCCTCCTGTTACATGCCTTGCTGTTGCCGCGAGTGATTCACGCCGTTCCGCGCCCCGCCTTTAGTAGCATTTTGCCACTATTTATCCGTCGTCCCGTGCAGGATGCCGCTCCGGATCCGGAGTGCCTTCCCCGTCGCCTTCGAGTCGATCGTCACCCGGCTCTGCGAGCGGGTCTCGAAGCGGAGGGCGGCGTTGAGCGTCATCGCCTGGCCGGCGCGCCTGATCTGGATCGGGAGCGCGCTGCCCTCGACCGCGGAGCCGTACTTGGCGCGGAAGCGATCACCGAACGTGACGTCGGCGACGGGGATGTCTCCGACCGCGACGAGGATATCGCCGGCGCGAACCCCGGCCTGCTGGGCAGCACTGCCTTCGGTCACGTTGGTGACGCGAACAGCGCCCGAGTCGGGCTGGGTGAACACGCCTAGCCGCGGCTCGCGGATGCTGTCGGTGACGTAGCTGAAGCCGGCGAGCGGGAGCAGCGTCGCCCACGGATACGGCTCGCGCCCATTCACGTACTTCGCGTCGAAGTCGGCGAAGCTCCTGCCACCGGCGGCGCGACTGATCGCGCCCCACCAGTCGGCGTCGGTGAAGCCGCGTCCCCGCTTCCATGTCGTGTTGTACAGTTCGCGCATCACGTCGTCGAGCGAGCGACGGTTGTTGCTGGCGTCGCGGACCATGATGTCGAGCATCAGCCCGGCCAGCGATCCCTTGGGATAGTAGAGATACCCCGTGCCGTCGGTCGGATGGATCCAGGTCGAGAGCGACGCGTCCTCGAGCGCGACCGGCGGCGCGGCCGCGACCTCGCCGATCTTTCCGGTCGTCGTTTCGGCAAAGCTGTTGCTGTCGACGACGCCGCCGCGGACGAGCGCGAGGTCGGCGTAGTAGTCGGTGATGCCCTCGCTCACCCAGAGCCAGGTCGTCGGCTGCGGCTGGTCATAACGGTATGGCGTCATGTCCGCCGGGCGCAGCCGCTTCACGTTCCAGGCATGAAACATCTCGTGCGCGTAGAGCGACGGCATGAAGGGGTTGCCTAACGCGGACGGGGTGATCACGTCGACGTGCGAGTTCTGGTGCTCGAGGCCACTGGCGCCGGCGTACGACGAGTCGGCGATCTGCATGACAGTGTACGTCGAGAACGGCGCCTCGCCGAAGACGGCGATCTCGGTCGGGAGCGACTTGGTGATCGCGTCCCACTCGTCGCGGCGGTTCTGGCCGGCGACGAAGCCCTTGGGATAGGTCGCGAAGCGCGCCCACACCGGGCCGACCTTCGTGCTGTCGATGTCGAACACGCCGACGAAGAAGGGCATGTCGACGAGGTCGTGATAGTTCTTCGCCGAGAAGCTGTGCACGCCGGCGGTGCTCCCGGCGACGGCCGTCATACCGGTGGCGACGAGCCAGTTCGGCTCGGTGCGCACCGTGACCGTCGCCGGCCAGTCGAAGCCACGGCCCTCGGGATAGAGGAAGACGTTGGTCCCGTTGAAGAGCGCGAAGTCCGGCTGCGCCCACGCCATCGCGTTGTCGAGCGAATCGGCGAGGAAGTCGAACTTCACGGTCACGCGCTTCGCACCGTCAGGCCTGACGCGCCACGTGTCGTAGTCGACCTTGTCCCACTCGAGCGCCTTCCCGTCGCCGGTCGGCGTGAACGCCGACACCCACTTCGCGAACCAGGTCAGCTCGTACGCACCCGGTGTCCACGCCGGCAGCGAGAGGATGACCGGCGCCGAGCCGCTGGTGGCGAAGGTCATCGTGACCTTGAGCGTGCGCGACGCGGCGGTGCCGTGATCGAAGGCGACATCGTAGCGGATGTCGGAGATCGGCGCGGACGCCGTGGACGATGAGGACGCGGCCGATGACGTGCTGCGCGCCTGCGCGCCGGCGGGAGCGGAGAGTAGCGCACCGGCGATGAATCCGGCAGCGGCGAACGACAGGAGGGACGAGCGCATTGTTGGAGGCTGGGTTGGTTGGAGTCACTCAAAGATACAGCGCGTTGGCGCGCGCGATGAACGGCCGGGCAATTCGACTCCGGCCGTGAGGCGATGGTGTGCAGGATCACGCGGCACCGACGTCCTTCACGAGGCCACCTCGCGTCCGCGTCGGGCGCGCCCTAGGTTGGCTGCACTCGAACCCGAGGCGATCGAACATGCGCTGGTCCAATGGAAACGTGGTGGCGCTGGTTTCAGTCCTCACGCTCGCGACGTGCACCAAGGGCGACCACCCGTCGGGACGAGGCGAGGAGGAGGTGGTCATTCCGCAGGACCGGTCCGCCCCGCGGCTGTCGGCGCCCCGCGTGGCGGCGTTCGGCCAAGCCGGGGTGACTAACGGCGAGGCGGAGCCGATCGCGGTCACCATGGCCGACACGATGTCTGCGCTCGAGTCGGATGCCGCCCCCCCGGGCGCCGGCGAGCCGAAGACCGCGCCGGACACCGCGGCGGCAATGATCATCCGCACCGGCACCGCGACGCTCCAGGTCGATTCGCTCGAGCGCGCGGTCGTGCGCCTTCGCGCGCTGGCGCAGAGCCTCGGCGGCTATGTCGGCAACACGTCGATGCAGACGGGCAAGGATCAGCTTCGCAGCGGGACGGTCGAGATCAAGGTCCCAGCGCCGCGCTGGGCGCAGTTGCTGACTGGCCTCAAGCCGATAGGCACGCTCGAGTCACAGAATGAAAGCGCCGAGGACGTCGGGGAGGAGTTCGTCGATGTCCAGGCTCGCGTCGCGAATGCGCGGCGCCTCGAGCAGCGCCTCATCGCCCTGCTCGAGAATCGCACCGGGAAGCTGAGCGACGCGCTCGCCGTCGAGCGCGAGCTCGCTCGCGTCCGCGAAGAAATCGACCGTTATGAGGGACGCATCCGCTACCTGCGCACCCGGGCCGCGGTCAGCACAATGGTGGTCACGATTCACGAGCCCGGCCCGGTCCTTGGGTCGCGGCCCGGGGAGAACCCGATCCGCGAAGCGTTCCGCGACGCGTGGCGGGGATTCATCGGCCTGATCGCATTCCTGATCGCGAGCCTCGGTGTGGTGATTCCGCTAGTCGCGATCGCCTGGGCAGGATGGCTGGTGCTGCGACGCCGGACGAGCAGAAACAGCGATGCACGATAACTGGCGTGCGATGCACGATGCCGGAAACGACGATGCATGGTGACGATACCGCGATTCACGATTCGTGATGCACGGGACGTCTGGATACACGATGCCGGAGACTGCGGTTGATGCGCGACTCCCTCCGCATCGTGCATCACGTTTCGGGCATCGTGCATCATGCTTCTGGCATCGTGCATCATGCTTCTGGCATCGTGTATCCAGCACTCCCGTGCATCGTGCATCGTGCATCACAGTATCGTCACCATGCATCGTATCTTCCGGCATTGTGCATCGACGTAAGGGCTGATGCACGGCTCGAAGCACGACTCGATGCACGGGGCTGATGCACGGCCCCCTCGCGCCTGCTCCCTCGCCGCGCGATATTCGCGGTTATGCCTTCCAATCACCCCGCTCACCAGCACCCCGAGCTCCGCCAGCCGCCGACCGCGGGCACCTTCGACGAGGCGAGCATCGCCGCCGAGGACGAGCTCCACAAGCCGTACGTCCCGCATACCGAATCGCCGCGCGAGCTGACGCCATCGGGGATCGTCCTCGGCATGCTGCTCGGGCTGGTCTTCTCGGCGTCGAGCGTGTACCTCGCGCTCAAGATAGGCCTAACGGTCAGCGCGTCGATCCCGATCGCGGTCCTCTCGATCACGATCTTCCGCTACGCGGCGAAGGCGTTCCGGGCGAAGCCGGCGACGATCCTCCAGAACAACATCGTCCAGACCACGGGGTCTGCAGGGGAATCGATTGCGGCGGGCACCGTCTTCACGCTGCCGGCGCTGCTGCTGCTCGGCTACGCGCTGCCATGGAGCCGGGTCGCCGCGGTCGCGCTGGTCGGCGGAATCCTCGGCGTGCTGATGATGATCCCGCTGCGGAAGAGCCTCATCGTCAAGGAGCACCGCAACCTCAAGTATCCCGAGGGGACGGCGTGCGCTGAGGTGCTGATCGTCGGCGAGGCGGGCGGGATCCAGGCCAAGACCGTGTTCATGGGCTTCGGGCTGGGCGCGCTCTACAAGCTGCTCAACAACGGCTTCCAGCTCTGGCAGCAGGTGCCGCACAAGATCATCCAGCGCGTCCTGCCTAACGGCCGGACGGAGCTGTTCGGCGAGATCCAGGCCGAGGTCAGCCCGGAGCTCACCGGCGTCGGCTACATCATCGGGCCGAGGATCTCGGGCTACCTGTTCGCCGGCGGTGTCATCTCGTTCTTCGTGATGATCCCGATGATCAAGATGTTCGGCGCCGGGCTGACGACGACGATCCTCCCGCTCGACACGAAGCTGATCAGGGACATGTCGCCGATGGACGTGCGCGCGGCGTACGTCTACTTCATCGGTGCCGGGGCGGTGACCGCGGCGGGGATCATCAGCCTCGTGAAGTCGATGCCGACCATCTGGCGGGCACTGGTCGGCGGACTTGGCGGCTTCCGCGGCGCCGGCGTCGCCGCCGATGTCGCCGGATCGCGACGGACGCAGCGCGACTTGCCGATGTCGTTGGTGCTCGCCGGGCTGGTGCTGGCGGTGATCGCGATGGTGGTACTGCCGCAGATCGGGATCAACGTCGTCGGCGCCGTGCTCGCGATCTTCTTCGCGTTTCTCTTCGTGACCGTGTCGAGCCGGATCACCGGGCAGATCGGCGCGTCGGCCAACCCGATCTCGGGGATGACCGTGGCGGCGGTGCTGATGACCGCGCTGATCTTCCTCGCGTTAGGCTGGACCAGGCCGGAGCACCGCGTGCTCGCGCTCTCGATCGGCGGCGTCGTCTGCGTCGCCGCGGCGGTGGCCGGCGCGACGTCGCAGGACCTGAAGACGGGCTATCTCGTCGGCGCGACGCCGGCGCGGCAGCAGATCGGCCTCATCTTCGGCGTCGTCAGCTCGGCGCTGCTGATCGGCTGGACGATCCACTCCCTCGACTCGGCGTACACGACGATCGTCAGGCGCGACATGCCTAACGTCGTCATCCCGGCGGCGAACATCGATGCCGGTCGGGTGGCGCTGCTGAACGGGCGGATCAGCGACGTCCCGTCGGGCGCGTCGTCACCGGTCGCGGGGACGCAGTACTTCCGCGTCGGCCATCTCTACGAGCCGACGGCGAACGCACCGTCGGGGCGCTACCTCGTGAACGACGCCGGCGCGATCGCCTACTTCGTCGACCCGGGCATCGGCGGACGCGAGACGGTGGACTACACCGGCCGCACGGTCGAGAAGCTCGACTCGCCGAAGTCGCAGATTATGTCGCTCGTCGTCGACGGGATCCTGACCCAGAAGCTGAACTGGGGACTGATCATGATCGGCGTCTTCTTCGCCATCGCGATGGAAATCCTCGGCCTTCCGTCGCTGGCGATCTCGGTCGGCGTGTATCTCCCGATCTCGACGTCGGCGACGATGTTCGCAGGCGGGATCGTGCGCTGGTTCGTCGACCGCGCGACGCGCGGCACGGCGAGCGACACCGACGCCGACTCCGGTCCGGGCGTGCTCTTCTCCTCGGGACTCATCGCCGGCGGCGCGATAATGGGTGTGGTGCTCGCCGCGCTCGCGGCGAAGCGGTGGGACGAGAAGATGAACTTCGCCGCCGGCGTCCCTTGGCTGTCGGGCTCCGCGATCCTGGCGATGATCATCTTCGTCGCGGCGATCTGCGTCCCGCTCTACCTGGTCGGGCGGAAGGGAAGTCTCGCCGGCGCGGACCACCACTAGGCGGGCGAATACCGCAGCAGCTGCGCGCCAGTCGAGCGTCAGTCAAGCACCAGTAGCCACTTCCGCTCAAGGCGCTCAAGGGGTCAGAGTCGTTGAAAAACGATGACACAACGTCATCGTT
>JBJMNK010000068.1:0-6052 GCA_045804265.1 Gemmatimonadaceae bacterium | reverse complement strand
CGGTCGGCCCGGAGCTCCGCGAGCGGATCGGGCAGATCGCCGTCGATGCGGCGCGCGCGGTCGGGTACCGATCGGCCGGGACGATCGAGGGGCTGCTCGACCGCAACGGCGACTACTTCTTCATGGAGATGAACACGCGCATCCAGGTCGAGCACCCGGTGACGGAGATGCTCTACGGCGTGGATCTCGTGAAGGAGCAGATCCGCGTCGCGGCCGGCGAGAAGCTCTCGTTCACGACCCTGCCTAACGCGCGCGGCCACGTGATCGAGTGTCGCGTCAACGCCGAGGATCCGGCGCGCAACTTCCAGCCGAGCCCGGGGCGGATCGACGTGTTCCATCCGCCAGGCGGACCGGGCGTGCGTCTGGATACGCACGCGTATGCCGGCTATCGCGTCCCACCGTTCTACGACTCGATGATCGCGAAGGTCATCTGCCAGGGCAATACGCGGGCGGAGGCGCTGCGCCGCATGGAGCTCGCGCTCGAGAGCTTCATCATCGAGGGCGTGACGACCACGATGCCGTTCCTCGCCCGCGTGATGCGCAACGCGAAGTTCCGCGCCGGGGAAGTGGACACGAAGTTCCTCGAGCGCGAGCCTGATCTGATGAAGGAGCCCCTCTAGTGCGCGTCGACGTCTTCTTCGGCGTGCAGCAGCTGGGTACCGCCGATGTGCAGGGCAGGGTGGTGGCGGTGATCGACGTGCTGCGTGCGTCGACGACCATCGCCGTCGCACTGGCAAACGGTGCGAAGGCGGTCGTCCCGTTCGAGAGCTCGGAGGATGTCGTCACGCGCGCGAAGCAGTTCGAGCGCCGCGAGGTGAAGCTCGCCGGTGAGCGGAGGATGCACGCGATCCCGGGGTTCGACTTCGGCAACTCGCCGCGCGAGTTCACGCGTGAGGCGGTCGAGGGAAAGACCATCCTGCTGACCACGACGAACGGCACCGCCGCCCTCATCGCGGTGCAGGGGGCGCGGGACGTCGTCGTCGCGTCGTACGTCAACTTCTCAGCGACGCTGGCGATGCTGCGCGCCGCGGCGCGGGGCGGGACTGACGTGTCGATCATCTGCGCTGGCCGTGATCGTCAGTACTCCCTCGAGGATTCGGCCTGCGCCGGCCGCTATGCGCGCTACATCGCCCAGCGGCTGACCGGTGTGGCGATGAACGATGCCGCGCTCGCCTCGACGATGATCGACCGCCGTTATGGTGACAACCTCGCGCGACTGTTCGGCGAAGCCTCGCACGGCAAGGCGCTCGCCGAAGCGGGCTACGCCGACGACCTGGTGCTCTGCGGCAGCGTCGACGCGTACCCGGTGATTCCCGTCTATTCGGACCGGCAGATCACGAAGCTCGGTCCCGACCGGGAGCGTTAGGCTGTCCCCGACCGTTCGCCGCGAGCTGGCGGGGATCGGCTTCCTCCTCCTCGCCCTCTTCCTGGGCGGCGTCCTCGCGGCGCAGGGGCTGGCCGACCTGCGCTATGGTGCCGGGGTCAGCTCGAACTTCGGGGTGGTCGGTTCCGTGCTCGTCATCCTGCTCGCGGTGCTCGGCTGGGCGGGAGCGGTGTGGCTTCCACTCCTGCCCGCCGTGCACGCGCTGCGGCTGTTCGGGCGGATGGAGGAACGCACCGATCGCTCGTGGCTCGTCTTCCTCGCCGGGCTGGCGCTGCTCGCGCCGATCGCGGCGGGGCTGTCATTGCACGTCGGCGTCGCCGAAAGTCGCGCCGCGGGACTCTGGGGCGCGGGAACGTCGTTCTACATGGCGCGCTGGTTCGGCGGCGTCGGTGCATGGATCGTCGTAGTGATGGCCGGGTGCGCACTGACCGCCGCGACGCTGGCGTGGAACCCCATCCGCGTGCTGCTGCATCGCGGCGACGCCGCGGCGACAGCCGACGACTACGCCGCAGCGTTAGGCGATGGCGATACCGAGGCCGCCGAGGCGGGGCTGGTCGCGGGCGCCGCGCCGAAGCGTCGGCGAAAGATGAGAGGTGAGGCGGGAGCCGGCGGCCCGTTAGGCGAAGCACTCGAGCCGCCGCCGGACGAGATGCCGGCGATGGACCCGTCGCTGCTCGACGACCAGATCGCGCTCACCGAAGACGCGACCGCGCCCGGGCGAGACGGGAAATCGCGGAAGAGGAAGTCGAAGGCCGAGGCGAGCGCCGAGCGCGATGAGGAGATTGCAGCGTCGATCGACGCACACGCGACGCCCGCTCCGGGCTCCGACGAGCTACCGCCGACCGACTTGCTGACGCTGCCGCCGGCACGCAACGCCGAGACGAGCAAGCGCGAGCTCGACGCGATGGCGGTGAAGCTCAAGGACGCGCTCCGCAGCTTCAACGTCGACGCCGAGATCGGTGGGCGGACGACCGGCCCGGTGGTGACGCAGTTCGAGGTCGAGCCGGCGCCGGGAGTGAAGGTCCGGCAGATCGCCAACCTGGCCAACGACCTCGCCCTCGCGATGCGGGCGCCGAGCATCCGCATCGTCGCGCCGATCCCCGGGCGCGGCGCGGTGGGCGTCGAGGTGCCGAACCCGAGCGCCGAGATGGTCGCCTTCCGCGAGATCGTCGAATCGCGCGAGTTCCAGGGCGCGCGCATGGCGCTGCCGATCGCGTTAGGCAAGGACCTCGAGGGCAAGTCGGTCGTCGCCGACCTGGCCAAGATGCCGCACCTGCTCATCGCCGGCGCGACCGGCTCGGGGAAGTCGGTCTGCGTGAACACCATCATCACGAGCCTGGTCTACCGCCACACGCCGAAGAAGCTGCGCTTCCTGATGGTCGACCCGAAGATGGTCGAGCTGTCGGTGTACAACACATTGCCCCACCTGCGGCACAAGGTGATCACCGATAACCGCGACGCCGCGGCGGTGCTCAAGTGGGCGGTGATGGAGATGCAGGAGCGCTATGAGCTGCTCGCGGCGAACGCCTGCCGGAACATCCAGGACTTCAATCAGCGGGTCGAAGCACATCTTGGCGGATCGGGGCCGGCCTTGAAGCTTCCGAAGCGGCCGGATGTCGCGTTCGAGAAGCTGGTATACGAGGGCGACATCCTGCCGTACATCGTCGTGGTCATCGACGAGATGGCCGACCTGATGATGACGGTGCAGGGCGAGGTCGAGACGCCGATCGCAATGCTGGCGCAGAAGGCGCGCGCGATCGGGATCCACCTCATTCTCGCCACGCAGCGCCCGAGCGTGAACGTCATAACGGGATTGATCAAGGCAAACTTCCCGAGCCGGATCGCGTTCCGCGTAGCGAGCCAGGTCGATAGCAGGACGATCATCGACGGGGCGGGTGCCGAGTCGCTGTTGGGCAACGGCGACATGCTCTTCATTCCGCCAGGAAAGAGTGAGGCAGCGCGCTTGCAGGGCGCATATCTCTCGGGCGACGACACCGAGCGGCTGATGGGGTGGTACGAAGGGAAGCGTGAGGCGCGTCGGGCTTTACTCGCGGAGTCTGGTGTCGCGCTGGAAGATGTCGTTTCGGAGCCGGATATCCTCGAGGCGGTGCGCTCGCGCGAGAGTGCGGAGCTGAGCGGCGGCGACGGCGAGTACGGCGACGAGGGGCGGGGCGAAGAGCGCGACAAGTTGTTCCGCGAGGCGGCGGAAGTAGTGATCAATGCGCAGCAGGGATCGACGTCGCTGCTGCAACGGCGGTTGAAGATCGGCTATGGACGCGCAGCGCGGATCATCGACCAGCTGCAGGAAGCGGGCGTGCTCGGGCCGTCGGACGGGCCGAGGGGGCGCGATGTGATCGTGGGGCTGGAGGATCTGGAACGGATTTGCGGAGGGTAAGTCGCTGCTGGTGGCGAGCCTCTCCATAGCGTTCGATGTCGCCTGCCTCATCGGCTGAAACGTGACAGCTTCGAGATCCGCGCGCATACCGTCGCTGGACGGGCTGCGCGCCGTTTCTATCGCGCTGGTTCTGCTCGATCACGCGAGCCGGCGCTCCGGCGGAGACGGCGGTCCCTATGGGATCTTCGCACAGGGCGGCCTCGGCGTGACCGTCTTCTTCGTGATCTCGGGTTTCCTGATCACGGGACTGCTACTTCGAGAGCTGGACGCCACCGGACGCATCGCCCTCGGCCGTTTCTACTTCCGGCGCACCCTGCGCATCTTCCCCGCCTGCTACGTGTACCTGGGCGCAATGCTCGTCGCGGCGATGATCGGGCTGGTCCAGCTCGCGGCAGCCAACCTGGTCTCAGCCGCGACGTATACGAGCAACTATTGCTTCGGATGCAGCGACAGCGGCAGGTGGTACCTCGGTCATACCTGGTCGCTGAGCGTCGAGGAGCAATTCTACCTGTTGTGGCCCCTCCTGCTCGGTCTCGCGGGGCGCCGGCGCGGCGGGTGGATCGCGATCGCGTGGCTCATCGCCTGTCCGCTTCTCAGGCTGGCGCGATTCGAGGCAACTGGCGTGAAGGAGATGCTCACCCGCTTCGAGCTGGTGTCGGATTCGATCGCGACGGGCTGCTTGCTGGCGCTCCATCTGCCGCGACTGCACAGCGCTGCCTGGTATCTCCGCTTCCGCGACGGAGCCCCCCTCGGGTTGGTTCTCGCAGTCTTTCTCGTGGCATCACTGTCCGTGCATCCGTCCGTCGTCCCGACGGCGCTCTACCTGCTCGTTGGTCCCACGGTCCAGAACCTGTTGATCGCAGTCGTTCTCGACCACCTGATCTCGCGGCCGTCCGCGAGCACGGGGCGTTTGCTCAACCACCCGGTGTTGATCTGGATCGGTGGCCTCTCGTATTCGCTCTACCTCTGGCAACAGCCCATCATCGTTGCGCCGCGCCTAACGCTACCGGTTGCGATCGCCATGTGCTTCATCGCGGCGTGGGGAAGCGCCGTCCTGATCGAGCGCCCGGTGCTCCGCCTGCGAGAGAGGATCGAACGGACCCGGGGGCGCCCGGCGCCGATTGGACCGCCGGTCGTGGACACCCCGACGAGCTGAATGGGAGCGATTGCGGATGCCGTCGAATGATGCCGCGCTCTTGGCGATCGACGCGACATTGCGCGCATGTCAACGGCCACGCAGGCCTTGGGCGAAGTGGGAGAACGGATCGCGGAGCGGTGGCTGACCCGCGCCGGTTGGCGGATCCTCAACCGGCGTTTCAGGAACGGGCATCGCGACATCGACCTGGTCGCGGAACGAGAGGGCATCATCGCGTTCGTCGAGGTCAAGGCCCGGCGCGACGATCATTTCGGCGGCCCGATCGAGGCGGTCAACTGGCAGAAGCGGATCGAGCTGACGCGCTCGGCGCGCGTCTGGATCGATCGCCACGGGAGGGCGGCCGAGGCGTATCGTTTCGACGTGATCGGGGTAATTGTCGCGGACGATCGGGTCAGAGTCCGGCACGTCGAGGATGCGTTTACGCTCTCCTCGCGAGCCTAAAGTTTTGCCAGAAAGCTTGATCTCGGGACCGTTTCTTCGTATTTTGTTCGGTATATCGGGCGCACCTCGGCGGCCGGTAGATTTCAGCCTGCGATAGCCACGGTTTGGACGAGAAACAGAGAGGATTTTGAGAAATGGCAACGGCTAGTGTTTCGGAAGACAAGAAGAAAGCGCTGAATCTGGCGATCGCACAGATCGAGAAGAGCTGCGGCAAGGGCTCGATCATGAAGCTGGGGAAGGATGCGCCGAAGATCGTCGTCGACTTCATTCCCACGGGCGCGATCAACCTCGACGCCGCGATCGGCGTTGGTGGAATTCCGCGCGGGCGCATCACTGAGATCTACGGGCCGGAATCGTCAGGCAAGACGACGCTGTGCTTGCACGTCGTCGCCAACGCGCAGAAGGCTGGCGGCGTTGCCGCCTTCATCGACGCCGAGCACGCGCTCGACACCGAGTATGCGCGCAAGCTCGGCGTGGACATCGACAACCTGCTGATTTCGCAGCCGGACACCGGCGAGCAGGCACTCGAGATCTGCGAGATCCTCGTGCGCTCCGGCGCCGTGGACATCGTCGTCGTCGACTCGGTCGCCGCACTCGTTCCGAAGGCGGAAATCGAGGGCGACATGGGTGATTCGCACGTCGGTTTGCAGGCGCGCCTCATGAGCCAGGCGCTCCG
>JBJMNK010000067.1:0-5464 GCA_045804265.1 Gemmatimonadaceae bacterium | reverse complement strand
CGCGAATGAAGATCGGCATCACCTGCTATCCGACGTACGGCGGTTCCGGCGCGGTCGCGACCGAGCTGGGGATCGCGCTCGCCGCCCGTGGTCATGAAGTGCATTTCATCACCTATCAGCAGCCGTTCCGGCTGCCGCGCTTCCTGCCTAACGTCTTCTTCCACGAGGTGGACGTCGGCCGCTATCCGCTCTTCGAGTATCCGCCGTACGACCTCGCCCTCGCGGTTCGCATGCACGAAGTCGTGCGCGCCCACGACCTCGACATCCTCCATTGCCACTACGCGATCCCGCACGCGACCAGCGCCTGGATCGCCAAGGAGATGCTGCAGCGTGAGCACAGCCGCGACATCCGCGTCGTCACCACGCTGCACGGCACCGACATCACCATCGTCGGGCAGGACCCGTCCTTCCATGCGATCACGAAGTTCTCGATCGAGCGCTCCGACGCGCTGACCGCCGTCTCGCAGTATCTCCGTGACGAAACGCAGCGAGCCTTCGGCTGCGCCGGATGCGGGATCGAGGTCATTCACAACTTCATCGACCCCGAGACCTACAACCGCGACCGTTACGGTCAGACGCTCCGCACGCAGTTCTCGCCGGAGCGGAAGGTCCTCATCCACGTCTCGAACTTCCGTCCTGTCAAGCGGGTGAAGGACGTCGTCGGCATCTTCGCGCAGGTCACGCGCGAGATTCCGTCGGTGCTCGTGATGGTCGGCGACGGGCCTGATCGCGTCGTCGCCGAAGCCGAAGCGCGAAAGCTCGGTGTCGAGCGCGATGTGCACTTTCTAGGCAAGATCGACGTCGTCGCGCCCCTCCTTGCGAATGCCGACCTCTTTCTCCTCCCGACACAGAGCGAGTCGTTCGGGTTGAGCGCGCTCGAGGCTCTGGCCTCTGGAGTGCCGGTCGTCGGGTCGCGCGCCGGCGGCTTGCCGGAGGTGGTGAAGGAAGGAATCACCGGCGTGCTCTGCGGCGTCGGCGACGTCGACAGCATGTCGTCGGCGGCCGTCGGGATTCTCGGCGACGACGAGCGCTGGCGCCACATGAGTGACTCGGCCGCGACCGACGCCCGCGCGCGTTTCAGCCGCGATGACATCGTCGAGCAGTACGAGGAGTTCTACCGCACCAACCTTGCCTGACGCTCGCGCGCTGCTCACCGTCGCGCGCTGGCAGAACGCACTCATCGCCGCGGTCGCTGTCTACGTCGGCGCGTGGTGGGGCGCACGCGACCCGACCCGACCGGCGACGCTCGCCGCGTCGCTCGCCGCCGTTGCCCTCACTGCGTTCGCCAACGCGTTCAACGACCTCGCCGACATCGCGATCGATCGCAAGGCGCATCCTGAGCGACCGTTGCCCGCGGGCACGCTGACGTCGCGAGTGGTGCGGTCGGTCGCTGTCCTCTGCGCGGCGCTCGGGATCGCGTTCTCGTTCGCCGCACGCCCGTCGCTCGGAGTCCTCAGCGTCGCGGTCGTCGCGCTCATGACACTCTACTCGACCACGCTCGCTCGCCTCCCGCTCATCGGCAACGTTGCGGTCGCGGTGCTGGCGTCGCTCCCCTTCTTCTACGGCGCGGTGACCGTCGGCGCGGCGCGCGACGGGATCATTCTCGCTGGCGTCGCCGCACCGCTCCACCTCGCGCGCGAGCTCGCGAAGTCACTCGATGACGCAGCCGCAGATGCGCCCTTTCGACGAACCGCCGCGATCGTATTCGGCCGCGTACCGACGGTGGTGCTGATCGCGAGCGCTGTCGCATTCTTCGCCTGGCGCGTCATGGCGCTCCCGTTCCCCAGTGCGGACACGCGCGTGTTCGTCTTTCCCGCGATCGTGACCGCCGTGATTGCGACGCGGCGCGCGCTGGCCGGACGCACCGGCGCACCGTTACTCTTCAAGGCCTCGATGCTCGCCGCGATGGCGGCGCTGATCCTGGCGCGCTGAACTCACCGCTTCATACCGCCTTCCACAACGCATGAGCCTCTTCCAGGCCCTCGTCCTCGGCATCGTTCAGGGACTGACCGAGTTCCTCCCTGTCAGCAGCTCGGCGCACCTTGCCCTGATCCCGTGGGCGTTTGGATGGCGCGACCCGGGGCTCGCCTTCGACGTCTCGCTCCACTTCGGGACGCTCGTCGCCGTACTCTGGTTCTTCCGTCGCGAGTGGATCCGCCTCATCTCGAGCGCGGTCGCGATCGTGACGACGCGCCGTGTCGACACGCCGGAGAAGAAACGCGTCGTCTTCCTCATCATCGCGACGATTCCGGGCGCACTCGCCGGACTCGCGCTCGAGCACTACGCCGAGAGCTATTTCCGCTCCCCCGCGCTCATCGCCACCGTGCTGATCGTGCTCGGCCTGACACTCTGGCTCGTCGACAAGTCCGCACCGCAGTCGCGGACGATGGACGAGATGACGTGGACGCAGGCGCTCGCGTTAGGCATCGCCCAGTGCTTCGCCCTGATCCCCGGTGTATCACGCTCCGGCTCGACGATCACTGCCGGCCGCGCGCTCGGCTTTCACCGCGAAAGCGCCGCCGTGTTCAGCTTTCTCATGAGCATGCCCATCACCGCCGGCGCCGCGCTGCACGAGGTGCCCAAGGCGCTCCACCAGCAAGGGCTGTCGTCGGCGATCATCGTCGGCGTCCTCGCGTCGGCAGTGAGCGGCTGGCTCGCCATCGCCGTCCTGCTGCGTTACGTCGCGCGCCACTCGTACGGCCTCTTCGCGGCCTATCGCGTTCTCCTCGGCGTCGCGGTGCTGGCGCTGTTCTTCACGCGCGGATGACGCATTCGGCGGCCGCGGTCTCACGCGGCGCCTACGAGGGCGTCGCTGCCGACGTCCTCGCCTCGCGCCTCGCCGTGCCGGCAGTGATCGCGCTCGATAGCACGCCGAGCACGCTCGACGTCGCGCATACGGTTGCCGCCGATGGTGCACCCGATGGGACGCTCGTTCTCGCCGAGACGCAGACGGCGGGACGGGGACGATCCGGGAAGCGCTGGACGTCCGCGCCGGCGGCAGGGATCTGGCTGACGCTCGTCGCGCGCAACCTCGATGCCGCGACGCTCCCCCTTCTGGCGCTGCGTCTCGGTATCGCCGCCGGCGCGGCGCTCGAATCGTTCGCGAACGAAACAATCGGCGTGAAGTGGCCTAACGATCTGTACGTCGGGCGCGGCAAGCTCGCCGGCATACTCGCCGAGGCACGCTGGCGCGATGGATTGCCGGAGTGGGTGGCGATCGGGATGGGAATCAACGTCAGTCGGCCACCAGGCGTCAGCGATGCCGCCGGTCTCCGCGCCGGTACGCGGCGACTCGACGTCCTCGACGCACTGATTCCTGCGTTACGCACCGCCGCCGCGCGCAGCGGCGAGCTCGATGCACGCGAGCTCGCCGCGCTGGCCGATCGCGACATCGCCCGCGGCCGTCACGCGATTTCACCGGGCGTCGGGATCGTGCGTGGCGTATCACCGAGCGGGGAGATCATCATCCAGCTGCCTGACGGTAAGCTCGTCGCCCATCGCTCCGGTTCACTCGTCTTCGCGGAGGATTCGTGATTCTCGCATTCGACGTCGGTAATACCGAGACCACGGTCGGGCTCTTCGATTCGGTCGAGCTTCGCGCCCACTGGCGGTTGACCACCGACGCCGGCCGGACTTCCGACGAAGTCGGCCTCGATCTTCGCACGCTCCTCGCGTCGATCGACGTGCGACACTCGGCGATCGTCGGTGCCGCGATCGCGTCAGTCGTTCCGCCCGCGACCGGGCCGCTCGCCGCCGCGTGTGTGCGCTGGCTCGGCGTCACGCCGATCATCATCGACGGTTCTTCGGCGCTGCCGATCACGCTTCGTGTCGACGAGCCGCTGACCGTCGGCGCTGACCGCATCGTCAACACGCTCGCGGCAAGCCGCCTCTATCGACAGGACGCGATCGTCGTCGACCTTGGCACCGCGACCACCTTCGACTGCATCACGGCCGACGGTGTCTTCCTCGGCGGCGTGATCATGCCCGGCGTCCGGACGTCGGCCGAGACGCTGATCCGGCGCACGTCGAAGCTTCCCGCTACCGATCTCGTCGCGCCGCGGCGGGTGATCGGTACCCGCACCGAGGAGTGCATCCGCGCCGGCGTGATGCTCGGGTCAGCGGACGCGATCGATGGCATCGTTAGGCGGATCCGCGCCGAGTGGCCCAGTGGCGGACGCCCGATCTGCGTTGCGACCGGCGGCCTCGCCGAGCAGTTCAAGACACTCTGCACGAGCTTCGACCGTGTCGAGCCGTCGCTCACCCTGCAGGGAATCCAGCTCGCGCACGAGCACCTCACGCGCGGCCCGGAACGCGGCTGAGGCCGGCGGGGAGGGCCGCTCCCGGCTCCAGCCGCCGCCTCGTTCCGGCCCGGTAGCGGCCGGTAAACAGAAGAAATTCAATAACTTCTGCTTCCGGCGATGTCCGGGGGCGTCCCCTTGACGTGCGGTCGGGTCTCGGATAACTTCGCACCCTGTTAGCACTCGGCACGGCTGAGTGCTAAGCAGTGCTCGAACAGTTCTAACCTGAACCTTTACTATCCCGAGGAGGGACGCATGGCCAATAAAACGGCTACGAAGATCAGCCCCCTGGCCGATCGCGTCGTGATCAAGGCGCTCGAAGAGACCGAGCAGATGCGCGGCGGCCTGTACATTCCCGACACCGCGAAGGAAAAGCCGCAGCAGGGCGAGATCATCGCCGTGGGCCCGGGCCGGTTCGATGAAGGGAAGCGCGTGCCGATGGAGTTGAAGGTCGGCGACAAGGTGCTCTACGGGAAGTACAGCGGCACCGAGGTCACCATCGAGGGCGAGCAGGTCCTCATCCTCCGCGAGACCGACGTCCTCGCCGTCGTCGGCTAACCGCAGCTGCTAGCCGTAAGCCGTAAGCCATTAGCTGTTCCGACGCACTGCCTAACGCCGTCGCTCAACGCTAACGGCTAATAGCTAAAGGCTGACCTACACACGATCCCAGAATCCACACGGAGCTCCCATATGGCTGCCAAAGATCTGCATTTCAACGTTGATGCGCGCGCTGCCCTCAAGCGCGGCGTCGACAAGCTCGCCGAGGCGGTGAAGGTCACCCTCGGTCCGAAGGGCCGGAACGTCGTCATCGACAAGAAGTTCGGCGCGCCGACCGTCACCAAGGACGGCGTCACCGTCGCGAAGGAGATCGAGCTCTCCGATCCGCTCGAGAACATGGGCGCGCAGATGGTGAAGGAAGTCGCGACCAAGACCAGCGACAACGCCGGCGACGGCACCACCACCGCGACCGTGCTCGCGCAGGCGATCTTCCGCGAAGGCCTCAAGAACGTCACGGCCGGCTCGAACCCGATGAGCATCAAGCGCGGCATCGACAAGGCCGTCCTCGCGATCATCGAAGAGCTGAAGAAGATCAGCGTCCCGACCAAGGGCAAGACCGAGATCGCCCAGGTCGGTACCATCTCCGCGAACAACGACAAGGAGATCGG
>JBJMNK010000066.1:0-12967 GCA_045804265.1 Gemmatimonadaceae bacterium | reverse complement strand
GGCATGCGTCGGGGAGTTTCGTGCTCGTCTCGGTCGATTCGACGACCTTCGCGGCCGTCGCCGTTCCGGAGCCCGTCATCGACGCCCTGAGTCGGTTCCGGGAGGGCGGTCGGGCGGGCGACGACGCGGCTCGACCGGATGAAGCGCGAAATGCGCCCGTGAGGGGCTAGATTCCGGTATGGATTCCACCTACTTCCGTCGCGGGTTCGGGCTCAAGGCGGAGGTCGAGACGATGCTCTCGACCGACTACAGCGGCCGGCTGGTCGACCTGCTGCGCGAGCGCGACTACACGCTCTCGGCCGGCGGCGTCACCGTGCGCCTCGCCCACGAGTTCGGGTTCTGCTACGGCGTCGAGCGCGCGGTCGACTACGCCTACCAGACACGGCGGAAGTTCCCCGATCGGCGCGTCGTGCTGCTCGGCGAGATCATCCACAACCCGCACGTCAACGCGAAGCTGCGCGAGATGGGAATCGAGATCCTCGCCGCGGCGAAGGACGGCTCGTTCGACTACTCGCGCGTGCAGCCCGAGGACGTCGTGATCATGCCGGCGTTCGGCGTCACGATCGCCGACTTCGAGACGCTGCGTGCGAACGGATGCATCATGGTCGACACGACCTGCGGGTCGGTGCTAAACGTCTGGAAGCGCGTGGACACCTACGCGAAGGACGGCTACACGGCACTGATCCACGGCAAGTACTACCACGAGGAAACGCGCGCGACGGCATCGCAGGTGATGAAGTACCCGAACGGGCATTACATCGTCGTGCGCAACATGGATGACGTGCGGGTGATCTGCGACTTCATCGAGCAGAAAGGAGTCACGCGCGCAATGGTCCTCGAGCGATTCGCGCACGCGATCTCACCGGGGTTCGATCCCGACCTGCACCTGCAACGGGTGGGAGTGGCGAACCAGACGACGATGCTGGCGCGGGAGTCGCTGGCGATCGGTGAGGAAGTGGGCGCGGCGATGGAGCGCCGTTATGATGCCGGGCACCGGGCGGAGCACTTCCGCACCTTCGACACGATCTGCAGCGCGACGCAGGACCGGCAGGACGCGGTGCGCGAGCTGCTCGAGGAGCCGCTGGACGTGATGATCGTCGTCGGTGGCTACAACTCGAGCAACACGATCTCGCTGGCGGCGATCTGCGCCGAGCACGTGACGACCTATCACGTCGAGGATGCGACGGCGATCGATCCCGACAACGGCTCGATCCGCTTCCGCCCAACGGGATTGCACCACAGCGAGGACAGCGTGAGCGGCTGGCTGCCGGCGGTGGGACCAGTGCGGGTCGGGCTGACGGCCGGGGCGAGCACCCCGAACAACAAGATCGGCGAAGCGGTCGCGCGCATCTTCGCGACTCGCGGCATCGTGCCCGACGTTGGCTGAGCGCAGAACACAGGCGGTGGGAACGCTGCTCTCCCGGCTGACAGGGGGAGCGCGGCGCGAGCGCGTGAGCGAGGCGCTCGACAGGCCGGGTGAGATCGAGCTGCAGGCGGCGGGGGCGCGGGTGGTGATGGTGCCGGCATGGGGCGGCCGCATCACCGCGCTCGAGCTGGGCGGGCGGCAGTGGCTGAGCGCGAGCGAGCCGCCGACGGAGGGACCGGAGCGGCGCGAGATCGACGTCGCGCTGGCCGGTGGCTACCAGGAGGCCTTTCCGACGGTGCTGCCGTGCCGCGTGCTGTCGAAGCACACCGGCGTCGCCTTCGAGCAGCCAGCGTTAGGCGAGCTGCACCGCCTCGTCCCCCGGCCGAAGATCGCGACGCTCGACGGCTCGGTGGAGGCAACGCTCTCCTGGACCGGAGACCGACTGCCCTACCGGTTCACGCGCGTGACGAGCGCGTCGCCGGGCGAGATCGCCATGCGCTACGAGGTGACGAACACCGGATCGGCGCCGCTGCCGTTCCTCTGGGCCGCCAACGTCGCCATGCCGTTAGGCGAGCACACGCGGCTGCTGCTCCCCGACAACGCCCGCTCGCGGGTGATCTCGCAGGAAGGGATCGACCTGCTCGGCGTCGGCGCCGAACACCGGTGGCCGCGCTTCCGGACGGCGAAGAAGCTGGTGGACATGAGCGTGCCGGACTCGATCGGCGGCCGCTTCGCCTGTCACCTGTCGTTCGATGTCCCGACCGGCTTCGCGACGGTGATCGAAGGAGCACAGCGGCTCGAGCTTCGCTTCGACGCGGCGGAAATCTCGCGCGTCGGGCTGAGCGTCAGGCGGAGGCTGGGCGGAAATGGCGCGCGGCTGCTGTCGCTGCAACCGGCGATCGGGATTCCCGGGGCGCTGGCCAGCGCGGCCGGTGTGGACGGGAGCGCCGCGTGGCTCGAGCCGGGGCAGTCGCGCCGCTGGTCATTGCGCTGGCGGGCGACGGTGGACGAGCCGGTGATCACTCCCGAGCGGGTGGTGAGCGGGCAGTGAGCGCGGGCGCGATGCGCTACGTCGCGCTCGGGGACTCGATGTCGATCGACCTCTATCCCGCACTCGACGCCGGGGAGATCGACGTCGCGGTGGCGCTGGAGCGGCGGGTGGACGCGGGCAAGATCGCGCCGTTAGGCGCCGCCTCGCTGCTGGCGCGCAACGACGACGGACGCTGGCCCGAATTCACCGGCCGCGACCTCGCCTCGCGCTGGCCGCGCCTGACGGTGCAGCAGCTGGCCACAGACGGAGCGACGATCGGCGACGTCTTCGGCGATCAGGTCGACAGCATCGACGAGAGCAGCGACGAGACGATCGTGACGATCACCGTGGGCGGCAACGACCTGCTCAGCGCCTACTCGTCGAAGCCGCGTCCGACATTGATGGAGCGCATCGTCCGCGACATCGCCGGCGCCTACGACGCGATGCTCGATGCGATCACCGACAAGCTCCCCGGCGCGCGCTTCGTGCTGACGACGGTCTATGATCCGTCCGACCGGACGGGCACGATCCCGGGAATCCTCGAGGATGTCGGCAAGCTGCCGCTGCGGCATCTCGATGCGCTCAATGCGTACATCCGCGACGCGGCGGCGGCACGTCCAGGCGCGGCCGTGGCTGACGTATACGCGCATTTTCTCGGGCACGGCGCGAGCGTCGGTGCCGAGCATCGGTGGTACTGGAAGCGCTCACTGATCGAGCCCGGCGCGATCGGCGCGAGCGAGATCAGGCGCGTCTGGCTCGACGCGCTCGAGATCGAGTAGAGCGCCTTCGCTTTTCGGTCAGTGTTCGGCGAGCGCGGTGCGCAGCGCAGGTTCACCGCGACTGCGCGCGGTCGATGAGAATGCTCTAACGTTCGGCGCTGACTAACGGTCGCAGTGTGTGACGGTGATATGGTCCCGTCCGTCTTTGGGACACGTGGCGACGCAGCCGCGCCCGACCGAATATCCGAGTCTGATGACGCGCACTTCAGTTTTTTTCTCGCTGGTCGCAATGATCGGCGTGTTGTCGTCGCCGCTGGCCGCCCAGTCGAAGGATTTCACCATCATCGTCAATGCTTCGAACCCCGTCGCCTCGCTGCCACGAGACGACGTCGCGAAGCTGTTCCTGAAGAAGACGGTGACGTGGTCGTCGGGGCAGGCGGTCGCACCGGTGGAGCTCCCGGCGACGGCGAAGGCGCGCGTCGATTTCGCGCGCGACGTGTTGAACAAGTCGGTCGGCCAGGTGAAGTCGTACTGGCAGCAGCAGATCTTCTCCGGGCGTGACGTGCCGCCGCCGGAGAAGCAGAACGAGAACGACGTCGTTGCCTACGTCCGGTCGAACCCGGGGGCGATCGGGTACGTCTCGAAGGGCGTCGACATCGGTCGAGGGGTGAAGCCGATCGCGGTCGCACCCTAGCGACGACGCGAGACTCGCTGCGCCCGGCGCGAGCGATACCATCGCCGGGGCGAATCGTCCACTGACTGCGGGCGCCACGCAGGGTGGCCGCCCCTGACCGAGTGAGCGCGCGAGCCCGCGCGTGCACCGCACCGACTCCGAATGCTGCAGCGCTGGCGAGAGAGTTTTCAGCACCTCTCCTTCCGTCAAAAACTCCAGGTCTTCCCGTGGGTCGCCGCCGGCGCACTGCTGTTCGTGTGCGTCGTGGTGTTCGCGATGGGGCAGCTCAGCCGCGACCGGCTGACCCGGATCGAAGAGGGCTACTACCCGTCGCTCCAGAGCAACCAGCTGGAAGGACAGATGGTAGTCACGATCGTCAACAGTCTGCAGGAGCTGATCGGCGCGAGCGAACCGGAGCGGCTCTCGACGACGGACAGCCTTCGCGACGTCTTCCTCACCGATCTGAACGCGCAACGCAAGCGGCCGACCAACGATCCGGCGGCGGTATCCCGCCTCGACTCGACGTTCCGCGAGTACTACGCGACCGCGCGCCATGTCGCCGCGGACATGGCGACCACCACGACGATCACCGACGAAGGCCGCGCGCGCATGCAGAAGCAGGGCGAGCTGCTGAAGGACGTCCAGGCGATGATCGGCCAGCAGACGGCGGCGAACCGCGACGCGATCGCGCAGTCATTCGCCTCGGCGGCGCGGATGCAGAATGCAGCGCTGCTCGTGCTCGGCCTGATCACGATCATCGTGATCCTCGCGCTGTCGCAGCTCTCGAAGTTCGCGACGCGATCGGTGACCGAGCCGCTCGCTGAAGCGGTTGCAGTCGCCGACCGCCTCGCGCAGGGCGACATGACGGTGCGCGTGCAGACGACGTCGGAGGATGAGGTCGGGAAGCTGCTGCGCTCGATGCAGGAGATGGTTGCCTACCTCGGTGAGATGTCGGCAGCCGCCGACGCGATCGCCCGCGGCGACCTCTCGAGTCAGGTGACGCCGCGCTCCGATCGCGACACGTTCGGCAACGCCTTCGCGAACATGACGCAGTACCTGCGCGACATGGGAGCGGTCGCCGACCAGATGTCGGAGGGGAACCTGACGGTCCAGGTGACGCCGCGGTCGGCGGACGACAGCTTCGCCAATGCGTTCGTCTCGATGATCGGGACGCTCTCGCGAGTGATCGGCGATATGCGTTCGGGTGCCGCCGCGATCACGTCGGCCTCGCAGCAGCTGACGGCGTCGGCGCAGAGCCTCTCCGAAGGCGCGAACGATGAAGCCGCGAGCGTCGAGGAGACGACATCGTCGCTCGAGGAAATCAACAGCTCGATCGCGCGCAACGCGACGAGCAGCCGCGAGATGGAGCAGATGGCGCTCAAGGGTGTGAAGGACGCGGACGAGAGCGCGACCGCAATCCAGCAGATGGTCTCCGTGATGAAGACGATCTCCGACAAGGTCTCGATCATCGAGGAGATCGCGAACCAGACCAACCTGCTCGCGCTCAACGCGGCGATCGAAGCCGCGCGCGCAGGCGAGCATGGCCGTGGCTTCAACGTCGTCGCGACGGAAGTACGGAAGCTCGCCGAGCGAAGCCAGGCGGCGGCGAAAGAGATCACGCGACTCACCGGATCGAGCCAGGAAGTGGCGGAAGCATCGGGTGCCCTCCTCCTCCAGCTGGTGCCGTCGATCCGCAAGACGGCGAACATCGTCCAGACAGTAGCGGCCGCGTCATCGGACCAGGCATCGGGGATCGAGCAGGTCACGCGCGCGCTGGGTCAGGTGGACGAGATCACGCAGCGCAACGCCGCGGCCGCGGAGCAGCTGGCGGCGATGGCCGAGGAGATGTCGGCGCAGGCGGACACGCTGCAACGGCAGGTGAGCTTCTTCAATGTGAAAGCTGACGGCGTTCCAGCGCCGTCGTACCGACCGATGACAGCGAGCGGGCGTCCGGTCACGGTCTAGGATCAGGCGAGCGTCACCGCGCACGACATCACGAGGCCCGATGAATCGGGCCTCGTTCGTTTTGCGCGCGGGGGTGACGGCGGATTGCGGCGGCGATAGTCTTCCCCCGTCATGATCCTCGCCCTTCTCGTGGTGCTGGCGCTCGCCGAAACGTATCGGCGCACGCGCCATCGCCTGCGCGCGCTCTGGCCGCGATTGCGTCGCGACTGGCGCGAGCTGATCGCGCGTGGAGCGATCTCGCTCAAGCGAGTGACGGTGGCGGAGTGGATCGGTGTCGCGCTCGCGACGGCGCTCGCGATCGCCCTTCGCTGGCGTCCGCTCTTCCAGCCGATGCGCTACGACGAGGCAGCGACGTGGATCGACTATGCGTCGCAGCCGCTGGCGAAATCGTTGTCCGACTACCGGTTCCCGAACAACCACCTCTTCCACACGCTGCTGGTCCACCTCTCGGCGGCGATGTTCGGCAGCGCCCCATGGTCGCTGCGGCTGCCCGCGTTCATCGCCGGTGTGCTGGTGATTCCGCTGACGTGGGCGGCCGGGCGCGCGCTCTACTCGCCGTCGGCCGGGCTGCTGGCGGCGATGCTCGCGGCGACGTCGGCGAGCCTGACGCTCTACTCGACCAACGCGCGCGGGTACACGATCCTCTGCTGCCTGACGCTGCTGGCGGTGCTGGTGGCGGCGCGGCTGCCGCGGCGCGAGAACGTCGCCGGCTGGGCGCTGCTGGCGGGGCTGGGAGCGTTAGGCATGTGGACGATCCCGATCATGCTCTATCCGCTGGCGGGGATCGCGCTCTGGCTTTGGGCCGAGGCGCGGGCGGGAGACACGGTGATCGAGCCGCCGGCGATGGCGCAGCGGCTGCTGTGGACGACGGTGGCGATGTTGAGCACGACCGCGGTGCTCTACCTCCCGGTCGTCGCGAGGAGCGGGATCACGCTGGTGGTGGGGAACCGGTTCGTGCGCCCGCAATCGCGTTCGTCGTTCTTCGCCGGGCTGCCGCACTTCTACCGTGACGTATGGGGTGACTGGACGCGCGGCTGGCCGTGGTGGCTCGCGCTGCTGGCAGGAATCGGCATCACGATCGCCACGGTGCTGCGCGGCTCGCGGGCGAGGCGAAGCGTTTCACTGGCTGGCGCGGCGGCGGTGGCGGCGACGCTGCTGCTGCTGGTCAACGGCCGGATCCCGTACCTGCGCGTCTGGCTCTACCTGCTGCCGCTGGCGCTGGTCGCGGCGGGTGGCGGGCTGACGCACGCGTGGCGATGGCTGGCGAGGCTGTTCCCGCCGCTGCAGCGCGCCGGCGCGGCGCGGGGGGCGCTGGTGCTGGCGATGGCGGTGATCGGGGCCGGGGGAGCGTCAGGCCTAACGCGCAGCGGCGTCGTCCTCCGCGCCGACGACACCGGCGCATTTCCCGACGCCAGCGCGGTCGTCGCCCAGCTGCTGGCGCGGAGTGGCGCGGGCGACCGGGTGATCGCGACGGCGCCCGCCGACCTGCCGCTCGCCTATTACCTGCAACCGACCGTGCGCGGGCGCGCGCTGCTGACGGCGACCCCCGACTCGGCGCGGCGAATCTGGATCGTGGTCGACGGCGCCGAGCAGCAGGACGTGAACGTGCTGCTTCGCCGCGCCGAGATCATGACCGTCGATTTCTCGCCGCCGCATGCGGTGTGGCGCGCGGGCGACGCGACGCTGTTCATGATCGCGCGCGAGCGGCCGGGGTGTCGCCTGGCGCCAGCGCGTTGCCGTTAGGCGCTCCGATGTGACACGGTGTCCATCAGCCGTGTGCGTTGCGTCACAGCGTAATCCAAACGTCATCGTTCACCTGCTGGCGGTCGAGGCTGTCGCCGGGCGAAGGTTCGCAAGTTGCTCATCTGCGAGCGCGTCACGACAACTCGACACCAACAGGAGATTTCGAATGCGGACGACACGAATCCTCACGCTCTGCCTGGCCGGAGCCGTCGCGATGACGGGTTGCGCGACGCGCGGCCAGTTGAAGCGCGGCCTCGCGCAGCAGCAGGCAGCGCTCGACGCGGAGCGCGCGCAACGGATGTCGGCTGACAGCGCGTACGCCGCGCAGCTTGGCGCGGTGCAGACCGATGTCGCATCGCTTCGCACGGACCTGCAGAACCTCCGCACCGAGTTCGGCGCCAAGATCACGGCGATGGAGAATGGCGTGAAGGTCACCTTCCCGGTGAACTTCGCCTTCGACGACGCGAACGTGCGCAGCGAGGACCAGCCGGCGATCGACCGGTTCGCCGACGTCGCGCAGAAGCACTTCACGGGATCGGTGATCACCGTCGAAGGCTTCGCCGATCCGGCGGGGACGCAGGCCTACAACCTCGAGCTGTCGCGCCGCCGTGCCGATGCCGTGCGGTCGCTGCTGCTGGCGAAGGGACTCGGCGCCGATCAGATCCGCTCGGTCGGCTACGGCAAGTCGCGGCTGGTGGTGCCTAACGCGTCGCACGACGAGCCGGGCGCGGAGCAGAACCGGCGGGTGGTGTTCGTGATCGAGTCGAAGGGCCAGGACGCGCAGACGACGGCGAGCGCGTACTGAGGGGGTGAGGGAGCAGCGGCGGACGAAAACCCACCGCGGCGCGCCTGACGGACTGGTGTAGGGTACCTCGCAAACAACACAACTCCCTACAGAAGCAAAGCAGGCGAAAAGCTGTCTACAGGAGGCACGGAGGGCACGGAGTGGTTTTGATAAAACCCTCTGTGCCCTCCGTGCCTCCTGTAGAATTGCGGTTGCACTTGACGCAATGACTGAAGTGATTAAAACCGCGCCGCGCACGCCGTTGTCGCCGTCGCGCCATGTCTTGTCGCCGCAGGCAGTCGCCGCCTAACGGCGTGCAGTGCCGCCTCTCCCCTACAGCCCGAGCGTGAACTGCTCGGGGAACTCGGGCGGGGCGACTTTCTCGGCCAGCGCCTCGCCCGGCGACTCGACCTCCTCATCCGACGCCGAGGATGGGTCGTAGCTCCAGCCGCGGACACCATACTTGCGACAGAGCTTGTCGAAGAACCTCGCCAGCCCCTCGCGGTACTTCTCGCCGGCGTTGTGGTCGTTCGCGTAGGTGTTGCGATAGCGCTCGGCGAGGTGCGGGAACTCCTCGGCAATCCAGGGGAGGTAGCGCTTGCGCGCGGTGGACTGGAGGCGGAGCGCGCACGAATGCACGTGCGTCGCGCCCGCCGCGGCCACGCGCTTGACGAGCTCCTCGAGCTGCGACGGATTGTCGGTGATCCCGGGCATGACCGGCATGCAGTTCACGCCGATGTCGATGCCGGCTTCGCGGACGCGAGCGACAGCGCGGATGCGGGACTCGGGAGTGGGCGCCCGCGGCTCGATGCGCCGCGCGAGCTCACGGTCGATCGTCGTGATGGTCATGTGGATCGAAAGCCGCGAGTGGCGGTTGATCCGCGAAAGGACGTCGATGTCGCGCGTGACGAGGGGGCTCTTCGTGATGATCGCGACCGAGAGGTCGGGATGATCGGCCAGCGTCTCGAGGATGCCGCGGGTAACCCTGAACTTTCGCTCCGCGGGCTGGTACGGGTCGGTGGCGGTGCCGATGACGATCGTGTCCCCCTGGATCAGCGCGCGGTGCTTGTCGCTCCCGTAGCGAAGCGTCTTGCGCAGCAGCTTCGGAGCGTTTTCCTTCACGAAGATGTGGCGCTCGAAGGCGAGCCACGGCGCCATCCCGGCGAAGTCGCGCGCGAGCTCCTCGTCCATCACGTCCTTTGCCGCGGCACGCTCCATCGCGTAGCGGTGGGCGTAGCGCGCGTAGCAATACGCACAGCCGAACGCGCAACCGACGTACGGGTTCACCGACCAGTATCCCATCCCTGTCACTTCGGGGCCGTTGAGAACATTCTTCGCCGGGGCCGAGTGATAACGGATATCTTTCTGCTCGCCAATCACGCGGAGCGCGCGAACGACCGCAGGGTCATCTTCCGGGAAGAGCGCAGCCTGGACGAGCGATCGGTTGGGCAGCATGGTTGTTGCACGCAGAGAGTCTGGCAGGATACCGAATATACACCGAAATCCGGTCACGCGCAGCACCCTGACGCCGATCGCGCAGCGCGTGTCCCCCACCCCCGACCGGGAGGATTTTCATGCGAGGAACACTCGCGATGGTGATGGCCGCAGGCGCACTTGGAGCCTGCGCGAGCGCAGGTGGCTTCCCGAAGTCGCTGCCGATGGAGTCGACGAACACCATCGCCCAGGCGACGCAGGCAATCAGTGACGCGCAGACCGCCGGCGCGGATTCGCTCGCGAGCGAAGCGCTCTCCAACGCGAAGATGCATCTCGACGAGGCGCAGAAGGAGCAGATCGCCCGTCACCCCGACCAGGCAACGCTGCACGCACGCGAAGCGCTGGCCGACGCCCGGCTCGCGAGGATCACCTCGATGCGGATGAAGGCCGAGCACGAACAGGGCGCGGCGCAGTCGGCGCTGAGCGCGCTTCCGCCGAACGGAGGTTCGCGATGAACCGCACACACATGCTCCGCGGCGCAACGCTGGCACTCGCCGGGCTCGCGTTAGGCGCCTGCGCCAGCGCGAAGAAGCCGGGCTACCTGACGCAGGCCGAGGGCATCTACTCGGCGCTGCAGGCACGCGGCGGCAACGAGACGGTCGAAGCCGAAATGATCAAGACGCGCCAGGCGCTCGACTCGGCGCAGATGGCGCTCGCGCAGAACCGGTCGCAGAAGTACGTGGACGGCACCGCCTATGTCGCGCTCCGCGCGGCACAGACGGCCGAGGCAGAGGAAGCGCGGCGGGCGGCGATGCGCGCGACCGACAGCCTGAAGACGGCGCGCCTGAACCGCCTGCTCTCGCTGACCGAGTCGCAGCGCAACGCGCTCGCGCAGCAGCAGCAGCTCTCGCAGTCCGAGATCGCGGCGCTGCACCTGCAGAATGCCGCCGCCGAGCAGCGCGCCGACTCGCTGCGACGCGTCGCGGAAGAAGCGAACGCGAAGCTCAACGACGCACTCACGCAGCTGCGGTCGCTGGTCGCCGAGATCACGAACATCAAGGAGACGTCGCGCGGACTGGTCATCAGCCTGAGCGACATCCTCTTCGACGTGAACCAGGCGACGCTGAAGCCAGGTGCGGCGAACAACGTCCAGAAGATCGCGGCGATCCTCAACCAGTACCCGAACTACAACATCTCGGTCGAGGGACACACCGACGCACAGGGGAGCGACACGTACAACCAGTCGCTGTCCGAGCGTCGCGCGGCGACGGTGCTGCAGCAGCTGGTCGCCGGCGGGGTGGCGGCGAGCCGCATCACCTCGAAGGGATTCGGCAAGACGCAGCCGGTGGCGTCGAACGACACGCCGGCGGGACGGCAGCAGAACCGCCGCGTCGAAGTCGTGGTGCTCGGTGCGGGGAAGGTTGCCGATGCCCTGCAGAACGGCGGCACCGCGCCGGCGTCGACGGACACGACGAAGTCGCCGCCGCGGCGATGAGCGGCCGACTCGAATGACACAGCTGCCAGACCTGGACATCCAGCGTGCGCTCGGCAAGCTGCCGGGGTGGGTCCGGCGGGGCAACACGCTGGTGAAGAGCTACAAGTTCAAGACGTTCCGCGCCGGGATCGACTTCGTGAACCGCGCCGCGGCGGTGGCCGACCGGATGGAACATCATCCGGACATCGACATCCGCTACACGAAGATCACCTGCACGCTCAGCACGCACGATGCGGGTGGGATCACGCAGAAGGACCTGGCACTGGCCGGGGAGCTGGAGGGGCTGGCGTCGGACGCGCTGCCCTGAGCACCGCGGTGAACGAAAAGGCCCGGACCGCCTAACGGCGGTCCGGGCCTTTTCACGTGTGCGCGGGGACGTACGGTCAGCGCGCCTTGCGGAGCGTGATCGAGCCGTTGACGGTCGTGGCCCGGAGCTCGCGGCCGCCATTGCCGATCTTGCCGCTGAGGTGGCGCGGCCCGACGCGGCCGCTCATCGTCATCGGGAAGTCGGTCTCGAAGCTGCCGTTGACGGTGCGCAGCTCGACATCCGCGTCGAGCGAGGCGGGGAGCTCGAGCTCGATCGAGCCGTTGACGGTCGAGTAGCGGAGGTCGCCGCTGCCTAACGTGCGCATGCTGGCGCGGACGTCGCCGTTGACCGTGGTCGCGCTGACCGGGCCGCCGCTCGAAGCCGCACGCACTTCACCGTTCACCGAGCTGGCCCCGACCTCGGCCGTCGCGCCCGTGACGTCGACGTCACCATTGACGCTGCCGGCGCGGACGTTGACGCCGCTCGGGAGGCTGACCGTGAAGTCCACCGAGACATTGTTGCGGCGCCCCTCGTTGCCGTCGTTGTGCGAGTGATAGCTGTCTTCGTCGCAATCGGAGTTGTCGCCCCAGAGCGCGCAGACGAGGATGCCCCCATTGGCGAGCGGCTTGCTGGTGAAGCGGACGATGCTCGGGTCGCCCCCGCGCTCGGAGTGCTTCACGCCGGTGATCTGGGCGGTGCGACCGCTGGCCGCCTTCACCGAGATCGGGCCGTTCGAGCTGCGGACGATGATCCATGCCCCGGCGGGGACGTTGCCGCTCCAGTCGAAGCGGTCGCTGTTGCTCGTAGCCGACGTCGCCTGGGCGATCGCGGCCGACGCCGACAGGACGAGCGCGGCTGGAAGTGCGAGGGCGAGTGAAGTGCGGGTCATGAGGAAGTCTCCGGAGGTAACGTTAGGCGCTGCAGTGGCCGCTCAGGGCGTGCCGGTCTTCTCGATCGTGATGTCGCCGCTGAACGTCTCGGCGGTGATGCGGGTCTCGCCCTTGCCGAAGGTGAACTCGAGCCGCTTCGGATGCTCGCCCATGCTGCGGTCGCCGGGCTGCATGGTCATCGGGAAATCGCTCTCCACCGATCCGCTGAAGGTCTCCACCCGGACGCTGCCGCCCGACGAGGCGGGGATGCGAAGCCGGATGTCGCCGGACTGGGAATGGAACTCATAGCGTCCCGACCCGGAGAGCGTACCGTCGTACGTGAGCTCGCCGCTGACGGATTCGGTGCGCAGCGAGGTGAGATTCGCCCGTTCGATGCTCATCTCTCCGCTGACGGTCTCCAACTCGAGCGTACCGGTGATCGTGCTGATCGTGACGTCGCCGCTGACGGCGTTGATCCGTGACTCGCCGGCGAGGTGCTCGGCCTTGATGTCGCCCGAGACGCTCTCAAGTTCGATGCGACCGGTGGCATCGCTGACGTCGACATCACCGCTGACCGCGCCG
>JBJMNK010000065.1:0-15130 GCA_045804265.1 Gemmatimonadaceae bacterium | reverse complement strand
GCACTCGTCACCGGAGAGACGATCGACGCGGCGAAGCTCGCTGCGCTCGGCCGCGACTTCGACGGCCAGCTGCTCGTGCGAACCCCACGGGCCGTGCTCGTGTCCACGGTTCCGCCGGGCGAGCCGGCGAACGGGCGCGACTTCGTGACGACGACGCTACCGTTAGGCCTGACGGCGGCGGGAGAGCCGGCGCTGCTCGAGCTCCGCTACCCGATGCTGCCGGTGCGAAAAGCGCTCACCGCCACCCTCGTCGCCAACTTCGTCCTCTGGGGCGGCGCGGCAGTGCTGCTCGGCGGGCTCGGCACGGGGCTCGTCTCGCGTCGGGTGCTCCAGCCCCTCCAGCGGATCGTGGAAGTGATGCGACTCGGCGCATCGACCGGCGTCCGCGAACGGCAGCTCGATACCGCCGACGCGGCGAAGGAAGTCCGGTCGCTCGCCGAGTCATACGCGGCATTGATGGATTCGCTCGACGCCGAACGACGCGCGCTCGAGCAGCGCGGCAGCGAGCTGGCCGCGGCGAATGCCGGATTGCGACAGGAGATCGAGGAGCGCGAGCGCGTCGAGCTGGCGCTGCGCGAGCGGGACGAGCAACTCCGCCGCTCGCAGAAGCTCGAGGCGATCGGCACGCTTGCCGGCGGCGTCGCGCACGACTTCAACAATCTCCTCAGCGTCATCTCCGGCTTCACCGAGTTGGCGATCGCGCAGGCCGAGGATGGTGAGCCGGTCGTCGAGGAGCTGCGGCAGGTGATCGGCGCGTCACAGCGAGCGGCGCTGCTGACGCGACAGCTGCTCGCCTTCGGACGAAAGCAGGTACTGCAGCCGCGAGTGCTCGACCTGCATGACGTCGTCGCCGGCGTCGAGCCGATGCTCCGGCGACTCATCGGCGCGCACATCGCGATCACGACGCAGACCGAGCGCGGACTCGCGTCGATCTACGCCGATCCGGGGCAGCTCGAGCAGGTGGTCGTGAACCTCGTCGTCAACGCGCGCGATGCCATGCCAGCGGGGGGAACGCTCGTCATCAGCTGCGAGAATGGCCTCGATGGTGAGCAGCGCATCGTCAAGCTGATCGTCCGCGATACCGGGACCGGCATGAGCGAGGGAACGAAATCACGGGTGTTCGAGCCGTTCTTCACAACGAAGGATCCAGGGAAGGGAACGGGGCTCGGGCTCGCGACAGTGTACGGGATCGTCGTGCAGTCGGGTGGCCGGATCGATATCGACAGCACACTCGGCGTCGGTACGACCATCACCATCTCGTTCCCGGCAACGGGCTGCGCCGCACCGGCGAGCGTCGAAACGCCGGTCGAGGAAACCGTGCGCGGGGGGACAGAGACGATCCTGCTCGTGGAAGACGAGCCCGCGCTCCGGCAGCTCGCGGAGCGCGCGCTTGCCGACGCGGGCTACACCGTTCTCAGCGCAGAGAGTGGCGAGAGTGCGCTCGCACACGCGCGCTCGCATCCGGGAGAAATTCACCTCGTCGTGACGGACATCGTGATGCCGGGAATGAGCGGGCCGGTGCTCGTCGCCAGGCTCGCGGCCGTGCGTCCGGCGGCGCGGATTCTCTACGTGTCCGGATATGCCGACGACACGATCGCCAATTATCGGCTCGACTCCTCGACGGCGTTTCTCGCAAAGCCGTTCGTGCCGACGACACTGCTGCGAAAGATTCGCGAGACCCTCGACGCGCGGACGATCGTCCGGCAGACCATGGGTGCAAAATGACGAGAACATCTCTGTACCGCGGCGTGACTGTCGCATCGCTCGCCTGCCTCTGCGCTCGCGGCGCGTCGGCGCAGGGCGCAAGCTCGCTGCAGGCCACGGTCGACCTCGAAGCGTGGTCCACCGACAGCGGCTCGGCGTTGCTGGCGCGGAATCACGGGAGACCAGCGGGACTCGCCAGGCTCCGGCTCGCTGCCGCGACCGAGCCGTGGACGGGCCTCGTCGCGTACGTGCAGGCAGAAGCGAGCGGTGGCTCGGCAACGGTCGACGGAACTCAGTTCGAGCTCGAGCAGGCCGGGGTGCGCTACACTCGAGCGCGCGCCCTCGTCTTCGACGCGGGAGTGATTCCGCACATCGTCGGTGCATTCGCGAGCCGCCGTTCATCGACGAGGAATCCACTCATCGGGGAACCCGACGGATACGCCGTGCTCTACCCGATGGGCGCGCGCATTTCGGGAAAGATGACGTACGGCGATTACCGACTCGGCGTCGTGTCGCTGCCCATCTACAACGACCGCTACATGCCGGAGCCGACGCCGGCTGCACATCTCGCCATCGGCGGTGGCATCACCCCCGTCGCCGGCGTGCGTATCGGTGTGTCGGCGACGCAAGGTCCCTGGCTGCGCGACGACATGGACGCCGCGACCCTTCGCGGCCGACGATGGCAGAGCTACGACCAGCGCGTCGTCGCGTTCGATGCAGAGCTCAGTCGCGGTTACGCCGACTTTCACGGCGAGCTGACGCACGGGTGGCACGAAGTACCTGGCCACTCGCGCATGCTGCATGGCGCGGCGTGGTATGCGGAACTCGCGTATGCCCTCTCGCCGCGCGTCTTCGCGGCCGCGCGTGCGGAGGAGAACGACTATCCGTACCTGCGGCCGTTCGGGACATTCTGGGGTGCGAACGACGTACGGGTCTCGAATGGCGAAGTCGGCCTCGGCTATCGTGTCGGCGCCGACCAGACGCTCAAGCTCACGTACCGCCGTGATCACTGGGATCTCGCGCCTGCGGCAGGCGTGCTGCTCCCCGATGGCCACTCGATCGCGATGCAGCTGACGACCGCGTTCGACGTACTGGGAGCGCTCGATCGCCTCAGGTCGCGGCGCGCCGCGTCGGTTGATCTGCCGCCCTCATCCCGTTAGAATTCCTGTCTGTTCCCGGAAGTCGGGGCCTGTAGCTCAGGTGGTTAGAGCGCACGCCTGATAAGCGTGAGGTCGGAGGTTCAACTCCTCCCAGGCCCACTGGGTACCATCTGTACGCCCCGCAACGCCTTAGCCAGCGTTGCGGGGCGTCGTGCATGGTGCCTAACGCGCGGCGTGTCTGGATTCGGTGTCTGGATTCACTCATGCGCCGCGGCTCGCGCGCCGCTCGAGCGCGGCGCGCATGACCGGTCCGCGAGACGACTCGAGCGAAGCTGGAAATGCCGACGCGTGCAACGCCAACGCCCGGCCATCTCACGACACCGCCTAACGCCACGAGCGCTCGGCGCGTCGAGCGTTGCCTCGCGCGGTGGTGCCGGGGCTGACTGCGGTGCATGCTGGCGCCTGCGCGGCGGGCGCCTCTGGCCTAACGCTGAGCGGCTCGGGTCGACGCTTCTGGCGGTCTCGCGACAGGCGGCAGCAGAGTGGGTTGCGGTGACGATGCGGGCGTTGGAGGGGCTGGCTCTGCCGGGAAGACGTTCGTCAAAGCGGGCCCGTCGTGCCGAAACTCCCGAAAAAATGAGGTGGACTTGCGCGTCGGACGATTTGGCGCCATCATTGCCGACCGGCATCAATCACCGCGCACCAGACAATGATTCTTTCGTCGCTCGTCCTCCTTACGCTCGTCGTGCTCTCCGTATCGCTTACGGAGCTTATCGGCATGCGAGGGGGTTCGGCGGCTTAGTAGCAGCATCGACCGCGACCCCTCTCGAAACGGGAGGGGTCGCGCGCATCTCGAGTCGCCGCGGCCCGTCCCGACAAGGACGGGCCGCGGTCGCATTTACCCCCTCGAGAGGCGGCATGCGATCGAACACCATCAAGCGTGGCGTGCAACGGGCCCCGCATCGGAGCCTGCTCCGTGCGACCGGCCAGGTGAAGGACGGCGAATGGGACAAGCCCTTTGTCGCCGTCTGCAACTCGTACGTGGACATCGTGCCCGGGCACGTCCACCTCCAGGCATTCGCGAAGGTCGTGAAGGATGCGATCCGCGAAGCGGGTGGAATACCCTTCGAGTTCAACACCATCGGCGTCGATGACGGAATCGTCATGGGCCACGAGGGGATGCATTACTCGCTGCCGTCGCGCGAAGTGATCGCCGATTCGGTCGAGACGATGGTGCGGGCGCACTGCTTCGACGCGGTGATCTGCATCCCGAACTGCGACAAGATCGTCCCCGGGATGCTGATGGGCGCGGCGCGCGCGAACGTCCCGACGGTGTTCATCTCCGGCGGCCCGATGGAGGCCGGACGCGACTCGCAGGGGCAGAAGATCGACCTCATCTCGGTGTTCGAGGGCGTCGGCCAGCACACTGCGGGAACGATCGACGACGCGCGGTTGCTCGACCTCGAGCAGAACGCGTGTCCGACATGTGGCAGCTGCAGCGGGATGTTCACCGCGAACTCGATGAACTGCCTCTGCGAGGCGATCGGCCTCGCGCTCCCCGGCAACGGGTCGGTGCTCGCGACGTCGCCAGCGCGACACGAGCTCGCGCGCTCGGCGGCTCGGCACCTCATGCGACTGATCGAGCAGGACATCACCTTCCGCGATATCGTGACGGCGGACGCGATCGACAACGCCGTCGCACTCGACGTCGCCATGGGCGGCTCGACGAACACCGTGCTGCACGTGCTTGCGCTCGCGAACGAAGCGGAAGTCGAGTATCCGCTGTCGCGATTCAACGAGGTGGCGGAGCGCACGCCGCATCTCGCGAAGGTATCGCCGGCGTGGGACGGGGCGCAGCAGTGGCACATGCAGGACGTCCACGCCGCGGGCGGAGTGCCCGCCATCCTCGGCGAACTGGCGCTCAAGGCTGGCGTGCTGCACCTCGATGCGCGCACCGTGAGCGGCCAGACGCTCGGGGAGTCGGTTGCCGGCGTCAGGAGCGGCAACCCAGCGTGTATCCGGCCGATCGATGATCCGCATTCGGCGCGCGGAGCGCTCGCGGTTCTCTTCGGGTCACTCGCGCCGTTAGGCGCGGTGATCAAGGTCGGGGCGGTATCGCAGCACGAGATGCAGTTCCGCGGGCCCGCGCGCGTCTTCGACGGCGAGGAAGCAGCCACGGACGCCGCGCTCGCCGGCGCGATCGGGGCCGGCGACGTGATCATCGTCCGCCAGGAGGGGCCACGCGGAGGGCCGGGGATGCGCGAGATGCTCGCGCTCACGAGCCTCCTCAAGGGAATGCCGATCGGCGAGTCGGTCGCGCTCATCACCGACGGGCGATTTTCCGGGGGCACCCGCGGCCTCTGCATCGGGCACGCGTCGCCGGAAGCGGCCGAGGGCGGTCCGATCGCGCTTGTGGAGGACGGCGACATCATAACGATCGATCTCGCCGCCCGACGGCTCGATCTCGAGGTGTCTCCCAGCGTGCTGGCGGCGCGGGCAAGAAAATGGCGCGCGCTCCCGCCTCGCTTCACTCGTGGCTGGCTCGCGCGGTACGCGGCGATGGTCACCAGCGCGCACACCGGTGCGGTACTCGCGGTCCCGGAGCGGAGGACGTCGGTACAGCCCCCCGCGCCGATCGACGACCGATCACTTCCGGCGTCCAAACCTAACGCTTTCCGCATGGGAGTGGTCCGATGAGCGGCGTCAACCCGCAGCTTCGAACGGGCGCGCAGATCCTCTGCGAGGCACTGGTTCGCCAGGGCGTGGACGTCATCTTCGGGATTCCCGGCGGGGCGATCATGCCGTTCTACCATGCGCTCCCGGAATACGGTGACCAGCTGCGCCACGTGCTGTGCCGGCACGAGCAGGGCGCCGGCCACGCGGCCGAGGGCTATGCACGCGCGAGTGGACGCGTCGGCGTGTGCGTGGCGACGAGCGGTCCCGGGGCGACGAACCTCGTGACGCCGATCGCGGACGCATGGATGGATTCATCGCCGATGGTCGCGATCACCGGACAGGTCGGCAGCTCGCTGCTGGGCACCGATGCTTTCCAGGAAACGGACATCGTCGGCATAACGGTCCCGATCACGAAGCACAGCTACCTCGTGCGCGACCCGCGCGATCTGCCTCGCGTGATCGCCGAAGCGTTCCACATCGCCTCCACCGGCCGCCCGGGTCCGGTGCTCGTCGACGTGACGAAGGACGCGCAGCAGGCGAGCGTCGTGCCCGACTGGGATGTCGAGATCGATCTTCCCGGGTACGTCGACTACCGCACGGTCGGGCCGGATCCGAGCGCGATCGCGAGCGCCGCGCAGCTGCTCGCCTCCGCGAAGCGCCCGCTGATCCTCGCCGGAAACGGCGTGATCCAGTCCGGTGCGACGGTGGAGCTGCTCGCGCTCGCCGAGCTGACGGGTGTTCCCGTGATCACCACGCTGCACGGGCTCGGCGCCTTCCCGCAGGAGCACCCGCTCAGCCTGGGAATGCCCGGCATGCACGGCTGGGTGCACGTGAACCGCGCGATCCAGCGTTGTGACGTCCTGTTCAACATCGGCAGCCGCTTCGATGACCGCGTCACGGGCAAGGCGTCGACGTTCGCGCCTAACGCGTCGATCATCCACGTCGACGTCGATCCATCGGAGATCGGCAAGCTCGTCCCGGTGACGGTTGGCGTCGTCGGCGACGCGCGCACCGTCCTGACGTCGCTGCTCTCGGAGCTGCCCGAGTCGATGGACCACTCGCGACTCGATGCCTGGATCGGGGAGGTCGGCGTCCTCCGCGCGACGTACGAGCCGCGGCAGTCATATCGGCGCCGGCCCGACACCAGCGAGCTGCAGCCGCATGACGTCTGCGCGGCGCTCAACGCGGCGCGGCATGCGCACGGGCCGAGCCGGATCGTCACCGACGTCGGCCAGCACCAGATGTGGACGGCGCAGCTGCTCGACTGGAAGCGGGCGCGGAGCCACATCACGAGCGGCGGCTCCGGCACGATGGGCTTCGCGGTGCCCGCGGCGTTAGGCGCCGCGATCGCGCTGCCGAACGAGACCATCTGGGCCGTGGTCGGCGATGGCGGCTTCCAGATGACCAACCAGGAGATCGCGACGATGGCACAGGAGGGACTGACGAACGTGAAGATCGCGATCGTCAACAACGGCTACCTCGGGATGGTTCGCCAGTGGCAGCAGCTGTTCGAGGGCCGGCGCTACAGCGGAACCCCGCTCTCCGGGCCGGACTTCGCGAAGCTGGCGGAGGCCTACGGCGTTCGCGGCATCACGGTGGACAGCGTCGACACCGTCAACTGGGCGATCGAAGAAGCATGGGACCATGCGGGTGTGGTCGTCATCGACTTCCGCGTCGAGCGTGAGGCCAATGTCTTCCCGATCGTTCCGCAGGGACGAAGCATCGGCGAGATGATGGTCGATGCGCACACCCACGTTCCAGCCGCGGCGGCGCACGCATGATGCCGACCGCCACCACCACGAAACGGCATGCGCTCGTCGTCAGGCTCAACGACCGGCCGGGTGCCCTCTATCGCGCGGTCGGCCTGATCCGGCGTCGCGACTACAACGTGTCGAGCCTCGTCGTCGGAGCGACGGGCGGCACCGGCACAAGCAAGATGGTGATCGTCGTCGACGCGGCGGACCTTCACCAGATCGTGCAGCAGTTCTCCCGGCTGATCGACGTGCTGTCGGTCGCCGAGATCCCGTACGAGGAGAATCTCATGGAGCTTTTCGCGGACGTCATGCGCCGCTTCGATCTTCCACTCGCCACCACCCTCAAGGAACCTGCCTGATGACAAAGCTCTACTACGACGCCGACGCCGACCTCAAACTCCTCGCCGGCCGCCGGGTCGCGATCATCGGCTACGGTAGCCAGGGTCACGCGCACGCACTCAATCTCAAGGACTCGCGCATCGACGTGCGTGTCGGCCTTCCCGAAGGCTCGAAGAGCCGGAGAGCCGCGGAGGCCGCCGGGCTACGCGTCATGACGCCCGCCGACGCGGCGCGCGAGGCCGACTTCATCGTGATCCTCACGCCCGATCATACGCAGCGCGCGGTCTACGATGAATCCATCGCGCCGCATCTCACGGCGGGGAAGACGCTGCTCTTCGCGCACGGCTTCAACATCCGCTTCGGCGAGATCGCACCCGCGGCGAACATCGACGTCATCCTCGTCGCGCCAAAAGCCCCGGGACATCGCGTGCGCGAGCTGTTCGTCGAGGGCGCCGGGGTGCCATCACTCGTCGCCGTTCATAACGATGCCTCGGGCCACGCGCTCGCCGACGCCCTCGCCTACGCGAAGGCACTCGGCTCGACCCGCGCCGGAGTGCTTCAGACGACCTTCGCCGAAGAGACGGAGACGGACCTGTTCGGAGAGCAGGCGGTGCTCTGCGGCGGCGCGTCGGCACTGGTGAAGGCGGGCTTCGAGACGCTGGTGAAGAACGGCTACCAGCCCGAGGTCGCGTACTTCGAGTGTCTTCACGAGCTCAAGCTCATCGTCGACCTGATGTATCGGGGCGGGTTGAACTACATGCGCCATTCCGTGTCCGACACCGCCGAGTACGGGGACTACGTCGCCGGCGACCGCATCGTCACGGCCGACACCAAGCGCGAGATGCAGAAGCTGCTCGACGAGATTCGCGACGGATCATTCGCGCGAAACTGGATCAACGAGAACAGGACGGGACGGCCGACCTTCGCCGATCGACGCGTCGCCGAGTCTGACCACCAGATCGAGCGCGTCGGGCGCCAGATGCGCCGGATGATGCCGTTCCTCGACGCCAAGGAAGTGCTGCCGGGACAGATCGCGGTGTCCGCACCAGCCGATGCGCCTCGCGTCGTCGGTTCCACCATGGCCACCGCCGGAGCGCCCCGATGATCACTGCGACACCAGTCGAGAAGACGACGCACGAGGCGCTGTCTCCGGACAGCGCCGCCTCGCCGGCGAATGTGCCGTTAGGCAAGCCGCCGGCGTTCATCTGGTTCAACGGCCGCATCGTTCCATGGGCGTCGGCCACGGTGCACGTGATGACGCACGCGCTGCATTATGGCTCGTCGGTGTTCGAGGGCATCCGCTGCTACCACACGGCCCGGGGCCCGGCGCTCTTCCGGGTGGCGGAGCACTTCCGCCGGTTCCGCGAGTCAGCGCGGCTGTATCGCATGGAGATTCCCTTCGACGACGATGCGCTCGTCGCGGCATGTCGAGCCGCGGTCGTCGAGAACGGAATGCAGGACGCGTATCTGCGCCCGCTCGCCTGGCGCGGCGCTGGTGGGCTGTCGCTCAGCCCGATCCGTCATCCCGTCGAGGTGATGGTCGCTGCGCTTCCCTGGGGCACCTACCTCGGGGACGATGCACTCGAGCGCGGCGTCGACGTCGGCATCTCGTCGTGGACGCGGCCCGCACCGAACACGGTGCCAACCGGCGCGAAGGCGGGCGGCAACTATGTCTCGAGTCAGCTCATCGCGATGGAAGCGGAGCGGCTCGGGTACGCCGAGGGAATCGCCCTCGACAGCTCGGGAACAGTCAGTGAGGGCTCCGGTGAGAACATCTTTCTCGTTCGCGACCGCACTGTCATAACGCCGCCGGCATCGTCGTCGATTCTTCCTGGAATCACGCGCGACACGCTGATGACGCTCGCCCGCGAGGAGGGATTCGCGGTGCGCGAGGAGCGCGTACCGCGTGAGGCACTCTACGCGGCCGACGAGGTGTTCTTCACCGGCACCGCGGCAGAGGTGACGCCGGTTCGCGCCGTGGACGGCCTCGTCATCGGGAATGGGCGGCGCGGGCCGGTCACCACCGTGCTGCAGCGCGCGTTCTTCGCGACGGTACGCGGCGAGCGCTCGAACAATCGGGGGTGGCTCACGTACGTCTGACGAGCGGGACGAACGTGTGGCCTGACGACAAGGGGGCGCGACCGGTACCGGTCACGCCCCCTTGTCGCGCCCGAAGGCGGCCAGCACCGCGTCGGCGACCTCCGTGGTGCTCGCCCTGCCTCCGATGTCAGGAGTGCGCGCTCCGTTGGTCACGGCGTCCCAGACCGCGCGCTCGACGGCGAGGGCCTGATTCTCCATCCCGAGCGAGTAGCGAAGCATCAGGGCCACGCTGAGGATGGTGCCGATCGGGTTCGCAACGCCGCGGCCGGCAATGTCCGGCGCCGAGCCGTGAATCGGCTCGTACAATCCAATCCGGTTGCCACCATTCGGAGCGCCTAACGACGCCGACGGAAGGACGCCGATCGACCCGGTGAGGACCGCCGCCTCATCGGTGAGGATGTCGCCGAACATGTTCTCGGTGACGATCACGTCGAATCGTGCCGGGTTGGTCACGAGCAGCATCGCGCACGAATCGACGAGCACGTGGTCGAGCACGACGTGAGGATACTCCTCGGCGATCACCCGCGTTGCCACGCGGCGCCAGAGCCGCGACGTCTCGAGCACGTTGGCCTTGTCCACTGACGTCAGCCGTCCGCGGCGCTGCTGCGCGAGCTCGGCACCGATGCGGACGATGCGCTCGATCTCGTTGGTGTCGTAGGAGCAGAGGTCGTGCGCGCGCTCGCCCCCCGACGGGAGCGCCGTAAGCCCCTTGTCACCGAAGTAGATGCCGCCGGTCAGTTCGCGCACGACCATCAGGTCCACGCCGGCCAGCCGCTCGGGGCGGAGCGGCGATGCGCCAACGAGCGCTGGGTGCGGAAGTACCGGACGCAGGTTCGCGTACAGGCCAAGCGCGCGCCGGATCGCGAGCAGGCCCTGCTCGGGCCTGACCTTGGCCGATGGGTTGTCCCACTTCGGTCCACCGACCGCGCCGAGCAGCACGGCGTCCGCTGCCTGGCAGGCCGCAGTCGTATCGTCAGGCAGGGCGGTGCCGGTGGCGTCGATTGCCGCTCCGCCGATCACCCCTTCATGAAAGCTGACCTTCCCACCTGAAGCGTCGATCGCAGCCGCGAGCACGCGACGCGCCTGGGCGACCACCTCCGGGCCGATCCCGTCACCGGGAAGCAGCGCGATGGTGAAATTCTTTTTCTGGATCACGCTCATGCAGTCGATCGCAGGGTGGTCGTGTCGATCGTCGGCGGGTGCGCGCGCTCATAGCGCTCGACGTCCGGGCGAGCGTCGAGGAGGAATGACATCTCGTCGGTGTCGTTGAGCATGCAATAGCGTGAGAAGGGAGGCACGGGAAATTCCACGCTGCGCCCGTCAGGCAGCGTCAACAGCTGCGCCTCGAGATCAACGCCGAGTCGTGCGTCGGAGGATGGAATCGCCAGCAGCTCGGCGAGCACCTCGGCACTGACTTCGATTGGAAGCAGCCCGTTGCCGAGCGCATTGCCGCGAAAGATGTCGGCAAACTCGCTGCTGACGATGGCACGGAACCCGGCGCTCGAGAGCGCCCACACCGCGTGCTCACGCGACGAGCCGCAGCCGAAGTTGTTGCCGGCGACGAGGATCTCGGCGCCTGACGCTTCGGCGCGATTGAGGACGAACTCCGGATTGGGCGAGCCGTCCGCGAGATAGCGCCAGTCATTGAACGCGTGCGGCCCGAGGCCAGCACGATTCGTTGTCGTCAGGAATCGTGCGGGGATGATCTGGTCCGTGTCGACGTTCTCGCGGGGGAGGCGGACGTACGTCGAAGCGAAGCGCCACTTCGTCTCGCTCATGCGATGGCCTCCACGAGCAGCGAACGTGGGTCCGTGATGACGCCCGTGACCGCCGCAGCCGCGGCCGTGAGCGGGCTCGCGAGCAGGGTGCGGCCACCGCTCCCCTGGCGTCCCTCGAAGTTGCGATTGCTGGTCGATACCGCGAGCTCGCCAGGGCTGAGCTGGTCACCGTTCATCGCGATGCACATCGAGCATCCCGATTCGCGCCACTCCGCGCCGGCTTCGATGAACACGCGGTCGAGTCCCTCGAGCTCTGCCTGACGCTTGACCTGCTGCGACCCGGGAACGACGAGTGCGCGCACACCCTTCGCGACGTGCCGCCCGCGCAGCATCCCCGCCGCGTCGCGCAGGTCGGAGATCCGCGAGTTGGTGCAGCTTCCGAAGAACACGACATTCACCGGCGTTCCTTCGAGCAGCCCCCCAGCCGTCAGGCCCATGTACCGAAGCGCACGCTCGGCATTTTCGCGCTCGCTGCGATCCTCGAGCCGATCCGGATGGGGAATCGTGTCGGTGATGGACATGCCCATGCCGGGGTTGGTGCCATAGGTGATCATCGGAGCCAATGCAGATCCATCGAGCGTTATGGAACGGTCGAACTGGGCGCCCTCGTCGGTTGCGAGCGTGCGCCAGTCGGCAACCGCCGCGTCCCACGCTGCGCCGCGCGGTGCATGCGGGCGATCGCGAAGGTAGGCGAACGTCACGTCGTCCGGGGCGATCATCCCCGCGCGCGCGCCAGCCTCGATCGACATGTTGCAGACCGTCATCCGCTCTTCCATCGAAAGCGCGCGAATGACGCTCCCGCGATACTCGATCGCGTGACCTGTCGCCCCGCCGACACCCAGCTTCGCGCAGACCGCGAGGATGACGTCCTTGGCGGTCACTCCGCGCGACAGCGTCCCTTCGATGCGGACCTCGAGCGTCTTCGGCTTCGTCTGGAGCACGCACTGCGAGGCGAGCACTTGCGCGACCTGCGACGTTCCGATCCCGAATGCGAGCGCGCCAAACGCGCCGTGCGTGCTGGTGTGGCTGTCGCCGCAGACGACGGTCATCCCCGGCTGGGTCAGCCCGAGCTCGGGCCCGATGACATGGACGATGCCCTGCCGCCGGTCGCCTAACGCGAGCAGCGGGATCCCGAACTCCGCGCAGTTCTGCGCGAGCCGCTCCGTCTGCGCGACCCGTGCACCAGTCCCCGCGTCGCGGATGGGCAGCCCGGCGAAGCCGCCACGGGTGGTCGGCGTCGAGTGGTCCATGGTCGCCACCGTGCGATGCGGAGCGTGAACAGGAAGCTTTCGCTCGCGAAGCTCGGTGAACGCCTGCGCGGAGGTGACTTCGTGGACGAGGTGAAGATCGATGTACAGCACCGCGGGTGTCGCCGGCGTCTCCGCGCGAACGACGTGACGATCCCACAGCTTCTCGAACAGCGTTCGCGGACCGTGGGTACTCATGCCGTGACTCCCGCAGCCGCGTCCGGCGCCGCCGATAGCTCGTAACGCTCCGTCGCTGCCCGCGCATCCGGCTTCGCCCAGCGCTTCGCGTGCACGAGGCTGTTCAGCGCGTCGACGTATGCCTCCACCGACGCCGTGACGACGTCGGTATGGGCGCCATGCCCGACGCAGGTCTCCGCCGTGGCGAAGTCCTTGATCCGCACCGTCACCTCGCCTAACGCCTCGGCGCCTTCGCTGACGTTGCGGACGGTGAAGCCCTGCAGCTCGGCGATGTCGCCGACCAGTGCATTCACCGCGCGGCAGCTGGCGTCGACAGGGCCGCTCCCGGTGGACGACGCGGTGCGCGTCGTCCCGTGTGGATCGCGGAGCTGTACGGTCGCCGTCGGGATGACGTGCGTCCCGCAGGCGACTTGCAGCTGCTGCAGGCTCCACTCCGCCGGCGCGTGCTCCTGCGCCCCCGTCGCGAGCACGGCGAGATCGCGCGCGTTCACGGTCTTCTTCCGGTCCGCGAGCTGCTTGAAGCGCGCGAACACCTCGAGGAACCGTTCGTCATCGAGCTCGTGGCCCATTGCGCGGAGGCGGCTGCGCAGCGCGTTCCGTCCGGAATGCTTGCCGAGGACGAGCTGACTGCCATCGGCGCCGACGACGTCGGGCGCGATGATCTGGTAGGTCGACGCATGCTTGAGCATTCCGTCCTGGTGAATTCCTGCTTCATGCGCGAACGCATTCGCGCCAACGATGGCCTTGTTCGGTGAGACGTACGATCCGGTGCAGGACGCAACGACGCGCGATGCGCGCATCAGCTCGCGCGTGTCCACACGCGTCCCGATCCCGAAGTGATCGGCACGCGTGTGCAGCGCCATCACGATCTCCTCGAGCGATGCGTTGCCGGCGCGCTCGCCGATCCCGTTGACTGTGCACTCGACCTGTCGTGCGCCGGCCCGGATCGCCGCGAGTGAGTTCGCGACGGCGAGTCCGAGGTCGTCGTGGCAATGCGCCGAGACGACGACGCCCTCGGTGCCATGCGCGAGCGTGCATACACGCTCGATGAGGGCGGCGTATTCAGCAGGCGTCGCGTAACCGACGGTATCGGGGATGTTGAGCGTCGTCGCTCCGGCTTCGATCACGGCCGCCAGCACGTCGAGCAGAAAGCCGATGTCCGACCGGGTCGCGTCTTCCGGCGAGAACTCGACGTCATCCGTCCCGGACTTCGCTTGCGCGACTGCGCTCACCGCGCGGGCGATCAGCTCGTCGCGCGTGCAGCGAAGCTTGTGCTCGAGGTGAATGTTCGACGTCGCGAGAAAGACGTGGACCCTCGCCTGCGCCGCCGGCGCAATCGACGTCAGGCAGGTGTCGATGTCGCTCTCGGTCGCGCGGGCAAGCCCGCAGATGACGGGACTCCCCTCAGCGCCGAACTCTTCGGCGACACGACGAACCGCGTCGGCATCACCGGGGGAGGCCGCGGGAAAGCCGGCCTCGATGATGTCGACGCCGAGACGCGCGAGCTGGCGCGCAACCTCGAGCTTTTCCACGAGCGACATGGTACAACCCGGCGATTGTTCCCCGTCACGAAGCGTGGTGTCGAACACGCGGACGTAGTCGAGCGGAGCCTGATGAGCGTTTGGAGCGAGCATGGTTTTCGGCAGCGGTGAGGGGTACACGAAGGGGCCGGAGCCACGTGATTCGCTGCGTACGTCCCGCGCCGTGTCGAGGAGGCGGCATGAAAACGAAATGGCCCCCCCCACGATCACGCGGGAGGGGCCGTACGCGACACGAGCGTCGCGCTACTCGGTGGATCCTCCCAGACACGAAAGCCCGCGACCAGTAATGTTCTGGCCGAGGGCGCGAGTAAGGAGGAGGAGCGACGAGCGCAACATGACGGCATTATAGGCCGCGAGCGCGTGGTGTCAAGCGAAATCCTGCGGGTATGCGAGGATGCGACACTGAGATGTCCCGGGGCTGCCGCAGAACCCGGTGACCGACACCGCAAGCGCGAACCATTCTCTCTCCGCCCCCGGCAGACGCCTTGTGTGTCTGGATTCGTGTCTGGATTCGTATCTGGATCCACTCCGGCAAACCCCGACAGGGCGGGCGGAAACAGACGGCAGATCGCACGGTCCGCCCTCTGGATCAGGGGTTGATGTCGGGGGTTACGGGAGCCTGGTAATTCGCCTGATGAGCGTGAAGTCGGAGGTTCAACTCCTCTCAGGCCCACTAGATTGCGATCGCTGCAT